>NZ_CP094972.1:0-663186 GCF_025985425.1 Entomomonas sp. E2T0
CCACGTACGAGAAAGCCCCTCTAATAAACCATTTTTATAGTTCTTCTCAGCTAATTGATTACCCTGCTCATCCCATTGTTTAGTAACGCCATCCAATACACCATTATTAAACGACTCCTCCAATATTTTCCTGCCTGTTGTTGCATAAGTAGTAATAGTCCCTTTACTTTCTATTAAGTTAGCTTGTTGTTTTAATTGGCCATTGATATACCAAGACTTGAGTGAAACCAATTTACCTTGTGAATAATTAGCTTCAATTTGTTTCTTACCATCACTGTACCAACCTAACCATTGACCATCTGGCTTACCTTCACTAAAGGTTATATCATATTCTTTTTGACCACTCTCATACCATGAGAGTAAATGGCCATCAATTGAATTAGCCATCAGATTATACAAACCACTAGGTTTATTAGCTTGTGTGCTATCTTTTATTAAAAAAGGATCTGTTTTTTTCTTACCACTCTCATAAAAGTCTTGTACTAAGACTAATCCATTAGCTTTTCTATCAAGAATCTTACGTTCAAACCTTACTGATTGGTCACCTGTTTGTTGAGTATTATTAGCCATTACTACTGGTATTTTTAACCCTAAACCAATACTAAATAAAAAAAGTATTGAAAAATGGATGACTTTTCTCATTAACGACTCCAAATTAACCAACAACTATCAAATAATCCATTACTATAACTTTATCTAATAGATATAACTATTATTAATTCTTCTAGCATTATATTTTTTTAGAACTCAACATTATAAAATACTTTTTTTATCACTAACCCTCAAATAGGGTACAATGATATTCCCTCTACATAGGCAGTAGTAACGCATGGAACCAACAGAAAACACTCAAACTATAGATATCAAAAAGCAACGTATTGTCGTTATTAAAGTTATTGTCGCTATGACACTTTTCTTACTAGGTATTCCCTTTTTACTCTTTTTAGGTACTAGCTATTACACCAATAAAGGATTAATGATGGATACTTATTTAATGGGACAAGAATATACAGAACAAGTAACAGATTTCTACAATCAACATAGTAGATGTCCAACTAATCAAGATATTGCAGTCACTATTACAGAAAAAGATATGGCAGATAAAATAGATTTCACAACAGGGGTAACCGAAAATATCTGTTCCATCACCTTAATACTTAAGCCTTTAGGTATTTCTTTAGATGGCAAACAAGTTGTATTAAGTAAAACATTTAACCAAAACAATAATACTGATTGGCAGTGTTCCTCTAATGCTAGTAGTTTATATTTACCAACAGCATGTAATGCTATATCATCCAAATAATGTAGTAGGTTAATGATATTTAATATTTAAAAATGGATAGGAAATCTAACGATTTAACAATTACCCACTCAACCAAATATCCTATTTTACTTGTTCATGGTTTATTTGGTTTTGAAAAAATAGCAGGTTATCCTTATTTTTATAAGATAGATGAACTATTACGCCAACAAGGAACCGTTGTATTTACTCCTGTAGTTTCAGCAGCTAATACCACAGAAAACCGTGGTGAACAGTTACTACTGCAAGTTCAACAAATTCTAGATTTAACTAAAGCAGATAAAGTTAATTTAATAGGTCATAGTCATGGTGCTTTAACAGCTCGTTATGTAGCTGCATGCCATCCCAAATTAGTTGCTTCTGTTACCTCAGTAAACGGTGTTAATCATGGCTCTGAAATAGCTGATGTAATGTTAAAAGTCTTAAAAAATAAAATATCTAGCAGTATAGCTAATAAATTAATCACTAACTTTGTTAACTCTATTACCTTATTAAGCACTAAGCGCCATCTACCGCAAGACTTTATTGGTGCCTTAAATTGTCTTTCCACTGAAGGCGTTAACCAATTTAATAACCAATATCCACAAGGAATTCCTGAAACTTGGGGAGGTGAAGGCTTAGAACTAGAAACTAATGGCGTCTATTATTATTCGTGGTCAGGTATTCTCAATACAATTCCTATAACTCTCAGCAATAAATTTTCTCTTCTCTCTCTTGCCAGCAAATACTTTGTAAAAGAACTAGAACAGAATGATGGTTTAGTGGGACGTTTTAGTAGTCACTTAGGAAAAGTTATTCGCTCCGATTACCCTATGGATCACGCTGCTGCTGTTAATCAAATAAGAGGCAAATGTAATGCCAGTATTGATCCTGTTCAAATATATCTTGACCACCTGCATTACTTAACTTTAAAAGGCTTATAAATTAAGTTATTCCTGACATTCTACTTCACACAATAAAGGATGATCATTCTGTCTTGAATACTCATTAACCTGCATTGCTTTTGTTTCAGCTACATCCTTAGTATATACACCACAAACACCCTTCCCTTCAGTATGGACTTGTAACATAACACGTGTTGCTTTTTCATTATTCATAGCAAAAAAACGCTCTAATATCTCTATCACAAAATCCATTGGTGTATAATCGTCATTTAATATAACTACTTTATACATGGGTGGAAGTTTTAGTTCTGGATCACTGGTCTGAGTAGTAACGCCATGACCTGCTTCACGTTCCCATTCATTACCATCTTGGCAAAAAATTCTTTGTATTGATTGATAGCTAACTGTCATTTTTCTAAATCATTTATAAGCTGATAATTAACAAGGCCTTATACTAAGCCTATCCCCTATTATCGTCAATATAAGCTACTTACGTTGACCCGTAATACGTACCCAACCATCTTTAGTAGCAGTGGGATATAAATTAAAGTAAGGCTCATAGGCAGCACGTACCTCACTAGCCTGTTCTTCTAAAATACCTGATAAACAAATCCAACCAGTAGCACGTGTCAACTTAGCTAATTTAGAGGCTAACGCTACTAAAGGGCCCGCTAAAATATTAGCTAATACCACATCGGCTGTTATTTCAGGCATTTGCTCAGGCAAATAAACTGCAAAATCTTCTTCTGGGATTTGATTACGTTTGGCATTATCAAGCGAGGCTTCTAATGCTTGCATATCAATATCTGTTCCCACTACTTGTTTAGCACCTAATAATAAAGCAGCAATCGCTAAAATTCCAGAACCACAACCAAAGTCTATTACCTCTAAGCCCTTTTCCATATACTGATCTAACCACTCAAGACAAAGTGCTGTAGTAGGATGAGTACCAGTTCCAAAAGCTAATCCTGGGTCTAGCAATAAGTTAGTGCCATTAGGGTTTGGTGCTTCACACCAACTGGGTACAATCCATAAACGGCTACCAAAGCATAAAGGCTGGAAATTATCCATCCAATTACGCTCCCAGTCCTGATCTTCTAATACTTCAAGTTCATATTGAGGCATTGTACCTAATGCTTGGACTAATGATAAAACCAACTGGTCTGCTGCAGTATCACCCTCAAACAAAGCCAATAAATGAGTATGCTTCCATAAAGGTGTTGTACCCAATTCAGGTTCGAAAATAGGCTGATCCTCTGCATCCATAAAAGTTACAGAAACTGCCCCACAATCTAATAAAATATCTTCATATTCTGCTGCTTGTTCTGGGGTAATTGCTAGTTTTAATTGTAACCAAGCCATTTTCAAACCTTTTAATTAATTAGTTAGAAATAAAAAGGAGCAGTAAAACTGCCCCTTTCATTAAGTTAATTAATTATTAACTTTTCATATTAAGCTTATGCTCTAGGTAATGGATATTAACACCACCTTTACAGAATCCAGCATCACGTACTAAATTTTTATGTAATGGAGCATTGGTTTTAATACCATCAACTACTAGCTCATCTAACGCATTACGCATACGCGCTAAAGCCTCATCACGATCTCCACCATAAGTGATTAACTTACCAATTAATGAGTCGTAGTTAGGCGGTACACGATAACCGTCATAAAGATGAGAATCTACACGTACACCATTGCCACCTGGCGCATGGAAATAATTAACCAAACCAGGACAAGGCATAAAATTATCTGGGTCTTCTGCATTAATACGGCATTCAATAGCATGACCACGAATAACCACATCTTTTTGCTTAATCGATAACTTTTCGCCACCAGCAATACGTAGCATTTCTTTTACAATATCAATACCTGTAACCATTTCAGTAACAGGGTGTTCAACTTGAACACGGGTGTTCATTTCAATAAAATAGAAGCGACCATCTTCATATAAAAACTCAAAGGTACCTGCACCACGATAACCAATATCAACACAAGCTTTCACACAACGGTCTTGTACTTCTTTACGTGCTTTTTCATCAATAAAAGGCGCTGGGGCTTCTTCAATTACTTTTTGGTGACGACGTTGTAATGAACAATCACGATCACCTAAATGAATAGCATTACCTTGACCATCTGAAAGTACTTGTACTTCAACATGACGTGGATTCACAAGGAACTTCTCAAGGTAAACCATAGGGTTACCAAAAGCCGCCTCAGCTTCTGTACGGGTTAAACGAGCCGCTTTAATAAGCTCATCCTCATGGTGTACAACACGCATACCACGACCACCACCACCACCAGCTGCTTTAATAATAACTGGATAGCCCACTTCACGAGCAATCTTTATTGCTTGCTCTTCATCTTCTGGCAATGGGCCATCAGAACCAGGTACAGTAGGAACACCCGCCTTTCTCATAGCATCTTTAGCAGATACTTTATCACCCATTAAACGAATAACATCAGCAGTTGGCCCTACAAAGGTAAAGCCTGAGTTTTCTACTTGCTCAGCAAAATCAGCATTTTCTGCTAAGAAACCGTAACCAGGATGAATTGCAGTAGCTCCTGTTACTTCAGCTGCCGCAATAATAGACGGAATATGTAAATATGACTTAGCAGCAGGGCCAGGGCCAATACAAACAGATTCATCAGCAAGACTTAAATGCATAAGCTCACTATCAGCTGTAGAATAAACTGCTACTGTTTTAATACCTAACTCTTTACAAGCGCGTAAAATACGTAAGGCAATTTCGCCACGATTGGCGATTAACACTTTCTCTAGCATGGCTAGCCCTCACCTATTAAACAATTGTAAATAGTGGTTGGTCGTATTCTACTGGCTCACCATTCTCAACAAGAATTGAATCAATAACACCACTTACTTCTGCTTCAATATGATTCATCATTTTCATTGCTTCAACAATACAAAGCACATCACCTTTCTTAACTGTTTGACCAACTTCAACAAATGAAGCTGCAGTAGGTGCTGGTGAACGATAGAAAGTACCAACCATTGGCGAGCGTATAACACTACCTTTTAATACTGGCGCTGCTGGAGCGGCTTCTGCTGGAGCAATAGAAGAAGTTGCAGGAGCTGGTGCTGGAGCGGCAACAGGAGCTGGTGCTGCATAGGTAGGAGCAGCTAATACTTTATTACTATGACGACTAATGCGAACAGACTCTTCACCTTCATGAATCTCTAATTCATCAATGCCAGACTCTTCTAACAATTCGATTAGTTTTTTAACTTTACGTATATCCATTATTTTAACTCTCTGGTTTATTTACTATGTTCAATTTGCTCAATAGCTGTTTGTAAAGCAAAATAATAACCTTTGGCTCCCAAGCCACAGATTACCCCAACAGCTATATCGGAAAGATAAGAATGATGACGAAAAGGTTCACGTTTATGAACATTACTTAAGTGGACCTCTATAAAGGGTATATTTACTCCTAACAATGCATCACGAATCGCTACACTGGTATGAGTAAAAGCACCTGGATTAATTACAATAAAATCAATTTTTTCACTACGCGCAGCATGAATACGGTCGATTAACTCATGTTCAGCATTACTCTGCAAATAAGCCAATTGATGCCCTTGCTGTTTAGCACACTCTTGTAATCCAGCATTAATTTGAGCCAGTGTTGTAGTACCGTATACTTCGGGCTCACGGGTGCCTAATAAATTAAGATTAGGACCATGTAAAACTAAAAAAGCTGCCAAAAAGTTATCCTTTTATTGTAACTTTATCATAATAATTTGGTGGTTTTACTGTTTACCAGTCATATGACTAACTAAACTAATTATTCTCTTCTAAATTTATGTAGGATAGAAACAGAATAACCGAAATTCGTTACATTTTACCGTAAACTTTTACTATTCGCACTACTTTTATTTATTAATTATTTATGTTAGGTAGATATAAGTCATTATATTTATTTTTATAATTTTTGCCGCTTTTAAGGATTAATTTCATTTAAATGTGCTAAGAATTCTACTTGCCCCATTTCACCAATAATACGAGCATTTACTAATTCATTGCCTGCCTTATCAAAAAATAAAATAGTAGGTGGACCAAATACTTTATAATCATTTTGCAATTGACGATGTTGATCAGTCATTTTTGACATATCAATTTTAATTAACTGATAATCAGCCAATTTAGCAGCAACTTCACGATCTTCAAATACTTCTTTTTCCATTTTCAAACAAGCAATACACCAATCCGCCGACCAATCAACCATTGCTATCTTACCTGCTGCTTTGGCTACTGTAAGTTGACTATTCAGTTCCTCTTGGTTATAAACCACTTGCCAATTCAGAGTACTGTTTTTAGTTGTTGATTGTTCAGTTGTGGAAATACCTTTTAAAGATTGTAATGGATCCGTATTACCTTGCCATGCTCCCACCCAAGCACAAATAGCATAAACTATTAAAAACAATCCTAATACTTGAGCTAATTTTTGTACTTTAGTTTTGGAGCTAGAAAAATCAAACGTTCCAATAAAGATTGCCACACCAGCGGCTAATAACCCCCATAAAGCTAAAGTAATGTAACCGGGTATTATTCTGGACAACAAGTAAACAGCTACAGCCAATAACATAACACCAATAGCATTACGTACAACCACCATCCACATGCCTGTTTTAGGTAATAACGCTTTACCACCCGCAGCAATAATAAATAGCGGCAACCCCATTCCTAAACCTAAGGTAAATAAACTGACCCCACCACCTATGGCATCTCCTGTGGTACTAATATGTAATAAAATGCCTGCAAATGGTGCACTGACACAAGGTGAAACAACCAAACTGGAGCACACACCTAAAATAGCCGCCCCTAACAGCGATCCACCATGTGTTTTATCAGCTGCCTTATTTAATGGATTGGTAATAAATGCAGGTAACCTTAATTCAAACACACCAAACATGGCTAAGGCGAACAGGGTAAAGAAAACTGCAAAAGGAATAAGTACCCAAGGTGACTGTAACCTTGCAGAAACATTTAATTCAGCACCAAATAAGCCTAATAACACACCGAAAATGGCATATGTAATTGCCATAGACAGAATATAAGTTAATGCTAATATTTGCGCTCTTAATGTACCTACCTGCCCTCTCAACACTACACCAGCAAGAATAGGCAACATAGGAAATACACATGGCGTTAAACTTAATAATATTCCAAAACCAAAATAGGACAATAAAGTTAGCCAAGATAACGCAGCCCAAGAATCACTAAACGATTGTGTAGCATCGTTCTCCGTTGTATTTGATGATACGGGCATAACACCTGTTACAGGAATAGTTTCTGTTTCCATTGGATAACATAACCCTTTTTCAGCGCAACCTTGATACTTAATATCAAAATTAAATGCCAATTTATCAGGATTTGTAATAGGTATGACTAGATCTAAAACTGCATGATATACCTCAACCTCACCAAAGAATTCATCTTGCTTTATTTGCCCTTTAGGCAAAGTAAATGAAGAAATGGTAACGTTAGGATTATCACTTGAAAATGAGAAACGATCTTTATAAAGATAATAACCATCTGCAATAATAAATTGCAGATGAATATTTTGTGCATCAACCTGTTTTTTTTCTATACGAAATGCTTGTTCAACAGGTAAAAAACTATCTTGAGTACTAATAGTTGTTGTACTACCACCAAACACACTATCAGGCCGAGCTTGTAAGATATCATTATTGGCCAGTGCAGGAAGAATAACTATTAAGGATAATAGTAAAATTACTAGTCGCTTCATCGTTCTCATTAACTTGTTAATCTATTAATGGGCTATGATAAACAGAATAACCTAAGTTAGGCTGCCATAAGTGTTTGGAAATGTGACAAGGCTCTCAACAAACTTAGTCCAAATAGCCTAAAGAACGCATAGCACGTTCGTCATCTGACCAGCCACGTTTCACTTTTACCCATAAATTGAGCATTACTTTTGAATCAAACAATACTTCCATATCTTGTCTAGCTTCCTGACCAATTCGCTTAATTCGCTCGCCTTTATCACCAATCAGGATTTTTTTCTGACCATCACGCTCTACTAAAATTAATGCATGAATATGTAGAATAGCTCCTTCTTGTTTAAACTCTTCTACTTCAACATTAACTTGGTAAGGAAGCTCAGCACCTAATTGTCGAGTAATTTTTTCTCTTACAATTTCAGCTGCTAAAAATCTACTAGAACGATCTGTTAACTGGTCTTCTGGATAAAAATGTTCACCTTCAGGTAAGTAGCTACTTATCAACTCTTCTAAAGCCGTTAAATTCTGTGAATGTAATGAAGAAATAGGCACGATTTGAGCATTAGGTAACTGATTACTTAACCATTCTAAATGAGGTAATAGCTCTTTTTTATCATCTAACCGATCAATTTTATTAACTGCTACAATCACAGGCATTTTAAGGTATTGAATTTTATCTAAAACTAATTGATCTTCTTCAGTCCAACGATTTCTATCCACTACAAACACCACGACATCTACATCACGTAGAGCATTAGCAGCCGTTTTATTCATATAACGATTAAGAGCTTTTTCATTTTCCTTATGTAATCCTGGAGTATCCACATAAATAGCTTGTACTGAACCCTCGGTTTTAATCCCCAACATAGTATGACGAGTAGTTTGTGGCTTACGAGAGGTAATCGCTAGTTTCTGTCCCAAGATGTGATTAAGCAACGTAGACTTACCCACATTAGGCCGACCTACAATAGCTACATAACCACAACGTTCAACGACCTCTGTCATACTTTTTTACTCTCTAATAAATCCAATGCTCTTGCTGCCGCTTGTTGCTCAGCAATACGTCGGCTACTACCCTTACCACGGGTTTTCTTATCTAACACACCAAGATAGCATTCAACATAAAAAACACGCTCATGGGGTTCTCCTTCTATATTAGCTACCTCATATTTCGGTAACTCTGCATTACGGGACTGTAAAAACTCTTGTAAACGGGTTTTAGGGTCTTTATTAGTATCCACAAGGGTTAAAGTGTTAAATTCTTCTGTTAACCAAACCAATATACGTTCACGAGCCTTATTCATACCTGCGTCAAGATAAATAGCACCAATTAATGCTTCCATTGCATCCGCTAAAATAGAATCTCTACGAAAACCACCACTTTTTAGTTCACCAGAGCCTAATCGTAAATAGTCGCCAATCTGAAAATGACGTGCTAATACTGCTAAAGTTTCACCCTTCACTAATTTAGAACGTAATCGGGATAACTGTCCTTCTTTTGCTTGTGGGAAACGCTCAAACAGTGCTTCCCCTACTACAAAATTAAGAATAGCATCACCTAAAAACTCTAAACGCTCATTATTTTTACCAGAAAAACTACGATGAGTTAATGCCAAAGTCATTAACTCTAAATCTGTGAACGAATGCCCTAGCTTATTTGCTAAAGTTTTTAATGCTCTATCATTTACCATGTATTACTTTAATCTAGCTTGGTAAGTTTTATTAAATACATTAGAAAGATAAGTATCGCCAAATATCTTGTTATCTTTTCTATAATCTACAGTTAGTGTAACTTGACTACCCAAATTTTCTGCTTTAATAATCTCTCTTGCTTGTAACTTAACATTGTTTTGATCTAAACCTTTTTGCAAATAATCATAGATTTGATCAACACCATAAAGACTATCTTGCTCACCTTCTTTTACTACTTTTTCCAATAAATCATTGACTACCCTATTGTCAATAATATCCATTGTTACCTTAAAAGTAGGTGATGCCAAAACGACAATCAATGCAACAAATAAAACGATGATAATATTTTTAATTGCACCAGCAGCAGAAAACTTAGCGTCAGCCATAATAAATCCTCTAAAAATTACTTAATTAATCTATCATTTGAAAATGAAGGAATATTTTCCAATTTCTTATCAGGCCAATGCATCCACACTAAAAATGCTTTTCCCACAATATTTTCAGCTGGAACCATATACATCTTATCATCATTAACAATTCTATTAATCTCTTCACGAGGCGTATTTTGATCTACAAAATCCTCAATCCAGAAACGACTATCTTTTGAATTATCACGATTATCACCCATCATAAAATAATAGCCTTCAGGTACAACCCACTCCTGATTAGGCTTAGGTGAAACATTAGCCCTATTAGCCATTTTATAGATGTTATGTTTTACATCACCTAATTGTTCTTCATATAGTTGATAATCAACAGATTCTTTACGACTTTCCACTGTTTGTAGTAATTGATTATAAACTTGCACTTCTTCAACTAGAGTAACTTTCCCAGCCGAATTTTCACCAACCAACTTATCATTCACATAGAGGCGTTTATCTTCAGTGTATTTAATGTGATCACCTGGCACACCTATAACCCGTTTTATATAATCAATTTCTGGATTAGGTGGATAATGGAAAACAGCTACATCCCCACGTTGTGGCTTATTAATCGGAATAATCACCTTATTAATCACTGGAAAGCGTATACCGTAAGTAAATTTATTTACCAGAATAAAATCACCCACCTCTAAAGTAGGCTTCATTGATCCAGAAGGGATTTGAAAGGGTTCTACCAAAAAAGAACGAAGTATAAATACTATTAACAATACAGGAAATAACGAACGAATAAACTCAAAAACTGCCGGGCCTTGGCTTAATTCTTTAACTAATTGCTCATCTGGTACTGTAACGCTTTCTTTATAAGCTTTAACAGCTGCCTTACGCTTTGCCACAAAAAATAAGCGATTTATAACCACTACTAGCAAAGAAATAAAAGTAGCCAATGTTAAAATCAGGGTAAAGTTAAAATACCTAACAAGCACTAACACCACAAACACCATAATGGCTAGTGGTCCCCATGAGTAAGCTAATGCAACATAAGCAGGAGGTTTACTACCATCCTCTTGTCCTGCTTGTACTGTACCCAATATAAACTTATCCAATGCCATAATAATAATGGCAACAACAGAAAGCACACCAAATATAATAAATAAATTCATTATTTAACCCTTAGCTATCTACTTTTAGTACAGCTAAAAATGCTTCTTGTGGAATTTCAACATTACCTACTTGCTTCATACGTTTTTTACCCGCTTTTTGCTTCTCAAGTAGTTTCTTCTTACGTGTTGCATCACCACCATAACATTTTGCCAATACATTCTTTCTTAATGCTTTTACGGTTGTTCTAGCGACAATCTGACCACCTAATGCAGCTTGAATAGCAACATCAAACATTTGCCGAGGAATTAACTCTTTCATTTTTTCAGTAAGAGAGCGACCTTTACTAGCTGCTCTATCTCGATGCACAATTAACGCTAAAGCATCTACTTTTTCACCATTAATTAATACATCTAGTTTCACTAAGTTAGCTGCTTGGAAACGATCAAAACTATAATCTAATGAAGCATAACCACGACTGACAGATTTCAATCTATCAAAAAAATCTAATACCACCTCATTCATTGGGAGATCATAGCTCACTTGTACCTGACTACCCATAAACTGCATATCTCTTTGTACACCGCGCTTTTCAATACAAAGTGTGATCACATTACCCAAATGTTCTTGTGGTACTAAGATATTTGCCTGAACAATTGGTTCACGCATTTCATCTATCATTGTTGGATCAGGTAATTTGGATGGATTATCCACATAAATAACTTCACCACTCTTCAACAACACCTCAAATACTACAGTAGGTGCAGTGGTGATTAGATCTAGATTATATTCACGCTCTAGACGCTCTTGAATAATCTCCATATGGAGCATACCCAAAAAGCCAATACGGAAACCAAAACCTAATGCATCTGAACTTTCAGGCTCATACTGTAAAGCAGCATCATTTAACGTTAATTTTTGCAGTGCCTCACGGAAATCTTCAAAATCATCAGAACTTACAGGAAATAAACCAGCATATACTTGTGGTTTTACACGTTTAAATCCAGGTAATACAGAAACTTCTGGAGTATTGGCAAGGGTCAGTGTATCCCCTACAGGAGCGCCATGAATATCCTTAATACTTGCAATCACAAAGCCTACTTCACCTGCTTTTAGTGATTCTGTGGTAGTATGTTTAGGCGTAAAAACTCCAACACTGTCTACTAAATGAGTTTTACCTGTTGATTTAACAAGAATCTTATCGCCTTTCTTAATAGAACCATTTCTTACACGAACAAGCGAAACCACCCCTAAATAATTATCAAACCAAGAGTCAATAATAAGTGCTTGCAATGAATCATCAATTTCACCTTGTGGTGGTGGAATTACTTCTATTAGACGTTCTAACACATCTTCTACGCCTAAACCACTTTTAGCACTACATACCACTGCATCAGTAGCATCAATACCAATAATATGTTCTATTTCTTCTTTAACGCGCTCTGGCTCTGCTTGTGGCAAATCAATTTTATTCAGCACAGGCATTACTTCTAATCCCTGTTCAATAGCAGTATAACAATTAGCGACTGATTGAGCTTCTACACCTTGAGCTGCATCCACCACTAACAAAGCGCCTTCACAAGCAGCTAATGAGCGGCTTACCTCATAGGTAAAATCCACATGGCCTGGTGTATCAATAAAGTTTAATTGATAAGTTTCCCCATTCCTTGCTTTATAGTAAAGAGTTACACTGTGAGCTTTAATGGTAATACCACGTTCACGCTCTAAATCCATAGAATCGAGAACTTGCTCTTCCATTTCTCGATCAGCTAAACCGCCACAAACTTGGATAAAACGGTCAGCCAAGGTTGATTTACCATGGTCAATATGGGCAATAATTGAAAAATTACGAATATGTGTTAAATCACTCACAGGTTTTACTCAAGAAATAAATTAGCGTCGGTATTATAACTTACTTTTATCATCAATAAGCTGTTTATGGTTTTACAAAATATCCTTGTAACCATTTTAACAACCCATAAAAAATAGCCGGTAAGTGTAACCTATATCTCGATTACACACTACCTGCTATTTTTATTTAACTGCCTTATTCTGCTATTTTAAATGTAATATAGGTTGAAAAACCATTTCTTAAGATTCGCATCGCAGATGTTTTATCTTTTGGTAATTTATCAATCAGTTCTTTAAACTCATTGGCTGATTTCACAGGTTGATTATTTAAATGGGTAATAACATCATTACTACGTAATCCCATTTGTTGTGCTAGGCCACCACGCTGCACTGTTCTAATGATAATACCTTGCTCTACACCTAAACGTTTCTTTTGTTCAGTGGTTAAATCATCGACCACTAATCCCATCAAGTTGGCCTTACCATTATTAGATTCTACTCGACCATTAGATACCACATTTTTGTCATCTGGTAATGTCTCTGTAACAATAGTAATATTTTTATTACTGCCATCTCTCATAACCTGTAAGGTAGCTTTTTCACCCGCCTTTAACATACCTACAATATGTGGTAAATCAGCAGAACGATTAATGGTTTGATCATTAACTGATAACACCACATCACCTACTTGTAACCCACTTTTAGCAGCAGGTCCATCAGGTAAGATATCAACCACTAATGCACCTGCGGGCTTAGCAAGACCAAATGACTCCGCTAAATCCTTACTCACCTCTTGGATCATTACACCCAACCAAGCACGTTGTACTTTACCAGAAGTTTTTAATTGATCAGCTACATTCACTGCCACATCAACAGGAATAGCAAACGATAAGCCCATAAAACCACCTGAGCGAGTGACAATTTGCGAATTAACGCCTACTACCTCCCCATTTAGATTAAATAGCGGCCCACCAGAATTGCCAGGATTAATCGCTACATCCGTTTGAATAAAAGGCACATAATTACTCTCAGCACCAAGGCTTCTTCCTTTAGCACTTACTACACCTACTGTTACCGAGTGATCAAAGCCAAAAGGAGAACCAATTGCCATTACCCACTCACCCACTTTTAATGTTTCAGATTTACCCATTTTTACAACAGGTAAACTCTTTGCTTCCACCTTTAACAAAGCAACATCTGTACGAGGATCAGCACCTATTAGAGTAGCTTTTAATTCACGACGATCTGATAATCTCACAACAATTTCGTCAGCTCCATTAACCACATGATTATTGGTTAAAATATAACCATCACTGGAAATAATAAACCCAGAACCTAACGAACGTGTTTGTTGATATTGAGGATAACTGGGTGTTTGCTCACGGAAAAATTCACGAAACATAGGAGGAATATCCTCTAAATCTGGCGCTAACATATTATAATTATTAGCCACCTTTTTAGAGGTACTGATATTAACAACAGCTGGAGAGACCCGCTCTACTAAGTTAGAGAAATCTGGCAAGTCAGCCGCTTGTAATAAACTAACTTGTCCAATACATAATATAAATAATAGCTTATATAAGTGCTTTATTAGCTTTTGCATAGTTACTCCCAAAAACATGTAAGTTGCATACATGGTTTGCAATTTTAATATAAAGATATTTTTTTTGAATAACTAATCTGTGGACTATTTTTTACAAGATATGAATAAATAAGCCCACCATATAGTAGGCTTTATTAATAATATTTTAGATTTAATTTATTGTAGATGAGCAGACAAAGCTATACGTTCTGCTGTAGATAATGGAATCTCTCCCACTACTGTAATTAAATATTGTGAATTCTTATCATCCTTAACTGTAACTTTACGAGAAACAACTATTGTTGCACCAAAATGTCTTTCTATTTCTGCCATACGAGGATCAGTCACAGGCTCAATGAAAACAGAAAAAGTGACCAAACCATCACTATACACTAAATGATCATCTTTACTATTTGCTTTATTAATAACACGCTCTAAGCCAAAACCGTTTGGTTTCCAATCTATCACCCAAGGTGACTTATTACTTTTTATTTCTTTATAGGCAACATTAATACAATCATTTAATGGTGTAACTGAAACTTCACCAGCGGCAACAGGAGTGAATTGAGAGAACTGACCACTTTCTAAAATATTATTATTGGCATCTAAAAAGACAAATTGCAAAGGAAATGAAGTTAGTTTATCAAATGCTAATTTATAAACATAACGATCACCATCTTTTGCTGTAAAAATTAATTCATGGGCAGCTCTACCACCTATTGTTAAATCATCAGGTGATACCGTTATATTATAATCTTCCAACAATCCATCTATATCTGATTTCGCTATAGACTGTAAAATTGTGTTGGCACGAAATCGACTCTTATAGCCTTTAGTCACACATTTAACTTGACCATTAAGCCTTAAAAAACCCTCATTAGTGTTAACTTTTTTAACCCATTGAGTTACTTGACCGTCCTCACTAACTTGTTGATGTACAAAGCTCTCAACGTTATAACCAGGACGATTATAACTAAATACACCTTTAAAACTTTGGCTAGTTTCAGCATCAATAACATGCTCCAGATATACTCTAGAACTTACAGTATCTGTTTGTGTTGCTAATGCTGCCAAAGAAAATATTAATAAGTAAACTATTGTGCAAAACTTTAGTAATATTACTGTTGAAAAACACCTCACTAACTTATTCAACAATTTCATTAATTACTATCCTTCTACTGTTTACTCTTTTAGGAATAATACAAGAGTTATTGCAACTACATTAACTAAAATAAAATACTATAAAAAAGCCTAATATCATTAATTAGGCTTTTTTAAAAATACTAATTGGATTGTACATCTGCTGATTGCGGAGTTTCATCATACTCATCGATTACAAGAACACCTTGTTTTTCGTGTCTATCAATAAAATCAGACAACCTGTTTTCAACCCATTGCTCATTAGAAGCAACATTTAATCCTTCAACAATAACTTCTTCATTTTGTGCATAAGAACTTACAGAAGCCGTTATATCTTCATCATTATTAAAGAAAAAGACCACTGATAGAGTTATTGTCATAATCGATGCAGCTACTGCAAATTTACCTAAATGACTCCAAAACTGTGATTTATATTGTACTGTTGGAGAAACTTGTTGCTTAGAATCAATATCTTCACTGGCAATAGCTTCTGACACAGCTGAGGCAATATCAAGTTTTGGGAAAATTACTTGTTCTTGCATGACAGAGCGGGCAATTTGATAACGTGACCAAGTTGCCATTACTTCCTCATCTGCATTAGCTAATACACGACGAACTTCTAAATCATCTGCTGCATTATCCATCAATGCTGATAATGAATCCTTCAATTTTTCATTACTCATAATGGCACCTTCAATAAAATTAACCTAACACTTAGTAGATAATCAGTTTTCCAACAATGGTTGCAACGCTTTATCTACTGCTTCCCTAGCCCTAAAGATTCTTGATCTTACTGTTCCTACAGGACAATGCATAACGTCTGCAATCTCCTCATAACTTAGACCATCAGATTCACGTAAAGTTAGGGCAACACGTAAATCTTCAGGTAATAATCGGACTGTCTTATGAACTACCTGCTCAATTTCATCTCGCAAGAGACTATGCTCAGGTGTATCAATATCCTTTAATCCACTATCACCAAAAAACAATTCAGCATCACTTGCATCAACATCTACATCAGGTGGTCTACGACCTTTAGCAACTAAATAATTCTTTGCAGTATTAATAGCTATACGATACAGCCACGTATAAAAAGCACTTTCACCACGAAAACTACTAATTGCTCTATAAGCTTTAATAAAAGCTTCCTGAGCGACATCTTGAGCTTCCTGCATATCGTGTACAAAACGTAAAATAAGACCATAAATTTTATGTTGATACTTCAATACCAACAGATCAAATGCTCTTTTATCACCTTGCTGTACCCGTTCAACTAACTGTTGATCCTGTTCTTGGGTTAACATGCAGACACCCCATACGTCTGAGACTTATTCTGCATCGTCAAAATCATTTCTCTATTAATTTGACGGCACAATAAAAAAAAAGTTCTGTTTAATTATAAAATTTTGTTACAACTGTGAATAATAATCTCAACTCTATAATTCTCATTCAGTTAAATAACGTAAATATACCTTCAATTTACGATAATCACTTTCTAACATCACATCAAAAGGTAAACACAATGATAAACGTTTTCTATCCCCTTCAATACTAAACTGCAAAATTATGACTCCCGATAATACAACACTTTCAGAAGAAAGCAGCTTAATTACCTGCCAACCTATTTGTTGGTTATAAACAAGCCAATTATTTGAAGTTCTACGTAATGCAGTAAAGGATGTAGGCAATATAAATAAAATATGTTTTCTCAATACCCTTATAACATAAATGGATAATATTACTGCTATTAATATTTGCCAACCAAATACCATTGGTAATTGGAAAACGATTAATAATGCAACCCCATAAAGTATTAGAAATAAATAATATAACCGTTTTGAAACATGCCAATGGCATTCAAATAAGTTACTATCAAGCAGGTTGTACACGGGCCAAAATCATTTGAACCATTCTTTTTAAATCAACATCTTCTGGTTCGTCACGTTGCATAAACCAACCAAACAAATCCTGATCTTCACAACTTAATAGTTTTTTAAAGCGTTCTTGATCTTGTTGATCTAGACTTGGATATACTTCTTGCACAAATGGCATTAGCAGTACATCAAGTTCTAACATCCCCCGACGGCATTGCCAGTATAACTTTTTTAATTCCAATTCATTATCAGACATATAATAAAACCCTTTTATGACTCTCTATTATATCATATATTTTGCCAAAACAAGTTCTTCACAAGAAATGCTTCTGCTTTCTTAAGACTAACAACAAGCTGTTTACTGTAAAAATAATGCTATAATTCAGACAATAAATTAACCTCAGTCTTTCATATCTCCTGAATTTTCTAAACGGATAAGTTTTTATGACAACTCCATTTTTCTGCTTATTAACTCATGAAAGTATTCTTGCTATTCAAGGAGTAGACAGTAAAAAATTTCTACAAGGGCAAATTACTTGTAATCTAAACTACCTTACCACAGAACAATCCAGTTTAGGTGCTAGCTGTACACCTAAAGGCCGTATGGTTTCTAGTTTTAGACTTCTAGAGCAAGCAACTGACAACTATCTACTCTGCTTAGACAAAAATTTATTTGAAAAACAATTAGCTGATTTTAAGAAATATGCTATATTTTCAAAAGTTACATTAGAAAAAGCAGATGAACAATGGGTTCGCTTTGGCCTACAGGCTACTCCTGAAGAATTATCTTTTTTAGAATTAGAAACACCACAACAAGCTAATCAAGTTAAACAACACCATAGTCAACAATATTTTTTAATTAACATTAGTGAGCAACGTTATGAATTATGGATAACTAATTCACATGTAGCCACTATCAAACAATTATTAATTCAACATCTAATGGAAAAGCCACTTAATGATTGGTTATTAGGACAAATTAGAGCAGGAATTGGACAAGTATTTTTAGAAAACACTGAAGAATTTGTTCCACAAATGATCAATCTACAATCAATAGGTGGAGTTAGTTTTAAGAAAGGTTGTTACTTAGGGCAAGAGATTGTTGCTCGTATGCAATACCTTGGTAAATTAAAACGTCATCTCTATCGGTTTTCATTAGATCATCAAGATCTACCTAATATTGGCGCTGACTTATTCTCAACAGTTCATACAAGCAGTGTTGGCCGAGTAGTGTTAGCTGCCCAAACTGAAGATCATAAAATAGAACTATTAGCTGTGACGCAAGATGATGCAACAACTAATGAACTATGGTTACAAGATAACCAAACCAATCACTTAAAGCTTCTTAGCATCCCTTATGAAGTCAATCCTGAAGAAGAAATAAAATACTAAAATAAAAAAGGGGTAATAAATACCCCTTTTTATAAACTATCTATGATTACTTACGTCTGATCACTGTTGGTGGCTCATCTGCCGGCATATTGTGACGAACAGGTGGATTATACGCATCATCAGGTAACTGACCTGTTAATTGTTCAACCACTTGATTCGATACATCTTTACCTAAAGCCTTAGATACTTTACTAACTAATTTAGCACGATCTAAAGTTACCTTCTTATCTAAACTATTAACTAGTTTTAACTCTTTAGCTTCACCCATAGCAGTGAATGCGGCTTTAATTTCATGGGTTTGTGTATTAATTAAATTAAACTCAGCAACTACTGTTAAATTTAATGATTTAGAATAAGTATTAGTGTGTTGAATATTCATCACATTATCAGAAAACTGAATATCTGAAACACGACCAAACAATACATAATCTGCACCATCAAAATCACCCTGATCAATACGTGCAATTATGTCGTTAATATTATCAAAATCAGGATCACCAGAATAAGGACGACCTTGGATTAAATCAACTAAACCCGTTTTTCTAAGATCACCCTTAATATCGCCTACAAACTTACGTAACTCCGTTTGATTAACATAGCTGTAAGTACCCTCAACCTTATGATAATCAGAAGTTGTATTATTAGAGTAATTACCTGCTCTGTTATTGTTTGTTGAATTAGTATTAGCATTATGAGAAGAGTCAACAATTTTAATATAATCCTTGACTTGCTCTTCATATGCTAAATCTGTGACAGCTACTTTCGGTTTAACTTCTTGAGCAAAAGCACCAAGAGATAATGTAGCTACTAATAATCCTGTTAATATACGCATAATCATCTACTCATCGATTTTGTGTTTTGCGGATTTCTTTTTCATCCATCCACTCAGATAAGCCACTTTCTACATCAAACAGCTCTAAAGTAAATTTATAATAAACATCTTTTATATTTTTAGTTTTCTTATTAATAGAAGTTAAAGTACCTTCTAAGCGGTATTTTGCAGCAATCATATTACCTGTTTTAGCCACTGTAGACTCTTTATATAAGCCACTATCATTTTGTAGTTTAAGTTGATCTACTTGGCTTTGCATTCTAGTATTATCACTAGCAAAACGTGCTACACCTGCTTTCATCAGCTGATTTTTAATAGAGTCAGTCACACTACGTGTATCAATATACTCAGAAGTTTTATTTTGTACATCATATACTTGAATAACTGGACGACCACGCAATACACCTGATTGCGCTAAAGAACGTGACATATCTTCAGCAATCATTTGCAAATCAGTAGAGCCAAAATCTATGGTTGCCACTTCTACTGCATTTGGGTCACCATAGCTAACATCTTTTTCACTTCTAACCATAGGAGAGTTATCAGCACACCCCACAACGATCATAGCAGCTGCTGCTAATAAAGTAATACCACGCATTTTTAACATACTAACATCCTCTTAAATAAACTTGTAATCATTAAGGCTCTTGAATTTCAATACGGAAGTCCACTGCCTGAGTAACAGGAGCAATACTATTTATATAAGTACTTTGTTTACCGTAAATCAACTTACTTTTCCATGTTTCCTCTTTGCCTACAGGGAAACCTTGATCATCTAACCACTGGAAACGGTAATTAATATTTTGATTATAACGAGACGTATTTTCTACAGCCACCTTAATCACTAAAAATCCATTCTGTCTAGACTTTTGCGCTTCGAGTACCTCAATATGCTTTACTTTGCCCATCTCAACCACATTTGGGTGTTTACTTGAACATCCCGCTAATACAAGTATACCCATCACTAATGCACAGATTAATTTTAAATGTAGACGCATATTTATCTTCCCTCAAATTAAATTACAACTTTCCATCAATTATAGCTCAAGATGATTAAGGTACATAAATTTTATTTCCTATTTGTATCAACTGAACTATCTGATAACTATTACTAATCATTACATCAAGCTGTGTACCATTCGGTAAGTTTATGGTTTGCTTTCCTTTTGGTAGATTTAAGCGCGCTATCTGCATGCTTTCTGGCAAAGTACGCCATGTCCTTAAATCTGCTTGCTCTAATAAAGCACCCGCCAACCCAAGAGCTAAGCCTGCCCAAGGACTAACCTCCTTATTTAACTGTTGCTGTGCAACCGCCCGAGTTGCCGCCCGAGTAACAGTTCTTACCAGAATCATTGGCAAATCATCGCGTAACGCACGACGAGACATTACATCCACACTTGTTACTTCTGTTAATGGATAATTACGACCATTCACTGCAATTGCATTAAATTTTGAGCTATAACCAACATCAGTAATCACAGGTAATGAAACAGATATTTGAATAATACCATCATTAGTTGGAATAGGAATAGACAAACTAAAAGACTCACGTTTAGGTGCCAAACCAGACTGCATGATAATTAACACATCACTTTGATTAGCAGGCCTACTGATATTACTAGTAAGATTCTTTAAAGCATCTTTTAAAACAGCCGCATCAGGTCTTAGCTCGATTGCATTACGATAACCAGGCGCTGCTAAGTCTCTTTCCCCTAATGCTTCGTAAATATAACCTGCTAAATAATGGCTAAATGCACTTTGATAACTATTTTTTAAATTTACCACACTTGGTGTATTTAAAGTGGCAACAGGATAACCATTTAAATCTTGGAACTGGGTATCAATTCCTTTATCTTGAGCTAATTGCTCTTGTTTTTCATAAAGCAGATCATGCAGATTGGCAATAACTGCTTCTCGCTCATGGGTTTGTCTAATAGCTACACGTGCAGATGCCCAATCCCCCATCGCTAAATAGTTAAGAGCCATTTGAGTAGTTAACATGACTTTTTCATAATCATAGCCTTCATAACGTCTAATTTTGTCATTTAACAAAAAGGCCATAAAATTATTAACATATCTTGCTGGATCAGCTTTTACAGCATCTTCCCATGCTTGTACTTGTTGATTGGCAGACATCCATGCTACTTGGCTAGCTTGCAAATCACCTTTCAGTCTGAGTAACTCACCCTTTTCAAAGTAATAGAGTAAATCCTTCTTATCTTTCTTATTATTGCTCTCTAAAACAGTTAATGCAGCATCAACATCCCCCACATTAATTTGTTGGCTGACAATAGTTAACTCTCTATCATAATCACGAATAGTAGAACAACCTACCAAAAAGAGCATCAACAATAGGGCATAGCCGATACGTAACATCATTATACTCCTCTTACCCCTTGCCCATTCCTATATTAATTTGATGCTCAGTATTACTAGATAGTTATTCAATATATTACTTTTGAATAACTCGCTTACCCAATACAAAGGTTTTATTCCAATAACTTTCATTTAAATTATTAAGGCGTACCACCCCACCAGAACTAGGAGCGTGCACAAAACGACCATCACCCACATAAATTCCTGCGTGACTTACACTATAACCACCATTGGTAGCAAAAAACACTAAGTCACCTGTTTTTAATGAATTACGTTTTACAGTAGGTGTAGCCATACTGCTCATTGCTTTAGTAGTGCGTGGTAATTTAATGCCTGAGCTATTGTAAACATAGACAATTAGGCCACTACAATCAAAACCTGATTCTGGCGTATTCCCTCCCCAAATATAAGGTGTTCCAATTAGGCTCATTGCACTAATAGAAACCTCATCGGCACTTGCAGGAAATTTAGCAGTAATCACAGGCGCCGTACGTGTAGTCTGTTCATTAGTAGAACAAGCGGAAATTCCGAGTACAATCCCTAGAATAAGAAGCTTCCTCAACATACAACCTCCACCTAGATAACTCATACTTTAATTACACTCGTAACACAAACTAATACTACTCAATTCTAAATCATAAAAAAATTGTTGTTATTATAAACATGTGTTTCATCATTTTCACAGTAAAAATCAATATTAATTTAGAATTCGTTTAGCCTCTACAAAGCTAATATTCCAATAACGATTATTTAGACTGTCAATACGAACACCTTTACGCTCATTAGCTGAGTGAATAAAGTAATGATTTCCAATATAAATACCTGTGTGGCTCACTTGGCGACCACGGCCTGTAGCAAAGAACAGAACATCACCTGGTTTTAACTTGGTTTTTGCTACTTTGGGAGCATCCACTTTAATTAACTGCCGTGTAGAACGTGGTAAATCAACGCCAGCCTCTTTTTGGTATAAGTAACCAACAAAGCCACTACAATCAAAACCTGTTTTGACTGATTGACCGCCATAACGGTAAGGAGTACCTAATAAAGAAAAACCACGGGAAATAATGCCATTAATAGCTGGCGAACTACTTGGTTTTTGGGCACGATTGAAGTCCCCTTCTTGAGCTATAAATGCTTGTTTAAGCCCAAATAAGGAAGTATCAATAGTATCTTTTTGTTGATAATGTAGTTCTCTATTAAGAGACAAGTCGAAAGGCGAAGCAGGCTGAGGGTAAACAACAAGTGATTGTTTATCACTCTGTCGATTCACACATCCCGTTATCCCATAAATACAAATTAACAATATTATTAATTTCTTCATCTACCCAAACCCTAAAAACAACCCTTTGAATTAAATGAATATCCAATAAGATTAAGTTAAATCTATAACAAAAAACTTGTATTATACGGAAAGAATTTATGTTGGGAAATTTTAAATTGAGGTAATTGTTACTAAATTATTTGAGCAACAACTTATAATATCTCTACAACTAAAGGCTAACAACCTATTTAAAATGAAGAAAGGTAAATATAATTTATTTACCTTTCTTACAAAAATCACTTAGTTGCTGCTAATGCTTGCTCAAGATCTGCTAAAATATCATCAATATGTTCAATACCTATTGATAAGCGGATCATATCTTGACTAACACCTGCTTTCTCTAATTCCTCAGCATTTAACTGACGATGTGTAGTAGAAGCAGGATGACAGGCTAATGACTTAGCATCACCAATATTCACCAAACGCACCACTAGTTTTAAGGCATCAATAAATTTAGCACCTGCTTCAATACCACCTTTAATACCAAAAGACAAAATAGAAGCGGGTGTTCCTTTCATATATTTCTGGGCTAACTTATGCTCTGGATGACTAGCCAAACCTGCATATTTAACCCAACTCACTTGAGGATGATGCTCTAGATACTGAGCCACCTTCACTGCATTCTCACAATGACGCTCCATTCGTAGTGCAAGTGTTTCAGCACCTTGTAAAATTTGGAAAGCATTAAACGGAGATAAGACAGCCCCCATATTACGTAATGGGATAACACGGCAACGAGCAATATAGGCTGCTTCACCAAAGGTCTCAGTATAACTTACACCATGATAAGAAGGATCAGGGTTAACCAACATAGGGAAACGATCTGCATACTTGACCCAAGGGAACTTACCAGAATCAACCACCATTCCACCTAATGAAGTACCATGCCCTGCTATATATTTAGTTAATGAATGAACAACAATATCGGCACCAAACTCAAATGGACGGCAAAGCGCAGGACTTGCTACTGTATTATCAACCACTAATGGAATACCATGACGATGTGCTATTGTAGCCAATGCTTCAATATCAACAATATTACCTGCAGGGTTACCAATACTCTCACAATAAATCAGCTTAGTACGGTCATCGATTAGTTTTTCTAAACTTACTAAATCATCGTGTTGAGCAAAGCGTGTTTCTATGCCAAAACGTGGCAATGTATGTGCTAATAAATTATAAGTACCACCATAAAGCTTAGCCACAGATACAATATTATCACCTGCCTCGGTAATTGTTTGAATAGCATAAGTAATAGCTGCCATTCCAGAAGCCAATGCCAACCCTCCAATCCCCCCTTCTAAAGCAGCAATACGTTGTTCTAAAACAGCATTAGTGGGGTTAGTAATACGCGTATAAATATTACCGGGTACTGCTAAATTAAATAAATCAGCACCGTGTTGGGTATCATCAAAAGCATATGAACTGGTTTGGTAAATAGGCACTGCTACCGAGTGAGTAGTAGGTTCAGGACTATAACCTGCATGAATGGCCAATGTTTCTAGTTTCATAGGGATACTCTCAATAAACTATGATTTTTATAAATGTAGTTTTTCATTTTAACAATATTACTTAAAAACAAGGTAAAAATCTTAAGAAACAAAATAACTAACCATATAATGATTACTTATTTTGATTTTACCCTTTAAATAATGGCAATATATTGCAGATTCTCAAACTAACTTAAAGGTAAATAACTTTTCATGAATAATGCCCGCTCATGGCCTATTAATTTAGCTAGTGTTCTTATTGTAGCTGTTAGCCTTATTCTTTTATTACCTTTAAAACTGCTTCCCTGTTTAATTGCAGGATTGCTAATTTATGAAATCATAGATTCTATTACAAAAATACTGCAACAGCGTATAGCAGGCAGAGTGGCGCGCTTTCTTGCGGTAGGCATTTTAACTATTGTTGTTATTACAGCCCTTACTATTGCCTTTACCAGTGCCTTTTCCTTTTTAATGCATGAAGCTAATCACCCAGAACAACTACTAAAAAAGCTACTAATGATTATTGAAAAAGCACGTAATCAACTACCTGAAAGTATTGATAGATATTTGCCTGCTACTGCTGAAGATATTAAAAACCATATCAGCCAATTTATTATGGGGCATCTAGCAGAACTAAGAACTTTTGGTAAAGGCGCTGCACATCTGTTTGTAACAGTGCTTATTGGCATGGTGTTAGGTGCTATTATCGCTTTACAACCTACACCAACACCCAATACTTTAAGACCACTAGCAGAAGCCTTATTTACCCGAGTGAGCCGTTTTGCTAAAGCATTTCATGATATTGTATTTGCCCAAATTAAAATATCTATGCTTAATACTTTCTTTACAGCGATATTTTTACTGACTGTACCGCATATTTTTGGTGAGCATTTACCTCTGGTAAAAACCCTTATTCTACTCACCTTTATTGTGGGATTATTACCTGTTATTGGCAACCTTATTTCCAATACGATCATCTTTATTGTCGCCATGTCTGTTTCTTTTTGGGTGGCTAGCTGTGTACTACTCTACCTTGTACTAATACATAAATTGGAGTATTTCTTAAATGCTCGTATTGTTGGGGGACAAATTCGTGCTAGGGCATGGGAGTTATTAATAGCAATGCTAGTTTGCGAAGCTGCTTTTGGCCTTGCAGGTGTAATTGCAGCCCCTATTTACTATGCTTACCTAAAAAGTGAATTGAGAGCAGAAGAGCTTGTATAAAAAATAGCCCTATTAATAAATAAGGCTAATATTTTATCAGCTTAAAGCTGACCACCTAAATATAACCTTTCCCAAGGACTAATCTCCTCAAAGAAACTTTGGAGCTCTTGGCGTTTAGTAGCAATAAAACCGTCTATAAACTCTTGATTAAACAAACCGTGAGCTAGTTTGCTTTTCTCTAAACGTTGCAGTGCGCCAAACAATGAATTAGGAACGGTTAACTCATCAGGTACAATAATCTCACCACTACTAGGTTCAGTAGGTTGACACTTATTCTCTAGCCCATATAAACCTGCTGCTAACGTAGCAGCAATAGCAAGGTAAGGGTTCACATCAACCCCAGCTAAACGATTCTCTATTCGTCTAGCTTCTGGACTACTAACTGGAATACGTAAACCCGCGGCACGATTATCATAAGACCAACAAACATTATTGGGAGAATAATAAGGGTTATTAAGGCGTTGGAAAGAGTTAATGTTAGGTGCATAAAAGGGTGTTAAATCACCTAATACTGTTTGTAAACCACCAATATAATTAAAAAACTCAGGTGTTGCTTCACCACTTTCATCATTAAAAATATTATTACCTGTTTCTTTATTAACAATACTTTGATGAATATGCATAGAGCTACCAGCTACCCCTTCAACAGGTTTAGCCATAAACACGGCTATCATGCCATATTTTAGCGCCAACTCTTTTACCATAAACTTAAACAACAATGTCTGGTCAGCAATCAGTAATGCATTATCATGCACTAAGTTTAACTCAAATTGACTGGTTCCCATTTCATGTTCAAAAGTATCCCTAGGAATACCAAACGACTCCATAGATTGATAAAGTTCTTGAAAAAAGGGTTGTAAGTTATTATTGGCTGAAACAGTAAAACCAGCCGCACCTGTTTCACGTCTTCCATCCAAGCCAATAGGTGGCATAAAAGACTCTTTAGGATCTGAGTTTTTATCAAATAAAAAGAATTCTATTTCTGTAGCAACTACAGGTTCAAACTGCAAGTCACTATAGCGCTGTAAAATACGCTTTAGCAATACTCGAGAACATAGATTTGAGGGCTCACCATTTAACTCATAGGCATCACTGAGAACCAAGGCTTTAGGAATGTCTGACCATGGTAACAAATAAATATGTTGCTCATCTGGATAAACAGCCACATCACCATCATCTGCCCCATAAAAATGAGTAGGTGGATAGCCGCCCATAATACATTGCAATAATATACCTCGTGCCATTTGTAAACGACGGCCAGATAAAAAGCCATCTTTACTCATCATCTTACCACGAGGAATACCATTAATATCTGCTATAACACAGGCAACTTCTTTTACATTAGCCAGTTTTTGCTGCAATATCTCTGACACGATAGCCATACGATTATTCCATTATTATTCTATGCTAAACTTTTACTAACCACTTCATAAACATCACTGGATAGTTTATCAGCAGCCAGAATACGTTCTAATTCAGCCTTCATTAATTGCTGACGCTCAGTATCATATTTTCTCCAACGAGTTAGAGGTGTTAGCAAGCGAGAAGCAATCTGTGGGTTCATTTTATTTAATACCAACACTTGATCCGCTAAGAACTTATAGCCTGCTCCAGTCTTTTGATGGAAGCCCGTAAGATTATTATTAGCAAAAGCACCTATCAATGAACGAACCTTATTAGGGTTTTTAATAGTGAATGCTTTATGAGTCATTAACTCATTCACTCTCGCCAAACTATCCCCTGCTTGACTATTCGCTTGTACAGCAAACCACTGATCAACCACTAAAGGATCTTCAGCAAACTGGTCATAAAAACTAGCTAATGTTTGTTGTTTTTCTTGCTCAAAAGGAGAATTCACTAAGTTAGTTAAAGCTGCTAACTGCTCTGTCATATTATCACTGTTATTAAACTGATCTATACAAGCCGCTAGCACCTCTTTATCCTCTGTTAACATTAAATAAGAGAGCGCCATATTTTGTAAACTACGACGCGCACTATGATCTGCTAAAGGAGAATAAGCCGTTTGTTTAGAAATATTTCTATTAGTTTGATATCTGTTTAAAAATAGCCCTTTTAAATTAATCGCCAATTGTTTACGAATAAACTGACGTGCAGCATGAATAGCGGCTGGATCAGCCACTTCACTGATCTCTACCAAATAGTTCTCAGCAGGTAGTGATAGCATTTCAGCTACCATCGCTTGATCTAAAGAATCATCTGCCAACAAGCTAGCATAAGCCTTCTCCAAGCCTTCATCTAAGGTTAAAGGATTACCTGCTTGGTAATTTGCTATTTGTTGTTGGATAGCTTCTATAGCTAAACGTTGACAAGCATCCCAACGATTAAAGCCATCGCTATCATGCGCCATTAAAAATAATAAATCTTGTTTACTATAGGGGAAGGTTAATTGTACAGGAGCAGAAAAACCTCTTAATAAAGAAGGTATGGGTTTTTCATTAATATTTTCAAAGGTAAAAGTTTGTTCTGCTTCCGTAATCACCAATACTTTTTCTAACGCAGTAGTTGCGTCATCAACCAACTGTAATAGTAAAGGTTGACCTTGCTTATCTAATAAACCCATTGCTACAGGAATAACAAAGGGCAATTTTTCTTCCTGATTAGGGGTTGGCGGACAAAACTGTTTAAAGGTTAAACTATATTGTTTAGTAGTCGCATCATAATATTCAGCAACCTCTAACTTAGGTGTACCTGCTTGGCTGTACCACCGTTTAAATTGGTTTAAATTAATATCATTAGCATCAGCCAATGCCTTTACAAAATCATCACAAGTCACCGCTTGCCCATCATGGCGTTCAAAATATAAATCGGTTCCCTTTCTAAAGCCCTCTTTACCTAATAAAGTATGCAGCATGCGTACTACTTCTGCCCCTTTTTCATAGATAGTCACCGTATAGAAATTAGAAATTTCCATATAAGTATCAGGACGTATTGGGTGTGCCATTGGCCCTGCATCTTCAGCAAACTGATGGGTGCGTAAAAAAGCTACATCTTCTATACGTTTTACTGTTCGTGAATTCATATCCGCTGTAAATTCACTGTCTCTAAATACTGTAAAACCTTCTTTTAAAGACAATTGGAACCAATCTCTACAGGTTACACGATTACCCGACCAATTGTGGAAATACTCATGTGCCACCACAGCTTCGACACGTTGATGAGCCATATCCGTAGCGGTTTCTGGGCGCGCTAATACACAACTGGTATTAAAGATATTAAGTCCTTTATTCTCCATCGCGCCCATATTAAAATCGCTGACCGCTACGATCATAAAGATATCAAGGTCATATTCACGACCATATACTTCTTCATCCCAACGCATCGAATTTTTTAGACTGGTCATCGCATGGCTTACTTTGCCAATATTTTCAGGCTCTACATAAATGCGTAGATCCACTTCGCGATCATTCATGGTGATAAATTTATCTTCTACACACCATAAGTCACCTGCTACTAAAGCAAACAAATAAGCAGGCTTTTTAAAAGGATCTTGCCATGTAGCCCAATGGCGATCATCTTCATCACCTTGCGCCGTTAAATTACCATTGGATAGTAAAATAGGATAACGTTGCTGCTCTGCTTCAATAGTGGTTGTAAATTTACTCATTACATCAGGACGGTCTAAGTAATAAGTAATCTTTCTAAACCCTTCAGCTTCACACTGTGTACAGAACATAGTATTAGATTTATACAAGCCCTCTAAGGTTGTATTGGTTTCTGGATGAATACGTACCGTTGTTTTTAACACAAACTTATCTTTAGTCGGTTGTAAGGTCAGGCTTTTATCATCTACCGTATAACTATTACTATTTAAAACCACATTATCCATAGCTACAGTCAGTAACTCTAACTCTTGCCCATCAAGTATTAGCTCTGGCAACTCGTCAGTATCTTGAATAGGGTTACGGCGCATATATAACTCGGCATGAACCATTGTAAAGCTTTCAAACAACTCAAACTTAAGATGGGTTTCATCTATTAAGTAATCAGGTGCTTGATAATCTTTTAAATAAATAGTTTTTACTGAGTTACTCATTAAAAAACTCCTTGGTGGTGAAGCGAATAATAATAATTGTGATTTTTTAAATTAACTTACTATTGTACAGAAACACTAACCTGATAAGCAGTGTATTTACGAATATTAATAACACCTGTATCTAAAATTAAATATTGGCCCTTTATCCCATCCAATTTGCCCTGTACAACCAGTTGTTTATCTAAATTATGGCTGATTATTTTAGTAGGATATTGTTGAACAGGATAGTTTAATTCTGTAACCTGTTGATTTTCTATTGGTTGTATTGCTTGTATGCCAAAAGTAGCTTGTAATTTAGCGATCATTTTATGGCTATTAGTTAAAATACGATCACGCTCAGCTAACAAATCTAAAGATTCTGCCTCACCTTTTAATAATTGCCGCCAATTAGTTTTATCTGCTACCTGCTCTCTTAAAATATCTTCAATAAAACCAGATTGTTGACGAGTAGCTACACGAAAAATAGGGACTGCTTGTCTCGCACCTTGATCAATCCAACGGGTAGGTATTTGACTGGCTCGAGTAATACCTACTTTTAATCCTGATGAGTTAGCTAAATAGACAATATGATCAGTCATACAAAACTGATCACCCCACTCAGGCTCTCGGCAAGTCCCCTCAGCATAATGACATTTCTCAGGACTCATAATGCAAATATCACATTGCGCCAAACTGATAAAACATTTATAACAATAGCCTTGTCCATAGCTTTTTGGTGTTTTTGTGTGACATGCCTGACAAAAAATATTACCCGTAAAATTAATTTGTATATTTTTACCTAAGTAATTATTCAGTAACAATTTATGTTCACCTAAACATAAATTATATTGCACAACTTTATCTTGAACATCAGCAATAGACACCTGCATCTTTTGCAACTGCCCTTCTAGCACATTATTTAAAGTCATTAGTGGGTTGTCTTAGTTTTAATAATTATCTTTTCATCATGGTGATCATCATCTTTATGGGATTGGCAACCAGGACCATCAATAAATCCCGTACGCTCTTCTTCTGGCAGATGCTTCAACTCCCACGCAATGATAGCCTGCAAACAAGTTTCTCTTTGTTCTGCAGTTAACGGTTTACCATTAGGCCATTTACCTAATTCGACAGATTGCTTCAAATTCTGGTATATTTCTGGGGTGATTTTTTCTATCATTTCAACATAAGAAGTCATAAAAACTGTTCCCTAATTATATTTTGAACGGTTATATTATTTATTAGTCTATTATGAGCATGAAATTTTAACAAATATAATATAATATTTTGGAAACTTAATAATTAACGAAAATGTGATACTAACTAATTATCCGAACTTAAACTAACTAAAAATCTTTAATAATCAAAAAATTAACTGTTTAATTAATAGATTAAACAAGAAGGAGATAACATGGCAGATCATAAAGCTACGCTAACCTTTGATGATGGTACAAATTTAGAACTACCTGTACTTCAAGGGACCTTAGGCGCTAATGTGGTGGATGTAAGAAATCTTGCCTCTACTCATCACTTTACTTATGACCCAGGCTTTATGTCCACTGCCTCTTGTGAGTCAAAAATCACCTATATCGACGGTGATAAAGGTATTTTACTCTATCGAGGCTACCCCATTGAGCAATTAGCAGAATATTCTGACTATTTAGAGGTTTGTTACTTATTATTAAATGGCGAGTTACCAAACGCCCAACAGAAAAAACAATATGAAGATATTGTTCATAACCACACCATGGTACATGAACAAATGAAGAGCTTCTTAAATGGCTTCCGTCGTGATGCCCATCCAATGGCTGTCATGTGTGGTTTTGTAGGGGCTTTCTCTGCTTTCTATCACGACTCTTTAGACATTAACAATCCTATCCATCGCGAAATAGCCTCTAATCGTTTAGTGTCTAAAATGCCTACTATTGCAGCAATGGCTTATAAATACTCAATGGGACAACCCATTATGTATCCAGATAATAGCTTAGATTATGCTGCTAACTTCTTACACATGATGTTTAGCAATCCTTGTGAGAAAAAAGAAGTTAACCCTATCTTAGCCAAAGCAATGGATAAAATATTTATCCTACACGCTGACCACGAACAAAATGCATCAACCTCTACCGTTCGTTTAGCGGGTTCTACAGGGGCTAACCCTTTTGCTTGTATCGCCGCAGGTATTGCTGCACTATGGGGACCTGCGCATGGTGGTGCTAACGAAGCAGTACTTACTATGTTAGAAGAAATTGGCAGTGTTAATAATATTGAAAAATATTTAGCCAAAGCTAAAGATAAAGACGATCCATTTAAACTAATGGGCTTTGGTCATCGTGTTTATAAAAACTTCGATCCACGTGCTAAAGTACTGAAAAAAGCCTGTGATGAAGTGTTAAAAGAACTTGGAATCAATGATCCTCATTTAGAACTAGCGATGAGATTAGAAGAAATCGCACGTAATGATTCTTACTTTGTAGAGCGTAATCTCTATCCAAACGTTGACTTCTACTCTGGTATTATCCTAAAAGCAATTGGTATTCCAACCAGTATGTTTACAGTAATCTTTGCCATTTCTAGAACCGTAGGTTGGATTGCACACTGGAAAGAAATGCTATCTGAACCTTATAAAATTAGCCGTCCACGCCAACTTTATACAGGTTACGCAGAGCGTGACTTTGTACCAGTAGATCAACGTAAATAATTTGTTAATCTACTTAAAAGCCTGCTTAATCGCAGGCTTTTTTATGAGCCTAATAATTATATTAAATTACCATATAGTAATTATTCTCAGGTAGAATAGGCGCGATAATTTTTATTAAAAGGGGTTAGCATGTTTCGTGTTTTTCTTACCTTAGCTGGCTTTTTTGGTTTTACTGGGGTTATTTTAGGCTCTTATGCCTCACATGGCCTAAAATCAGTATTATCTGAAGCACAAATCTTAACCTTCAAGCTAGGTGTTCAATACCAACTATACCACGCCATTGCCCTACTGGGCATAGCCGCTCTTTGTTACCTATTTTCTAGCCGCCTTATTCAAGCAACAGGTTGGTTATTTACCATTGGTATCTTATTCTTCTCTGGTACCCTTTACTCCATCACCTATTTTGGCTTACCAAATATAGGTACTGCACCTATTGGAGGTGTTGCTTTTATTCTTGGCTGGTTTTTACTGTGTATTGCAGCATGGAAAGTTCCTGCGAAACAATCCATCTAGAGTGATCTTAGTATGATGAAAATTTATATTAATGGACAGCCTCATGAGCTTACTGAACCAACCACAATAACTGGCTTAATAGAACAGCTTGAGTTGACAGGTAAACGTATTGCCATAGAGCTTAATCAAGAAATAGTACCGCGTAGTCAACATACAGAAACTTTTTTAAAAGAAAATGATCAATTAGAAATCGTCCACGCTATTGGTGGTGGTTAGGCCTAAGGAATCAATAAAATGAATACTACTATAACAGATAAACCGCTAGTATTAGCAGGTAAAACCTATCAATCTCGTTTATTAGTTGGCACTGGTAAATACAAAGATTTCAACGAAACGCAACAAGCTATTGAAGCTTCTGGTGCAGAAATTGTTACCTTAGCGGTACGTCGTACTAATATCGGTCAAAACCCTAATGAGCCCAATTTATTAGATGTTATCTCACCCGAAAAATATACTATTTTACCTAATACCGCAGGTTGCTTTGACGCTACTGAAGCCGTTAGAACTTGTCGTTTAGCTCGTGAACTACTAGATGGTCATAACCTCGTTAAACTAGAAGTATTAGCTGATCAAAAAACTTTATTTCCTAATGTGGTAGAAACATTAAAAGCAGCTGAAATACTAGTTAAAGAAAACTTTGAAGTAATGGTTTATACCAGTGATGACCCTATTATTGCTCGTCAACTAGCAGAAATTGGCTGTATTGCTGTTATGCCATTGGCAGGGTTAATTGGTAGTGGCATGGGTATTTGTAACCCTTATAACTTACAAATCATTCTAGAAGAAGCCAAAATTCCTGTACTTGTTGATGCAGGAGTAGGTACTGCTTCTGATGCTACTATTGCCATGGAATTAGGTTGTGAAGCAGTATTAATGAACAGTGCTATTGCCCACGCACAACACCCCGTGCTTATGGCAGAAGCAATGAAACATGCCATTATTGCTGGCCGTAAGGCTTATTTAGCAGGTCGTATGCCACGCAAACTTTATGCAACAGCCTCATCACCATTAGATGGCTTAATAAAATAACTACCTCAATCAATAACTAAGTCTAATTGCTTATATAGACTTAGTTATTTTTGTTAATTTTACCAATTAATATCTCCCTTTCAGCTAAATAACAGACTGATTATCACTTGTTATTCTTGTCTTCATGTTTCAAACATAATTTAACAAGTCTTATAAGCTACTGAAAAAACACAAAAAATAGTAAAACTATCAAATAATAGTGATTTGTCTTTTAATTACCATCGTCTAATGGAAGTACTTGATAAATAAACTTATCTTGAATATGTGCACAAGTAATTAATTTAATTAACTGATTTATGAGGTGCGATTATGAACTGGGATATTGTAAAAGGTAACTGGAAACAAGCTAAAGGTAAGATCAAAGAACAGTGGGGAAAACTCACCGATGATGAAATTGATCAAATTGACGGCAAACGTGAACAATTATCTGGCATCATCCAAAAGCAATATGGCATTACTAAAGATAAAGCCGAAGAGCAAATTAAAGATTGGGAATCTCGTCAAAAATATTAATCGAGTTTCTAATTACTTACAATGAGGTATAACCATGCTTAGATATGCTATTATTTTCTTTATTATCGCTATTGTTGCCGCATTATTTGGGTTTGGTGGTATTGCTGCAGGTGCGGCAGGAATAGCAAAAATTCTTTTCTATATATTCTTAGTGGTTTTTGTTGTAACACTAGTACTAGGACTTGTTGCTCGAAAGTAACTGTTTCAAGTCTAGTTTTAACCCTCGTAAAAGGCTAGTTATCTAGCCTTTTAATTATTCTAAAGAATCCTTTTCTTATATAATAACTTAAAAAAGTAGCGTTTCCATTTTTATGCTATAAAATACCCGCCTAATATTATAGCTCCCTACTTTAGTAATTATATGACAGAAACAACCACACCACTTCGTACTATTAAAAGCTTTGTGATACGTGCAGGCCGAATGACTCATGGGCAAAAACAAGCTATTGAAACAGGCTGGAAAGATTTTGGGCTAGAGTTAGAACAAGGACTTTTAGATTACCGACAAATCTATAAAAGAACAGCACCCGTTACTTTAGAGATTGGCTTTGGCATGGGACAATCGCTCTGTACAATGGCAGAACAAGCACCCGAGCAAGATTTTATAGGTATCGAAGTACATAAACCTGGTGTAGGTGCTTTAATCACTATCCTACAAGATAAACAACTCAATAATGTTCGAGTCTTTAACTGTGATGCCATCGAGGCACTCAATAATTGCATTGCTGACAATAGCCTAGATCGCTTATTACTCTTTTTCCCTGATCCTTGGCATAAGAAACGTCACCATAAACGCCGTATTGTACAACCTGAATTTGCTCAACTAGTTAGAAGTAAACTCAAAGTAGGCGGTGTTTTTCATATGGCAACTGATTGGCAACCTTATGCAGAACATATGCTAGAAGTAATGTGTGCAGCAGAGGGTTATAAAAATCTGGCTACAGACAATACCTATGTTCCTCGACCAGAAGAAAGACCCAAAACTAAATTTGAAACACGGGGTGAACGTTTGGGGCATGGTGTTTGGGATTTAAAATTTCAACGTATTGCTTAATGGATAAGTTCCCTACTAACACTAAATGGGATATTTTTTGTAGTGTCATTGATAACTATGGTGATATTGGTGTTTGTTGGCGTTTAGCAAGACAGCTTACTAATGAACACAAACAACAAGTTAGATTATGGGTAGACGATCTAAATAGCTTTCAAAAACTCTGTAACCTTATAGATCCACAATTAGAAGTACAAACAATTGCTAATATTGAAATTAGGTATTGGGACAATCAATGGCAACCTGTTGAACCTGCTGATATTGTAATAGAAGCTTTTGCCTGTAATATTCCGGCAGCTTACCAACAAGCTATGCAAACAGCTAATAAAGCCATTTTATGGTTAAATTTAGAATATCTAACCTATGAAAGGTGGTCTATTGATTTTCATGCCCTATCTTCACCACAATCTAATAATCTTAATAAATACTTCTTTTTTACAGGTTTAGAAGAAACGGGCAGTGTCATCAGAGAAAAAAACTTACTTGAACAAGCAGAGCAATTTCAAAATGATACTAACCGTCAACAACAGTTTTTAAGCCAATTAGGTGTTATAAAACAACCAGATCACTATTTAATATTACTATTCAGCTATGCTAATCATGCACTATCTGAGTGGTTAGATATTTTACAAAAAAGTAATAAGCAATATCACTTACTAATCCCCCAAACACCTTTATTAAATAACCTTGCTGATTATTTAAATATCGATAGTTCATCATTAGTTGCTGGTTACCAATACCACAAAGACGCTCTCACTATTCAAATTATTCCTTTTGTAAATCAAGAGGATTTTGATAAATTACTGTGGTGTACAAATTATAATCTTATTAGAGGTGAAGACTCTTTTATTAGAGCTCAATATGCTGGTAAGCCCATGTTATGGCATATTTATCCACAACAAGAAGATGCTCATTTAACAAAATTAAACGCTTTTCTCGATTACTATTTAACAGATTTAACTGCTAATGAAAAACAGGCCACTATTGATTGGTGGTTTGCTTGGAATAAACAACAAAATCTCGCTAATAGTTGGCTAAACTATCAACAACACCTACCTAAACTACAAAAACAGGCAATAAATTGGGCAAAAAAGCAAAAAACTGTTACAGATTTGATCACAAAACTAGCCAAACTTTATAAAAATTGGCTATCATAGGCAGTTCTAAAATTTTATATAAAGTACTAATCAGATAAATTAACGGATATCCTAATGAAAACCGCTCAAGAATTTCGTGCTGGCCAAGTAATGAATATTAATGATGCACCATGGGTTGTGCAAAAAACCGAATTTAATAAATCAGGCCGCAATGCTGCTGTTGTAAAAATGAAGTTAAAAAACATTTTAACAGGTGCTGTTACTGAAAATGTTTACAAAGCAGATGATAAATTAGAACCTATCATTCTAGAACGTAAAGAAGTAACTTATTCATACTTTGCTGATCCTAACTTTGTATTTATGGACAATGAATACAACCAATACGAAGTAGAAAGAGACGACTTAGGTGATGCTGTTCATTTTATTGAAGATGGCATTCAAGACGTTTGTGAAGCAGTATTTTATGATGGTCGCGTAATCTCTGTTGAACTACCAACTACCATCGTTCGCCAAATCGCCTATACGGAACCAGCAGTACGTGGTGATACTTCTGGTAAAGTAATGAAAGTAGCACGTTTAAATACTGGCTATGAATTAAAAGTATCTGAGTTTTGTGAAATCGGTGACTATATCGAAATCGATACACGTACTAACGAATACAAAGCACGTGCTAAGGTTTAATCCTTTCTATACTTCTGGTAATTACTCTATGTAATTACCAGAACTTCTTTATTATATTTTCTTGTCTTTTGATGATGCTATTAACTGATAAGATAATATCCCAAATGCCATTACAATCATTATTAAACATATGATTATTTTCATAGGTTTATATTTTCTTTCTATGTTTCGTCGATAATGAATCAATTAATCAGTACATGTAGTTTTTTATATTCTAAAAAGATATTAACTGATTTATAGCTAGAAACGGAAGTTGCAAAAATACTAAAGGGGGCTAAGCCCCCTTCTTGATTGATACCACTCTTATAATTCTTATTTTAATGATGCGTTTTATAATTCTTATTTAACCGCTAAACTAATTTTCATATTATCACTCTGTTATTGTTTTTCTTGTAATTATATAAAAGCACAAACCATGCCAAAAAATAGATATTGATATATATCAATAAGTTAAAGACTTATTTAGAAAACTCCAATTTTTAATACTCAATGATTGTTACCTTTTCTCACATTAATTGTTACCTATAATATTGCTCCCACAAATTAAGATACACATTCCACACCTGTTCCCTTTAATCCACAGTAACCATTTGGATTTTTTTGTAAATATCGCTGATGGTATTCTTCTGCAAAATAGAACTCTGGTGCTTCTTTAATTTCCGTGGTGATAGCTCGGAAGCCTTTTAAACTAAGCTGTTGTTGATAAGCTTGCTTACTTGCAAAAGCTTTTTGTAATTGTACTTCAGAAGTACAATAAATAACTGAACGATATTGACTACCAATATCATTACCTTGACGCATACCTTGGGTAGGATCATGATTTTCCCAAAATATTTTTAATAATTCATCAAAAGAAATAACTTCAGGATCATAAACAACTAATACAACCTCTGCATGTTCTGTATTACCTCTACATACTTCTTCATAAGTAGGATTTAAAGTATGTCCACCTGCATAACCAACGGCTGTCCCTAAAACTCCTTCTTGTTGCCAAAATAATCGATCTACCCCCCAAAAACACCCCATACCAAAGATCACCTTTTCTAAACTAGGAGACAAATTAGCTAAATCTACTTTTGTTAATTGTTTACATGACATAATAAAAATCCTCAACTTAAAACTTCAGTTAAGGATTTTACTCTGTTTAATTAACTTGTATTTAATCGGTTAGTCTTATTATGGTAACACTTTTATATCAAGTTGCTGCTTCATCATTTTTCTTTTAAATAAATACTCTCGTATCTCATCATAAACATAGTTATAAACAAAAGTATAAGGTAAAAAGAACAATGTAAATCCAATATCAAGTAAAAATGCTTCAACCCATCCTACTGATAACCACCATGCAGCTACTGGCACCAAAACACCAATTAAACTTATCTCAAACAATGTAGCATGTAATAATCTCACTTTAACCGTTCGTTTAAAACACATACGTCGTTGTGCTAAGTCGAACAAAAAATTAAACACCACATTACATAATGCCGCGATGGCAGCAAACATAATAGTTAATGCGCCCATTTTAATAATCGAATGCCCCATTAACCAAGCGGCTGTCGGTGCAGTAATTAAAGTAGCAATGACCTCAAACAGCAATGCATGAAAAGCACGCTCTTTGCCACTTCTTCTCGTGGAATCATAAATAACAGAACTCATCATATTTGCAACCTTATATTACTCATTTATCTATAGGCGTATATTATAATCGGATATATAATAAGATTAAGTTAGTTTTCATCGGGAAAACCGATATGTATTTTTCATTAGAATTATTAGAAGCCTTTACCCAAGCCGCTGCACTTGGTTCATTTAGCGCAGCTGCGAGAAAATTAGGAAAAAGCCAATCAACCATCAGTGAAGCAATTGCTAAATTAGAAATTGATTTAGGGGTTTCTTTATTTGATCGACAAAATCGCCACCCTACATTGACTGAAGCAGGAAAAAAACTACTGAGTTATGCTGAAAATGTCTTTAGTGCATCCGATCAGCTTAATAGAATGGCTTACCAATTAGCTAGTGGCTTAGAACCTCAATTAACGCTTGCTTTATCAGATACCTATCAGGCCGAACAATACACAAACTGCTTAAGAGAGCTTGACCAAAACTACCCAGAGTTAGAGTTTGAATGTATTGTGGCAGAACACGATGATATTCTAAATTTAGTCAGTACTGGGCGAGCTGATTTAGGGTTACTAATCACCCAGTCACACTATGCGCCTGATATTGCTCACACTACTATTCCACACCAAGTGGATTTTGGATTATTTGTAGCTAAAACTCATCCTCTAGCACACCTCACAAAAATATCCTATGAACAACTATCTCAATATCGCCTAATTCATGTCAAAACAACCTCATCCACTGATGAGTTACCCCTTAATCACCTATTTGATATTATCAATCCTACTATCTACTGGTCAGCTTCTAACTACTTATTAGTATTAGAAATGGTTGTGGAAGGTTTTGGTTGGGCTGAGCTTCCTCACGAACTCGTTAAAAATTTTGCTAAAAATCAGCTCACTGAATTAAAAGTATCTGGTTGGCCTTACAATATGTCTATTGATGTGGTTTGGTCTAGAAAGAGAAAACTAGGCATGGCAGGTAATTGGCTATTAGAAAAACTATTAAGTTAACTATGCATATTGTTATTTTTAAAGCAAAAGTAAAACAATTAGATTACTATTATAATGAATTAGCCAACCAATTAAGGGGATTAGCCTTTAATGCGTTTGGCTGCTTAGACTTCTAATCCATTACAGAAAACGATCAAGAGATTACTCTTTTCCTATTAGTCCTCTTTAGAACATGTTCAAGCTTGGAAAGCCCATCTCTTACATCAACAAACACAAAAGCTAGGTAAGGAATATTAATATCACTCCTACTCCGTGCAGGTAGTAGCAATAATCAAAGAATAAATATTAGCTCAGGAAATAATTAATGAGCTAATATTTTCTCTGAGTAACGTTCATGGGCACGGCTAGGCACTTCACCTGCTGCTAGTTGCTCCATACTTGGTGTTTCGTAAGTAAAAATCTCAGTAATCTGATTATTATCATCGACCATTACTGCTTTTGATTTACGACCTACTAATTGACTTACGGGGCATTGTTCATACGCCATTAAAATGGCCAAGTCCCCTTTATTAAATAAATGGGCGGCAGCACCGTTTAAACAAATTTCACCAGCCCCCTTAGTACCTGGAATAACATATGTCTGTAGGCGATTACCATTGGTAATATTCACCACATCAATTTGGGTGTAAGGCAAAATACCACTGGCCTCTAGTAGTAATGGGTCAATGGTAATAGAACCCACATAATCCAAATTCGCCTCAGTCACACGACAGCGATGGATTTTACCGTACATAAATAAACGTGTAGCTTCTTGCACTTTTGAACCTTCTACTTAACACTAACACTGATAAAGTCAATTGACCTTCAGGATGGCTATTATACTAGCAATTTTCTAAATACAAGTATTTTTTTATGAAAACTAATCTCATTGGAAATATTATTGCAACTTAGTATTAATAACCGTATATTGCCCCCCTAATTTTTTCTTTAACAATGGCAAAGGTATAATTAATGAAAAAAACTATAGCATTAATACTATTTCTAACACTAATCGGTTGCTCAAATTCTTTCTCTGAATCAAATTTAAGAAAGGCCACTGCACGTTCAATCGGGTTACAAGAACATGAGTTTATTATTGGTAATAGAAAAAATGGTGTATCTACTATTGAATATGATGTAAAAAACAAAAATAATGGTGAGATTTATCATTGCTCAACTGTATTTGCTCCAATCTCTGGAGGTGTTACTTCTAGCCCTAATTGTGTCGATAAATTTGGATCTGCAATTGAACCCACAGCCAACAAAGTTACTTTCTAAAAATATATCAAATACTGTAGCCAAAACTATTATTTATTATTCATAAAAAAGCCCCTCTAATGAGGGGCTTTTTATAGCTACTTATGTTTAAAGTAACATTGAGCGAATATCAGCTAATACATCCGCTAAACGTTTAGTAAAGCGAGCTGCTGCTGCACCATTAATCACACGGTGATCGTAGGATAATGATAATGGCAACATCAAACGTGGTTGGAAGGCTTTACCATCCCAAACTGGTTGCATGGTTGCTTTATTAACACCAAGAATAGCTACCTCAGGCGCATTAACGATAGGAGTGAAACCCGTACCACCAATATGACCTAAACTAGAAATAGTGAAACAAGCACCTTGCATTTCGTCTGGTTTTAACTTCTTATCACGTGCTTTAGCAGCTAAATCAGCAGCTTCTTGAGCAAGCTCAAATAAGCTCTTCTTATCTGCATTACGAATAACAGGTACTAATAAGCCATCTGGAGTATCCACTGCAAAGCCTACATGTACATATTTCTTACGAATAAGCGCTTTACCACTAGGTGCTAATGAACTATTAAAGTCTGGCATCTCTAACAATAAGTATGCACATGCCTTAATTAAGAAAGGTAACAAGGTTAACTTAACCCCTTTCTTATCTCCTAATGCTTTTTGCGCCACACGGAATGCTTCAAGTTCAGTAATATCAGACTGATCGAACTGAGTAACATGTGGTACATTAACCCAACTACGATGCAAATTTACAGCGGCGATTTGCATTAAGCGAGTCATTGCTACTTCTTCTATCTCACCAAAGCGACTGAAATCTACTTCAGGGATTGGCGGAATACCACTACCACCTGTCACTGCACCTGCAGCAGCTTTAGGCTGTTGTAACTGTTGCTTAACAAAATTTTGTACATCTTCTTTTAGAATACGTCCACGTGGCCCTGTAGGTGTTACTAAACCTAAATCCACCCCAAAATCACGAGCAACCATACGTACTGCAGGGCCTGCATGCACTTTAGCACTATTACCTGCTGGAGCACCTGTAGGCGCACTAACAGATGCAGGTGTTGCTTTAGCTGCTGGAGCACTCGCTTGTGAACTAGTAGCTTCTTTTACAGATTCTGCTACAGGAGCTGCGCTACCTGCCACCTCTAATTCAATCATAGGGTCACCATCTTTCAATGAATCGCCCATTTTAAATAGAAGCTTCTTAACAATACCTGCTTTAGGAGTAGGTACTTCCATACTGGCTTTAGCTGACTCTAGCGTCACAATACTTTGTTCAGCCTCAACGCTATCACCTACTTTTACCAATATTTCAATTACTTGGCCTTCACCACCGATATTAGGCACATTAATTTGTTCTACACCACCTTTAGTAGCTGGCGCTTGTGCAGCAGCTTTAGGTGCTGCCGCTGGGGCTGTGTCTTGCTTAGCAGGTTCAGCTGTAGCAGGTGCAACATCACCCTCAACTTCTAACTCAAGCATTGGGTCACCATCTTTTAGTGAGTCACCCATTTTGAATAGAAGTTTCTTAACAATACCTGCTTTAGGGGTAGGTACTTCCATACTGGCCTTAGCAGATTCTAAGGTAACAATGCTTTGCTCAGCCTCAACACGATCACCCACTTTAACAAGAATCTCAATTACTTCACCTTCGCCACCAATGTTAGGCACATTGATTTGCTCGACACCACCTTTAGATTTTGCCGCTGGTTTCTGAGCAGCCTCTTTTGGTTCTGCTTTAGCTTCTTGTTTAGGTTCCGCTTTTTGCTCTTTAGCAGGCTCTTCTTGCTTGACTTCTGAACCGCCCTCAGCTTCTAATTCAATCATAGGGTCACCTTCTTTTAAGGTGTCACCCATTTTAAATAGAATCTTTTTCACTACCCCAGCCTTTGAGCAGGGTACTTCCATACTGGCTTTGGCTGATTCAAGAGTTACAATGCTTTGTTCGGCTTCAATACGATCACCAACCTTAACAAGTATCTCAATAACTTCGCCTTCTCCGCCAATATTGGGTACGTGAATAGTTTCACTCATTTGTATTCTCCTATTCCGTAGCCATTAGCAATCAAGTGGATTAGTTTTTTCTGGATCAATGCCAAACTGCTTAATCGCATCAGCCACCACTTTTGGTTTGATCTCACCACGCGCTGCTAGGGCTTCTAATGCAGCCACTACAATCCAGTGACGATCTACTTCAAAGAAGTTACGCAAGTTAGCACGACTATCACTACGTCCAAAACCATCAGTACCTAACACTTTATAATCAGTAGGTACCCATTGACGTACTTGATCAGCCAATAACTTCATATAATCTGTTGAAGCAATAACTGGACCTTGTGCTTTTTCTAGACACTCAGTGATATAAGCTTTCTTAGGTTTAGCCGTTGGGTGTAAACGATTCCAACGTTCAACCTCTAATCCATCACGACGTAATTCATTAAAGCTTGGTACGCTCCATACATCAGCAGCCACTTTAAATTCTTTACGAAGAATCTCAGCAGCAGCACGTACTTCACGTAAAATAGAACCAGCTCCTAAAAGTTGTACACGTTGTTTAGATTTAGACTTATCAGCTTCTAATAAGTACATACCTTTCACAATCGCTTCTTCAACACCTTTAGTTTTAGGTAAAGCAGGTTGAATATAGTTTTCGTTTAATACAGTTAGGTAATAGAAAATGCTCTTACCTTCTTCCACCATTTCTTTAATACCTTGGCGGATGATAACTGCTAACTCATAAGCATAAGTAGGATCATAACTACGGCAGTTAGGAATAGTGCCTGCAAGAATATGGCTATGACCATCTTCGTGCTGTAAGCCTTCACCATTTAACGTTGTACGACCTGAAGTACCACCAATTAAGAAACCATGTGCACGGCTATCACCCGCTGCCCAAGCTAAGTCACCGATACGTTGGAAACCAAACATTGAATAGAACACATAGAATGGTAACATGGGTTGGTTATGCGTACTGTAAGAAGTACCTGCCGCAATCCACGAAGACATTGCACCCGCTTCGTTAATACCTTCTTCTAAAATTTGACCTTTCTTATCTTCACGATAGAACATCACTTGGTCTTTATCTACTGGTTCATATAATTGACCCACAGAAGAGTAAATACCCAATTGACGGAACATACCTTCCATACCAAAAGTACGTGCCTCATCAGGGACGATAGGAACAATACGACTACCTAAATCTTTATCTTTCACTAAATGTGCAAGAATACGTACAAATGACATAGTCGTAGAGATTTCACGATCACCTGAACCATCTAAAATAGCTTTCAAGGTATCTAACGATGGCGTTGGAATACTAATACTCTTAGTACGACGACTAGGAACATAACCACCTAATGCTTCACGACGGGCGCGAATATATTTAATTTCAGGGCTATCTTCATCTGGACGGAAGAATGGAATATTTCCAATATCCTTATCAGATACAGGCACATCAAACTTGTCACGGAAGTTTTTAATAACTGCATCAGTTAATTTCTTATCATTATGTGCAGTATTTTGACCTGCTGTACCTAAGATACCATAACCTTTAATAGTCTTAGCTAAAATTACAGTTGGTTGACCAACATGATTTACAGCTTGATGATAAGCAGCATAAACTTTAAATGGATCATGACCACCACGATTTAATGCCCAAATATCATCATCACTCATATCCTTAACCATATCTAACAGTTCAGGATAAGCACCAAAGAAATGCTTACGGACGAAAGCGCCATCTTTAGCTTTATAGTTTTGATAATCACCGTCTACTACTTCTTCCATACGGCGTTGCAATAAACCATCTTTATCTTTAGCAAATAAAGGATCCCATAAACGACCCCAAATTACTTTATTTACATTCCAACCAGCACCGCGGAATACACCTTCAAGTTCTTGAATGATTTTACCGTTACCGCGTACAGGGCCATCTAAACGCTGTAAGTTACAGTTAATCACGAAAATAAGGTTATCTAACTTTTCACGGCCCGCTAAAGAAATAGCACCTAAAGTTTCTGGCTCATCTGTTTCACCATCACCAATAAAACACCAAACTTTTTGTTTACCTGGTGTAATAAAACCACGGTGTTCTAAATACTTCATAAAGCGAGCTTGGTAAATAGCTTGGATTGGCCCTAACCCCATAGATACGGTTGGGAATTGCCAAAAATCTGGCATTAACCAAGGATGTGGATAAGAAGATAAACCTTTACCACCCACTTCTTGACGATAATTATCTAATTGTTCTTCAGTTAAACGACCCTCAATAAATGCACGAGCATAAATACCTGGAGCAGTATGGCCTTGGAAAAATACCAAGTCACCACCATGTTCTTCGGTAGGGCCTTTAAAGAAATAGTTAAAACCAACATCATAAAGCGTTGCACTGGAAGCAAAACTACCAATATGTCCACCCAGATCAGGATCTTTACGGTTCGCACGTACCACCATTGCCATTGCATTCCAACGGACTAATGAACGGATACGACGCTCCATAAACATATCACCAGGTAATGGTGGTTCTTCAGTTAATGGAATCGTATTACGATAAGGTGTATTAATCGAATAAGGCAGTTTTACACCATTGCGTGTCGCCCACTCACCCATTCTAGTCATCAGGTATTGAGCACGTTCTTCACCTTCGTTCTCAACCACTGACTCCAGGGAATCAACCCATTCTTTTGTTTCTATGGGATCAAGATCTTGCATAGCTTGCTCCAGTCTCTATAGTAAAGCTTCTTTTGAAAGCTGTGAAATTCACAATCCTGTTATAGATTGTTAATCGTTTATTTATAATCAGCTTATATGACTACTAAGCCTCTTCTTATTGACTCATTTTACAGGATTGATTAGCCTGAAAAAATCATCGATGAACCTTAACCGTTTATTATACTATATCCTTGTATACTTCATATTCCCTAAAACTAAAAAATCTTTATTTTTTCTATAAATTTCATCACTTCTTTTTATAAAGTGATGTTTCACCTGCAGGTCGTGTTTTAAAACGGCGATGAGCCCACAGATATTGATCTATCTGCTCTGTAACACACTTCTCTACCCATTGATTGATGGTTAGACAATCTACCTCTTCTGACTCACTTGGGAAATTATCCAAAGGTGGATAAATTATCAGATGATAGCCACTACCATCAGCTAAAGGCTTCTGCACAAAAGGGATTACTTTTGCCTTACCTAAACGGGCGAATTTACTAGTGGCTGTTACTGTAGCTGTAGGAATACCGAATAAAGGTACAAAAATACTTTGCTTTGGACCATAATCTTGATCTGGTGCATACCAAATCGTTCCTCCTGAACGCATTACTTTAAGCATGGTTTTAATATCATCACGCTCAATTGCTTCACCCTGTAGATTATAAGTTTCTCGTCCTGCTTTTTGAATATAATCAAACAACTTATTTTTATGCTGACGGTACATACCATTCATAGGGTAAACCGTACTCAATAACGCAGCACCTATTTCTAGGGTAGTAAAGTGTAATGACATTAACAATACACCATTGCCAGCTTCATGCTCTTTTTGTAAATATTCTAAACCATCAATTTTTTTAGCTAATTTGGCAAACTTCTTTTTAGGCCACCACCAGCTAATCGCCATTTCAAAGAAAGCAATACCCATAGCAGCAAAATTTTGCTTCGTAATAGCAATACGCTCATCAGATGTCATCTCAGGAAAACACAATTCTAAATTACGTAATACTATTGTCCGTCGACTCTTGGCAAAATAATAAAGAAGACGCCCTATACTTGCACCTAAGTTACGTAACCAACTAAAAGGCAATTGAATAATAAGCCATAACAATCCCAAACCTAGCCATAATGACCAGTAACGAGGATGCAAAAAACTTTTCTTAAAAACTGCCCTAGCCATTAATACTCCTGTCTAAAATCTACTTGTCCAAGCAATGGCTGTTGCTTTTGGAAACGCTCTAAATTATGATTAAATAAATCAAAAACTAATGTTGGTATACCGATAGCAGCTGTATGTTCTGTGATTAATAAATTAGGTACATGCCAAAATAAATGGTTTGCAGGTAAAGGTTCTGTTCTAAATACATCCAATATTGCTAAACTGGGATGTCCTTTATCTAAAGCGATAATAAGTTCCTCATCAACAATTGATGTACCTCGCCCTGCATTTATAAACACCGAACCTTGTTTCATTTTTGAAAAAATCTTAGCATCAAAAATATTCTGTGTATTAGGCGTATCAGGTAATAAACTGATTACATAATCAGCTGTGGATACATAATTTGCTAAATCTTTTAATGCGCCTACTTTCTCAAAAGGTGGTAGCTCTCTCTCTGTAGTAGCAATACCGAAAATCTTTACACCAAACGGTTTAAGAAACTTGGCAACACCTGTACCAATAGTACCAGCACCTACAATTAATACTTGCTTACCATGTAAAGTTGTTGGTTGGTCAAGCAACCAGTGTTGTTTTTGTTGTGCGGCATACCTTTGTAATACTTGTCGCTCATTAGCCAACATGTATGTTAATACATACTCAGCCATCAACTGATCAAATACGCCTACGGCACGACTTAGCATATAATCTTTAGGCAAATCCTTAGCCATCAAAGGAGTAATGCCTGCAAAAACTGACTGAATCCATTTTGGTGTTTTAACCCCTTCTCTTAATAAGTCTGCACATTGATTGGGAGAACCCAGCCAAATATCACAATGATTGGCAACCTCTTGCAAAGAAGCTACTTCATTACTAGCAAATAACTGACAATCAGGATATTTTTTCTCTACTAATGGAATATAGGCTGGATAGTCTTTATCAATAATTAACAACTTATTCATAGTGGATCATTAAACCTCAATAATTCATCAGGTAAACTCATTAACTCATCTTCTTCAGGAGGAGGTGGCATTTGCAAATGAAAACCTTGTTGTTCTATATTAGCTAAAACTTGGACAATATCTTCTCGTGCAAGTTTACGTTGAGGAGTAAGTAATAAATCAAATACAGGTTGTGGCTTACCAAATACACTTAATAACTCTTCTGGAACCCGTTCTAATCCCTCTTTTTTATCCACATATAAATACATTTCATTCTTACGTGGACTTTTAAAAATAGAACAAATACGTTTTTCTATTGCCATAATTTTAAGCTCTGTTTAATTTAATGCTTGTAATAAAATGTCAGATAATATTTCTTTACGCCAACCTTTTAAACTATCAGGTAACTGATAATCCTTGTTAGCTTGAACTGAATATAATATTTTTTCAATAATCCTTTTACGCCATAACAATTCAGGACAAATATTCAACTCTGTAGCTTTTTGCTGCACTATTTTTTTTAGCTCTTTAGCCAACTTGCCACTATTTACTGATAACGGCCTATCTACTCGTTGCGGCCAATTTTCTTGAGAAATTTTAGCGGCTTGCTGAATAACTCCTAAAAGAGCATTACCCTCTTTACGTAAAGTCCTTGGATGAACTTCAGGTATCTTTGCTAACGCCACTAAATTGCTAGGTTGATATTTAGCCATCATTAATAGACTGTTGTCTTTTAATAAACGCCCTCTTGCAATATTTTGTGCTCTTGCCTGCTCTTCTCGCCAAGCATAAAGGGCTTTTAAGACAGCCAATTGTTGTCTTGATAAACGCCAAGCTTGCCTTGATTCTTTATACAATGTTTGGAAATCAGGTACTTTAGCATAACTCTCAGCCAATTCTTTAGTGTCTTCATAAAGCCAATGTTGTTTCTCAGCAGATAAGTGACTAACAAAATAATGATATAGCTCTATTAAATACATCACATCAGCTGCCGCATACTGCTCTTGCTCTGATGATAAAGGACGTTGCAACCAATCTGAACGTTTTTCTTCCTTACTTATTTCTTTGTTCAATAATTGATTAACTAATGGAGAATAACCTAAAGTTATTCCCATGCCTAAAAAAGCAGCGGCCACTTGCGTATCAAACACAGGTTCAGTAATTACACCTGTCAGTTGAAATAATAACTCTAAATCTTCTGAACACGCATGTAATACTTTTATTACTTGTTTGCTTTGTAGTAATTGAGAAAACGCAGACCAATCCGAAATGGTAAGAGGATCTATTAAATAAGGTGTTTTCCCATCGCTAAGCTGTATCAGTCCCGCTATAGGATAAAAAGTCGTTTCTCGTAAGAATTCAGTATCTAACGTAATAAAGGGTAATTGTTGCCATTGACTACAATACTCAATCAAAGTTTTATTATCGCGAATCCACACTACATTAAATAACACTAAATCTTCCTCACTCATGAAGGAGAGTAGTATACTGACGATTCCCCTAGCTCGACAATATTAACTTAATTATTTTATAAAGTTACTTTTGAGTCTTTAATTTATCAGAATCCTTTTTTAATACTTATATCTTATATAAATTATTTGTCTATAATATACCCAACATTACTTTTATGAGAGTTAAGATGATCATCCCTTCCTTTGATAGCGCAGGAAAAAACTTTGAGCATTGGTGGAGTATTTCAGGAGAGTGGGTAGAACTTCCTAATCAACGTCGGGGTGGCGAAAGTGGTGTTTTACGTGCCATAGATGATCAAGGTAAAACCTTATATATTAAACGCCAAGAAAAACATATATACCGTGATTTTTTTCATCCTTTTGGACAAGCCACTATCATTCGTGAATATAAAGCTTACTGTGCATTATCTAAAGCTCAAATTAATATTCCCCAAGTTGTTTATTGTGGGGTATCTGGAGATAAAGCTATTTTAGTAACCGAAGCACTACAAGATTTTATTGAATTAGATAGTTGGTTAACCTTACAAAGACAACAACAATACCTTCCAGAAACGACTGACATAGTACTAACAAAGACTGCTCAAATGTTGGCTAGACTCCATAAAAACCGCTTACAACATGGTAGCCTTTACGGTAAACATATTTTTGTAAAAACAGTGAACAAAGATGGTCAACTTATTGTTGAAACCGCTTTATTAGATCTGGAAAAAGTAAAAGGCCGATTGACTGCAAAAGAAGCTGCATTACATGATATTCCCAAAATAAAACGCCATTCTTTACTTAACCAACAAGAATGGCAATATTTTATAAAAGAATATGAACAAGCTTTTGCTAGTAAATTACCCCAACTTTATTAATGCTGATTGACTAAACCATCAATCATTACATGTGGCTTACCACGAGAGCAATGTTCTACTCTACCCTGCACACCATACACTTCAGCAAGTACTTCTGGGGTAATCACTTGATCTGGAATACCACTGGTTACTAATCGCCCATCTTTAAGCATCAATACATAATCAGTATGTTGTAGTGCAATATTGATATCGTGCAATACAATAACCGTTACTATATCTCGCTCTTTTGTTTCTTGTTTAATAACATCCATCACATGAAACTGATGATTAAGATCTAATGCACTTAAAGGTTCATCCAGTAATAATACTTTCGGCTTGCGAATAAGTGCCTGTGCCAATCCTACTAATTGTTTTTGACCACCTGAAAGCTGGTCAAGATAGCGCATACCTAACTCTTCAATACCTAACTTCTCGAGCAAGGCCATTGCTTCTTCGATAACTTCTTGGGTACTTTCACTATGAGAAGCTTTACGTGCCACTAACATTGACTCAAAAGCACGCAAATGGACACTAGCAGGTAAACTTTGTGGTAAATAAACAACCTGTTTAGCACGCTCAGAAAAATGAGCAGTAACTAAATCTTGTCCATTAAAGATCACCTCTCCTGTAGCTGAATTAAGACCAGCCATTGCCTTTAATAAAGTAGACTTACCACTACCATTAGGGCCTAACAGTGCGGTTACTTCACCTGCATTAATATGTTCAACCGAAAGGTTCTCGATAACTTGTCGCCGACCGTAAGAAACGCTGAGCGACTTAATCAATAAATCACTCACCCACGACCTCCAGAAGTCGTACGGAAGATAATAGCTAAAAAGAAAGGAATGCCTATTAAAGAAGTAATAATACCTACAGGAATTAATACCCCCGGTATCATATTCTTTGATACAACGGATGCTAATGAAAGAATAAGAGCACCTGATAAAGCACTGGCAGGTAAGTAAAAACGATGATCCTCACCAAATAACATACGTGCAATATGGGGGCCTACTAAACCAATAAAACCAATCGTTCCCACAAAGGCTACTGCTAAACCTGATAACACACTGATTCTAAATAAACTAGCCAAACGTAATCGTTTAATATTAATACCAAAACTAGCGGCCCTATCTTCACCTAAACGTAATGCCGTTAACTTCCAAGCCGCTAACATAGAGAAAGGAAAAGCAACTGCTAACGCTATAGCTAAAATACTGATATTTTGCCAATCAGCACGGGACATACTACCTAAAGTCCAAAATACCAATGCCTGCAATGCTTCGGCTGTTGCTATGTATTGTAACAGTGCCACCAGTGCACTAAAAGTAAAGCCAATCGCAATACCAAACAGAACAATCACATTAGTATTAGCTTGTCGCCAACGTGCTAATACATCCAACAACATAGTCGCAAATAAAGCAAACACAAAAGCATTACCTGCTACTATCCACTTAGGATGAACACCAGGAATACCAATATTTAATACAAAACCTAAAGCTGCACCAAAAGCCGCAGCATGAGATACACCTAATGTAAAAGGACTGGCTAACGGGTTATTTAAGACTGTTTGCATTTCTGCCCCCGCTAACCCTAAGGCAGCACCCACTAAAATAGCCATCAAGGCTTGAGGTAAACGAATATCCCAAATAATAATCTGCTGTGTTTTAGGTGCAGACTGTGCATTAAATAGAATATTAAGTAAATCTGTAAATCCTAAACCAGATGAACCTAAGGATAAATCTACCAATAAGGAAGCAATAATGGCTAGTAGTAACACTACTAGCCAGAAAACTCTTTTTGCAATAATTTGCTTGTAACGATAGACTACTGATGCTGGTTGTGCCAGAACGCTATCTGTCATGAAGCGTCCTTAAGATCAACCCAATATGTTCCTTGAATATCCACTGGTAAAAACTCTTGTAGCTCATTGAAAGTTTCTTGCACATCTACATCCTTAAATAAATCTGGATAGAACCATTTAGCAAAAGCCTCAATGGCAATAATATTATAAGGTGAATTGTAGAAATTATGCCAAATACCATGGGTGTTGTCGATGCTAGAAACAGCTGTTAATGCGTTAACCCCTGTGCGAGTAGTTAAACGCTTTAAACTTTGTGCGGCATTTTCTTTAGTAACACCTAAACCTTCTTTTAATCCTAATTTAACATCATTAGTACCTGTACCACTCATGATATAAACTTTTGGATCAACACTAATAACATGCTCTAAACTAATTTCACCAATTACTGCAGGTAAAATATCAGCTGCAATATTATGGCCGCCTGCTGCCTCAATAAACTCACCAAAGTTACCTTTGCCCGCAGTATGACAGCAAGTAGGAGATTTTACTTCAGGTAACATTTCAATAAATACGGTTGTTCTTTCATTAGCCGGAATTTTAGCAACACGATCTTGAATACGTTTTAAGTGCTTTTCATAAAAAGCTAAATATTTATTAGCTGCTTCTTCACGATGTAATACTTTACCTAATATTTTGATACTTGGAATAGTATTCTTCATAGGATGTTGGCGAAAATCAATAAATACCACAGGTACACCTGCGCTTTGTAATTTTTCTACTAATGGGTTAGTAACACCTGGGCCATGCCCTGCAATTCCGAAAATAGCTATATCAGGTTGTAAAGAGATCACTGTTTCTGGATTAACACTTGCTTCAGATGTTTGACCAATTAAAGGAATATCTTTGATATGAGGGTATTTTTTTAAATAAGCATTATAACCATTGGTATCACTTGTTTTTAATTCACCTTGCCAACCGATTACACGCTTAGTAGGATCATCTTTATCCAAAATCGCCATACTATAGATCATACGTCCTTCACCTAATAGCACTCTTTCTACTTTTTTAGGTATCTCAACTGTTCTGCCAGCTACATCGGTAATAGTTTCTGCTCGAACATTTGTCGAGAAAGCAAATACGGCAGCAAATATGCATGCACATTGTATTTTAAGGAATTTGCTCATTGTAAGACTCCAATTTGGATAAGGCATTAAAATAGCCATATGATAATTATTCGTAAATGAGAATGTAAGTTATTATCTTATATTTTGGAGATAGATGTAAGTAAAATTTTGGTAAAAAAATATATTAGCTAAATTGTCTTATAAAATTAGACAGTTTAATAAAGTTATTCTGCTTTAATCGCTTGATATACTATTAAATAACTGTCGACTTATTAACGGTTTTCCTTGTAAATGTATTGCTAGTACCTGCCGCATTAAACGTTTTGCTGATGATAATACAGTAGCAGATGACCAATCGGCCTCACTCATTGCTAACAGATCACGACCATAGAAAGCACCAGATTGTAATTGGGGTATTCGTTGCAAACCATTCTCTGGAGTAAAGATATAAAACCCATCAGGCCACAATGGTTCACCATCTCCCGTCTCTGTTAAGGAAAAACTATAGCCTAACTCATTTAATAATTGCCACTCAAAACCTCTTAACAAAGGCTCGATAGCAGTCTGTGATGGTAATTGTTGTAACGCTTGTTGATAATAATTAAACAATGTTGGGCAAGCATCCTCTAAAGGCAGTAACCGTATTAACAACTCATTCAGATATAAACCGCTAAAAAGATATTTGCCATTTAATAAAAAAGGATTACTCGTGGTTTCAATTTGGCGAACCGTTTTTAAATCACCTTTGCCAACAAAACTAACAGTCAATGGCATAAAAGGCCTAGCAATACTACCTACTTTACTACGCGCTTTTCTTAATACCGCCCTTACCCTACCCTCTGGTGTAAAAAAATCCACCAAGGCACTACTCTCCTTATAAGGTTTACTGTGTAATACAAAAGCCTGCAAAAAAGTATAATTCATCTTTAAAATTATCAACCCAATGAATAAAAAAATTACCTAGAAATACAATTTTTTTTGCATGCATAATCAGTTTAGCTATAATGGCCTTTTACACCATCCTAACAGACCATGAAACATGACTATTAATCACTATAAAATTTTACAGACCCCTGAAACAGCTACCTCTGAAGAAATTAAACAAGCTTATATTAATAGTATAAATAAATGGCAACAACTACAAAAGCAACAAACACCCGAAGCTAAAGAACGCTCAAATAAAGTTATTGCTAGCATTGAACTAGCCTATAAAGTACTTTCTAACCCTGTTACACGGGCTAATTTTGATGAGTCACTAAATAACCCAACACCCAATATCACCACTATCACTAATCAAGCAACGACTATGACAACACATTCCTCAAGCAAATTATTATATACCTTACTAATAATTATTCTAATTTTATTAATGGCTATCGCAGCAGGTGTTTTTTATATTATCTTTAAATCCCCTGTTTCACCTTTTACGACAGAAACACAACAAAGCCAACAAGCTAACTCACAAAAAACCGCTCCTGCCGTTTCTGATGAACTGAAAAAAGCATTAGAAAGTGCAGAACAACTTAAAAAACAAAATGCTAATAATCCAGAACTAAAAGAAATAGCCAAATCTCTAGCAGAAACAGCCAATAAAAATACTAATGCTATTATTGCTTATAATACACAATTCTTAGGTGCTCAATCATCTAATCAAAATGTTACTTTTAGATTTATGGTTATTGATGGCATTACTCACTCTCAACCATTATTATCATCTTATCTAACTGAGCGCTTTATTGTTAATAATAATGATGTATGTAATACCCAACAAACAAACTTAGCTAAAGGAACATTATTCACTTTTGCTTATTACAATACTAAAGGTGAGTTATTGGGAAGTTACTATATTGACCAACAAGTTTGTCAATCACCTGCTACCAATAGAATTGTTAAGCGCCCTGATGAAACGCAACTAAAACCTATAGAGCCTAATAAAGACAGTACAGCAACACACAAAAAAGAACCCACTAACACTCCCCCAGAGCCAACCAATTAATTTATACGAAGGGGCTTACCAGCCATAGCTAATAAAATATCGGTAAGCCCTTGCCAACAGTCACCAGATGCTTGTCCTTTAATTTGTGCATCTACTTGCTGTGCTTTGATCAATAACTCTCCCCATTGATTAGCAGTATATCTTCCTATAGCTTGTTGGAAAATTCCTTGACGCTTTGACCAAATAGGTGGCCTAACTTGTGAAAAGGCCTTTTGCAGAGGAATGCCCTGCCCTGCTAATTGAGCCAATGTCATTAAGGCACGTAATTCTTTAGTTAATGTCCATAACACTAGAGTTTCTGCTGCTCCTTCTGCCCTTAACCCTTGCAACATGCGTAAACTATGAGTGGCATCACCTTGTAAAGCAATATCCACTAACCCAAAAATATCAAAGCGAGCACTATCTACTACCATTGCTTGAATATGCTCAACATCCACTAAGGAATCATCACCTATCAACAATTTAAGTTTTTCTATTTCTTGAGCAGCAGCTAATAAATTACCTTCCACTCTCAATGAAAATAACTCTAATGCATCTGCTGTAATAGATAATCCTAACGTTGCTAATCGTTGTCTAATCCATTGTGGCAATTGATTAACCTCAATCGGCCAAACTTGTATCAGTTGGCATAATGGGCTATCAATGACGGTTTTGACCCATTTTGTTTTAACATCTAATTTAGGCGCTGAAATTAACAATAAAGTATCTTGTGGAGGATTCTGCAAATAACTCAGCAATGCCTCCCCTTTGTCTGATAAAGAACCTGTCTTTAGGCGAAACTCCAATATTCGCTTTTCTGCAAATAAAGACATGCTAGCTGCTTCATCATATAACACTGACCAATCAAAATTTGTTTCTACATTAAATAATTGTCGTTCACTATAGCCTTCAGCCCTAGCTGCAGCGCGAATAGCATCTGTGGCCTCCATACATAGTAAAGGTTCATCACCTGCTACAATGTAGATAGCACTTAATTCTGCTTGTAATTGTTTAGTTAATTGATTGGTATTTAATTTCATAAAAGTAAAGAGCCTGTCATGAACAGGCTCTAGAATAATGATTAACGTTCATTAAACTTTTCGATCTCATCTAAAGGAATACTATGTAATAGTGACTTACGACGTTCCTCTATAGCTTTCTGTTGAGCTTTTTCGGCCTCAGCTTTTAATCTCACTTGCTCTTCAGCTGCTGTTTGTAAGGTATCTAATTGCTCAGCTGAAATAGCTTGTAAACGCTCTAATAACAAAGTAACAGCATCTGCTCTTATCCTTTTATCTATCAGCTCAGATTGCTGCTCATCAGCCACAATATTATTAGAGTCACTGATATATTCTCCACGTGCCTCTAAAGAATCTTCTATTAATAATAGATCACCAGTGCCATAGATTTGATATTCAAGGGTCAATATTTTTGCTATTTCTGTACCACGTATATCATTAGCAAAACTTAACGTTCTGTCATTCCATTTCTCTGATACAGTTAATTTATACTCAGCAGTATCATAAATCTTCACACCAGCAGCAGTTAATCTATCCTTGAGTTCTTTAACAAAAGGACCATACTTGTCCCCCGCAGAGACTGCCATTTCTTTAATTTCAATTTTATCATCATTAGTACCACGTAAATGAAAACCACAAGCAGTTAACATGAGTGCCATTATGCTGACTATAAAATAACTTATTAAACGCTTCATATATTATGAAACTCCATTACTGATCTTTATGTTAATTAGCCACAATATTAACTAACTTACCAGGCACAACAATCACTTTACGCACAGTTACCCCTTCTATAAAGCGTTGTACTGACTGATGGCTAAGGGCAGCAGCTTCAATATCTTGTTTAGAAGCATTAGCAGATACTTCTATATTACCACGAAGTTTACCATTTACTTGAATTACTATCGTTAATACATCTTGCACTAAAGCAGACTCATCAACTTCAGGCCATGCTGCATTAATTACTGTATCGCTATGCCCCAAGACTTGCCATAAAGTGTGGCAAATATGTGGTGTAATAGGTGCTAATAACAATGTAACTGTTTCTAAACCTTCTTGAATTAAAGCACGATCAATTACTGATTCATTGGCTGCTTTCTCCAATACATTCATTAAAGTCATTACTGCTGCAATAGCTGTATTAAACTTATGGTTTTGCCCAACATCTTGACTTGCTTGCTTAATAGCTATATGAATAGCACGTCTAACCACCTTTTGCTCATCATTTAACTGTGCTACATCATATTTTTCAAGTAATCCAGCGTTAACATGCTGATAAGCCAAACGCCATACTCTACGTAAAAAACGGCTAGCTCCTTCTACCCCCGCATCTGACCATTCAAGACTCATATCTGGTGGCGAAGCAAACATCATAAATAAACGACAAGTATCAGCACCATATTGTTCAATCATGGTTTGTGGATCAACTCCATTATTGAATGATTTAGACATTTTTAACATGCCACCAATCTCAACAGGTTGTTTGTCTCCACTATAAACAGCAGATATTGCTCTACCTTTATTATCTTTCTCTACAATAACATCATTTGGACTAAAGTATGTTCTACTACCATTATCTGCGGTGCGGAAGTATGTTTCTGCCACTACCATGCCTTGCGTTAATAAATTCACCACAGGCTCATCAGAATTTACTAAACCTTCATCACGCATTAATTTATGGAAGAAACGCGTATAAAGTAAATGTAAAATAGCATGCTCAATACCACCAATGTATTGATCAACAGGTAACCAATAATCAGAAGCCTTTTTATCAACCATACCACCTGTAAAATGTGGTGAGGCATAACGAGCAATGTACCAAGAACTTTCTACGAAAGTATCCATTGTATCCGTTTCACGACGAGCAGCTTTACCACACTTAGGACAAGTTGTCTCATAAAACTCTGGCATTTTCGCTAAAGGACTACCCGTGCCATCAGGCACTATATCTTCAGGCAATACCACAGGTAATTGATCTTCAGGAACAGGCACATCACCACAACAATCACAATGCACAATAGGAATTGGACAACCCCAATAACGCTGACGGCTAATACCCCAATCTCTTAAACGATATTGAGTTCTAGCTTCTCCTAAATTTTGTGCTTGTAATGCTTTACCAATCGCTGCAAAGGCTTGCTCAAAATCTAAACCATTATATTCGCCCGAATTAATTAAAGTACCATACTCACCGTAAGCATCTTGCCAAGGAGCTGGTACTTCATCGCCTACACTGGTATGAATAACAGGTTTAATCGGTAAACTATACTTTTGTGCAAAGGCATAATCACGCTCATCATGGGCAGGTACAGCCATTACGGCACCCTCACCATAAGCCATTAATACATAGTTAGCTACCCATACATTTAACTTATCACCTGTTAACGGATGTTTAACATATAAATTTGTCGCCATCCCTTCTTTTTCTTGAGTAGCCAAATCGGCTTCTGATACACCGCCTTTTTTACATTTATCAATAAAGGCCTGCAACTCAGGATTATTCTCAGCAGCTTGAGTAGCTAATGGATGCTCAGCAGCCACAGCCACATAAGTGGCACCCATTAACGTATCAGGACGAGTAGTAAATACTTTTAACTGACCAGCATAACCTATACTTTGCTCATCATAGGGGAAACAAATCTCCATCCCCTTTGATTTACCAATCCAATTGCGTTGCATGGTTTTAACTTGCTCAGGCCAACCTGGTAAATTATCTAAATCCTCTAATAACTCTTGTGCGTACGCAGTGATACGAAAATAGTACATTGGGATTTCACGCTTCTCAACCAATGCACCAGAACGCCAACCTCGACCATCAATAACTTGCTCATTAGCCAATACTGTTTGATCAACAGGGTCCCAATTTACTGTACCATTTTTACGGTAAATAACACCTTTTTCAAACAACTTAGTGAATAACCATTGCTCCCAACGATAATAATCAGGTTTACAAGTAGTGACTTCACGCGTCCAATCTACTGCCAAACCTAAACTTTTTAATTGCTTCTTCATATAAGCAATATTTTCATAAGTCCATTTAGCAGGTGCTACTTTATTCTTCATAGCCGCATTTTCAGCAGGCATACCAAAAGCATCCCATCCCATAGGTTGCAGAACATTTTTACCTAGCATACGTTGATAACGGCTAATTACATCACCTATTGTGTAATTACGCACATGTCCCATATGCAGCTTACCACTTGGATATGGAAACATAGATAGACAATAATATTTTTCTTTATCAGCACGTTCAGTTGCTAAAAAAGATTGGTTTTTCTCCCAATATTGCTGGGCTGTTGCTTCAATTTCTTGGGGTAAATATTGTTCTTTCATCATGGTTTCAACGGATCAATTAGGATTGAGTAATAAACCTGCTAGCATACATTAGTTAGCAAAAGATAAAAAGCCAAAGCTAATGATCTCTATAAAAAAGTCCTTTGATAATAATTTCCCCTAATACTCACTAACCGTTTACTGAGCTAACAAGATCAATTTACTGCTGTTGCTTTAACTTATTTATCTCACTCACTACTCTTTCAACTGTACGCTTTAAAAAAGCCAGTGTATCTGTATCCGTAATCACACCATCTGTTACTTTTTCGCCAATATGCGTTAATGCTGCTTCTCTTAAAGGGATGATATGGCATAACATAGAGGCAAACGTCTCACGTAATTGATACTGAGCACGTACACCACCCAAATCACCTGTTGATTGAGTAATAAAATAGACTGGCTTATGTAAAAAACAACTATTAAAGGCTGGACGAGATAACCAATCCAAGGTATTTTTTAATACCCCAGGAATGCCATGATTAAACTCTGGACATACCACCAGCACTCCATCAGATTGTTGTACTAGTGCTCTTGCATCGGTTACTGCTTTAGGTAATACCTCTTTTTCTAAATCACCATTGTAATGAGGTAAAACACCAATATCTAACAACTCAAAAACAGCTTGCGGTTTAATCATTTCAACTATTGCTTTTAAAATAATTGTTGAATAAGAATCTTGGCGTAAACTACCTGAAATACCAACTAAACGCATTATATCCTCACGAATTTCTTAATTTACAAAATATAGAAATAAATAAGGGAGCTATTTGCTCCCTTATCCATAATGACGATTACAGTGGCTTGCCTCTATTACCATGTTGGCTAACAAAAGCTTGTATTTTCGCTAAATCATTAGCAAGCACTGTACAACGTTCTTCACGTTTAAATAGATCAGTTAAATGGGCAGGAAGTTCAATAGCTTTTGCCACACCTGCTTTTTCCACTGCTTCTGGGAACTTCACAGGATGAGCAGTACCTAAAGTAACCATAGGTAAAGCTAAACTACGACGACATAAACGAGCCGCTCTTACTCCAATGGCAGTATGAGGATCTAATACTTCACCTGTTTGTTTAAATACTTCTGCGATAGTTGCACAGGTTTCTTCATCAGACACTGCTAATGAATCAAATAATTTACGTGCTTCTGTCCAACGATCTTGTTCTATAGAAAGCTGACCTGTTTGCTTAAAGTTATCTAATAACTCAGCTACAGCCTTACCATTGCGACCATGCAAGTCAAACAGCAAACGCTCAAAATTAGAGGAAACCATAATATCCATCGAAGGAGATAAAGAAGGATGCAACTGATCTTTATCATAATGGTTACCTGACATAAAGCGATGCAGAATATCATTACGATTAGTCGCTACAATCAACTGATTGATTGGCAAACCCATATTACGTGCTAAATAACCCGCAAAAATATCCCCAAAGTTACCTGTAGGCACAGAGAATGCCACAGAACGTGATGGTCCACCTAGTTGTAAAGCAGCATAAAAGTAGTAAACAACCTGCGCCATAATACGCGCCCAATTAATTGAGTTTACTGCTACTAAACGAGTACCTTTTAAGAAACCTTGATCTGCAAAGCTTGCTTTAACCATTTCTTGGCAATCATCAAAATTACCTTCAATGGCAATATTATGAATATTATCACCTAAGATAGTGGTCATTTGGCGGCGTTGTACTTCTGATACGCGATTATGTGGATGCAGAATAAAAATATCTACATTCCCACAACGGCGACAACCCTCAATGGCTGCTGAACCAGTATCACCAGAAGTTGCCCCCATAATCACTACACGTTCATTACGTTTAGCTAATACATAATCTAATAAACGACCTAGTAATTGTAAGGCAAAATCTTTAAAGGCTAAGGTTGGGCCATGAAATAACTCAAGTACCCATTCATTACCTGCTAAAGGACGTAATGGGGCTACTGCCTGATGAGCAAACACGCCATAAGTTTCTTCAAGAATTTGTTTAAAATCAGCATCAGGAATACTACCCTCAACAAAAGGGCGCATGACTTTAAAAGCTAGCTCGTGATAAGGTAAACCAGCCCAACTACTAATTTCTTCTACTGTAAAGCGAGGTAAATTTTCAGGCACATATAAGCCACCATCAGAGGCTAAACCTGCTAATAAAACATCTTCAAAGTTTAATGCAGGCGCTTGCCCGCGAGTACTAATATAACGCATAGTTAATACACTTTATTAATTTAGCTGTTCAACACGAACACGTACTACTTGCCCCTCTACACCCTCTAAGGCTTCAAGTGCAGTAATCGCATCATTCATTTTTGCTTCAGTTACTTTATGGGTAAGTAAAATCATTGGGACTTTACCATCCATTTCTTCTAACTCTTTTTGCATAATAGATTCAATATTAATACCACGCTCGGAGAGGATAGTCGCCACTTGAGCCAATACACCTGGAGAATCTTTAGCTTGAATTCGTAAATAATAAGCCGTTTCACACTCAGTAATAGGTAATACAGGTACATCAGATAATGCTGATGGTTGGAATGCTAAATGAGGCACACGGTTTTCAGGGTCAGATGTCATCACTCGCACAACATCTACTAAATCAGCTACCACTGCTGAGGCTGTTGCATCCATACCTGCACCTGCACCATAGTATAATGTTGAACCTACTGCATCACCATTTACCATTACAGCATTCATTACGCCGTTTACATTAGCTAGTAATTTCTCTGCTGGGATTAATGTCGGATGTACACGTAATTCAATACCTTGTTCTGTGCGTTTTGCCACACCCAAATGTTTAATACGATAGCCTAAAGCATCTGCATACAATACATCTTCAGAGGTTAGTTTAGTAATACCTTCTGTATAGGCTTTATCAAACTGTAAAGGAATACCAAATGCAATAGACGCTAAAATAGTTAATTTATGTGCAGCATCAATACCTTCCACATCAAAGGTAGGATCAGCTTCGGCATAACCTAACTGCTGCGCTTCTTTTAATACATCAGCAAACGCACGGCCTTTTTCACGCATTTCAGTCAGGATAAAATTACCTGTACCATTAATAATACCAGCCACCCAATTAATTTGATTACCCGCCAATCCTTCACGAATTGCTTTAATAATTGGGATACCGCCAGCCACTGAAGCTTCAAAAGCAACAATAACACCTTTTTCTTCTGCCTTAGTAAAAATTTCATTACCATGTACAGCAATCAATGCTTTATTAGCAGTAACTACATGCTTACCATTTTCAATTGCTTTAAGTACTAACTCACGAGCTAAGGTATAACCGCCAATTAACTCAACAACAATATCAATTTCAGGGTTATTTACTACATCAAAAACATCTTCCGTAATAGGGGTGCTACCTGTTTGACATTGTGGGTTAATAGAGCGAGCTGCAATTTGTGCTACCTCAATATCTCTACCTGCGCGACGAGCAATCTCTTGCGCATTACGCACTAATACATTAAAAGTACCACCACCGACAGTACCCAACCCACATATGCCAACTTTTACTGGTTTCAAGCTAATACTCCCACCTATTAACAAAATTAATGCGCAACATTACGAGGCTACGCGATATTAGTCAATAATTCTTTTACAAATTCATGGATTATTTTTTGGTTGCTGCTGATCCGCTATATTCTGTCCTGTCTGCGCTATACGCACTTTGTTATAACTATTAACAATAATATAAACTCGATCACCAACACGAATAATCTGGTTAGGGTCTACCTCTTGTACAATAGAAATTAAACGACCATCTTCACCATCTTGTTTAATAATCATTTCTACGCCATCAGTACGAGTTAAGCCTTCTTCGGTTACTGTACCAATTAAACCTACAGCCACTGCACCAATCACCGCCCCTACCACAGCACCAGCCGCATCACCAAATGAATTAGCCCCACCTGAAGCACCAGCAGCACCTCCTGCAATAGCACCAGCGCCAGCACCTACACCGCTTCTCGAACCATCTATTCTAACAGGTCTCAAATTAAGAATCGTACCCAAGGTCACATTTTGTATATTACGTACTTCTTCTCTTCCATAAGTTTTACTGTCTAATTTAGGCATACAACCAGCAATACCTAACAATAATAAAAGTACTGTTAATACTGTAATATTCTGCGTAATTTTCATAACTTTTCCTAAATATGAAGAATTTCTTAATACTGTCTATATTACCTATTATGCCACAGATAATATGATACTGAAAAACTAATAGAAGCCAGTAAATACAAATAAGAGAGGTATAAGATACTTTATAAAATGATGACTAACTATCGTTCTTATTCATTTTACATTGAAATACAATCGATTTCTTTAGAGATAACACTAACCCCTTAACTACTCTTCTATTAGTGTTACCCCTAAGAAACCAAAATCAATGATGATTATAAATTATTCTCGATATACTCTTGTACATCTCTATCAGCATAAGAATTGTCGTACGCAATACCTAAAAACTCCATTGATTTAGCTGCTGATTGTACACAACTAATTTTTACTTTAAATCTATCTGTTTATTTTTAGCAGTTCACTAAAACTTATCTTATATCATAGTAAACTAATATTAATTTAGACTTAAAACAACAAATATTTTATATAGCCACTGTTATTTCTTGTTTTTTAGGAATGGAATAAAATACGATGAATAAGATATTAATTTTATTGATATATTCTATTTTAATTTTTAATAACACCTCTATTTACACTCTTATTCTATATTTTATCTATTTAATAAAGGCCATTAATTTAGTAATAGTATTATTATTTTTTAACTACAAATAGCAAATTTTAATTTTTAATTTCGCAGGTATAAAAAAATCCCTAATTTCAAAAGTTGTTTACCTTAACATCTATTTAACTATAAGTCTTGTTAATCAATAACTTTCATAAAATAGCTTATTGAAAAATGTTTACATTAATGTTTACTTTGTTGTTAAGGCGGGTTACTTCTGGGTTACTCTTTTTTATGGACTCAGATAATTCAAAATATTTCTATAACTAACTTGATCTATAGCGACTTGATAAACAACTTATAATTATTGTTTTGCTTTATTGGCTAAAGCTACTTGATTGCATTGTTCTAATTGTTCGTCTGTTAGCTTGACTAGGTCGCGTTTTCTTTGTTCACCTATAATAATATTAAGGGCTGTCGGTTGTTGCGTAGTTGGATGTGGCTCTGGTTTATTTCCGTAAACTCTAGGCTTTAATTTAGAAGCTATCCACATCCTAGTTTGTATCTGTAGTTTAGCCTTAGTTAATGCGCCACCTGTGCAATAACACAGCAAGTAGTTTAAAAAGAGGGTTATATTAGCAAATCACTATTTTTATTAAATTATGGTTACTGTAACAGGTGCTTTTTTATGGACTGACAAAATTATATAAGTGTTATTTGCTCGCGCATGAGGGTGGTTACTCTCTGGTCACTTTTCGCGCGTTGGGAGAGTCTTTTTTGGTTCTCTAAATAAAAAACTTTAAATTATAAGAATATTATTCTTACATTAATATAAAGAATTTTCTTATTTTTAGAAAATTCTTTATATAAGTATTAAAAATCTTAAAAAGCCTACCTAGTGACTAATTGCAAGACTTCATATCATAAAATTATTTATGGTTAGCTACAGGTCCACAGCCACCAATTACTTTAGAGATAGATACATCTGGGTGCAGGAAATAATCATAACTACAATTTCTTTCATTATTATAAACATGGCCAGTACAACCAGAAAGAAAAGCGACAATAGAAGTGACAGCAATTAGTTTAATAAAATGTTTCATAACATTAATCCTTAGTATATAAATCATTAAATATAAAAATATGGGTTATCTATCCCCAAGTTAATATTAGCACGTCGCTAATAATCATAAAAAAATATCTCTGTTTTTCAGATTTAACAAATATGATTTTCCTTGTGTAAGGGTAGTTACTATCTAGCCACCTTGTCTATTAAATAGAATAAATTATATGTGTGCATGGGGGTGGTTCTCGTGGTTCTTTTTTGTTCTCTCAATAAAAAAACTTTAGCCCATAATAAATACAAACTAAAGTTATAAGCTTATGTCTATCAAATATAAAAAATGGTTAACTATATTTAACGAGTACAATAATAATATTATTGATTCTGTTTATTAATTAGCTAATAGGCTAATTGTTTTATCTGGCTAGCTAGGATTGTTATTGTTAATTTTTAACCAGTAATAGCTCGATTTCGCGATATTAGTCACTATAACAGGAGCTTTGTGTACTAACCCTATTAAATCAAACTGATCTATTAATCTATGTTGTAGTAGATAATCAGGGGTAACATTAAGTATATCAGCCATTTGATTAAGCCATGTTTGCTGTTGTATGGTTAGTTCGGTTAATTAGAGTAATTTCAGGACATCTTGAGAGTACACCAACAATTCACTTTTTATAATGTCCTTATGCTGTTTTATATGGTTGGCTATTTCTTTCGTCACTAGATGAGTATGTGCAATATAAAAGGGCAATAGTTAAGGCGTTTAATAGAAGATTTTTTGTAATACAGTTTGTATTTGCATTTATTTAAGTATGCTTAAATTTTTAGTTATTTTTATACGACTAAATTTGTATTTTTAGTTGCATTTCTGCGCCACACTCAATATTTTAGATAGAGCTTATCTTTGTTGTGGGACAGGGGTTAAATAGGTACGTTTAATACATAACATTGATTCTTTTTTGCTTTAGCAAGAAAAAATGATATTAAAAATCCCCTGACTAATTCTAGAAAGGGGCTTCATTTTTAAGGATTATAAACTAACTGGCTGTCAACCATCGTACCAATATATTGGCCTCTGTATATCTCACTATTTGACCACTCTATGTCTGAAGGCAACCCGATAAGTTTTACCATATGGTTTACTGAACGAGCCTTAAACTTTAATCCACCAGCTTTATTATCAATTATTGTTAAACTTTTTGTATCATCAGCAAAATATCCTAAAAAATTTGCTAATATTAAGGGTTGAAAATTAGTTTGCCCTTCTGGAAACTCAAACTCTATATGAGAAAGCTCATGATATTCTGTATATTCAGATAATCCCGTAGTGATTAAAAGCTTAACTCCAGAAGGAACAGGTTTGGTAGTGGAAAAACAAAAACTTATATCATAATTAATATAATCATTTAACCCCCAGTTGGTTAAACCATATTGAGTTTTTCCTTGATATATTTCAGTAAAGATATTATTAACATCTAATGGTCCTACAGAGGAATAGGTTCGTGCAGAATTATTACTACTAGCAATATATAAATTATTAGGCGCTCTATTACCATTTGCCATTTTTAAATCTCCTTTGTTGTTTAATGGAGATTACATTATAATTAGCATAAGCTTTTGATTCTTCTTGCTTTAACAAGAACAATAGACATAAAAAAACCAACAATTAAGTTGTGTTTTCTTAGTAAGAATTTTGAATTATAGTAATATTATTTTAATGTCAGTTTTTTTCACGCTCTTAAACAATGATAGAAAAAGCCCTTATTTTGTAAACATTACCGTTATAATTAAAGGAGCACAATGATTACATTGTAAGGTATAGGTAAAAAGCGTTATTTTGTAAGGTTTGCAAATTTGGCTTTTTCTCTTTTTTTACTGGCTTCTTTTAAAGTAACCTCTGGATAATTGCCAAAAGTTAACTCATTTTCACGCTTATCAGGTCGTTTAGATTTTAACCGCCAACTTCTAATACCGTTTTTCTTAACTAATAAGAATAGGCCACTACCATCAAATAATTTATAGGGTTTATCTTATGGTTTTGCAGTATTAACTTTGTTGTCTGTTAGAGGGGTTATTAATCTAGCCATGATTTAACCTATAGTAAAATTAATTTAATATTTACACCCCTACTTATACCCCTATTTTGATTAGCCATCCATAGATAAATGAAAATTTATCATTGTACATAATTCTATATTTACAAATACTTAGATAATATATTTATATCAATATGGATGTGTGTAAACCATAAATTGATTTTTAGGAATTAAATCAACACACCAATTAGTTATTGCATAATTTAAAATTTGTTGTGGTGTTTCTTTATATAAGTTTGTTTCTACAGGTTGACCTAAAACTTCTAGCGCTGTTATTAACAACTTACTAGCTTCTACTATAGGTAGAATAGGTGAACACTGTGTTTTACTTAACTTATGGCCATTTACATCTAACAATATGGGAACATGTAAATACTTTGGCATAGAAAACCCTAGTAGTTCTTGTAAGTAAAGCTGCCTAGGCGTTGAATCTAATAGGTCTGCACCCCTCACAATATCAGTAATCCCTTGTTCAGAGTCATCTAGCACTACCGCTAACTGATAAGCAAAAAAACCATCTCGACGCTTAATAATAAAATCCCCAACTTCTTGCCCCAAATGCTGAGAGAAATTACCTTGCACACGATCAATAAACTGATAAATTAACTCTGGTACACGAATTCTAATAGCGGCGTCTAAACGAGGCTTTAATGCATCACGACAAAAATTTGGATAAATTGAATAGTTTTCTAATTGTTTTCTTGAACAGGTACAAGCATAAGCTAGTCCATTATTAAATAGCTTATCTATTACCAACTCATAATCAGCCAAACGACTGCTTTGGTATAAAATTTCACCATCCCATTCAAAACCATAAGCTTCTAAAGTGCGTAGAATATTTTCCGTAGCACCTACCACTTCCCTAGGAGGATCAATATCTTCAATACGAATAAGCCATTTGCCATTTGCTGCTTTAGCATCCAAGTAAGAAGCCAAAGCAGCAACTAATGATCCTAAATGCAAACCCCCACTAGGAGTGGGGGCAAAGCGACCAATATAAGGCTTAGGCATAGCTAACAAAGGATAACAAAAATACTATAGACCTGTTTGCTTCTCTTTTATCTCTGCTAATGTTTTACAATCAATGCAAAGTGTTGCTGTTGGACGCGCTTCTAAGCGGCGAATACCAATCTCAACACCACAAGAATCACACCATCCATAATTATTTTCTGCAATCAATTGTAACGTATCATCAATTTTCTTGATTAATTTACGCTCTCTATCACGAGTTCGTAGTTCCAAACTAAACTCTTCTTCTTGAGTTGCTCTATCTGCTGGATCTGGAAAATTAGCAGCATCATCCTGCATATGCTCAACTGTACGAGTCATATCCTCTACTAGCTCTGCGCGCCATTTTTTAAGAATCCCTGCAAAATGTTCGCGCATTGCTTCGCTCATGTATTCTTCACCTTTCTTTTCTTTATAAGGTGTGAATCCTTGACCGATAGTTTCTTCAGAACCTTTCTTTTCTGGAGTTTTTTTAGCCTTAGCCACTGCTTTTCCCTCTTTTTAAAACAAACCACTTAAAGGATATTAAACCTTTATTAATAAGCTTTAATAAAAATTTGACGGCGCAAATTATCAGATAGTGAGAAACTAATCTAGTACTACTTTAGTCTTTCTCTATCATTTAACCCATTAAATTAAAAAATTTATGCAGTAACGCAAAAATAATTAACTTAATATCATTAATCCTAGCATTAATCAACAATCAAAATAACTTGTACAATATAATATTTCCTAAAATACTACAAGGTAAAATGTACAAAGTTTAGTGAATAGTTCCTTACAAAAAAGAATAAGTGATATAACAATTAGTATTGACTTAATTATTTCTTAATTTTGTTATCATATAATATTTAATCAAGGATATAACAAGGCATTTACCCTTATGAATAAGACTTTCACTAAACGTAGTGAATCTATTGAGCCCTTTCAAGTCATGGCTTTATTAGCTAGGGCAAATGAATTACAAGCTGAAGGTAAGCAAGTAATACATTTAGAAATTGGTGAACCAGACTTCACCACAGCTGAGCCAATTTTAGAAGCTGCCAAAGCGGCTATTGATGCGGGCTATACACAGTACACACCTGCACTTGGCTTACCTGCGTTACGTAAAGAAATAGCTAAACTCTATAAAATACGCTATAACCTTGATATAGACTACAAACGTATTTTAATTACCCCTGGTGGTTCTGGTGCCCTACTATTAGTCAGTGGTTTACTGGTCGAAGCTGGTCAGCACTTGCTAATGGCTGACCCTGGTTACCCCTGCAACCGAAATTTTTTAAGGTTGGTAGAGGCCGATGCAAAAATGATCCCCACAGATCATACTAGCAATTACCAACTAACCCCTAAACTACTAGAACAACATTGGGACAACAATACAGCAGGTATTTTAGTTGCCTCACCTGCTAATCCAACAGGCACTATTTTAAATAAAGATGAATTAGCAGCACTTGCCAAAACTTGCCAACAACATCAAGGTTATTTTATTTCAGATGAAATTTACCATGGTTTAACCTATGGCGTAGAGGCACCTAGTGCTTTAGAAGTAGATGATAACGCTTATATTCTTAACAGTTTCTCCAAATACTATGGAATGACTGGCTGGCGTTTAGGTTGGTTAGTAGCTCCACTAGAAGCTGTAGATAGCTTAGAAAAATTTGCACAAAACGTTTATATCAGTGCTACTAGTGTTTCTCAATACGCTGCATTAGCTTGTTTTAAACCCGAAACACAAACTATTTTAGAGGCACGTCGAGCAGAATTTGCCAAGCGTCGTGACTTTTTATTACCTGCTTTAACAGAGCTAGGTTTTAAAATTAAAACTAAACCTGATGGTGCATTCTATCTTTATGCTGATGTTTCAGCCTTTACTGATGATGCTTATAAATTCTGTTATTACTTTTTAGAAAATCAACATGTTGCTTTTACACCTGGATTAGATTTTGGTAACTATCACTCTAATCAACATGTGCGCTTCGCTTATACCCAAAGTTTGCCTGTATTAGAAGAAGCTGTTAACCGTATCGCTCGTGGCCTACAAAACTGGCAAGGTTAAACAATGCAATTTGATCCCCCTTTAGAAGAAGCAATACTTATTAAACGTTATAAACGTTTTTTAGCAGATATTAAAACTGCAACCGGTGAAATATTAACTATTCATTGCCCAAACACTGGTTCTATGCTTAATTGTATGAGTGAAGGTTGCCGCATTTGGTTTAGTCGCTCAACAGATCCTAAACGTAAATCAGCAGGTTCATGGACACTATCTGAAACACCACAAGGTAGGCTTGCATGTGTTAATACACATTTAGCTAATAAGCTAGTAGAAGAAGCCCTACAGCGAGGTGTTATTAAGGAATTACTAGGGTTTAATCAACTACGTCGTGAAGTCAAATACGGTCAAGAAAATTCTCGTATAGATTTTTGTCTAGATTATCCTAATAAAACCACTACTTATTTAGAAGTTAAGAGTGTCACTCTTGGGTATGATAATAGTGATATCGCAGCCTTTCCGGATGCGGTAACTAGTAGAGGTAGTAAGCACCTTAGAGAGTTAGCCGAATTGGCAAAACAAGGAACCAATACTGTTCTTCTTTACTGTGTTAATTTAACTAATATTTCTGCTGTCAGAGCATGTAAAGAAATTGATGCAAACTATGCTAAAACACTGCAATTAGCTCATCAAGCAGGAGTAAAAATTTTAGCTTATAGTTGTAATATTACTCCACAAGAAATTGCAGTTACAAAATCTATAGAGGTTATTTTAGATAGTTAAAAGTGAACATGTTTATAATTAAAAATAATTGTTATTTTAAGCAGTTGTTTTCTACTATAAAATTAACTAACTTATTAAAGTTTAATAAGTTGCTAACAACGATAAATTATTTCTGGTTTGAGTTTTTACTATGAGTTATCAACACCAATATATTGATGGTACAACTATTCATTTTGCTGTAGGCAAAGTGGTATGTGTAGGGCGCAATTATGCAGAACATGCAAAGGAATTAAACAACCCAATACCTACTGAGCCTATTTTATTTATTAAACCAGCTACATCTATTGTCAGCAGTAATGGCGGTTTTACCATTCCACACCATCGTGGCGCTGTCCACTATGAAGCTGAAATTGCGGTACTCATTGGTAAACAACTTGCTGGCTCTGTTAGTCAAACAGATGTAATTGAAGCCATAGCTGGTTTTGCACCTGCCTTAGATCTAACACTACGCGATGTGCAGGCAAAACTTAAAGAAAAGGGCTTACCTTGGGAAATATCTAAAGGTTTTGATGGTGCCTGTGTATTAACACCATTTGTTCCTGCGAGTAATTATCCTAACCTAACAGATATCGATATCCGTTTAACTATTAATGGAAATATTTGTCAACAAGGTAATAGTAGCGAAATGCTCACACCTATTGTGGAACTTATTCAATATATTGCTAATAATTTTACCTTATTACCAGGTGATGTTGTATTAACAGGTACACCAAAAGGTGTTGGCCCTTTAAATACAGGTGATAGATTAGTGATGGAACTACCTGAACACTGTCATTTTGTATCTGAGGTTATTTAAGCTCTCATTGATGAGAAGGTATTTAAATTGGCTAAATTTTTTACTAAAAAAATAACTATCTTTATAGTTATTCTACTATTGTTAATTATCTCACTTTATTTTGTTAATCAAAAACTTCGTGTTTATGACCGTGTTGCATACAGTATTAAAGAATGGCGCCATGCTAATGAATGGAAAAATAAATCCCTGTGGCTGCCAGATTATAAAGTTATCATAGAAGCAAAACCTATCAAAACTATTGATAACAATCTATCAGGTCTAACATGGAACCATGACACAAGAACGCTATTTGCCGTTGTCAATAATCCACAACAAATAATTGAACTATCCACCACAGGTGAATTATTACGTAGTATAAAACTAACAGGTTTTGGTGATCCTGAAGCAGTTGAATACATAGGAGATGAACGCTTTATTGTAGCCGACGAAAGAAGGCAAAAACTTATTAAAGTGATTATTACACCTACTACCACTGAAATTAACACGGAGGGCCTACAACAACTTACACTTGGTATGGGCTTAACTGACAACAAGGGAATTGAAGGGCTAGCTTGGGACTCTGCAAATAAAAAGCTTTATGCTGCTAAAGAACGTGACCCTATCCACATCTATGAAGTAACTGGTTTCCCACAAAAACCTAATACAACCATGGATATAGAAGTAGGCAATAACCCTAACCGTGATCAACGTTTGTTTGTTCGTGATGTATCCAGTTTAGACTTCAATCAACAATATCAACATCTATTAGTACTATCTGATGAATCTAAATTAATTGTTGAGATTGATAAAAAAGGACGCCCTATTAGTAGCCTATCATTAAGATTCGCAAAAGGACTCACTAAATCGATACCACAAGCTGAAGGTATAGCAATGGATGATGAAAACAATCTTTATTTAGTGAGTGAGCCTAATCTATTTTATGTGTTTAAGAAAAAGACCAGTGACTAATTAGTCACTGGTTGTTCTATTGCCTGATGTTGCAATTGTGCAGATAATGTTCTAATACGTATTAGTTGCCTACAAATTAACGCTAATTCTGTTAGTACTAGTTTTAAATTATCATCCATTTCTTCGGGTAATTGTTCTAATTCTTTAGCTAATGACTCCTCTGTCTCACTCTTTAATTTAACAGGCTTTTTCAATAAAAGATCATTGGCTATTTCATCTAAGTCATCTGCAATGGTAGATATCACTCTTTCTAGTAAAGCATCTGTTTCAGTATCATCCTGCAATGTTTCTCGATGTGCACCTAAGGCTGATAAGTAACTTAGCACGGTATGAGAAACCACTAGAAAGCGAAAACCTGCATCGGCATCTTTTCTAAAGTAGCCAGGCTCTAATAACATACTGGCTAATGCACTTGATAAGGCAGCATCTGCATTATGGGCATTACGACGGGCAACTCGATAATCTAAATCATCTTCCTTGCCTGTCTCATATTGGCGCATAATTTCGCGTAAATAACGACTGCTAGTACTTAAGGTATTAGCTAAAACTCTATTTAATTGTCTACCCTGCCAATCAGGTAAAATTAAAAACACCGCAAAACCTGCAATAGCACAACCAATAAATGTATCCAATAAGCGTGGCATAATCATGGTAAAGGCTGAGCTACCCATTTGATTAAAACAACACAAAATCATTAATGTAATAAAAGCTGTCGATAACGTATAACGACTTACTCGATAAGCAAAGAATAAAACCCCTGCGATAATAGTAATAATCGATTCCACAATTAAACTAGGGAACAATGTAATCAATGCCCAACCACTTACCACCCCAATAACTGTACCTATCATCCGTTGCACTAGACGCACTCTTGTTGCACCATAACTTGGTCTACAAACAAATAGTGTTGTCAGTAAAATCCAAAAACCATATTCAGCATTTAATAAATGCATTAACCCATAACCCACAGAAAGAGCAATGGCTATACGTACAGCATGACGAAATGTTAATGAAGTAAAAGAAAGATTTTGTTTTAAACGAATAAATGCTTCTTTAAAAGTATGTACTTCTCGATCAAATAAACTAATATCTTGATGGGTTAATGCATCAGGGTTTTTAGCATCCACTAACTTTTGCTCTAACACGGTTAAATTTTGTGCTAAAGCACGTACTGAGCGTAATAATCTTCTATTGGTTTCTGGCTGTTGTTTCACATAATCAATAGATTTTTTTAAGTCCTCTAAAGCTTCTGTACTTTCACTGTAAGCAAAGGGTTCCTTTAAACGAATGGCTTTAGCTAATAACTGACAAGCCCTACCTTGATGGTGTAACAATAACTGACAACGAAATAATACATCACTATGAAAAAATGCTTCACTTAACGCATCATAAGGATAATGCGATGAACTTGCTCGCTCATGAATATCCTGAGCAATAAAGTAAAGTTTTAAATAACGGCTTACCTGAGGATTATGACGGCTACCTTTCATTCTATTTAATATGGTTTCTTTTGCCACATTAAGGGCAGCTACTACCTTGCCATTTTGTTTAGCTAAAGCTAATCTCCTTTCCTCAATATCTAAGCGCCTAACGGGCTCTATCAAAGTTGCTTTAATTCTTAGATATTCACCCAACTCATAAAATAAACTCGCTAATGCATATAGCACAGGTTGATGAGCAAATAGAAAACTCCAAACAACCGATAACACTCCATACCATGCAGCACCAACGATTAATGCGATACTATCACGCCAAATATGTGGATTATTCATCTCAATATGTTGGCTAACACTAATCATAGTATAAATAGAAAGAATTAATGTCGCCATGCCAATGGTACTGTAACGACTACCAATAGCACCCAACAAGGTGAGAAAAAAAGCAGAGGTAGCAAGACCTACAGCAAATAACCATGGATAAGGGAATAAGATAGTAACAGAGGCAGATGTAATACTAAAACAGACTAATGTTACAATAAGAGCCTTTAATCTTCCCTGCCAATTATCATCAGTCTCCGCTAAAGCACTTGCAATAATACCTAAAAATAAAGGTACTAATAATGATAATTCATCTCGCCACCAACATACTGCCATTACTCCTGTTAAAGCAATAAATACCCTTATACTATAAGCAACCCGCTCTAGCGACCATAAATTATAGAGTGTATTTGTTAACGAACGACTGCCCGCCATTATTAATTAAAACCTCAATCTGTTTTTTCTGATGTTATATCGCTATATAATAAACTAAATCCATGCATACATTTTAAGATTGTTATAGCATACAGCCTTTATTCAGCTTAGCCTATTAGCTATTCTATTAATATTAAGTGATTTATAATAATCCTTATTTATGGCTAATTTATGACAACCAATACTGATCAACCTGTTATTGCTATTATTGGCGGAGGGCCTGCTGGCCTTATAGCGGCTGAAGTTATTAGTCAGCAAGGTTTTAGTGTGCATATTTTTGATCGTATGCCTTCAGTAGGTAGAAAGTTTTTATTAGCAGGTATTGGTGGTTTAAATATCACTCACTCCGAACCTTTTAATCAATTTAGTCAACGTTATATCCCTACTAACAGTCTAACACCCTATCTACAAAAATTTAGTACAGAACAGTTGCTAAGATGGTGCCATGGTCTAGGTATTGAAACCTTTATTGGCAGTTCAGGACGTATTTTCCCCAAAGAAATGAAGGCAGCGCCCCTATTACGAGCATGGCTAAAACGTTTACGAGAACAAGGTATACAATTCTATACGCGACATACTTGGCAAGGTTGGGATAGGGAAAATAATCTTATTTTTACTACCCCTGCAGGTATCAAAAAACTCACTGCTAATGCTACTTTATTAGCCTTAGGTGGTGCTAGTTATCCTAGACTAGGAACAGATGGCCAATGGTTAAGCTATTTACAACAAAGACAAATTAATTGTTCTGCTTGGCAACCATCAAACTGTGGATTCGAAGTTAAAGGTTGGTCTAGTATTTTTAAAGAAAAATATGCAGGCTCGCCAGTTAAACAAGTCACCTGTTCTTTTATAGATGCACAAGGAAAACAGCAGCAACAGCTTGGTGAATTATTAATTAGCCAATACGGTGTAGAAGGCAGTGCCATTTATGCTTTATCTACTCCGCTACGAGAAACCATTAATAAACAAGGTAGTGTTACCCTATACCTTGATTTATTTCCTCAAACCTCTTTAGAAAAGCTACAACAGCAACTAAGTAAAACGCAAGGTAGCCAATCTATTAGCAATTTTCTACGTAAGCAAATTAACCTTAAAGATATTAAAATGGGCTTAGTAAGGGAATTAGCTCCACAAGCCTTACAAAATTTAGCTAATCTACCCAAACTATTAAAAACTTTACCTATCATTTTAACCAAACCTAGACCCCTAGCAGAAGCTATCAGTTCTGCTGGCGGTGTTTGCTTTGATGAGTTGACCAATAATTTGATGTTAAAGAAACTGCCCAGTGTGTTCTGTGCTGGAGAAATGCTTGATTGGGAAGCACCAACAGGCGGTTATTTATTAACAGGCTGTTTTGCCACAGGCTATGCCGCTGGCTTAGGGATTATTGATTACCTTTCGGTAATATAGCAGGTACCTCTCTCCATTCACCTTGAGCCAATCCATCTAATGTCCAGTCACCTATTTTCACTCGTACTAAACGTAAGGTAGGTAATCCTACTGCTGCTGTCATACGTCGTACTTGTCGATTACGCCCTTCTCGTATGGTTAAAGCTAACCAATGGGTAGGTATAGTTTTACGAAATCTTACTGGTGGATCACGCTCCCACAAATCAGGCTCATCAATCAATTTAACTTGTGCAGGCAATGTTAAACCATCTTTCAACTCTACCCCTTTTCGCAACTGCTCTAGTTGTTGTTCAGTAGGTGTCCCTTCTACTTGTACCCAATAGGTTTTAGGTAATTTAAATTTAGGATCAGCAATTTTAGCCTGTAATTTTCCATCATTAGTTAATAGTAATAACCCTTCACTATCTCGATCTAATCGGCCTGCAGGATAAACACCTTTAACATTAATAAAATCCTTTAAGGTTTTTCTACCCTGCTCATCAGTAAACTGGGTGAGAACATCAAAAGGCTTATTAAACAGCAATAACTTGCTAGGCTCTGCTGCAACCAGCTTTTTTTGAAAGTTCTTTTTATAACTAGAATGACGAAATACAGCCATAGGAGAATTTATATATGTAATTAATTAGCTATAAATAATACCATACAAAAGCTACTTTATTATTTAACAATAGCGTCAATTACATTGTATAGATTTTTGTGCGTACTTGATTAGGGGTAACACCAAATTGTTTTTTAAAGGCAGTACTAAAATTAGCAGCACCACTATAACCTGCCAACAAAGCAGCTTCTAATACATTAACTTGATTATTTTCTAATGCGTTTTTTGCTTCAGTAAGCTTGCGACAACGTAAATATTCAAATACTGTCATACCCATCATATTACGGAAATTACGTTGCAATGTATTAGTATTAGTACCCACTTGTTGAGCAATAAAATCTAATGATAAATCTTTTACCTCTATCGTGTTTTCCAATAACTCTAATACTTTGTTAATTCGTTTCTTTTCATAGGGATGAATCTTTGTAGTATTGGTTACTAAACTTTGCTGCTCGGTTAGCATCATTAATGCTTCACTCACCATTTCTAATGTTAATCCCTCAACATATAAGTTTCTTAAAAAGGGTGAATAATCAGGTGGATTTAAAATTTTTTCAGCAATAACTTGCATATGCTTAGATACTAGATGTCGTTCAACCTTTAGATGTTGTTGAGAAAATTGAATAACCTTTTTATACCCTTCTAAACCTTCAAAACCACCTTTCTCTAACCAGCTAGGATCTATTCCCACCACTACTTTACGTAAATAACGACCTTCTTGCGCCTCTCTAGTAAATAACTCTTTGCGATCTACAGAAATTAATACTGCCTCAGGCACTATTGTTTTCTGTTGCTTATGTTTAACGCCTAAAGTAACTTTTCGCTCTCCATAGCAAACATCACATTGACCATTCAAAAACAACATAAAACCAATTCTTGGTTTAAGCTCAGCTTGTGTTTTTAAATTGTGAGCATCATAGCCATCTGATGTATGTAAAGTTAAACCATCACGTAACTTGATAAGGTTAAAGTTGCCTTTGAAGATATGGTTATCTGTACATTGTTGTTTATCAATAACGTGACATTTTCGCCCTACTACTTGAGTAAGTTTAGCAAGTTGATTACGGTCGACCATAGTATCTGAGTGAGAAAGCATTATAAATATACCTACCACCACAACTAACTAATTCGTTAATTGTGTTTTTTGCAAAACAATTTGTCGTTTACGCAAAATAAAGAAAAAGAAAAATAAGCAACAATATGCCCAATATTATATGATAATAATTCTCATTTTCATAAAGTTTTTTGGAGTATTTATGACTTTAAACAGCCTTAACTCAAATAAAAGTAAATTTAAAGCAATTGCTTTATCATTATTTACTCTTTTAACAGGCTGTTACACTCATACAATCCTTGCTAACTCTAATAATCAACAAGCAACATTTACAAGTACAGCTCAACAAATAACCCTACACTCATCTATCACTAATAAAGATTATCTTATTTATATTGCATCCCCTCAACAAGCTGCACCTAGCACTGGCTATCCTATTATCTACTTGCTCGATGGACACTTAACTTTTTCTCGTGCAGAAAGCCTAGCCAATAATTTAATAGAACAAGGGATTATAAAACCAATAGTAATAGTTGCTATTGATTATCAAGAGCAATGGCTAACATTCCGCGCCCAAGATTACACGCCACCCCATAATTCAACTATCACTAATGATCCATTTATTAAAGGGGAAGAAAATGGTGGTGGTGCTGAAAAGTTTCTAAAATTTATCACCACAGAATTAAAACCGTTAATTGAGCAAAAATATAATATAGATAGCCAACAACAAGCTTTATTTGGTCATTCTTATGGTGGTCTATTTACTTTATTTACCAGTTTTACTAAGCCAGAAAGCTTTCAATACTACTACGCTGCAAGCCCTTCAATCTGGTGGGATAATAAAGCCATTATCCGAGAATCAAGTCACTTTATTAATAGCCAGAAAACATATAACAAACCACCACAACTTATTATCAGTGTTGGCGGCTTAGAACAAACAGTTCCTACTAATAGTCCAGCGGCAAGAAAAGAAAAACTTGTTAAAAGAAACCAAGTAACTAATGCCAAAGAATTAGCAAATCTTCTAAGCAAAGATGCTTCTACAAAGTTACACACCCGTTTCTTTATTTTTCCTGAACAAAATCATGGTGCTGTAATTCCATTTGCCATTCAACAGGCTCTAACCAGTTTTTTTAGTAATCCACCATCACATCATTAAGCATTAATTTGAAGAGGTAACACACTCATGAAGTGTCGTAAGTTTGTAACTAGGCAGAATTTATTATTTCTATTAGTAACTAGTATTTGCCTACCAGTATTGGCACAAATCCAAATTACAGAAGAGCAAGACAATGCTATTCAACTTGATACCTTAGAAGTTTTAGGTACAGCCCAAGAAGAACTAAAACAAGCACCTGGTGTTTCTATTATTACTGCTGAAGATATTCGCAAAAGTCCGCCTGTTAATGATATTTCTGAAATCTTACGTAAACAACCTGGTGTTAACTTAACAGGTAACAGCGGTTCTGGTGCAAGGGGTAACAATCGACAAGTTGATATCCGTGGCATGGGGCCAGAAAACACCTTAATTTTAGTGGATGGTAAACCTATATCCTCTAAAAACTCAGTACGTTATGGTTGGCGTGGTGACCGAGATACGAGAGGTGATACTAACTGGGTACCAGCAGATCAAATTGAACGCATTGAAATTTTACGTGGTCCTGCTGCTGCACGTTATGGTTCAGGTGCCGCAGGTGGTGTTATCAATATCATTACTAAAGGTACAACTCAAGAACATCATGGCAACGTCACCATATATAGAAATATGCCTCAACATAAAAGTGAGGGGGTAACCAAACGTATTGATTTTGGTTTAAGTGGTCCCCTTGCTGATAATCTATCCTATCGTATCTATGGCAATCTTAATAAAACGGATGCAGATGATAAGGATATTAATAAAAATCATACTATTGGTAACTTTGCAACAGCAGGTCGTGAAGGTGTTCGTAATAAAGACATTAATGGCCTAATTAAATGGCAATTTACTCCTGAACAATCATTAGAATTTGAAGCAGGTTTCAGTCGACAAGGTAATATTTATGCAGGTGATAGTATGAATAACTCTTCTGCTGCTGCATTACAAGCTTTTCGTGACCCATGGATTGGTCGTGAAACAAACATAATATATCGTGAAAACTTTGCAATTACTCACCGTGGTAAATGGGATAACTTATCCTCTATGAGTTTTTTCCAATATGAAAAAACACGTAATAGACGATTGCAAGAAGGCTTAGCAGGTGGTCCTGAAGGTAATATTAACAGTAACGATTTTGGAACTATTAGTCTACGTAGTTTAACAGGCCATAGTGAAGTTAATATTCCCTTTTATGCTGTATTTGATCAAGTAGTAACTTTAGGTACAGAATGGAATGAACAAAAAATGGATGATCCATTCTCTAATACCCAAACAGTAACAGAAGGAGGAAGCATTCCTAGTATTACTGGTACTAACCGTAATACTAAGTCTTCTGCTACTATCAGTTCATTATTTGTAGAAAACAATATTGAATTAAGACCAGGTACTATCGTAACTCCAGGCCTTAGATACGATCATCACACTACAACGGGTAGCAACTGGAGCCCTGCTCTAAATATTTCTCAAGACTTAACGGATACTGTTACCTTAAAAGCAGGTATTGCTCATGCTTATAAAGCACCTAATCTGTATCAAACTAACCCTAACTATTTACTCTATAGTCGTGGTAATGGTTGTTGGGGAGCAGGTGGTAGTTGTTACTTAATGGGTAATAAAAACCTTAAAGCAGAAACCAGTGTTAATAAAGAATTAGGTATTGAATACAAACAAGATGGTTGGATCGCAGGTATTACATGGTTCCGTAACGATTATAAAAACAAGATCGAAGCAGGCCAAGGTATTATTGGTACAGCAACTGGTGGAACAGGCTCTTATGTTAACTCAGATATTTTCCAATGGGATAATGTACCTAAAGCAGTGGTTGAAGGGTTAGAAGGTAATTTAACCATTCCATTACACTATGATTTAACATGGACAAACAATTTCACCTATATGTTACAGTCCAAAAATAAAACAACAGGTGAGCCATTGTCTATTATTCCAGAGTTTACTATCAACTCTACAATGGACTGGCAAGCTACTGACGCACTATCATTACAAACTACAGCAACATGGTATGGCAGACAAACACCACCTAAATATGATTATCAAGGAAAACCTGTTAGTAAAGATGGCAAACGAGAAATATCACCTTATGTTTTAGTAGGCTTCTCAGGATCTTATGAATTTACTAAAAACTTACGAGTAACCCTAGGTGTTAATAATATCTTTGATAAACGTTTATACCGTGAGGGTAATAGTAAAGATGCTGGTGCTTATACTTATAATGAGCCAGGTAGAACGTTATATACCTCGATTACTGCATCCTTCTAATATTCATTTACTAAACACAAAAAAGGCACCTATTGGTGCCTTTTTTGTGTTTAGTACCATTGACCAAAACGACGGATATAAATGACCTTCATCGTTTGTGCAACCAAGCAATAGCACACTAAAGTACCTACTAACCAAGGGAAGTATTCCCATGGTAATGGTTGTAATCCAACCATGGCACCTAATGGTGAGAATGGGATATAAATACCTATCGCCATTACTAAACCAGTCATTAATAAAACAGGTAAAGCAGCTGTGCTTTGTACAAAAGGAATCTTTTGAGTACGTAACATATGTACTACTAAGGTTTGCGATAATAATCCCTCAATAAACCAACCTGATTGGAATAAAGATTGTAACTCTGGTGTATTAGCGGCAAACACATACCACATTAAAGCAAAGGTAGTAATATCAAAAATAGAGGACGTTGGGCCAATCCATAGCATAAAACGACCAATATTTTTAGCATCCCATTTGCGTGGTTTACGTAAAAACTCCTTATCCATTTTATCCCAAGGTAATGATAACTGAGAGATATCATACATTAAGTTTTGAATGAGCAAGTGGATAGCCAACATAGGTAAGAAAGGTAAAAAAGCACTGGCCACTAATACAGAAAAAACATTACCAAAATTAGAGCTAGCCGTCATATTAAGGTACTTCATGATATTACCAAAGGTCTCTCTGCCTTTAATAACCCCCTCTTCTAACACCATTAAACTCTTTTCTAATAAAATAATATCCGCTGATTCTTTAGCAATATCAGTACCTGTATCTACTGAAATCCCCACATCTGCATCACGTAATGCTGGAGCATCATTAATCCCATCACCTAAGAAACCCACTGTATGGCCATTGGCTTGTAACGCTTTAAGTACTCGTGATTTTTGCATAGGGGTTAATTTAGCAAAAACGGTATGTTCTTCTACTTTACTATGTAATGTCTCATCATCTAATAGGTCTATTTCTTTACCAATTAATGGTTCACCTGCATCCAAGCCTACTTCACGGCAAATTTTTAAAGTAATAACTGGATTATCACCCGTTAACACTTTAACGCCTACACCATTATCACGTAATGCAGTTAATGCAGCCTCTGCAGTATCTTTTGGTGGATCAAGAAAAGTTAAAAAACCTTCAATAACTAAATCTAACTCATCCGCTATCGTATACTGTGTACGAGAATCATCAGCTAATACTCTAGTACCCAATATTAATACACGAAAACCATCATTATTATAATCATCTGCAATTTTTAATAGCTGTTGGCGACGTTCTTCATTAATAGCTAAAAGCTGTCCATTTTCACGTACTTTAGTGGCTACAGAGAGCATTTCTTCTACAGCACCTTTACATACTAATAAACGCTCACCTTGTTTTTCTACAATGACAGATAGACGACGACGTACAAAGTCAAAAGGTAACTCATCAACTTTTTTCCACTCTTTTGGCTTTTTAAATTCTGGATGTTTTTTAGCAAAGCGAATAATCGCTTTATCCATTAAATTTTTTACGCCACTTTGGTGATGACTATTTAACCAAGCTAATTGCAAAATCTGATCGCGATTAGCTCCATTAATATCCACATGGCGTTCAAGAATAATTTTATCTTGGGTTAAAGTACCTGTTTTATCAGTACAAAGAATATCCATGGCACCAAAGTTTTGGATAGCATTTAAACGTTTTACCACTACTTTTTTGCGCGCCATTGCTACTGCTCCTTTAGCAAGATTCGCACTGACTATCATTGGCAACATTTCAGGGGTTAAACCTACTGCTACGGCCAAGGCAAACATAAAAGCTTCTGTCCAGTCACCTTTAGTAAAACCATTAATTAATAGCACTATAGGCACCATTACTAACATAAAGCGAATTAATAACCAACTAACGCTATTAACTCCTCTATCAAAAGCTGTTTGTGCTCTTGAGCCTACGATTGACTTAGCTAAAGAACCAAAATAAGTGTTTGCTCCTGTGGCTACTACTACAGCTGTTGCCGTACCACTTACCACATTGGTTCCCATAAAACAAATATTAGGCAGTTCTAATGTATCGTATTCACCAAGAGCTACTACATCAGCTGTTTTTTCTTTGACATTGCCTAAAGTATCGTACTTTTCGACAGGAATAGACTCGCCTGTTAATACTGCTTGGCTAATAAATAGATCGCGTGATTCTATCAAGCGCACATCAGCTGGAATCATATCCCCTGCTGATAAATGAACAATATCGCCCACCACGATATCACGCATCGCTATTTCTTTTATTTTAGGATTATTTCCCTCTTTATTACGACGTAATACAGTAGCAGTAGTTTTTACCATCGCTTTTAATGCTTCTGCGGCTTTATTTGAACGATATTCTTGCCAGAAACGCATGAAACCACTGATAGCTATCATCGTAACAACAATAATAACACCTGTTAAATCTGTATCTTCACCAGCCTTAAAAGGCAACCAAAAATCAGTATAAAAACTAACAGCACTTAGTGCCATTAATACGTAAATAAAGGGATTATTAAAGGCTGATAACAATTGAATGAGTGCGTGCGGAGCCTTATCATGGGCAACCGTATTTGCACCATCTCTTGCTAAACGTACTTCTACCTCTAGCTCATTTAATCCATCACGACTAGTTGCTAAGTTATATAAAGTTTTTTCTAACGTATTTTGTGCTTCATTGGCAGCGACTATATTTTGCTGACTTGTTTTACGGTTTTCTTGAGCTTGGGTTGTATACTCTTTGTTAGTGATAACAGTCATCTCTTCTTTCTCCTGTACACTATGGTGACAAGAGAAAATAACTGCCTATCTAAAAATTAGGCACGAAAATATCCCTTCACCATAGTGGTAAATAAAATTATTTGCTATTAAATTAATTAGTTTTTTCTGAATAGGTTCTGGTTCAGAAAAATCACTACTGGGAGGCTCTTCCATTTTTGGCTCCTATTATTTACTTGTAATTAAACTCCGTTATTAATAACGTTATTTAACAGTTTATTAAATAGATTTAATTAATCATCTCAAAGAACTTAACACGCCAATAAATAGTTATACGGCGCAGGCTCTTCTTCTGATTGATTAGTAGATACAAAACCACATTCTAAACACTGAGTTTGAGCATTTTTTTTCCAAACCAATACTTGGCGGAAAAGAGGTAAATTTGTATTAGCAGATTGCTTAACAGTGATATCTTTGTGGTTAAAGAAATAAACAAAAATGTTTAATGGGAAGATAGTTTTGAAGTTCATACTATTCACCTATAGCCCAACTCAGTGGCCATAAGTGAAACTGGCAACCTATTGAGCAGTTAAATTGTTATTTAGGCCAGTAAATACTGGCAACCGTCTCTGTTCGTTGTCCATAGTTTTTTAGTTAATCACTCTCACATATTGATTAAAATTGATAAGCCTTTAAATAGGCGTGGCGATTTTATTCCTTTCAATTTCTAAACGTCAAGCTATTTATTATTTTTTATAAGTTTTATTACCAACTATTAAAGGATTTTGATATTTTTATACCTTCTGTAAAATTCTTGCCCAACAACGACAATTGAACAATACCAATTGATAATTCAACAACTTGCATAATTACAAACCAACTATCAAATGCATTATTAGCTGCCTTATAATTTAAATAAATAGCTAATGGCACCATAACAAATAAACCATTAAAAACAATAAAAGGCATTCTTTTTTTCTTATTTAAAATAGGTAAATAATTAGATTCTTTCCCTAATAAAAAACCTGTCATGCCTGTTATCATCATCGCAACAATCATAAAAGGCAAACCGTAATAAACAATACTTTGTTTAACCAGTTTTATAGCTTGTTGATCTAAGAATAACTCACTAATAACTGTACTTCCCCAAAAAACGATCACCATCAATATCACTACATTAGCTACAATGCCATGTACTATTTTTATATTATTCATCATCTTCTCCTAATGATGAGGTGGGTAGCCGATCAGATAAAGTAGTTAATACACGTAATGTAGTAAATAAATCTTCAAACTTAATATTTTCTCCAAGGCCTGCTATCCAAACATCTGAAATACTCATTATTTGAGCAAAGACATTGTTACCTTTATCAGTTAATGCATATTGTGGAGAGCGCAAATTCTTTGGATTCATATGTGGGCGACATAATTTCTCAGCAATTAAATAATTAATTTGTTTTTGTACACCTTGCCTTGTAAGTCCCATAAACCCAGCAATTTGTGGCACTGTTATAGGCTTATTAGACATAGAAATAGCACCCAATATTTGCCATTGAGTACTCGTTAAACCAAAGGGAGTCACTAATTGATCCCCTTTATCCATAAATAGTGTTTTTAGCTGAAAAATCTTGATGATAATTTCATGCAATAGCTGAATTGAATTTGATTGATTCATTTTTATCCTTCCCTTAAATTGACAACCAGTTTTCATTATTGGAAATAAGTTGTCAATTATTTTTAACTATTAATCAAAAGATCAAACACCTTCTTATACAATGAATAACAATAGTAGTATGGATTCTTTATGTTAATAGGAATAACATAAGGCTATTTATCCGCATAATAATTACATATAGCTAAAAGATTGGAGAGAAGAATGACTAAATTGTTTAGCCCTATCATCATTGATCAACAAACCTTAGAAAATCGCGTAATTATTCCCCCTATGTGCCAATACTCTGCTATAGATGGTAAGCCTACAGACTGGCATAAAATGCATTATGGCTCACTGTCTCATTCAGGCGCTGGCCTACTTATTTTTGAAGCCACTTCAATTTGCCCTGACGGCCGTCTTTCTCCCTATGATCTTGGAATATGGGATGATGAAACAGAAGCAGCAATGTCTAAACTAATCAAGTCGATTAGAAAATATTCCGCTATACCTTTGGGTATCCAACTTGTTCATGCTGGCCGTAAAGCCTCTATGCCAGAACCTTGGAAAGAAAATAAATATATAACACCACAACAAGGTGGCTGGAAAACCGTTGCGCCTTCTGCCATTGCCTATGATGATAACCATGATACACCTAAAGAGTTAACAACTGATGAGATAAAAACTATTATCAAACAGTTTGCAGAGGCAGCTAAACGAGCAGATGATGCTGGCTTTGATATGATTGAAATTCATGGTGCACATGGCTATTTAATCCATCAATTCCTCTCACCTCTTAGTAATAAACGTACTGATGAATATGGTGGCCCATTAGAAAATAGAATTCGTTTTGCTGTTGAAATATTCAAAGCTATTCGTAAAGTAGTATCAATGGAAAAAGCGGTGGGTATTCGTATCTCTGCTACTGATTGGGTAGAAGGTGGTTGGGATTTAGAGCAATCTATCGCGCTTGCTAAAACATTAAAAGATTTAGGCTGTAGTTTTATTGATGTTTCTACTGGAGCCTTACATAAAGATCAAAAAATCCCTGTGGGTCCTAACTATCAAGTTCCTTTTGCACAAGCTATTAAAGAACAAGTAGCGATGCCAACGATGACGGTTGGTTTAATTACTGAAGCCACACAAGCACAAGGTATTATTGGAACGGGCCAAGCAGATATGGTGGCCATTGGTCGTGGCATGTTATACAACCCTCACTGGGCATGGCAAGCAGCAGCAGAGTTAGGTGCACAAGTAACTGCTCCACCACAATACTTACGTTGCCAACCACACCAATATAAAAATCTCTTTAAATAACTCAATAAAAAAGGCGGGTTTTCCCGCCTTTTTTATTTAAAACTTTTCAGTTTATCTTTTTACTGGGAGCAACAATACGTTTTAATCCTAAACGAGATAACTCAAGATTAATAATACTTTTTACCACTTGTGGGTCATCTTGTTTTAAAACATCGTCTAAAATTTCTTTGGCCTTCACCATGGTTAATTGTCTAAGCACCCATTTAACTTTAGGTAAATTGGTAGCATTCATTGATAACGAATCAAACCCCATAGCCAGTAATAAAATTGCAGCAGCTGGATCACCAGCCATTTCACCACATATACTAGCGGTTTTACCTTCTGCATGACAGTCTTTAACTGTTTTATATAAACTGTGCAACACCGCAGGATGATAATAATTATAAAGCTCAGCTACACGTGCATTATTACGATCAACTGCTAATAAATATTGGGTTAAATCGTTAGAACCTACAGAGACAAAATCCACTTCTTTGGCTAACACTCTAGTGAGGAATACCGCACTAGGCACTTCTATCATGACTCCAATAGGCGGCATCTCTACCTCTATGCCTTCCTCTCTTACTTCAAACCATGCTCTATTAATCATTCGTAAAGCATGCTCAACCTCATGCACAGAAGAAATCATAGGTAATAAGATTTTAAGATTACCCAGTCCTTCACTAGCCTTAAGCATTGCACGAATTTGTAGGATAAAAATCTCTGGATGATCAAGGGTAATTCGAATACCACGCCAACCTAGGAATGGATTTTCTTCTTCAATAGGAAAATAAGGTAATGACTTATCCCCACCAATATCCAATGTACGCATGGTGACAGGTAAGGGATGAAAAGCTTCTAACTGTTGCCGATAAATAGCCATTTGTTCTTTTTCACTTGGAAAAGAACTACTTATCATAAAAGGCACTTCAGTACGGTATAAACCTACCCCTTCTGCACCTCGTTGTTGTGCCTTATCTACATCCGCTTGTAAACCTGTATTAACCCATAACGAAATACGATGCCCATCTAAAGTAACACAGGGTAAATCACGCAATATATTAAGACTAGCTAATAACTGCTTTTCTTCCTCTGCCATTGATAAGTAATACTGGCATAGCTCTTCACTGGGGTTAGTAATGACTTCTCCAAAGAAGCCATTTACAATAATCTTTAAGCCATCCATCTTACGGTAAGGTAATTCTGCCACCCCCATTACCGCAGGTATTCCCATTGCTCTTGCTAAAATTGCTACATGGGAGTTACTTGAGCCTAATACAGAAACAATACCTATTAACTTGCCTTCAGGTACTTCACTAAGCATTGATGGGCTAATTTCCTCACTCACTAAAATAGTGTCATCAGGAAACTCCATATTTGCTTGGTCACGCTTTTGTAATTGTTCTAATAAACGTTGACCTAAATCTTTAATATCTACTGCGCGCTCTTTTAAATAAGGGTCATTCATTGCCTCAAAACGTTGCACATACTGTAGTATTACATCTCTAATTGCACCTTGCGCCCACTGCCCATCTCTGATTGTTTTTTCGATATCACCTATTAGCACGTCATCTTCTAACATTAAAAGATAAGCATCGAATAAGGCTAAGTCATCTGGGCGTAGCTGTTTGGCAAGTTTAATAGAGGTTTTTTGAATATTTTTACGTACAGCCTCAATGGCACTTTCAAATAAATCTAATTCAACTTGTATTTCTTTAGTTTTACGATCAGGTACTGCTTCTAGATCAGCAGGTGGTAAAACTACCATGGCTTGTCCTACAACAGCCCCTGATGCACCAATCACCCCCACAAAACGCGCTTCTTGTGGTGATCTTTTAGAAGGAGAAACACTGCCTGAGGCCTCAGCATGCGCGATTACACCAGCTAGCTGTGTACCCATGGTTACAATAAAGGATACTTCTTCCTCACTGAACTCACGACGTTCTTTTTGCTGTACAACAAGCACACCCAATACTTGGCCATTATGAATAATGGGCGTACCTAAAAATGATGAATAACGCTCTTCACCTGTTTCCGCAAAATAACGATATTGTGGATGATCAGAAGCATTAGGTAAATTTAATGGTTCTTGACGTGTCCCCACTAACCCTACCAAACCTTCATCACTTTCTAAATGTACCTTACCAATAGCACGCTTATTTAGACCTTCAGTAGCCATTAATATATATTGGTCTGTTTCTGCATCCAACAAATAAACCGAGCATACCTGTACTGACATCATTTCTTTAACGCGCAATACAATAATACCAAGAGCTGTTTTCAGATCTTTGGCAGCATTGACTTCCTGAACAATTTTGCGCAGTGCATCAAGCATAATAAGCTAGTACTCCGATTTATTTAGTTATTTGAGGTGCTCTTAAAATTAACTCTTTCATGGCTCGCCGATAAACTTCTCGTTTAAAATTAACAACTTGCCGCAATGGATACCAATAACTTACCCATTGCCAGCTATCAAACTCGGGTTTGTCACCATTGGTTAAACAAACCTTATTATCATCTGCCAATAACTTTAACAAAAACCACTTTTGCTTTTGACCAATACAACGTGGCTGAGTTTTTGAACGAATTAACCATTCAGGTAATCGATATCGTAACCATCCACCTGTACATGCTAGGACTTGCACATCTTGCTCTGTCAACCCAATTTCTTCATACAACTCACGATACAAGGCATCCTCAGGTTTTTCACCCTGTTGAATACCTCCCTGCGGGAACTGCCATGCATCTTGATGAATACGTTTGGCCCATAAAACTTGACCTAGGTTGTTAGTAAGAATTAGTCCGACATTCAGGCGAAAACCATCTGAATCTATCACACTAACCATCTCCAAAAATTATTACTACCATTGTTCCATAAAATTGCATTATTCAAAAGCAGATAATATCAATACAATACAAATTTTCTTTTAGTAAATATTAATTTGGCTTTAATAATGAAATAAATACTAACAATTCATTGCAAGATACAAATCTAATGCTAACAATTAGTAACGCTAAATCCCTATAATAAATACGACTATTCTCTAGTCTATGAATACTCATAAAACCATGACGTTATTCTTTTGAATGGTTAAAATGACACTATATTTAAAACAGAGATGATATATGAAACTAGCTTTATTTGATCTTGATAACACTCTTCTTGCTGGCGATAGTGATCATGCGTGGGGAGATTGGTTATGTAAATGGGGTATTCTCGATAAAGCTCATTACAAAGCAAAAAATGATGAGTTTTACGAAAAATACCAAGCTGGCATAATGGATGTTAAAGAGTATTTAAACTTTAGCCTAGCTATTTTAGGTAAAGCTTCCATTAAACAACTGCATGAGTGGCAGCTGCAGTTTATGCAAGACACGATTGAACCAATGATCTTAAAAAAAGGGGAAGAGCTTTTAGAACAGCATCGTAAGGAAGGTCATAAGTTAGTCATCATCACAGCAACTAACCGCTTTATCACTGAACCTATTGCTAAACGCCTTGGTGTAAATAACTTGATAGCTACTGAATGTGAAATGAAAGATGGCCATTATACAGGTAGATCTACAGGCGTTCCTTGTTATCAAGAAGGTAAAGTAACTCGCCTTAATGACTGGCTTAAACAAAATAATGCAGACCTTGAAGGTAGTTATTTTTATAGTGACTCTAAGAATGACCTACCTCTACTATCATTAGTGGAAAACCCTATTGCAGTAGATCCAGATGAGGAGTTAAGAAAGCATGCTCAAACACAAGGTTGGTCTATTATTTCTTTAAGAAACTAGAACAATTACTTTTTTGTAATATTAAATAAATTTGTTTATCAACTTTTAAGTAGGAAGAAAATATGACAACAACTTATAAAGTTTCTGTTTTAGTGGGTAGTTTACGTAAAGGTTCTTATAATAGAAAATTAGCAGAAGCAATGATTAAAATGGCTCCACCCACACTATCTTTAGAGATTGTTGAAATTGGTGAATTACCCTTCTATAACGAAGATATAGATAATGAAACTCCTCCAGCTAGTTATACTAGTTTCCGCGAAAAAATCAGAGCATCTGATGCTATTTTAATCGTTAGCCCAGAATATAATCGCTCAGTGCCTGCTGTATTAAAAAATGCCTTAGATGTAGGTTCACGCCCTTATGGCAAAAGCGTTTGGAATGAAAAGCCAACAGCTGTTATTACTGCATCTACAGGAACTATTGGCGGTTTCGGAGCAAACCATCATATTCGTCAATCATTAGTTTTCTTAAATATGCCCTGTATGCAACAGCCTGAAACTTACCTTGGTGGTATAGCTGACGCTTTTGATGAAGCTGGTAATTTAAATGAACGTACCCACAACTTTGTGAAGAATATTGTGGAAGCCTACGATAAATGGGTAAGACGTTTACTCGATTTATCTCTTTAATATTAATAAAAAGCCCACTGAATGTGGGCTTTTTTATATCATCACTACTATTAATTAGTTTCCTCCAAATTTTCCTTAGACCTAGTCAGGTAAAACCAAATACCCCCTCTACTTAATTTTAGATAAGCTAATTTTCAATATATTCTTATGTAACTTATTAGAGCACTTATGTTGATACTTATTATTATCTTAATTTTCCTACTAGCAGGAGTAGTGAAAGGGGTTATAGGCTTAGGTTTACCCACGATAGCCATGGGCCTACTAACACTCTTCTTCCCTCCAGCAGTTGCGGCTGGATTACTAATTATTCCCTCTTTAGTAACCAATATCTGGCAGTTATGGTTAGGTGAAAATTTTTGGCCACTATTTAAACGACTATGGCCAATGATTCTAGGTATAGTAATAGGTACTTTATGGAGTATTCTACCTCCACTTACTTCATCAAACTCTTGGGTAGGCTCTGCTTTAGGTATTATTCTTTGTTTGTATGGAATATGGGGTATAGCAGGTAAAAAACTACCAAATGCAGTTAAAAATGAGCATTGGCTTTCCCCTTTAGTTGGTTATATAACAGGTACTATTACAGCAGCTACAGGTGTTTTTGTATTACCTGCTGTTCCCTATTTACAAACATTGCATTTAAATAAAAATCAATTGATACAAGCGTTAGGATTATCTTTTACCGCCTCAACTATTGCACTTGCCATACAACTTTTGATACAGGCTGACTTACCTACAGTGAATTATGGATTATCAATTTTAGCTGTAGTTCCTGCACTAATTGGTATGTATTTTGGACAATTATTACGTAATATTATTAGTGAGCAAGTTTTTCGCCGCTATTTTTTCATAGGGTTAATTCTGTTAGGAAGCTATATGATAATTAAAGATTTGCTATAAATTATTGGTTGTTAAACAATCAATAAAATCTCGATAGTACTGTGGAAGTTCGTTAAAACAATGGCTACAAATAACTAATTTACGTTTAGCCCAACTGTCTTTTAAAGTAACTATACTAATATCTTTATGAGCTAATCGCTGTGCGGTATAGCGTGGCACAATAGCGATCCCCACACCATTAGCTACCACTTGGTATACTGCATCGAATGAACTTAAGCGTACTCGATAGTTAAGCCGTTTACCTAGCTGTTTGACGTGGCTTTCAATATACTGTTGTAATGCTAAATGCTCCATTAATCCTATAAATTCTTCTTGTACAATATCTTGTAAAGAAACCTCTGAATGTGATCCTAAAGAATGTTGTTGATGCACAATGACAACTAACTCATCATCACAAAAAGGTAATTGTTGCAAACCTTGCAATTGAACAGAATTGGACACTATCCCCAATGGTAACGTTTTACTTTTTAAACCATGTACAATATCAAGGCTTAGCTTTTCTTGTAATGTGAAAGAAATATGAGGGTTATTTTTTAAAAAATAAGCTATTTTATTAGGTAAATATTCATTTAATGCTGATGAATTACAAGCTAATAAAATATGTCCATGCAACCCTTTACTGTATTGAAAAAGCTCATCACGCATATAGTCAACATCTTGTAAAACGCTAATAGCATGTTGTAAAAAAACTCTTCCTACCTCTGTAGTAATCACACCTGTTTTCGAACGGATTAATAACGGTGTACCTAACTCATCTTCAATACCTTTGATTCGTTCACTGGCTGATTGTAATGTTATACAGGAATTTGCTGCGCCCCCCGTAATACTTCCTGCATTACACACATTAACAAATAATCGTAAATCAACAAGATCAAATCGCATACCCTATCCATTCCAAGCAGTTATTTTGTTATTTAATAAGCAACAAAGGGAACTATAAAGTTCCCTTTGTTAGACTGCATAAGAAATTACATCTATTACATATTAGCAATAATTGCATCACCAAATTGTGAACAAGAAAGCAATTTAGCACCTTCCATTAAACGTTCAAAGTCATAAGTTACAGTTTTAGCAGCAATTGCCCCATCAATACCTTTGATGATTAAATCAGCTGCTTCATACCAACCCATATGACGTAACATCATTTCAGCAGAAAGGATCACTGAACCTGGGTTAACTTTATCTTGGCCAGCATATTTTGGAGCAGTACCGTGTGTTGCTTCAAACATAGCAATTGAATCAGAAAGGTTAGCACCTGGCGCAATACCAATACCACCCACTTGAGCTGCTAATGCATCAGACAAGTAGTCACCATTTAGGTTAAGCGTTGCAATTACATCGTACTCAGCAGGACGTAATAAGATTTGTTGTAACATAGCATCAGCAATAGCATCTTTTACAATGATATTTTTGCCAGTTTTTGGGTTCTTGAACTGCATCCAAGGACCACCATCAAGTAATTCAGCACCAAATTCTTTCTGAGCTACTTCATAACCCCAATCTTTGAAAGCACCCTCTGTGAATTTCATAATATTGCCCTTATGAACAATAGTTAATGATTCACGATCGTTATCAATAGTGTACTGTAATGCCTTACGTACTAAACGCTTAGTACCTTCTTCAGATACTGGCTTAATGCCAATACCACAATGTTCAGTGAAACGAATTTTCTTAACACCCATTTCTTTGGTTAAGAATTCAATTACTTTTTTAGCTTCTGGGCTATCAGCTTTCCATTCAACACCTGCATAGATATCTTCAGAGTTCTCACGGAAGATAACCATATCTACTAAACCTGGCTCTTTAACTGGGCTTGGAACGCCTTTGAACCAACGTACTGGACGTTGACACACATATAAATCTAATTGTTGACGTAATGCTACGTTTAATGAACGGATACCACCACCCACTGGCGTAGTTAATGGACCTTTAATAGAAACAACATAGTCACGAACTGCTGCTAATGTTTCATCAGGTAACCAAGTGTCTTTATCGTATACTTGAGTCGCTTTTTCACCCGCATATACTTCCATCCATTCAATTTTACGTTTGCTGCCATAAGCTTTTTCAATAGCAGCATCTACCACTTTAATCATTACTGGGCTGATATCGACACCAATACCATCACCTTCAATAAAAGGGATAATCGGATTATCAGGAACATTGAGAGAAAAATCTTGGTTTACAGTAATTTTTTGACCATTTGCCGGAACTTTAATTTTAGTCATTACAAAACTCCATCGTTTTATTATGTATTAACAATATGCTATAAGAAGAGACAATTCTTTTACTAAATAATTCTACTTATATAAAAATAGCTCTCAATGCCCAAATAGGCGACTATTTTTGTAGTTTTCACCTATAATCTTACACACTTTAAGGTTTAAACTGTAGTAAATTGCTAATTATACCACTTAAATAGGAATGAGGAAATTATGCGCTTTCTCCCCCATGTTACCGTTGCTACTATTGTTGAAGATCAAGGGCGCTTTTTAATGGTAGAAGAAATCAAAAATAATCGCAAAGTTTTAAACCAACCAGCAGGGCACCTTGAAAGAAACGAAACACTATTGGCAGCAGCATTGCGTGAAACATTGGAAGAAACTGCATGGGATGTAGAGTTAACAGGCGTTATCGGCATTTACCTATTCACAGGGGATAACGGTATTAGTTATCAACGAATTTGCTTTGCTGCTAATCCTATTAAACATCATCCTGACAAACCTTTAGATGATGGTATTATAAATGCCGTTTGGCTAACTCGTGATGAGTTAATAACAAAACGTGACCATTGGCGTAATCCCATGATCTTAAATTGCATTGATGACTACTTAGCAGGACATATTTATCCATTAAGCGTTATTCGTGACTAATTTTCTGTTAAAATGAGTCTCTTTAATCGATTATCTAAATTATTTATGAAGTTTGATCCAGCTAACACTCGTGTTATCGTCGGCATGTCTGGCGGTGTAGACTCATCGGTTTCCGCATTGCTCCTTCAACAACAAGGCTTCCAAGTAGAAGGCCTATTTATGAAGAACTGGGAAGAAGATGACGGTACAGAATATTGTACGGCTAAAGAAGATTTAGCTGATGCGCAAGCTGTGTGTGATAAATTAGGAATTAAGCTACATACAGCTAATTTTGCGGCTGAATATTGGGATAATGTTTTTGAACATTTTTTAGAAGAATATAAAGCAGGCCGTACCCCCAACCCAGATATTCTTTGCAATAGAGAAATTAAATTTAAAGCATTTTTAGACTACGCCTTAATGCTAGATGCTGAGCTTATTGCTACTGGTCATTATGTGCGTCGACATGATGAGAATGGCCAGACCTTATTATTAAAAGGACTAGACCCAAATAAGGATCAAAGTTACTTTTTACATGCAGTAGCAGGTGAACAATTAGCTAAAAGCTTATTTCCTGTTGGTGAATTAGAAAAACCTGCTGTTCGAGCTATAGCTGAACAATATGACCTAATTACTGCTAGAAAAAAAGACTCCACAGGTATTTGCTTTATTGGTGAACGTCGCTTTAGTGACTTTCTGAAACAATACCTCCCTGCTCAACCCGGTGATATTAAAACGACAACAGGTGAAGTGATAGGTAAACACCATGGTTTGATGTATCACACCATTGGTCAACGCCAAGGATTAGGCATTGGCGGTTTAAAAAATGCCTCTGAAGAACCTTGGTATGTCATGGCAAAAGACTTACAACGCAATGTACTCATAGTTGGACAAGGTAATGATAATCCTTGTTTATTTGCCAATGCTTTAACCTGCAAAGAAATCTATTGGGTTAATCCTATTGATTTAAGCAAGCCTTTAGCACTTACAGCTAAAGTCAGATATCGCCAAGCAGATCAAGCCTGTACACTAGCCAAAACAGACAATGGTTACCATATTAGTTTTGATCAACCACAACGTGCTGTAACACCCGGACAATCAGTTGTGTTCTATCAAAACGAGATTTGTTTAGGCGGTGGGGTTATAGAAACAGTAGAGCCAGACCCTCTTATATTAATTAAAGAATGACATTATGACTAAACAACAAGAACAATTAATAGCTTTAGGTGCAATATTCACTGCTGCCTTACAAGTAGATAAATTAGCAAGAACAGGTCTAGTCGATGAGCCTGTTGTAAAATGCTTAATTAATAGTTTATTGGTTATTGATCCACAAAGTACTTTAGATGTATACGGTGGTAATGATAGTGAGCTAGTAGATGGTTACCATTTTTTATGTAGATTTTTAGAGCGAAACTCTGGTATCTCTCGTGAGGCACTCCGTTATGGTTTATCACTTATTTTGTTAGAACGTAAACTTAGCAGTAATAGTGCTATGCTTAATACAATTAGTACACGCTTAGAGCAAATCCGCAGTAAAGTAGAACACTTTGGTATTATGCATGATAATGTAACAGCTGCCTGTGGTGCTTTATATGAGGAAACTATCAGTACTTTTAACCATCGTATTCAAGTGATGGGGGATGTTAGTTATCTACAACAACCCAATGCTGCTGCTCAAATACGTACCCTATTATTAGCAGGTATTCGTTCTGCTATGCTATGGCATCAATTAGGTGGTAGACGTTGGCAATTACTATTTAAAAGAAAAAAATTATTAGCTGACTTATTACAACGTCTTCAATATTAATAAAAAATCTATCTTACAACTATTACTAACCATAAAAACAAAGGTAAGTGTTAACTTACCTTTATTTCAGCTTTACAAAGATCATTTTTTACCTTTGTGAGTACTATTATTTCCTGGTTGCTTATGCCCTTGATCCTTCGTTTTATCGTCTTTTTTAATGCTAGTTTCAGTAGCAGTTTTTTTAGATTTATCATCGTGCTTAATATCTTTGTTCATTTTTATTCTCCTATAGAATGTCTGAACATTGTTAGGTAAGATATCTTACCTATGTTTAGACTATGCCTTAACAACATACCTAACCATCAGGCTTTAGTAGAAAAATATTAAATTATTCATAAGGTTATTTATACTAAAGGGGCATTCGCTAAAGAAATTTACACCTCAAAAATGTAAGCACATATTATTTTCTTAATTGAAGGCGTTTTAATAATCTAGCAAGATTCGCCCGATTTACTCCTAATTCACGTGCTGTTGCTGATAGATTATTTTGATGCACTTGTAATCGTTCACTAATATAATTACGTAAAAAGTCATCTTGAATAATTCTTAAATCTTTCCCCTGAGCTTCAGGAGAAAGTGCTATAGGAGTTGTTTCTATCTCCTCATAAACAGTATCTAACAACTGTAAGTCCTGTTTAGATATTGAAAGAATTGTTTGTTTATTAGCAACAGATCGACTTAACAATCGTAATGCAGCACGAGCAATAACATGTTCTAACTCTCGAACATTACCTGGCCACGAATAAGACAATAATGCTGCCTGGGCTAGAGGTTCCAAACGCAATGCTCGAAGCCCTAAACGAGAACGATTTTGCTCTAAAAAATAACCAGCTAACAATAAAGTATCATTACCACGCTCACGTAATGGCGGGATATGCATGGGATACACGCTTAAACGATGGTACAAATCTGCACGAAAGCGCCCTTCTTTTACTTCATTAGCTAAATCACGATTAGTAGCAGCTACAATACGTACATTTACATGTAACTCTTTATCAGCACCCACTCGCTGCAATTGGCCATTTTGTAATACTCTTAATAACTTAGCTTGTGCAACTAAAGGTAGCTCACCCACTTCATCTAAAAATAAAGTACCATTATTAGCTTGCTCGAATTTACCTGCACGATCACTAATAGCCCCAGAAAAAGCACCTTTCACATGACCAAATAACTCACTTTCAATCAGGTTTTCTGGTAATGCAGCACAATTAACTGCCACTAATGGTTGACGATTTCTAGTAGAGGCTTGATGAATACCATAAGCTACTAACTCCTTACCAACACCAGTTTCCCCCGTAATTAAAACCGTTAAATCACTATTAGCTACTAGCTCTATTTCCTTCTTTAATTTTAAGAAGGGTTCACTTTCACCTATCCACTTATGGATAGGCTGCGTAATAGCTAAACGAAAAGATTCTGCCCGTTCTTGTTCTAACTTAGCTTGTGACCTTAATTCTTCTATACGCTCCCCAACATTAACAGTAGCTACTGTTAGGCTAGCTATTAATTGTAATAGATTAAAATCTACACTATCAAAGCTATTACGTTCCAATGCATCTAAGGTTAATAAGCCCCATAATTTACCATGACAAAATAATACACAGCCCATGCAGTCATGAACTTCTAATTGTTGACTTGTTACTCCATCAATCAGGCCATCATATGGATCAGGTAATGGACTATTCGCTGGAAAGCGCATTGGCTCGGGACAGTCTAATAATATTTTAAAACGCGGATGATCATCAATTGCAAAACGACGACCTAAGGTATCTTTACTAAGTCCATTGACTGCTAAAGGAACAAGATAGTCACCATCTAAACGTAATAATGCTACGGCATCACAAGAGATAAGACGGCGTATAGCCATTAGTAATCGTTGATAACGTTCCACTGTTGGTAATTCTAGTGCTAAGTCATCCACTAAGGTAGTAATACTATTAAGCCAAGATAATGTAGTCATAATTATTCTTTGTAGTTAAATAAACCTACTCAAATAGTATCATAATGACTTATGAAAAATACATCTTATTGATAAATAATATATTCCTAAATGGCACATATCTTGATAGTAGATAACTCCAAAGTAATTAAGTAATAAATAAATGGAGATATCTGATGTTAACCAATGCCCAGCGTAATATTATTAAAGCAACTGTTCCCCTATTAGAAACAGGTGGTGAAACACTAACAAAGCATTTTTATAATATCATGCTGAATGAATATACGGATGTAAGACCACTGTTCAATAAAACTAACCAAATAACAGGTGATCAGCCTCGGGCTTTAGCTCATAGTATTCTTATGTATGCCAAGCATATTGATAATCTTGAGAACCTAGGTAATCTTGTCTCTATAATTACTAACAAACATGCTGCACTACAAGTATTACCTGAACAATATGCTATTGTGGGCACTTGTATATTACGTGCAATTCGTGAGGTATTAGGTACAGAGATTGCGACAGACGAAGTCATTGAAGCATGGCGAGTAGCATATGGACAATTAGCTGATGTATTAATTAAGGTAGAAGAAAATCTTTACCAACAACAAGAAGATGTGACAGGTGGCTGGCGTGGAGAACGTTTATTTAGAGTAGCTAAAAAAGTTCCAGAAAGCAGCGAAGTTGTGTCTTTTTACCTAGAACCTAAAGATGGCAAAGCAATTATTCACCATAAACCGGGGCAATATTTAGGTTTACGTTTTGTACTCTTAGAAGGTGAACAACGTCGCAACTACTCTATTTCTGAAGCAGCAAATGGCAAATATTATAGAATTAGTGTTAAGCGTGAGAATCAAGGTGTTATCTCTAATCACTTGCATGACCATGTTAAAGAAGGTGATATTATCCGTGTTTACCCACCTTTTGGTGACTTCACTTTACAAGAAAGTGATAAACCTTTGGTATTAATTTCTGGTGGTGTTGGTGTTACACCTATTTTATCTATGTTGCAAGCAGCATTAACGACTCAACGCTCTATTTATTTTATTCACGCTGCGCGTAATGCAGAAGTAGATGGTTTTAGAAATTGGATTAGGGAACAACAAAAAACACATAATAACCTACATTGTTTTTATTGTTATGAACAAGATTCTAATAAATTAGCTGATGCAGAAGGTATGATAGATAAATCATTACTAGCAAAATGGTTACCAGCAAATAAAGATATTGATGCTTATTTCTTAGGTCCTAAACCTTTTATGGTTACCATAAAAAAAGCGTTAAAAGAATTGGGTGTACCCGAATCACAAACCCATTATGAGTTTTTTGGGCCAGCCAGTGAATTAGCTTAGATATTATCATCCCTTATAGATAGTCATTATCTATAAGGGATACTTCTCTTATAAAATACTAAATGGATATTGAACGATTAGACGTAATTCATCAATATTGTCACGGCCATATGCATTGTGTCTGCCATTAACAGAATAATCTGTGCCGCCACCAAAATTAGATCGATATTGAGCATGCTGTAAAGTAAAACTCAAGTCCTTAGCTTTACCTTCTTGTATAGTGTAAGCCAATTCAATATCTCGTTCCCAAGACTTGCCTTTACGACGATAATCTTTATTTTCATCAGTAGCATTACTACCCTTTACATAAGCAGCAGCAAAGGTTAAACCTGGAATACCATAATCAGCAAAATCTAAATCATAACGAACTTGCCATGAATGCTGGTTTTCAAAATTAAAATCACTGTATTGCATTGAGTTGGCTACAGCTATCGCACCACCACCATCTACCCCATACGGGAAAGAAGCACGACCTATACCACCTGTTCCTGAGTTACGTTGATAAGCCACAGTAAATGTATGTGCTTTATAACTATAAGCTGCTGCTATACTCCATAAATCTGAATTAATGCGACGGTTAGCATCATTAGCTCTTAGCTCATCTGCATAGCCTTTGCCGATACTTTTAGTTTTATACCAGTTAAAGTCCAGATCAATAGCGCTATCATCATTGAATTCATAATTGTAATTTAAATTAGCATAGTATTTTTTCCAGAAATCTTTATTTTTAGAGGCATATAATTTGCCTGAAAAATTATCATTAAACTGATATTCCAGACCTGCAAAATAAACACGTTTCAATGTTTTACCATCATCAGAGAAAGCACTTTCTTCTGCTATAGAGTCCTGATGAGAAAACTCCTGTCCACGTAATGCAGTGAAGTAACCTGCATTAATCGCTAAATTATCAATTTCTTGGCTACGAAGTAAAAAGCCTGTAGCATCTTCAGGCAATAATTTATCGTCAATTGATTGTGTAGCAAATACAGGTGTATCCACCATCATTTGCCCATATTTAAGTTCGGTTTTTGAAATACGAAATTTTATTGCTGGTGCTAATTTAGAAACATTATCTTGTGGGCGACCTGTTCTTCCATCGGCAGGAAATAGACCATTTACATCATCACCACTACGCCCCCTGCCACCATCTAATTTATAGGCTGTCATGCCAATAACATCAATACCAAAACCAACAGTCCCCTCTGTAAAACCTGATTGATAAACGCCAATTAAACTGGTACCAAAATCCTCTGCATGACCACGATCTTTATCGCTCTTGTTATAACCTCCCAGTGTATAGAAACCACCTTTACGGGCATTACTATTCATATACATGGTTCGGCTAATTATATCTAAACTGCTATCTTCAATAAAACCCTTTGATTCTTGTTGGTTCGTAATATCATCCGCAATAGACCAATTCGATATACACATCATCCCTATTGCTACCAATAAGCCTTTGTTACGTAGCTTCATGCTTCTCTCCTAAAAATTAAATGGTGATAATTTATGGCATCACTATTTCTAATTCGTATCATATAATAAATCTTCACAATCGCTAATGATAATTATTATTAATTAATAGATGAGCTTATTGGGATATAAAAATTCTATTACTAAATATTAACTGAACATATTAGCGCCCAAATAAATAAGGGTAGCTTATGCTACCCTTACTTTTTAGAAAATTATAAATAAAATTTATTATGCATCATGTTTTTTTAACATAACGTAAATTTCATCTTTTAACTTTAATTTTTCTTTCTTTAACGTTTCAACTTCAGAATCGGCAGCAAAGCTAGACTCTAAGTTTTTAATTTTATGGTCTAAATCATTGTGTTTTTCAAATAATTTAGAAAAATGAGCATCTTCAGTCTTTAATTTTGATATTAAGTCACGATATTCTGGAAACATAATAAATTTTCCCTATTGCAATAGTTTATTAAACGGTAAAAATATACCCTACTCTCTTTTAAGAAATTTATTAGTTACTTATCAATAATATAAAGTTACTTTTAACCTATTACCCAAGTACTAATAAATTACTAAAACCTACAATGGCGGTTTTGGCTGCTTATTATTTACGACGTTTACTACCACCAGATATACTGCCTAATATACCACGAATAATACGATTGGTCAGTTGTGTTGTGACACGTTTTGATGCTTTTTGTACAACACCATCATACTGGCCACCTCTAGGCCCAGTTCGACCGAATAAAAACTCTTTAACACTCTGAAAGAAACCACCAGACTCATTATTATTTGTAGTAGGTTTTTCATTACCACCCTTACTAACCGTTGAAAGCGTTCCTTTCTTACTATTTAGTAACTCATAGGCTGACTCACGATCTATAGCCTCTTCATACTTACCAAATAATGCAGAGCTATTCAGTAAACTATTACGTTCTTCTTTAGTTAAAGTCCCCATTCGTGAACAAGGAGCAATCACAGTCGCCCTCTCCACAATAGTTGGCGTTCCTTTCGCATCTAAAAAAGACACTAATGCCTCACCAACACCTAACTCAGTAATAACTTGTTCAGCATTAAATGCAGAATTGGTACGCATAGTTTGAGCGGCTGCTTTAACTGCTTTTTGATCACGTGGTGAAAAGGCTCTTAATGCATGTTGTACACGATTTCCCAATTGACCCAGAATACGATCAGGAATATCTAATGGGTTTTGTGTTACAAAAAAGATACCAACCCCTTTAGAGCGAATTAACCTAACGACCTGTTCAATTTTTTCTAATAGTGCACTATTAGCATTACTAAATAATAAATGGGCTTCATCAAAAAAGAACACTAACTTAGGTTTTTCTAAGTCACCTACTTCAGGCAATGTTTCATAAAGCTCCGAAAGTAACCACAATAAGAATGTTGAATAGAGGGTTGGTGAATTATAGAGTTTTTCTGCGGCTAAAATATTAACAAAACCATCGCCTTGTTCATTAGTACGCATTAAATCTTTTACATCTAACATAGGCTCACCAAAAAATTGGTTGCCACCTTGTTCTTCTATCGTTAATAAACCACGCTGAATAGCACCAATAGAGGCTGTACTGACATTACCGTAGGTGGTTTTAATTTCATCAGCATGTTCACCTACATACTGTACCATGGCTCTTAAATCTTTTAGATCTAACAATAACAGACCATTATCATCCGCTACTTTAAAGACTATTTGTAATACACCTGCTTGTACATCACTTAAACCTAATAGACGACTAATTAGTAACGGGCCTAAATCAGAAATGGTAGCGCGAATAGGATGGCCTTGCTCGGCATATACATCCCAAAACACAATAGGTGATGCCTTTGCCTGCCAGTCTTCTATTTGTAGTGCCGTCAGACGCTGTTGTAACTTCTCGGATAACTCACCTTTAGCTCCAATACCTGATAAATCACCCTTTACATCTGCCATAAATACAGGCACACCTATTGTTGAAAAAGATTCAGCAATTTTTTGTAAAGTAACTGTTTTACCTGTTCCTGTAGCTCCAGTAATCAAACCATGGCGATTAGCCATATTAGGTAAAATAGCCAAAGGCTCTAAATTAGCTGTTTTAGCAATAATCAGTGGCGTTGCCATAAAAGTTTCCTAAAAAATAGATATTTATATTCTACTAAAAAACATAGTCTATTGATATTACCGAAAATGCTGATTTAATAAAGTTTCCATAGCCGTTAAATATGCTTTAAATGCTAAAGCTTCTTTAGTACTTGGTTGACCATTTTCGTCAGGAACAGCATTAACACCTATTACTTTTATTGTTGTTTTTTGAACCTCGTATTGAATACTCAAGAATCAAGAAATATCTTCTCCTGTTCTTATATCTTCATTAATATACCCATTATGTCATTGCCAACTATTTAAATTATCTAATGTTTTCTTAAACATGAGCCATTATTATGCTAAAGATTTTATTCTTAATTCCTATACTAGTGTCATAAAAAAGACTTTATAAACTATTTCATTACGCTCTACATTAACAAAGTGAGTGTTCGATTTGAAACCACCAATATATGTTTCAATTTGCATATGCTTTTCCTTTATACTCATCTTTATAAAGGGTATCCCTTATTTAAAAATCATATATTGAAAATAATCCATAAAATTTTGATCTCTGTGACTTGTTGAGTAACAAATTGTTGAGTATGCTTCGCATACTAATTAATTTCATAAATCATATTATCACTCAAGTAGAATTCAAATTATGTCTAATCTAAAAACGTTATCGCTTGAATACCATAGTCAACCCCGCCCAGGGAAACTTTCTGTTGAAATAACAAAGCCAACAGCAACAGCTAAAGACCTTGCTTTGGCTTATAGCCCAGGAGTGGCTGAACCTGTTCGTGAAATTGCCAGAGATTCAGAACTAGCCTATAGCTATACAGGCAAAGGGAATTTAGTAGCTGTCATTTCTAATGGTACAGCTATTTTAGGTCTAGGCGATCTAGGTGCCCTTGCTTCCAAACCTGTAATGGAGGGTAAAGGCGTATTATTTAAACGTTTTGCTGGCATTGATGTATTTGATATTGAAGTCGATACCAAAGACCCTCAAGCATTTATTGATACAGTAAAAAATATTGCTGGTACTTTTGGTGGTATTAACTTAGAAGATATTAAAGCACCTGAATGTTTTGAAATTGAGCAAAAACTAATTGAGCTTTGTGATATCCCTGTATTCCATGATGATCAACATGGTACTGCTATTGTAACTGCAGCAGGCATGTTAAATGCGCTAGAAATTACTGGTAAAAAAATTGAAGAAGCTAAGATTGTTTGTTTAGGTGCAGGTGCTGCCGCAACTTCTTGTATGAAATTATTAGTTAGCGTAGGAGCTAACATAGAAAATATCTACATGGTTGATCGTAAAGGGGTTATCCATGCTGACCGTACTGATCTTAATCCATACAAAGCACAATTTGCTAATAAAACAGACAAACGTACATTAGAAGATGCCTTAACAGGTGCCGATGTATTTGTTGGTTTATCAGGACCTAACTTATTATCAGCCGAAGGCTTAAAACTAATGGCAGCAGATCCTATTGTGTTTGCTTGCTCTAACCCTGACCCTGAAATTAGTCCAGAACTTGCTCATTCTACTCGTCCTGATGTTATTATGGCTACAGGTCGTTCTGACTACCCTAACCAAGTAAACAATGTTTTAGGTTTCCCATTTATTTTCCGTGGCGCATTAGATGTACGTGCTACTGCTATCAATGAGGAAATGAAAATAGCGGCTGCTTATGCATTAAGAGACTTGGCTAAACATCCTGTGCCTAAAGAAGTGTGTGATGCTTATGGTACTGACTGCTTTAACTTTGGTCGTGAGTACATCATTCCTAAACCAAATGATCCGCGCTTACTGACAGTAGTATCAGATGCCGTTGCTAAAGCAGCAATAGACTCAGGTGTGGCTACATTACCTTATCCTAAAAACTATCCATTACAATCAGTGGATGATGTTTTTAATAAGTAATCGTTGCAATCAAAAAAGGGTAGTTTAACTACCCTTTTTTATTTTATAAAATAAATATTATCGACTAATCAATCATCCTCATTATTTAATGACAACTGATTTTTTACAGCAGATATTCCATTAACAACACAATTGGGTAATTGTTCACGTAATTCAGTTATCTGTGCCTGTTTGCCACTGATAGTTAAATATTTTAAATGCTTTAATTTTGATAACTGTTTAATGATTTTTGGATTATCTAATAACTCAGTGTCTAGTAACTGTAAAAAAACTATCTGACTACTGGCTAATAGAAAGCCTAAATCTGTTAACTGCTCATTACCTGACAAATCTAACCAAACTAATTTTTTAAGTTTTTTAATAAAATTAAAATCAGTTAATTGGGAGCATTTATTAATGGCTAAATACATTAATCCTTTTGCTTGCTCTATTTGCTGTAAATCTGTTAACTCAGGCAAATAACTTAACTCTAATGCTTCTAATTGTTTACTAGCAGGTATTACCACTGTTTTTATAGTACTAGAAGTGCTTATAATTAACTTTGTAAGTGTCTGGGTTAGAAGAGAGAAATCTAGACACTGACTACCATCTTTATATAGATAAAGTCCCTTATAAAAATCCTCTAAACTATTATGTTTAATGTATTCTTCAAAATGATCTTGAAAGAGATTATAAGCTGGCCCATCTTTAATATAACGGTGTTTTAATAAAGTAACGAATGCTAATAGTTCTTTTTTAGAAAGTGGCTCAAAAAATAAAGGCTTTATTTCAGCCAACAACTCAATATGGGGAACATCTTGCAGCCATTGACCTACATCTGCATAGCCAAAGCCTGCTGGCGATATTTGTAGTTTATTTTGTAGAAAGGCTAAATCCACCATATTCACAGTTATTAGCTAAATTTTTTCATCATCATAACCGTAGAACTTCACACCTAACTTAATTACTTCACGGCCTTTTTGGCGACGCCAACGGTTACTATCTCGCAACGAATAGATACACCCACAATATTCTTGTTGATAAAACTCTTCACGCTTACTGATTTCAATCATTCGTTGTGAGCCTCCTTTTTTGCGCCAATTATAATCCCAATACACAATATCAGGGTATTTGGCAGCAGCTCGTACGCCACAATCATTAATTTGCTGCATGTTTTTCCAGCGTGAAATACCCAACGAACTACTAATCACATGAAAACCATGTTCATGGGCATATAATGCGGTACGTTCAAAACGCATATCAAAACACATAGTACAACGTATGCCACGTTCTGGTTCATCTTCCATGCCTTTGGCGCGCTCAAACCAATTATCCGTATCGTAATCCGCATCAACAAAGGGAATATTATGCTTTTCTGCAAAACGAATATTTTCGTCCTTACGAATTAAGTATTCTTTTTCAGGATGAATATTAGGATTATAGAAAAACACCGTATAGTCGATAGCAGAAGCTTGTAATGCTTCCATTACTTCGCCAGAGCAAGGCGCACAGCAAGAATGTAATAGTAACTTATCTTGCTCATTAGGTAACACTAACTTTTCACGGATAACAGCTGTAGTCATTTATTAATACCAACACAACAACAAAATTAAAATTATATCACTATACCTAAATCAGCTATAGCTGTTGTTATACAATTTTAGACTAGACAAATGACTGAAGACAGTACAATTAGTACGGCAAAGTCATTCAACGACGTATAAAAATGAAGAGCAATAGCTATATACAACTAGTCTACTAATTCTAAAGTACCTTGCATCAATCCTATATGCTCAGGATAACTACAAAAATAGCTATATTGTTGTCCTTGCTGTAACTGGTTTACTTCAAAAGAGATAGTAGTACGTTGCCCACCACCAATTAGTTTGGAATGTGCAATAATGCGAGGATCATCATTAATATAATCCGTTTCTTTTTCAAGAATAACTGCTTTCGCTACTTCTTCTTTATCTTGTTCTTTAGTTAAAACCCAGTTGTGTCCCATAACACCTTTATCCAGATGACCATCATGGATGAGATTTATAGTAAAAGTTTCACAGGCTTTACTGACTTTAATATCATCTATACCCCAATGAATTTGATCATTACTATGAATGGTAACTGTACAGTTGGGAGAAGCTATTGCATTATTAATAGCCCCTACCAACATAACTAGGCTCACTATTACTAGTTTTACATTAGCCATCGTAATACTAATTTTTAGCTTGGCTTAAAAGATACTCAGTTAACAAAGGTACAGGTCGACCTGTTGCACCCTTTTCTTTACCACCACTGATCCATGCTGTGCCAGCTACATCCAAATGTGCCCAAGGGTATTTGCTAGCAAAACGAGAAAGGAAACAACCTGCCGTAATAGTACCTGCTTTAGGACCACCAATATTTGCCATATCTGCAAATGGGCTATCTAATTGTTCTTGATACTCATCAAACAGTGGTAATTGCCAAGCTCTATCATCCACCTGTTTACCCGCATCAAGTAAGCTATTGATTAATACTTCATCATTACCTAATAAACCACTAGCCTGAGTACCCAATGCAACAATGCAAGCACCCGTTAAAGTAGCGATATCAATAACTGCTTTTGGTTTAAAACGTTCAGCATAAGTTAATGTATCACAGAGCACTAAACGACCTTCAGCATCTGTATTTAATATTTCTACTGTTTGTCCACTCATTGTTTTTACAATATCACCTGGACGTGTAGCATGACCACTAGGCATATTTTCAGCACAAGCCATTAATCCCACGACATTAATAGGTAATTGCAATTCAATTAATGCTTTAAACACACCTAATACAGAAGCAGCACCACACATATCATATTTCATTTCATCCATGCCGGCACTAGGCTTAATACTGATACCACCTGTATCAAAAGTAATACCCTTGCCCACTAACACAATAGGTTGCTCTGATTTCTTTTTAGCCCCATTATATTGTAAAGCAACCAGTCTAGGAGGCTGTTCACTGCCTTGCGCTACTGCTAAAAACGCACCCATTTTAAGTGCTTTCATTTTCTTTTCATCTAGCACTTCTATAGTGACACGCTTATCTAATTTCGCTAATGTTTCTGCTTGTTTAGCAAAATAGGTAGGATGACAAATATTAGCGGGTGTATTACCTAAATCTCTAGTTAATGCCATACCAGCAGCAATCGCCTGTGACTCAGTGATAGCTTGTTCAACTAACTTACTATTTGCTTTATCAGTACATAATGTGACTGATGAAAACTTATAGGGTTCTGCTTTCTTGCTTTTATATTCATCAAAACAATAACTACTTGTTTCTAAAGTCTCTACTAATAAGCGTGTTTTACTGTAAATATCACGACCTTTAACTTCCACATCATCAACTACAAATAATGCATCTGTACCGCCTAATTGCTTTAATGTTTTAAAACAAGTCATAGCCCATTTACGGTATTGTGCATCAGATAGAGGTTGCTCACCAATACCGACTAATAACACTCGGTTAGCCTTTAGTTGCTGATTAGTTTGCAATATAAATGTTTGACCTAAGTTGCCCTGAAAATCACCCCACTTAATAATATTTTTAATAGCGCCTTGGGTTAATTTATCAACTTCACTAGCAGTAGCACTTAACTTATCGCCTTTACCTACTGCAACAACCCATGTTGAAATTTTTAGAGCCTCTGGACGATTATTCTTTACATTAAATTGCATGTTTATCCTCTAATTCATTCACTTATTTCAATAACTATAATGACTGGTAATATCTTTTAACTCATCACCTTCAAACTTCAATACATAATAAAGGCTATCAGAAACTGAATAAATCCATTCCTCAATAGGAACATCTTCAAAATAATTTCCCCAACCTCTAGTAACCCTGCGTCCCCATCCTAAAAAACTTTTACTGTTAGGTTCACTACAACGATTAATAACCTCTATTTTAGTATTGCCTGTACTTACTAATCCACCACCGCAACGCCATGTACTTGCAGCGAATAAACTAGGAGAAAATACACTAACAAATATAATTAATGATATTAATTGTCTCATAAGTTTTTTCACATATTGAACTTCAAAATAAGCATTATGTACATGGGTTTAGAAAAGTTTTTAGCTAAAAATACCTGTTACTTATTATAAGTCCAATCAATTAGTTGGAAAATAAGACTCTATGCTAACTAATTTACCACCCTCAAAACGTAATAAATTATAAGCTGTTGCAGATCCAGTAGTTTGATTATATATCCACTCTTCTATAGGTACATTGCCTAAACTACTTCCATCACCTGTAAACCCTACAAAATTCTGTGCATTAGGAGTACCACACTTTCTTTCTACTTCAAAAACACGCTCACCTACCGAAACTACTTTTGTTCCACAACGCATGGTTTTAAACTGAGCATGAGCCGAAAAAACACTCATTATTAGAATTAATAAAAGATATTTATTTTTCATATAATTACTCTCCGCTACCAATAATTAATAATAATTATTCTTTAATTATAAATGATATACATTTTTATAATAAAACAACTGTTTATAAAATTCATTAATATTAGTTGCATATTGCCTAATAACTCACAATACCCTGATCTATTTAAGAAAGATATCTCTAAATTATTTATCTAATAAAAATAGTTTTTCTTTTGGAATTAATAAAATATCATTACGCTTATAATCTGGAAATTCGAATAATTTAACTTTTGCTAAGCATAATTTTTTGTATATTATTCTTAATACTCTATCTAAGTAATTATTTCGACTTAAATTATTGTTAAAGTTAAAACCAATAGAAAATACCTGATAATCCTTAAATAAATTTTCCAAGGTATGTTCATTAGAAAATTCTTCTATATTATTTACCCATTCCATAATCACAATAGGACGAAACTTTTCTATAGTGTTATTGAGTCCTTTTATGGCAAATAACTCATGACCTTCAACATCTATTTTTATTAAATCAACCTTTTGTATTTTAAACTCATCAACAAAACTATCACCTTTTATTAAATATATTTTATCCTTCACATAATTTTCAGTTTGTATTTCTATGCTAGATGCTCCTACATTGCCTGTTGTATTAATATTGATATAACTTTCCATATTTTTATCTGAAAGTCCTTTATTTACAGCATTAATATTTTTAATATTGTTTATAAAGATATTTTGTCTTAAAAACTGGTAAATGGGGACTGTTGGTTCAAATGAATAAACCTGCTCAGCAAACAAAGAAAAAGCTAACGAATGATTACCAATATTTGCTCCAACATCAAATACTATAGGTTTTTCAATTTTTTGTAATAATTTTAAAATAAACTCAATGATTTCACGCTCATAAATACCAAATCTAATTATTTGGTTAGTTATAGCATCATTTTTAATGCCTATCATAGTATGTTTAAAAATCGTACTAACATACTGGCTTTGTATATTATTTAAAGTCATTTAAAGGCTCACAAAAATCTAACTCTTGATAAAGATATATAGTTAAATATTCTACTACTAAAAACTCTTATTGCTCAGTTTTACTTTGTATAAAACTACTTTCTTTTAACCAAAATAAATCAAAGTATTTTTTATCTTTTATTGTACAAAGAGCTCTCTTAGAAAGGTCTATTGTCATATCCAGTTTAAAAGGTAAATATCCCCGCTCCATTACATGCCAAAGATAAACATTACCATCAACATAAATAAAGAGATTATAACCAGACATTAGTGGAAGCTCTAATCTAATCGAGGGTATTTTAGTTCGATATTCACATAAAGGGCCTATGACAAATTTTCCTTTATTATTTTTTTGTTGTTAGATTTTTACAAAACTCTGGCTCTCTTGCCTGAAGAATAATTATTGCATTAGCAACTAGTTTATCATTACTAACTATTAAACCTATCATTTATGGAGCTTGTACTGCTTTTGCTGAAAAAACCAGTTTCATATAACCTATAATCAAAACACCTATAATTAAGATTAATTATTTCTTCACTTAACCATATCCTTTGGTACTACAGAAAAGAAAAGCAAGAGCCAGTCGATAAGCCGGGTTCTGTCGCGAACAGTCATTCATCTACGATGGCCATCACTGGACATCTTTAGCAACCTACCCGAATCCAACGCGGGCCACGCTTAGGATTCCTATTTGGTCTTGCTCCAAGTGGGGTTTACCTAGCCACAAGCTGTTACCAGTTGTGCGGTGTGCTCTTACCACACCTTTTCACCCTTACCGTTAGCATATGCTACTTAGGCGGTTATTTTCTGCGGCACTTTCCGTAGGCTTTCACCTCCCAGGCGTTACCTGGCACTTTGCCCTATGGAGCCCGGACTTTCCTCCCCTTTTTATAAACATGTTATAAAAAGCAGCGACTGTTTGACTGGCTCTTGCTTGAGATAAGCATACCTTTTTAAATAACGAGAAACAAGCTAAAAACTTTTTTCATTCAGATCATATAGATTATAGATTTTTTATTAAACGCATTAATAACATCATTAACTAGCAAATGATACACAATAAAATGGCATGAAACTATTATGAAAAAAAGCTGATATATCAAAGCCAATAAGCGCAATTATTAAAGTAAGCAAAAGAAAACCAACAATAGGCCCACAAATTCAAAAAAGTAGTGAGATCAAAATAAGCTTATATATAATCTGTCTCTTACTCATTAGTTTTATTAGTTATTTCTAAGGCATATTGATATAGCTTATTTTTACGCTCCCCTGTAATTTCGGCTGTTAACGCTGCTGCTTGCTTAACAGGCAATTCAGCTAATAATACTTTTAATACCCGCCCTGTTTCTTGATTAATATCTTCTTGTACAGGAGCTTTCCAGCCTTCAATTAATAATACACATTCGCCACGTTGTTGATTACTATCAGCTTCTACCCATTCAGCTAATTCAGCTAATGTAGTATTTTTAATAGTCTCAAAGGTTTTTGTTAATTCTCTGGCTAATACTGCTTGGCGATCCTTTCCAAAAACAGCAACTAAATCCTGCAAACTCTCTAATAAACGATGGGGTGCTTCATAAAAGATAAGCGTTCTAGATTCTTCTTTCAATGTCTCCAGTGTACTTTTTCTTGCTGTTGATTTAGCAGGCAAAAACCCTTCAAAACTAAAACGATCTGAAGGTAATCCAGCTGCAGATAGCGCAGCTATGACTGCACAAGCACCTGGAATAGGCACTACTCTTATACCTTGCTGCTGTGCTTCTCTCACTAAATGAAAACCTGGATCAGAAATCAGGGGCGTTCCTGCATCAGAAACTAAAGCTATATTCTTGCCTGCTAATAACAGCTGCACAAAATAGTTTTGTTGTTCTCGTTCATTATGATCATGGCAGGGTTTAAGCGCTGTATTAATAGCAAAATGCTGCAATAATTTGGTAGTATGACGCGTATCTTCAGCAGCTATCAAGTCTACTTCACGTAAAATACGCAAAGCACGATTAGTAATATCTTCTAAATTACCAATCGGCGTTGCCACTATATAAAGTGTTCCAACAGCTGAGTTCTCTATCAAAATAATACCTTTTAAACAAACAAAAGGTTATTTTACTCTACCTTAGCTATTTGTATAGGTAAATTATCTGACTTACCAACTCGTGTAATATAGGTAATTGGATTAATCGCTTGATTATTTTTAACTACCTCAAAATGAACATGAGGCCCTGTTGCACGTCCAGAACTACCTAGTTTAGCAATAACCTGCCCTACTTGCACTAGATCGCCCGCTTTCACTAAATTTTGCTGATTATGTGCATAAATAGTTTTATAACCATCTAAATGGCTAACTTCTACTACATTACCATAACCCGTTTTAACACCAGAAAAAGTAACAACACCAGCAGCGACTGACATAATATTAGCACCACGAGGGCCAGAAAAATCTACTCCTTTATGTCCTTTAGAGCGTCCAGTAATAGGATCTATTCTTACCCCATAACGAGAAGTAATATAACCATTTTTAATAGGATAACCTGCAATATAATTTTCTTGTCGAATACTACGCTTAACAATAAGATTTTCAAGAACTTCTAGTTGTTTTTCTCTAGTGGCAATTTTATCTGATAACTTATCTAGTTCTTGCATAAAAGTGGGGGGAGTAAATGCCTCTTTACCCTCACCTAAACTTTCCTCAGTACCGCCTAAACCAACGCTTTCCGAAAAATCAAACTCATTATCAATACCTGCTAATCCTGTTAAACGTTCACCCATCGCGTCTAAACGAATCAATCGAGCCTGAATATTAGCTAAATAAGCACTGTATGCATCTAAACGAGCTTGTGCTTTTTCACGCACATCAGCTATTTCTTTTAAAGGTTCTTTCATTACATTAGACAGTTGATCATCTGTAATTACTGTTGTCTTTATGGTTTGTTTAGTAAACCAGTAACCTAAGCTAGCAGAGACAACACACAATACAACTAAACTTAAAATTATAGTAGATAAATCCGTTGCAAAGGTAATGCGGCTACGCTGAGTATTTTTATCAGAAATAAAGATAAGACGCATACAAACTTCCTTTATTAAAACTATTCACTTACAGAATCCCTGTATTTTGCTAAAATAATTAAGTCATAATAAATACAGAGTTCATATGTCTTTCAGACCGTTATATGCAAAACATTCCAAGTCATTATTGGTAAAAACATCTTCACTTAAACAATTAGTGAATAAGGCTTCCTACCTAAATCAACTACAACAATGTTTAAATCTGTATTTATCAACTACCATAAGAGAAAACTGTGCTATTGCTTCCTTCCAAAATGGAATATTAACTATTTTAGTAAATAATGCACACTGGGCAACCCGTTTGCGCTATCAACAAAATAAGCTAAAACAACAGCTACAAGAACACCATGAATTCTATGGCATTCATAAAGTCGCTATAAAAGTTTCCCCTAAACCCTTAAAAGAGCCAGAAGAAGTACATGAATTAACCATGTCTTCAAAAACAGCAAAAATTATTGCCGAAACAGCTGAAAATATAAATCATCCAGCACTTCGAGAAGCACTGGAACGTTTATCTAAACATACTAGATAGACTTTCGTCTAATAGGAATTTTAACAGATTATGCCGATGTGGCAAGCTGAATATAAGAAATAGGTGCCTTATCAACCCCTTCAAAGGTTACCATTTCCCACGCATCAGGTTGGCTTATAAGGGTTCTCAGTAATTTATTATTTAATGCATGGCCTGATTTAAAACCTATAAACTCACCAACTAAACTGTGACCTAATAAATACAAATCACCAATAGAATCGAGAATTTTATGTTTTACAAACTCATCTTCATAACGAAGACCATCTTCATTCATAACACCATCATCACCTACGACAATAGCATTCTCTAAACTACCGCCTAAAGTTAGATCTTTAGAGCGCAAATACTCAATCTCTCTCATAAAACCAAATGTTCTAGCACGGCTAACTTCTTTTACAAAGGTAGTACTTGAAAAATCAATAGTGGCTGATTGAGTATGTTTTTTAAAGGCTGGATGGTCAAAATCAATTTCAAAACTAACTTTAAAACCATCAAAGGGTAAAAAAGTAGCTTTTTTGCCATTATCTTCTACAGTAACTTCTTTTTTAATACGAATAAATCTTTTTGGTGCATCTTGCTCTTCTAATCCCGCAGACTGAATTAAAAATACAAAAGGTCCGGCACTACCATCCATAATAGGTACTTCAGAGCAAGAAAGCTCAATGCGAGCATTATCAATACCTAAACCAGCCATAGCAGATAATAAATGCTCTACTGTATCGATACGTACTCCATCTTTCATCAATGTAGTAGAAAGTGTTGTTTCTCCTACATTTTCAGCTCTAGCTGGAATTTCAACCATAGGGTCTAAGTCAGCTCTACAAAAGACAATACCTGTATCTACAGGGGCGGGCTTTAAAGTAAGATAAACTTTTTTACCTGAATGAAGACCTACACCCGTAGCTCGAATGGTGTTTTTTAATGTGCGTTGTTTAATCATACAATTACTCGTCCCAGCAAAATGCGAATTGCTATCAATAATAGCAGATTGCCCTTTAACTGAACACCCTTACAACCCTGAAAAGCCATTGAAAAAATAAAATAGCGTTATAGATTATTACCTATAACGCTATTATTACACTACTACAATAAATAGATTAATCAGCTTGATTTCTTAAGAAAGCTGGAATATCTAAATAATCTAAATCGTCTTGTGCTTCCAAATTGGTAGCTGCATTACCATGTGCACCACGATTACGCATTACTGTTGGACGATCAAAATCACGATAATTAGTTTCTGATAAGTTTTCAGAACGTGTAGCTGTAGATGATTCAACTGCATTCACAGTAGGAATGGTATTATCAATTACTTTCACTGGTCTGCTCATTTCTTGACCTAAACCAGTTACAACTACAGTTACGTTTAACTCATCACCCATAGTTGGATCAATAGCAGAACCAATTTTAACTGTTGCATGATCAGAAACTAGATCTTCAATGATTTCACCTACATCATTGAACTCACCAATTGTCATATCGCTAGCTGTGATATTTACTAATACACCACGTGCACCTTGTAAATTGATATCTTCAAGTAATGGGTTACGAATAGCAGCCTCCGCAGCTTCACGAGCACGATTAGGACCACTAGCACTACCTGCTCCCATCATCGCCATACCCATTTCACTCATTACTTCTTTAACGTCAGCAAAATCGATATTGATTAAACCAGGACGCTGCATAATATCGGAAATACCACGCACAGCACCTGTAAGTACATCATCGGCTTTAGCGAAAGCTGTTAATAAACTAACATCTTTACCTAAGATAGTAATCAATTTTTCATTAGGGATAGTAATGAGAGAGTCAACATGTTCTACAAGCGCATCAATTCCCTGATCCGCTACTTTACTACGTTTACGACCTTCAAAGATGAATGGGCGAGTCACTACTGCAACAGTTAAAATTCCCATTTCTTTAGCAACTTGTGCAATAACGGGAGCTGCACCTGTACCTGTACCACCACCCATGCCAGTGGTAATAAATACCATATTAGCACCTTGTAGTGCCTCAGCAATACGTTCACGGTCTTCTAAAGCAGCTTGTCTACCCACATCAGGGTTAGTACCTGCACCTAATCCTTTAGTGATATTAGCACCTAATTGAAGAATTGCACCGCCAGTAACACTTTTTAATGCTTGCGCATCTGTGTTAGCACAAACAAATTCAACACCTTCAATATTGCTACGAATCATGTGGTTCACAGCATTACCGCCGCCACCACCGACACCAATAACTTTAATTACCGCATTAAGCTGGGCTTCTACCATCTCAAACATTGCCTCTCTCCTAAACCGAAACAACATGCCTTGTCGTCTATATCTTGTTATTCTAACGTTAGATAGCAGGAATATCTAGTGTTCTCTTGTACTATCTTAGTATAAAAATCAAAGTTTTTGTGATTAATGTTGATAAATTTAATTTCAATCAACGAATAACTACCAATATAAGCCAAAATAATACTAAAAATTACCTTGTACCCACTTCTTTAAACGACCAAACATTGAAAAACTTTCTCTATTAACTTTATTATGCTCAACACTACCACTTTCTAATTGTTGCTGAGCACCATATATCAATAAACCAACTGCTGTTGCATAAATAGGATTATGAATCACACTTTCTAATCCTTTCACATTGTAAGGAATACCTAACCTAACAGGCATATGGAAAATTTCTTCTGCCAGCTCCACTGCCCCTTCCATTTTAGCTGTACCGCCTGTTACTACGATACCTGCAGGAATCATATCTTCATAGCCACTACGGCGTAATTCTTTTTGCACAAATTTAAATAGTTCTTCATAGCGAGGCTCTACTACCTCTGCCAATGCTTGTCGAGAAAGCTCACGAGGTGGACGCTCACCAACACTAGGAACTTTAATCATTTGTCCAGCACCTGCTAATTTCGCAAGGGCACAAGCATAACGAATTTTTATTTCTTCTGCATATTGAGTTGGCGTACGTAGTGCCATTGCAATATCATTGGTAATCTGATCCCCTGCAATAGGAATCACTGATGTATGACGTATAGCACCCTCAGTGTAAACAGCAATATCAGAAGTACCACCACCCACATCAACCAAACAAACACCTAACTCTTTTTCATCTTCAGTTAACACTGAATAAGAGGAGGCTAGTTGCTCTAAAATAATATCATCGACTTCTAAACCGCACCGTCTTACACACTTCTCAATATTCTGTGAAGCATTCACCGCACAGGTAACCACATGAACTTTAGCTTCTAAACGTACACCATACATACCTAACGGTTCACGCACACCCTCTTGATTATCAATCACATAATCTTGGGGTAAGGTATGCAATACTCTTTGGTCTGCTGGAATAGCTACCGCTTTTGCTGAGTCTAATACACGCTCAATATCAGCTCTAGTAACCTCACCTTCACGAATAGCAACAATACCATCCGAATTTAAACTACGAATATGATTGCCTGCAATACCAACATAAGCAGAAAATATTTGGCAACCTGCCATTTGCTGAGCTTCATCAATAGCATACTGAATAGATTGAACAGTAGATTCAATATTCACCACTACCCCTTTCTTCAAACCACGAGAAGGGTGTGATCCAATACCTACTACTTCTATTTGACCATCTGGCGAAATTTCTCCCACTAAAGCTACTACTTTAGAAGTACCAATATCCAAGCCAACGATCATTTTGCTACTTTGTTCTTGCGCCATAAGACTCTCTATTCTCCTCTAGGCACTTCACTCAAAATAATGACAAATATTGCCATTTCTTAAATACCTAAACTAATCATTTTGTATCTAACAAATGGCTTATTATGAATAGTTTTTTATTGTCTTGCTACTATCTTAGTAGCATTATTCGTATCAATTTCTTTACTTGGATCTTTCCATGCTACAGCTAAGCCATTACTGTATCGCATATCAACCCTTGCAATATTATCCATTTTAGCTTTTAAATTAATCTCATAAGCCTTACTAAAACGTTTAATTTTTTCAGCAACATCCCCACTACCAAGCACTAGCTCAAGACCTGTGCTGGTAGTTAATGACCAGCTACCTCGTTCTGTTAAAGTCAACGAAGTAATAGCAAGCTCCATTGGCCTCAATAATTGGCTAATAATTTGATACTGTTGCATAACTTGAGCATGTGCATATTCTGGCCCATCTAGCAAGGGCAATGATTTATAAGCAGAAATATCCTTAACGACAAAAGGTTCGCCCACATTATTTAAAAGTCCATCCTCTCCCCAACGGGCGATAGGTTGACGAGCATTTAACTCAATTTTTAATTCATTTGGCCAAACACGCTCTATTTCCACATGAGAAATCCAAGGAGTATTTTCAAGTTTATTACGCAAACCTTCTAAATCAACATTTAAAAACCCTGTACTTACCAAAGGTTCAATACGTTTCTGTAAGTCTTGCTGATCAATATAACCCAAATCACCTAAAATACTTACTTTTGATATAGGTTGATTTACATAAGCAATCACTTTATTAGCAACGTTGTAAGCCAAAATTGCAAAAACAACAGCTAATAACAAATAACCTGCTATTTTTAAATAATCAGCCATTGATTTTAAAGTAGTCACTACACCTTTTTTAGGCATAGCTCGACTTGCTCCACGCTGATTAGCACGCTGCCGCCAAAGTGCTACTGGCTCTCCATGTCTTAATCTTACATTTAACATTTTAACCTCCTTGCACCAAAGTAGTAGCTAATATGGTTAATACCAACTGTTGATAATCCATCCCAATAGCTTTTGCTGCCATAGGAACTAAACTGTGGTCTGTCATACCAGGTGCAGTGTTAACCTCTAACAAATAAAAATTACCTTGTTGATCCTGCATCACATCAACACGTCCCCAACCCTCTATATTTATTAACTGACAAGCCTTAAGCGTTAATGCTTGTAGCTCTTTTTCCTTTTCCTCATCTAAGCCACAAGGAATTTGATAAATAGTGTCTGTCGCTTTATATTTAGCATCATAATCATAAAAAGTATGAGGCGTTGCTAAACGAATAGGTGGCAAAACCTGATTATCTACTACAGCTATCGTAAATTCAGCTCCAGTCACCCATTCTTCAACTAATACTTCAGCGTCATAAGTTAATGCGCTTTGCCAGGCAGCTATTAACTCATCAACATTATTAACCTTTGCCATTCCTACACTAGAACCTTCATGGCTTGGTTTAATAATCATTGGAAAACCTAGTGACTGCGCTGCTTGCTGACAATCTTCTTCTGTTGTTAACACTGCATATTTAGGAGTAGGCAAACCAAAACTTGACCATATTTGTTTGGTTCTCAACTTATCCATTGCCAATGCAGAAGCCAATACACCACTTCCTGTATAAGGAATTTTCAATGTTTCTAATAAGCCTTGAATACAACCATCTTCGCCACCGCGACCATGTAATATAATGAAGACTCTATCCACTTTTTCTGACAAAAACTTGGCTAACCAATCACCTTTTGTATCAACAGCGAATGCATCAACGCCTGCATCTAATAAGGCTTGTAATACCATTTTTCCAGAGTTTAAAGAAACCTCTCTTTCAGCGCTTTCACCACCGAAAAAAACAGCAACTCTGCCAAAATCAATAGGATTATATTTTTTCATTTTTCTTTTTCCCTTTTTTCAAAGGTTTAACTGGTTCACTGATAAAAGATTTTGCGTTCTTCATGATTTGGCTTGCTATAGCGCCAATATCGCCTGCCCCTTGGCAAAGTAAGATATCACCAGGTCTTAAAATAGGCTTAACCACATCTACAATATCAGTATCACGTTCTACATAAATTGGATCTAGTACACCACGTTGGCGAATACTGCCACACAATTGACGGCTATCTGCACCAGGGATAGGATCTTCCCCTGCAGGATAAACCTCCATTAATAATAACAAGTTAACACCCGATAGCACCTGTACAAAATCTTCATACAGATCACGAGTACGGGTATAACGATGAGGTTGATAAAGCATTACTAAACGGCGTTCTGGCCAGCCATCACGCACTGCCTGAATAACTGCTGCCACCTCTGTAGGATGATGCCCATAATCATCTACTACCATCACTGTTCCACCATCTACAGGTAACTCGCCATACACTTGAAAACGTCTACCAACACCTTCAAACTTACTAATACCCGCTAAGATAGTTCTATCATTAATACCATCATCAGAGGCAATAGCTAAAGTAGCTAATGAATTCAACACATTATGCTTACCAGGCAGATTTACCACCGCTTTTAATGGCTCATAACCTTTTCTTAAAATAGTAAAATAAGTACGCAACTCTTCTTGATAAACATCAACCGCACGTATATCTGCATCCTCACTAAAACCGTAAGTCATAATTGGACGACTGATTTGAGGGATAATCTCTCTTACAACAGGATCATCAATACACATCACTGCTAAACCATAGAATGGCAAGTTATGTAAAAAGCTAATAAAAGTTTTCTTTAATTTATTAAAGTCACCATCATAAGTAGCCATATGGTCAGCTTCAATATTAGTAACCACTGCTACCATTGGCTGTAAATGCAAGAAACTAGCATCACTTTCATCGGCTTCTGCAATAAGGTACTGACCGCCGCCTAACTTCGCGTTAGTCCCTGCTGCATTTAGACGGCCACCAATTACAAAAGTAGGGTCCAATTTAGCTGCTGCATAAACTGAAGCAATTAAACTTGTTGTCGTAGTTTTACCATGTGTGCCTGCCACTGCAATACCATAACGATATCGCATCAGCTCACCTAACATTTCAGCTCTAGGTACAACAGGTATACGTCGTTCCAATGCAGCGGCTACCTCTGGGTTTTTTGTATTAATGGCACTAGAAACCACAAGCACACTCGCATTAGCTTGGTTCTCAACACAATGACCAATATAAATTGTCGCGCCCATTTTCTTTAGGCGCTCAGTAACAGGCGATACTTTAATATCTGAACCTGATATTTTATAGCCAAGGTTTAACAATACCTCAGCTATACCACACATTCCAGAACCACCAATACCAACAAAATGAATCCAATGAACACGACGCATACGACGCATACGACGTGATTCAGGTTGTAAAACTTCATAACGACTTTTAACCATTGGCTACCTCCAAACAGGTATCAACCACGTCACTAGTAGCCTTAGGTTTCGCTAAGCTTTTGGCGATTTTTCCCATTTCTCTCAATTTTTCAGGATTTTTTAATAATGTTTGTAAATGATCAGCCATAACTTGTGGTGTTAACTGAGCTTGTATCAATTTGATTGCAGCCCCTTTACAAGCAAGATAATCAGCATTAAAACTCTGATGATCATCAATAGCATGGGGTAAAGGAATTAACATAGCAGCTGAACCTGTCGCAGCTAACTCGCTCACTGTTAAAGCACCTGCCCGACAAACCACTAAATCAGCCCAACTGTAGGCTTGTTGCATATCAGTAATAAATGGTTCTACCTTAGCTTCGACTGTTGCTTTTTGATAACGCTCTTTGGTTACTTCAGCATGGTTTTTACCTGCTTGATGAAAGACCTCTGGACGAATTGAATCATCAAGCAATGCCAAAGCTTCAGGTAATAACTTATTAAGTGGTTCAGCCCCTAAGCTTCCACCAACTACTAACAATCTCACTTTACGATCAACTATGGATTCTTTAGACTGCTCAATAAACAGCTCTTTGCGTACAGGGTTACCCGTAGTAATTAAATGCTCTTTATTCACAAAAGTATTAGGAAAACCTTGGCAAATACGGGTTGCCATTTTTGCTAAATAACGATTAGCAGTGCCCACTTTGGCATTCTGCTCATGAATAATTAATGGTATACCAACTAACTTTGCAGCTAGACCACCAGGGCCAGTCACAAAACCACCAAAACCAACCACACATACTGGTTTTATTTCTTTAATCAGCTTACGAGCTTGTCTTAATGCGCCTAACAATAAGAAAGGAGCTTTTATTAATGTAGTAAGACTCTTACCACGTAATCCTGTCACATTAATCTGATAAATTGGTAAGCCTGCTTTAGCCACCAGTTCATTCTCCATGCCTTTGGGTGTACCAAGCCAATGAACGTTATAACCTCTTTCCTGAAAGTCTTTAGCGCAGGCTAACGCAGGGAATACATGACCACCAGTACCTGCTGCCATAATTAATATATTTTTAGCGACCATGTTTCACCTCCGAAGATTCTTCTGGAAAATCTTTATCAGTAAACACGTAAGATAGTTCAGGCTCTGGATAACGTCTTTCCCAATCAATTCGTAGTAATATTCCTAAACAAATACAGCAAATAACCAAAGAACTACCACCATAACTTAAAAATGGTAAGGTCAAACCTTTAGTAGGTAATAACCCAACATTTACCCCTACATTAATAATAAATTGACCAAGCCATAACATGGCAATGCCGTAAGCTACATAAGCAGAAAAATATTGTTTTTCACGCTCTGCCCATAAACCAATAATTAATGCCCTCACACCAACAAACACAAATAGTGCAACAGTGCATAGAGAGCCTACTAAACCCAACTCTTCAGCCAACACAGCAAATACAAAGTCTGTATGTGCTTCTGGTAAATAAAATTGTTTTTGAATACTATTACCAAGACCTAATCCCAAAAAATCCCCTCGTCCAAAAGCAATTAATGATTGGGTTAATTGATAGCCAGAACCAAACTGATCAGCAAAAGGGTCTGTAAAGTTCATCAAACGATGCATTCTATATTCTTGCGTTAAAACCAAAAATACTACGGCACCAATACTCATTAATACCATTAATAAGAAACGTCCCAGGCTCACACCACCTAAGAACAACATAGCAAGTGCAGCGCCCATCATTACCACTGTTGCTCCAAAATCTGGCTCTAATAGGAATAACCAAGCCACCGGTAATAACACGACAAAAGGTTTAAAGAAACCTGACCATGTATCTCTAACTTGTTCTTTACGGCGAACCAAATAGCCTGCTAAATAGATAACAGCAAATAACTTTCCTAGCTCAGAAGGTTGAATATTAAATAAGCCAACGCCAATCCAACGGCTTGCACCATTCACATTGCGTCCAATGCCTGGGATTAATACAGCTACTAATAACACCACTGCCACACATAGCAAATGAGCACTGTACTTTTGCCATACTTTAATGGGTACCACTAAAACACTTGCTGTAGCCAAAATGCCAATAGCGAGGTAAACCAAATGCCTTGTTAAGTTATAAAAAGTATTACCTGTTTGTGCTGATGCTACCTCAGAAGAAGCAGAGGCAATCATTACAGCACCTAAACCCAATAATAATAAGCAACCAGCCAATAATGGAAAATCGACATCAAAACCACGTCGGCTATAAATAGGTGAAGGATTTAAACAAACGATGGACAGTTTCATTCACTTAACCCCTTTACAGCTTCTGCAAACAGCTGGCCTCGTTCTTCAAAGTTTTTAAACATATCCCAACTAGCACAAGCAGGCGCTAATAATACCGCATCATTTTTTTGAGCAAGTTTAGAGGCTTCTGCCACTGCTTGTTCAATACTACTTACATATATTCTTGGTATCGCTGTATCTAAAATTTTCTCTATTAAAGGAGCATCCTTTCCTAATAAAATAACTGCTCGACAATAATTTTCAATCGGCTCTTTTAAGCTATTAAAATCAGCACCTTTACCATCACCACCAGCAACTAACACTAGCTTGCCAGTAATATCCCTACCTAACCCATCGATTGCTGCTAAAGCAGCACCTACATTAGTCGCTTTAGAATCATTGTAGTAAACCACACCAGCTTTTTCTGCAACCCATTCACAACGATGAGGTAAACCTTTGAAGTTTACTAAGGCCTCTATCATAGCTTCAAAAGATAAACCTACGGCATGCCCTAATGCTAAAGCAGCCATAACATTAGACCAGTTGTGACTACCTCTAATTTTTAATCTATCTAATGGCAACAATGGCTCATTATTAAAGATAATCCAACCATCACCCTGCAAAGAATCTAATTTAAAGCCTGTAAAATCTGACTTAGCTAGTTTAGTAGTAAACTCCCAACGAACTGCTGTAGTTAGTGCTTTTTTAGGGATAGATAATAGATCATCCAGATTTACAACTACTTGCTTAGCACCTAAAAAAATACGCTGTTTAGCATCACTGTATGCAGCTAGATCAGAGTAACGATCCATATGATCTTCACTCACATTTAATAATGTGGCTACTTCAGCATTTAGCTGTTGGCAACTTTCTAATTGAAAACTAGAAAGTTCTAAAACATACAAATCAATATCGTCTGCTAAAAGATTTAAAGCAGGCTCACCAAGATTACCACCTACCGCAACTTTTCTTCCTGCTGCCTTCGCCATTTCACCGACTAATGTGGTAACAGTACTTTTCCCATTAGAACCTGTAATAGCTACAATAGGAGCTTTTGCTAATTGTGAAAATAAATCAACATCACCAGATAGCCTAACACCACGTTTTGCCGCTGTTTGTAAAGCAGGAGTTTTTAAATCAAGTCCAGGGCTTACAAACAATGTTTTAGCCTTACACAAAAACTCTACATTTAATTCACCACACTGTACTTCAACTTGTGGATACTCTATTTTTAATGTAGTTAACTCTGGTGGACTACTACGGGTATCAACCACAGCAAAAGATGCCCTTTGACTCGCCAAATAACGAACCAACGACATACCACTTTTGCCAAGGCCAACAACGATATAAAAGTCAGTCGTAGTAATCATAAAAAACTCTATTACCTTATCTTTAAGGTAGCTAAACCAATCAATACTAAAATTACCGTAATAATCCAGAATCTCACTATCACACGTGGTTCTGGCCAACCTTTTAACTCAAAATGATGATGAATGGGCGCCATTCTAAAAACACGCTTTCCTGTTAATTTGAAAGAGGCTACTTGGATAATGACTGATAATGTTTCCATCACAAAAACACCGCCCATAATAAATAATACAATCTCTTGGTGAACGATCACCGCAATAGTGCCTAACGCAGCACCTAATGCTAATGAGCCTACATCACCCATAAATACTTGTGCTGGATAAGTGTTAAACCAAAGAAAACCTAAACCTGCACCAATCATAGCAGCACAAAAAACAACTAACTCACCTGAACCATGTACATAAGGTATTAATAAATATTTGGCAAATTGCATATTACCTGACAAATAACAGAAAATACCTAATGCACCACCTACCAATACAGTAGGCATAATAGCTAAACCATCTAAACCATCTGTTAAATTGACCGCATTACTAGTACCCACAATGACAAAGTAAGCAAATACAATAAAAAACATCCCTAATGGATAAATACCATGTTTTAAAAAAGGTAAATATAAAGAGGTATCTTGTGAGCCCTTGGCTGCTGTTACATATAAAAATATAGCAATCCCTAAGGCAAATATTGACTGCCAAAAATACTTCCAACGGCTCGGTAATCCTTTGGTATTTTTTTCTATCACTTTACGATAATCATCAACCCAGCCAATAGCACCAAATAACAAAGTAACAACAATAACTACCCATACATATTTATTGGCTAAGTTTGCCCATAATAATGTACTGATAGTAATAGAACTTAAAATCAACACACCTCCCATGGTAGGTGTACCCGTTTTTGATAAATGCTCTTTAACACCTTCTTCACGTACTACTTGACCAATTTGCAGATTCTTTAAAGTGCGAATCATCCAAGGCCCTAAAAATAAAGCTAATAATAAAGCAGTTAACACAGCCATAATGCTTCGTGTAGATTGATATAGAAATGCTCCAAATCCTGAGTGCACATTTTCTTGTAAGAAACTAAATAACCAAACTAACATTAATGAATTCCTTCTGCAGAACCACAAAGGTTACTAACCAATGTTTCCATCCCCATACTACGTGATCCTTTTACCAAAATTATATTGTTCACATCATCGTGAACAACCAATGCTTTTAATAACTCTTCTTTAGTTTCAAAATGATAAGCCTTATCACCAAATGCTTTAACTGCAAATGTAGTTAATGGCCCTATGGCATATAAAATATCAACTTTATCTTTAGCATAATCACCTATTTGCTGATGAGTTTGCTCAGCCCATTGGCCTAGCTCACCCATATCACCTAATACCAGTATTTTTCTACCCGTAAACTCCGCTAATAAATCAATTGCAGCTTTTACTGAAGCAGGACTGGCATTGTAACTATCATCAATAACACGTGCGCCACCTAATGCTAAGAAAGTATTAGTGCGCCCTTTTACAGATAGCTGTGCATTTAAACCTTCTTTAATAACTGCTAAGTCAATATCTATTGCATAACAAGCAGCTGCCGCAGCTAATGCATTACTAACATTATGTTGCCCTAAAACATTTAATTGAATATCCATTTCACCAACAGGACTATGCAAAGTAAAAGATTGGCAACCATTTCTATTACGACTTAAATCACTTGAATAAAAATCAGCTTGGTTATTTTGTTTAGCAAAGCTAATCACCTTACGTTGCCCTGCTCGTTTTTTCCAAATAGCAAAAGAAGGATCATCTAAATTAAGAATGGCTGTTCCATTAGCATCTAAACCATCAATAATTTCACCTTTGGCTTCAATAATATTTTCTAAACTACCAAACTTACCAACATGGGCATTACTAGCATTATTTAATACCGAAACATCAGGTTTTACTAAATTAACACTATAGCTAATTTCACCTATTGCTGAAGCACCCATCTCAATAACAGCAAATTCATGTTCTGCTGTTAATTGCAATAATGTTAAAGGTACTCCTAAATCATTATTTAGATTACCTTGAGTAGCATGTACAGTTCCCTGTTTACTTAAAATACTTGCAACAAACTCTTTAACGGTTGTTTTACCGCTAGAACCTGTAATACCAATTACTTTTCCTTGAAAAGCTTGTCGATTCAATGCACCCAGTTTCCCTAAGGCCAATCTAGTATTGCCAACAACTAATTGTGGAATATTCACCTCATCCACGGGACATTCAACCATAGCAGCAACGGCACCATTTTCAGCCGCTTTAGCCACATAATCATGACCATCAAAATTTTCACCAGAGATAGCAATAAATAACTCACCTTTATTAATGGTTCTACTATCAATTGACACAGCATCAAAACTTACACTATCACCAATCAATGTAACTTCTAATAAAGTTGCTAACTGTGCGAGTGACATTGGTTTAATCATATTATTTATTCTCCCAAGTCTTTAATGCTTGGTTAGCCTGTTCTGTATCAGAGAAATGGCTGCGCTCACCATTTATCTCCTGATAATCTTCGTGGCCTTTACCTGCTATTAATACTACATCGTCTGATTTTGCTTGAGCTATAGTTTGTAAAATAGCTTGTTGTCTATCAGCAATAGTTTGTACTGACTGGGTACTATTAAAGCCTTTTAAAATATCATTAATAATGGCACTGCTTATCTCTTCACGAGGATTATCGTCTGTTACCACTACTTGGTCTGCTAATCTTTCAGCAATGGCTGCCATAAGTGGACGCTTGCCTTTATCTCTACTACCACCACAACCAAAGACACACCATAATTTACCTTTAACATGGGGCTTTAATGCTGTTAAGACTTGCTCTAAAGCATCTGGCGTATGTGCATAATCCACAATGACTAAAGGTTTTTCATTACCACCCAAACATTGCATTCTGCCAGCAGGCGCTTTTAACTGTGGCACTATCGTCAATACTTTGGCAAACTCATAGCCTAACCCTAACAAACTACCAACAACCGCTAGCACATTACTTAAATTAAAATGTCCAATAAGCTGACTCTGTAACAAACCTGTTCCTTGTGGTGAAACTAAGTTAGCTGTAACACCCCGCTCATTGAATAAAATATTAGTACAGTGCAAATCAGCGGTTGTATCTTCAATACTATAAGTAAGTAACTCTTTATGATTATTTTGGTTTACTAGCTGCTTACCATAAGTATCATCTTGATTAATTACTCTGGCTTGTAAACTATCCCAAGCAAAAAGCTTAGCTTTAGCAGCAGCATAGTTTTCTAATGTTTCATGATAATCTAAGTGATCTCTTGTTAAATTAGTAAACACGGCCACTTTAAAGGGTAATGCTGCAACACGTCCTTGATCTAAACCATGGGAAGAAACCTCTAAAGCAACGGCTTTAGCGCCTTCTTGTAATAACTTAGCTAAACTAGCTTGAACACTAATCGCATCTGGTGTTGTTTGTTTACCCTGCTGTAATCTTTGCCAAAATCCTGTACCCAATGTACCTATAATGCCACAAGGTTCATTTAACAAATCTAATGCTTGAGCAATTAGTTGAGTAACTGTTGTTTTACCGTTAGTACCTGTAACACCTATCAAACGTAATAGGTTTGCTGGTTCACCATAGAAACGACCTGCAATATCAGATACATGGTATTGTAATTTTTTTACTGCAATAAACTCAGCGTAAGGGTGCTGATTAACTATAGAATCTGCTAACTGATAATCTTCAGGATCATATACGATAGTTAATGCACCCTTGTGGAGAGCCTGTTCAATATAGTCTCTACCATCTTGCTGAGTACCCTTGACAGCAAGGAATAAGTCACCCTGCTGCACCATTCTGCTATCTAACTTAAGCCCTGTTATTTCAATAGGCTTTTGTACTTGAGGTAATAACTGATTAAGTAACATCATTACCTCCTTGAGTTAGAAAACTGTGCGATAGATTGATCACTCGCCAATAAATTATCAGGAGTAATATTCATCATCCGCAATGTGCCAGACATCACTTTACTGAAAACAGGAGCTGCTATCAGGCCACCAAAATAGCCAACTTTAGTTGGTTCATCAATCACTACCACCATTGCAAATCTTGGATTACTTGCTGGTGCTATGCCTGCAAAGAACGAGCGATAATGATTTTCACCATACCCCTTATTGACAATAGTTTTTCTTGCTGTACCACTTTTACCAGCTATGTGATAGCCATTAACACGCGCTCTAAACACACCACCCTCATCTTCAACTACAGCCTGTAACATTTTAAGCACAGTTTTAGATATATTAGGATCAATAGCTTGTGTTCCTACTGGAACTTCATGTCTCTTAACCAAAGAAAGAGGTAAACTGACACCATTATTAGCTAACGTTGCATATGCATGAGCTAACTGCATGGGTGTTACTGAAAGACCATAACCATAGGATAAAGTAGCCGTTTCTGCTGGTCCCCACTTACGGTGAACAGGTAAAGAACCTGTTGATTCACCTGGAAATCCTAAGCCTGTAGTTTCACCAAAGCCTACTTTTCTCATTGTTTCATAAATGGGTTCAGCACCAATATCAAAGGCAATCTTACTCATCCCAATATTACTAGATTTCTTTAAAACACCTGTTAAATCTAAAATAGTAGCTCGCGATACATCTTTAATTGTATAGTGTCCAACTTTTAACTGCCCACCTGTAACATTGACAGTATCTTCTGGCTTCCAACGTCCTGTTGCTAAAGCTGCTGCCATGGAAAAAGGCTTTACTGTTGAACCAGGCTCAAACGCGTCTAGCATCGCGCGATTACGTATTTCTTCTGGTTTTAACTGGCTACGATTATTAGGGTTATAAGTAGGTTGATTAGCTAATGCTAAAATTTCACCTGTTTTAATATCAATCAATACTAAACTAGCTGAATTAGCACCATATTCTTCCATCGCATAATGCAGCTCACGAATAGCAAGATATTGCAATCTTAAGTCAATTGATAACTGAATTTGCTTACCTGGTTTAGCATGGCTTACTATTTGTAAATCTTTAATTAAATGGCCACGACGGTCTTTTAATACTTCACGCTTTCCAGAAACGCCTGTTAACCAACCATCATAAGCAAGCTCAACCCCTTCTCTACCTTTATCATCGATATCAGTAAAACCAATTAAATGAGAAACTGTATCTCCTGCAGGGTAAAAACGACGATACTCCTCAAGGGAGTATACGCCAGTAAAATCTTGTTTTAAGATCTCATTTCCCTTATCAGGGTCTAACCCCCTAGCAAGATAAATAAACTCCCTATCATCATTCTTTTTAATTTTTTCTGATAATGTTTTAACATCTTGCCCTAATGCTCTTGCCAATTTAGGCCACTCATCTGGCATCTGTGACAATTCTTTAGGATTAGCCCATAAAGTAATAACAGGTGTACTTACTGCAAGGTATTGGCCATTGCGATCAGTAATCATACCACGATGAGCAGAAATCGGCATGTAGCGTACAGATCTTAAATCACCCTGAAGTTTAAGAAACTCATTATTAATAACATGACGATCGAGCAATTTCCAAACAATAGCTCCCACCATCAGTGCCAATAACACTAATACAAATTTGAAACGCCCTGGATAACTATTTTCATTGGCTGTCATTGGCCTATTATCCTTACGTCATTTGGGACAGGAATATGCATGGTTAACTGATTAACTGCTATTTTCTCAACACGGCTATAAGCCGTCCAAGTACTTTGCTCTAAAATTAATCTGCCCCAATCTGCTTGCGCCTTATTGTAAAGGCACATATTTTGATAAAGCTCATTAAGCAGTTGTCTATTTTTATGACTGGTATAAATAACCATTACTGCTGAAACCAATACAGCAATAAAAAGTATTAGCATTAATAAACTACCTTTTGGCATGGCACTTTGCTTTTTATCCATTACCTTAACTTCTCTGCAGTTCTTAATACAGCACTACGAGAGCGAGGATTATTTTTTACTTCCTGCTCACTAGCATAAATTGGCTTACCAATTATGTGTAACTTTGCCTCAAAAGGTTCTACCTGTATTGGTAAATCCCTTGGTAATTGGTCTTTTTCACCTTTTACCTGCTTCCGCATAAATTGCTTTACAATACGATCTTCCAATGAATGAAAGCTAATTACCACTAATCGACCACCAACTGCTAGTACATCAAGTGCTGCTTGTAAACCGTGTTCTAAATCGCTTAACTCATTATTTACAAAGATACGAATTGCTTGAAATGCACGAGTCGCTGGATGTTTACCTTTTTCCCAAGCAGGATTAGCTACTGTTATAACTTCAGCTAAATCTAATGTCCGCTCAAATGGTTTGACTTCCCTTCTCTGAACAACCGCTCTCGCCATTCTTTTAGCGAAACGCTCTTCACCATACTCTTTAAGTACTCGGCTAATTTCATCTTCACTGGCTGATGCTATCCAATCTTTAGCGCTGACACCTGACAGAGGATTCATTCGCATATCTAATGGACCATCTTGATTAAAACTAAAGCCACGACCTGCATCATCTAACTGTGGTGATGAAACACCTAAATCTAATAAAACTCCTGATACCTTCCCTGCTAAACCACGCTTTTCTAACTCTTCTTTCATTGCTGCAAAAGAATTTTGAATAATAGAAAAACGTTTTTCCTCAGCCATTAATAAATTTCCTGTATTAATGGCAAGTGGATCTTTATCAAATCCTATTAACTGACCTTGCTTACCTAACCGACTAAGGATCAATCGGCTATGCCCGCCACGACCAAAAGTACCATCCACATAACAACCATCTGCCATTATGGCTAGCTGTTCAACGGCTTCATTCAACAACACCGTTGTATGAGTAAAATTTTGTGTTGTCATGGTCGTTATAAAATTAAGTCACGTAATTCTTCTGGTAAACCACCAGCTTCTTTTATGGCTGCCATATCATCTAATTCAATAGCATTCCATGTATCTTCATCCCAAAGTTGAAACTTATTCAGTTGTCCTACTAAAACAACTTTCTTATCCAACTCTGCTCGTACTCTTAAACGAGGAGGTATTAAAAAACGACCATTACCATCCAACTCAACATCTTGAGCACTACCAATCAAAGTACGGTGTAAACGACGGGTTTCTTCACGTAAAGAAGGCATTTGGCGGAGCTTATTCTCAATTAACTCCCACTCAGGTAATGGATAAATATTTAAACAAGGATCAACAGCATCAACTGTTACAATAAGCTTACCAGAGCAGCGCACACTTAGCTCGTCACGATACCGACTAGGCATCGCTACACGACCTTTAGCGTCTAAACTGACTGCATTAGCTCCGCGAAACAATTATTTAATCCTCATTTTTACTTTCTTTACCACTAAAAGAGATTATTTAACCACTTTATACCCTTTTTCACCACTTTACACCACTTATGCACACTATAGAAACCAATGCAACATCAGTCAAGTACAATCTGCATAAAAATCAGTAAATACACACCTTCTTGACTAAAGTTGAATAATCATTACCAAGTTTTTTGCAGAAAAATTAATAGAACATGAACAACAATAAGCAAATTCATGAAAAACCCTTATTCAATAGATTTAAATTATTAATAACGACTTAAAGTTGCAGTTATACAATAAAAAATGAATTGTCTTATTTTGCAAACTAAGACAGTATTAATTGCCATAAAGGATTTTTAACAATTGGTAAAGGTCATGCTACGTTACAGTTTTCTAACATTATTCTTAATTAACCTAATATTTCCTTTATATGGACAAACTGCACGCAAACCCTCTTATTACGATCAACAATCAAAAATAGGAAATCTACTACCTCGCTCAGTTGCAAATCAACGACCTACGCCTAAAATAACTTATATTTCCTCCATAAAGGATCAAAATATCTTCCAACAATTGGCGAGAACCTATGAACTTGGCTCACTTTATGAAATTCCTCATATACTTTTTGTTATTGATTTAAAAAATAATAATCACCTTTATTATTTAAATACCCCTTTTTATGAACTCCATGAGAACTTTTTACAACAAGTAATTGTTAAGAAAAAACTAACTCGTACAGAACTCAACACTAATTATTTAAGCCCTAAAAGACGTTTCTTACTAGGTACATTAAGCTGGCAACAAAGTATCAAACAATATACTTATGAGTTTTGGGAAGGAGATACACTTTCTGCTGAACAACTGCAATTGACGGAGCAACTCATCAAACAAACTTTCTTTGATGCCGTTGTCTTTAAAACAAACTCTACTACTCAAGAACAAACAACTAAAAAAGCTAATATCCATTACTTCACTCAACAGCAACTTATTCAACAACAAAGTTTCTTGGCGCTAAATCAAGGAACTGCTGTAGGAAAATTAAAACTAATTACATCAGAACAAGATTTAACAAGTTTAACTAGCTCTGACATTATTATTTTAAAAGAAACACCTATTGCTTTACCGCCAGTTGCAGCTATTATTACTGAACAACCTTCCACAGTACTTTCTCATGTTAACTTACTTGCTAAAAGCTGGAAGATACCTAATGCCTATATCAAAAATGCAGCTGAAGAACTTAAGCAATATGAAAACCAATGGATAGAACTACAAGTTAATACCTCTAACTATACTATTAAAGCTAGTGAGCAAACAGTGGTTGCCACCAAAGTAATTACTGTAGCCAAAACTAATACTAACACCACTCAATTAAAACTATTTCCCTTAAAAACACTCACTATCAAAGATAGTATTTATTGTGGTAGTAAAGCCGCTAATTTAGGTGAGATCTCTCATAAATTACCTGCTATAAATATTCCTGATGGTTTTTGTATTCCTTTTGGTCAATACCAGCTATTTATGCAACAACATGGTTTATTTAAACAACTTGCACAATTAGAGAATCAACCTCAATTTAAAAATAACTCACAATACCGCCAACATCAATTGGCTTTATTTCGACAACAAATTATTGATACCCCTATTCCTAATAAACTGTTAAATGAATGGGTTAAGCAATGGCAAGGCCAATTAGCAGGTAAAGCTATCTTTGTACGTAGCTCTTCTAACTCTGAAGATTTACCTAACTTTAGTAGTGCTGGTTTATATACCAGTGTAGCTAATGTGATTGATAGAGAATCCCTAGCGAAAGCTGTTAAAACTGTTTGGGCTTCAACCTACAACTATAAAGCCTATGAAACAAGGCAAATATTAAGGTTATCTGATGACCTTATTAAAATGAGTGTACTTATTCAAGTCGCTATAGATACAGATAAGGCTGGGGTTATGATTACACGAGACCCATTTAATAAGACAAGACCCTATATTACTTATATTGCAGCCAAGTATGGTTTAGGCATTAAAGTCGTAGAGGGAAAAGCAATCGCTGAACAAGTGATGTATTCTTCATGGTCAAAAGCAATTCAAGTGCTCTCTTTGTCTGATGAAAAAACGGCATTAAAATTGGCCAAAGATGGAGGGGTTGTAGAACAGCCTTTGGATAGTGACCAATCAATACTCAATGAGCAATTAATTGTTAATCTAGCAAAAATAGCCCGACAAATAAAATATCTTTTTAATTCTCAGGATCAAGATATAGAGTGGGCTGTAAAACAAGGAACAATATTTATTCTACAAAGCAGACCTTATATTCATTAATAGCTAATATTGTATTTCTAAAAAACGCGCTATACTAAAAAAGACTATTCATTCACTAAGGGTAAAACATGCGTCAACTATTATTACTTGTGTTAGGTTGTTTATTTTCAGTACAAGTATTTGCATTTGGTGCTACCACTAATGCCATTAACAACATTGCCACCTCAGGTAGTACAGCGGGTACATCAGGATCATCAGCATCCACCGATACTACCAAGCGGGATAAAATTATTGAACAAGCACAAAATGATGCTGCCACTTTTGTAGGGACAAATGGCAAAGTACTAGGTGTATATCTAGAAGTAGCTTTACAGCATCTTCGTCAAAACTATTCTGTAGCGGATCATATTTCCGATCTTGCCCTAGCTGAAGCTATTTTGACCTATTAACAAAATGAACTAACAATAATCTATTGTTAATTATTTAGTATGAAAACTCTATCAATACTAATTAGTATCTAAATCTTAATTAGTTGTACTATAATACTAATAGTTTTCTAATTAATAAAAGAATATAAACATGTCAAAACAAGCATCTAAATCAAAACCTACAGGCTTTTTAGATTTTATTGTACGCCCTCTAGTAACAGTAGATATTGCTATTTTTACAGTTAAAGATGACAAATTGCAGGTTTTACTGGTTAAACGACCTAATGATGAACAAGAACCTTTTGCTAATTGTTGGGCATTACCTGGTGGCTTTTTAGATGTCACTATTGATCAAGATTTAAATGCTTGTGCTTTACGTAAATTAAAAGAAAAAACTAATGTTAATAGTCCTTACCTTGAACAGGTAGGTGCATGGGGTAGTAAAGATCGTGATCCTCGAGGTTGGTCTGTTACCCATGTTTATTTTGCATTATTAAGTGCTGATAAGGTTATTTTACAACAGGGTGGCAATGCAGCTGAAGTTGCTTGGTTTCCTATCACAAATGACAATATTCAAAAACAACTCGCTTTTGACCATAACGAATTACTCAGTAATGCCATTCAACGATTACAAGCAAAAGTAGAATACACCTCATTGCCTGCTTATTTGCTACCTGATGAGTTTACCTTACCTGACTTACAAAAAGTCTATGAAATAGTACTAGACCGCCACCTTGATAAAAGCTCTTTTCGTACACGTATTCTCGCCACCAATTTAGTGGAGCCTGTAACTAACAAAATGCGACCTGCCACTAACAGACCTGCACAAATTTATCGATTAACTAATCCTGATGTGCTTACTTACTTTCCACGTAGCTTTAAATATAATGAAAAAACTTTAAAATCATAATTACTTTTTAACAGTTACAATACCAATAATAATCAATATACATTGGAAAATTACTATAAGGCTTTTTCATGTCTACTATTCTCGAGTTGTTCCAAGTGATAGGTGTTGGGTTAGCCATTTTATTGCCATTAGCTAATCCTATTACAGCAGTTGCATTACTGTTAGGATTATCACAAGGAATGACCACTAAACAAATAAATCACGAAGCATTAATGGCTGCCATTTATGTTTTTATTATTATGATAGTAGCTTTTTATGGCGGCCAGTTAGTCATGAATACCCTTGGTATTTCTATCCCTGGCTTACGTATTGCAGGGGGCTTAATTGTTACATTCATTGGTTTTCAAATGCTTTTTCCCACCAAAGAAATAGGCTTTGACATTACTAAATCAACTGTTGCTGAACTACAAACTCAGAATAAAGATAGTATTGCTTTTATTCCTCTTGCTATGCCAGGCACAGCTGGCCCAGGAACTATTGCAATGATCATTAGTAGTGCATCGACAATCCAAACGCAAGCTACTTTTTCCCCTATCATACTTAAAATAGCACCTATCTTTATCTTCTTAACCATATCTATTCTTTTATGGTTATGCTTACGCAGTGCTAATACTATTATGAAATGGATTGGTAAAGGTGGTGTAGAAGCTATCTCTCGCTTAATGGGATTTTTACTGGTCTGTATGGGTGTACAGTTTGTCATTAATGGCGTACTAGAATTAATAGCTACACATAGTTAAATAACAAATAATATTCTTGTTATTTAACTAATAATAGCAATGCTACACTAACCTCTATGGTGATTACGGAAATAATTAATTAATCCTTGGGTAGAAGTATCCTCAGCAGGAACAGGTTGATAATCTGTTAATCCTTTATAAACAGCTAGCCCTAACTCCTTACCTAGTTCTACACCCCACTGATCAAATGCATTAATTCCCCAAATAACACTCTGCACAAATACTTTATGCTCATATAAGGCTACTAATGCACCTAAACTACGCGGGCTTACACGCTCTAACACTAGCGTATTAGAAGGCCTATTACCTAGAATAACTTTATGAGGTGCTAATTTTTCTATTTGTTCTGCTGAACAACCTCTTTCTTTTAGCTCTTGCTCGACTTGTTGTTTATTTTTACCTAGCATCAATGCTTGACTTTGACTTAAACAATTGGCATATAACCATTGATGATGATTATTTAATGGATTAGCACTGACCACAGGCACAATAAAATCAACAGAAATAAACCGTGTTCCCTGATGTAATAATTGATGATATGCATGCTGTCCATTACAGCCCACACCGCCCCATATAATAGGCCCACTATCAATTGTTAAAGGGCTACCATCTTGACGTACACCTTTGCCATTAGACTCCATATCTAATTGTTGTAGATGCCTTACAAAATCTCTTAAATTATGGTCATAAGGTAAGATAGCATGGCTCTGCGCATCAAAGAAATTACTATACCAAACGCCCAACAATGCCATTAATACAGGCATATTTTTTTCAAAAGGCGCCGTTAAGAAGTGTTGATCCATCATATAAGCGCCAGCCAATAACTCTTTAAAGTTAGACATGCCAACACTTAATGCAATGGGCAAACCTATTGCTGACCATAGGGAATAACGTCCCCCTACCCAATCCCACATAGGGAAAATATTTTCTTTAGCAATACCGAACTCAACAGCAGCCTCTACATTAGAAGAAACTGCAATAAAATGTCTTGCTAAATCTTTTTCTGAGCCACCTTGGGCTAAAAACCAACATCTTGCTGCTTGAGCATTTTTTAATGTCTCTAACGTACCAAATGATTTACTCGATACAATAAATAGTGTCGTTTCTGCATTTAATTCTGCAACTACTTCCCTAAACTCACTGCCATCAATATTCGCTAAATAATGGCAAGTTACTCCTTTCTGGGCAAAAGGTAGCAATCCTTCAGATACCAACATCGGGCCTAAAAATGAACCACCAATACCAATATTAACTACATCTGTAATAGGCTTTTCTGTAAAGCCACGCCATAATTTATTATGTATACTATTAACCAATTCTGTCATTTGATGCAGAACTTGATGTACCTCTGGCATAATATCTACATCATTAATAAATACTTGATCGCCATAAGGTCTTCTTAGTGCAGTATGTAAGGCTGCTCTATTCTCTGAAGCATTAACAAATTTCCCTGAAAATAAATCTTCTCTTGCTTGCTCCACACCTACATCATTAGCTAACTTTACTAATAATTGTATGGTTTCTTTAGTAATCAAATTTTTAGAATAATCAAACAGTAACTCACAACCCTCTAATGAAAACTCTTGAAATCGTTTAGAGTTTTCAGCAAATGCTTGGCGCATATCAAAGTTTTTCATTAACTGATAATGTTCAGTTAATGCTTGCCATATTGATAGCTTAGTAACATCTTGTGGTTGTATATAGTAAGGCACAGTCATCAATATTCCTTGCCGATTAATTAGATTGTTAAAGTTATTATAATATCATTTATATAATAACTAATAACCATTATAATGATTCAGTTAGCTAAAAGTAGCTAACATCACATTTAAGTCTCTTACTAAAAGGAGAACTATCATGAGTACTTTTAACAATAAAGGCTTTTTTTGAGCCAACCAGCAAACGCCGCAAAGGCTTCCCATCAGAAACCAACGTCAAACGAGGCTTAGTTCGCACTGTTCATGGCGATAAAGTTTTAGAAGAAAAACTAGGACGCAATGATCCTTGTCCTTGTGGTTCTGGGCATAGCTTTTAAGAAATGTTGCCTTAAAACAGGCTGTTTTCGATGGCAGTAATCGTCATGATTATTACCGCGAATAAATACCTTTTCTTTAACCTATAATACAAAGGTAGAACGTTAGTGCTTACAGTCTACCTTTGCTATATTAGAAAGCTTAAAATAACCAATAGCGCTTATCCCATAACTAGCTCTATTATTAAATTATATTGCTTTATATTTAATTAAATATCACTATTGATTTTTTTAGTTCCTTTTAATGTTTTGACTTACAATTAGCTAATGACCAACTCCTCTTTAAAAAAAATCATTCATATCGATTGTGATTGTTTTTATGCTTCTATTGAGATGCGTGATGATCCAAAACTTGTCGGCAAACCTATTGCAGTTGGTGGTACACCCGACAAACGTGGAGTGGTAGCTACTTGTAACTATGAAGCTAGAGCTTATGGTATCCGCTCTGCTATGTCATCCCAAAAAGCCTATAAGCTTTGCCCTGATTTACTTTTTATTAGGCCACGTTTTGATGTCTACCGTGCGGTATCAAAACAAATTCATCAAATATTTCAAGATTACACATCAATTATAGAGCCTCTATCACTGGATGAAGCCTATCTTGATGTTACTGATAGCCCTCTCTATAACAATAGTGCTACACGTATTGCCAAAATAATTCAACAACGTATCCAACAAGAAATTGGTATTACTGCCTCTGCAGGTGTAGCTCCCAATAAATTTTTAGCTAAAATTGCCAGTGATTGGAAAAAACCCAGTGGCTTATTTGTTATTACACCTGAGAAAATGGATGACTTTATTCTTCACTTACCTGTTCATAAACTACATGGTGTAGGCAAAGTAACAGCGGCTAAATTAAATCAATTAGGCATTAACACTTGCTATGATTTAAGACAATGGAGTCGTTCAGAACTACTGCGAGAATTTAGTAGTTTTGGAGAAAGACTTTGGCATCTTGCCAGAGGTATAGATGATCGTCCAGTTAAAACACACCGTCGTCAATCAGTGAGTGTAGAGCGTACTTTCGAAGAAGATTTACCCGACTTGCAACATTGTCTTACAAAACTACCTGAGTTAATACTCGAATTAAACAATCGAATAGCACGGTTAGATAGCAGTTATAAAACAGGAAAACCTTTTGTTAAAGTAAAATTCCATGACTTTACTCAAACAACCTTAGAACAACAAGGTGCTCCTCTTGACTTAACAAGTTATCAGACCTTACTTAAACAAGCTTTTGAACGTGGCAATAAACCCGTTAGACTATTAGGCATTGGTACTCGTGTAATTGATTTAAAAGATATTAATATCCAATTAACACTCTTTAACTAGTCTTTGATCAGCAAATGTTAATCAATGATTTAGTATAATCCTATTTATTTTGCTAAATATAAAAGTTAACTACAATTTACCGTGAGATATTAATGAAAGCTTTACAATTAAGCCGCTACAGTTTTTTTGTTTTTTGTATTTTATTTACGCTAATTACAGCCCCATTTGCTATGATCCATAACTGGTTATGGGTCTTTACTTTAATAGGGACTGTATTATCATTGATTGGTATCTATGACCTGTTTCAACCAAAACATTCCGTTTGTCGTAATTACCCTATTCTAGGGCATATACGCTTTATGATTGAATATATACGTCCAGAAATTCGCCAATATCTCATCGAATCCGATACAGAAGCACTACCCTTTAGTAGACAAGAACGCTCTTTAGTTTATAGACGTGCAAAAAATTTAGATGCTAATAAAGCATTTGGTACAGTAGAAGATATTTATAAAACAGGCTTTGAGTTTATTAGCCATTCGATTATACCTGCCACCATTCAAGACCCTGAAAGTTTCCGAGTAACTATTGGTACTGACCAATGTAAACAACCTTATTCAGCCTCTCTTCTAAATATCTCAGCCATGAGTTTTGGGGCGTTAAGTGCTAATGCTATCCGTGCTTTAAATAAAGGAGCTAAAAAAGGTAATTTTGCCCATGACTCTGGTGAAGGTGGGCTTAGTGCCTACCACAAAGAAAATGGTGGTGACCTAATTTGGCAAATAGCTAGTGGTTACTTTGGTTGCCGAACAGATGATGGTAAATTTAACCCTGAGCGCTTCGCTGCACAAGCAGCTAATCCACAAATAAAAATGATTGAAGTAAAACTCAGTCAAGGTGCCAAACCTGGTCATGGTGGAATGCTTCCCAAAGATAAAGTAACCGCTGAAATTGCTGCTACTCGTGAAGTGCCTATGGGGCAAGACTGTATATCTCCTCCTTGCCATAGTGCATTCTCAACCCCTCTTGAACTTATGCAGTTTATTGCCCAATTGCGTGAATTAAGTGATGGCAAACCTGTTGGTTTTAAAATTTGTATTGGTCACCCTTGGGAATTTGCGGCTATTGTAAAAGCCATGTTAGAAACTAAGATATTACCTGACTTTATTGTTGTAGACGGTAAAGAAGGTGGTACAGGTGATGCACCTGTTGAGTTTAGTGATCATATTGGGTTACCACTAAGACAAGGGCTTTCTTTTGTCCACAATATTTTAGTAGGGACTAATTTACGAGATAAAATAAAAATTGCAGCCAGTGGTAAAATCATCAGTGGTTTTGATATTGTTCGCGCCTTAGCAATGGGCGCGGATTGGGTTAACTCTGCACGTGGTTTTATGTTTGCCATTGGTTGTATTCAATCACAAGCATGTAATACCAATAAATGCCCAACAGGTGTTGCTACCCAAGACCCACTCAGACAAAATGCACTGGTTGTGCCCGATAAAGCAGAACGTGTGTATCATTTCCATAAAAATACTTTGCATGCCTTTGCTGAAATGTTAGCCGCTACTGGTTTAAATCATCCCACTGAATTAAAACCACATCATGTGGCAAGACGTATTTCTGATAATGAAATTCGCCTACTTTCAAATATTGATTACTATTTAAAACAAGGCGAATTATTATCAGGCCAAATTGCTAGTCCTTTCTATTCTGATGTATGGAATATAGCCCAAGCAAACTCATTTGAGCCTAGCCATAATGTATAGTTAATTGATTGATTATCGGCAAACGGACTATGCTCTAGTCCTGTTTGTCGATAATAGTGATGACATACCATATTAAGCTGAGATAACTTCATAATTTTCCCTCGCTATGTTTTTTGCCTTAGTTGTTTTAATACGATTCCATACTTTCTCATGAAAATAAAAACCAACAGCATTACATAATGGTTCAACCAATGCGACCAAACCACCTACAGCTATACTTCCTGTTAATAAATAAGCAACACTAAATGCGATAATAAAGTGCATACAAGTAAAGGTTACAGTCTTAATCATTTCTCTTACTCCAATTAAGAATAATTCTTAATTACAGTATATTCCTCTCTATTTTTTAATAAAATTTATTATTACTATAAATCCAATTATAAAAAACTATAAATATAATTTCTTTAGACAAAAAATTAGACATCAATTAAATAATATACTACTGTAAGCTCCACCTAAAATTATTAAACAGGGAAATTACAATGAAAAACATTATCACCTTGTTAGATGTTAATATTCCAATCATTCAGGCTCCTATGGCTGGTGTGCAAGATAGCCAACTAGCTATTGCTGTTAGTAATGCAGGCGCTTTAGGATCATTACCCTGTACCACGCTATCTGTAGAAGAATTACATAAAGAATTAACCACTATAGAAAAACAAACTAAAAATCCCATTAATCTAAATTTCTTTTGCCACAAAATAACTGAGCCTAACCACGAACAACAAGCCGCATGGTTTAAAGAATTAGCTCCTTTTTTTAATAAATATGAGATTGATCCTACTACTATAAAGATTGAAGCCAATCGTCGTCCATTTAGTCAAGAACAACTGGATGTATTAACTGAATTTAAACCCAGAGTAGTTAGTTTTCATTTTGGTTTGCCTGACAAAAACTTACTAGATCAACTGAAAGAGTGGGGAACCACCATTCTATCCACAGCAACTACCATAGAAGAAGCACTTTATCTACAAGCCAATGGTGCTGACATTATTATTGCGCAAGGATTAGAAGCAGGCGGACACCGTGGTATGTTTCTAACTGATGATTTAATGACACAAATGGGCACAATGGCTTTACTACCACAGATTGTTGAAGCAGTAAATATTCCTGTCATCGCTACGGGTGGGATAGCCAATGCTAACTGCGTGAAAGCAGCCATGACACTAGGTGCTTCAGGCGTACAAGTGGGTACCAGTTACTTACTATGCCCTGAAGCAAAAACCAGTTTGCTGCATCGACAGGCAATCCTTTCCGATGAAATTAAACACACCGCTATCACTAATATTTTTACGGGAAAACCTGCACGGGCGCTTATAAATAAGGCTATTCAAGAAATTGGCGCACTTAACCCCCTAGCACCTACTTTCCCTTATGCTACACCAGCAATGGCGACACTCAGGCAAATAGCAGAATCACAAGATAGTAATGACTTCACTCCTTTATGGGCCAGCCAAAACACTAGTGGCTGTAATATTATTCCTGCCGCAGAAATTACTAAACAATTAGCTAAAGGGATATAACTCATGTAGTTTAGTTGTTATACGTAAGCCTGCTAACTCTGCTAAATATTCATCAAGCGTTAGCAACCCCATACTAGACATTGCACCTCTAGCTACTAGCTTATCAGTTAATAATTTACGAGTTAAAGCGACAGAAGAAAGACAAGGGATATTTACACCATCATTAGCCGATGCAATAAGCTCCCAACTTAATTTAAGTGGTTTTTTATTCTTATCCAACCCTGTCAGCTGAATATACATACCACTATTACCATCACCGAAACGTTCTAATATTAATGAATTTTTGTGCAAAATTGCTGCATATTTTTGGGGCTTTCTAATTATTCCGAAACGAATCAACCAAGAAAAAAACCATGTACCATAATGAGTAAGTTTTAAGCCTGTACCTGCTGAAAAAGTAACGGTATTAACTCCTTTATAATATTCAGGAAATAAACTTAAATCAGGAACGTCACAAGCAGCTACAGAGCGTTTTCCTACAGGTTCTGAAAACTGGTGTGTGGATAAATTTTGCCAACCAAAACGATTTTGCCACACACCATCAACCCATTGTTTAATAGGCTTACCACAATAAGCTAACATCCCCTCAATAGTAGATTTTCCAGGTATTTTCTCAGAGGTACTAATGCCTATTTCTATTATTCGTAACTCTGAAAAAGCAGGTAGTAACTCATTAATCACAGCGCTACTTAAACCAGGTACAGAGCTAGCACCAGCACAAACCAATACATTTTGCTGTTGAGCTTGCTCATGTAATATATTAATACCACACACAAACTCCCGACCATCTGCCAAATCAATATAATGAGAGTTCGCTTCAATAGCCGCTTTAGCCACAGCATAATTTTGTCCTTGAAAAGGGCCTGCTGTGGAGATTAATAAATTAATTTGTTGTTGTTTTAAAATATTAGCTAAATCTGTTTGATTAGCATCCAACTGTATAGCCTCTGCGTTTATCTTCCCTGCAAACTGTTGTGCTTTTACTAAATTTCTGCCTGCGATAATAAGCTGAATACCAGCTATTTTATGTAAATGCTGTGCTATTATTTGCCCAAAGTTTCCATAACCACCTAAGATTAACACACGCATCCCGTCGCTCCTCAGCTATCAAACAATACTCGTCTTCCTTGTAAACCACCTGTATGTATAAATACAATACGAGTACCTTTTGCAATATGCCCCGCCTGTACTTGCTGCTGTAAAAAAAATAATGTTTTCCCTGTATAAACAGGATCTAATGGTAAACCTGTTGTTTTCTCAACCTCATTAATAAAGTCTAATAACTCTGGATCTGCTTGACCAAAGCCTTTTCTAGCTGCTGATTGTAATTGGTAATTAGCAATTTTAATAGGAATCTCATCCAACAAGTCTTCAATTTGTTTATCTACACGATAGCAATCAGGTACAGCCAGACAACCAACTACTTGATGCCTATTTTCTTTACCCCAGATAATACCCACCAATGTACTACCTGTACCCACACTTAAATAGATACTGTCAAAATCATCCCAACCAATCGTTAGTAATTGTTGCTTAATCATCTGAGGAATGATCTTGCACCCTTGTGCCCCCAAAAGACCACCGCCACCTTCAGGAACAAAATAATAATCAGGATAGCATTCTACCCACTCCTGCCAAAAAGCATCTTGATAGCGACGACGAAATTCACCATAACTCAACCAATGCAGCGTCATTCCAAAATCTTGCAAATCAACAACAGTCGGTGTTTGCACAGGATTACCACGGATTAAACCAACGGTTGCAAAACCTAATCTTTGTCCAGCTGCTGCTAAAGAATGCAAATGGTTAGAGTGAGCACCACCAACGCTTAACAATCCTTTTGCTTTTTGGTCAATTGCCTTATGTAAATGGTATTGAAGCTTAAACCATTTATTGCCTGAAATTAAATAATCTGTTTTATCTAATCGTAAAACGGCTAACTCAACACCTGCTTTATCAAAAACAGGTAAATTTAGGCGATTAAGTACAACCTTATCCAACACAAAAAACAATTTATCCATAAAAAAACCATCACAAAATTTTGCTGATTATATAATAGCCAATGAACTCACAAACATTTATTAATTATTATATGCTTAATATAAATAAACTATTTCCTTGTATTTAGCAGTGTTCAACTCGCGTAAAAACGCTTATAGTATAAACATAAACTCATCCAGAACTCTTTAATTAGGATAGATTATGAAAACCATTTACAGCATCCTTGTGATTATTGACCCTAAACATGATAATAATCCCGTACTTACCCGTGCTAAAGAGTTTGCTAAGGTAATGAAAGCATCATTGCATTTACTCATATGTAATGAGTCCAAGAAGAAAGCTGATTTATTAACTAGCCTAGTAAATGATTTACATGAAGAAGGTTTTCAAGCCACTTCAGAAATCGCTTGGTATAACAATTACCATAATACCGTTGTGACTATTCAGAAAGCTCAAGGTTGCGGCCTGGTTATTAAAACACACCTAGCTGATAGTGCATTGAAACGTGTCATTATTACTCCCGAAGATTGGAAGCTATTACGCCTCTGCCCTTGCCCTATTCTTATTGTTAATCAAGATAGATCTTGGTTAGGTCGCTCTGTATTAGCAGCTGTTGATTTGGGTAATCCTGATAAAAATCATATTGCACTACATGATGTAATAGTCAAACTAGCCAATACATTAACCCGTGTTGCAGAAGGCAATTTGCACCTAGTTAGTGTATATCCCTCACCTATTTTCTCAGAGATTCATCCAGACTCTAATGTTCCTGGTATGACGCCTGAAATCAAAGAAATATATACTTCGGCATGCAAAGCATTTGAAGATCAATACCCTGCTCTTACCAAAGAAAATATTCATCTTGCTGCAGGGGCGGCTGATATTATTATTCCACAAACAGCGAAGGACCTCGATGCCGCAGTTTGTGTAATTGGTACAGTTGCTCGTACTGGTATTTCTGGTGTATTAATTGGTAATACGGTAGAAGCTATTTTGGATGATTTAGATTGTGATATCTTAATTCTCAAACCTGATAGTATCAACGATCAATTAGAACAACTTATCAAACAAATTCACTACTAATAGCTACTGAACAGGATAGTTTTTACTATCCTGTTAGTTCTCTAACATAATACTAAACATAATGTATTAGTTGCACTTCTCCCGCTAATTCACCATAATTTGTTAAAACTATTCTTATTCGCAAGGCATACCACAATGAACATAAAACATAATATTCTTAACAGTATTATTATCACTATAGCAATGGCTACCTCTGTAGCTTATGCAAACCCTAAAAGTTGTAATACTGCAGATATTATCCAAAAAATGGAACAACGATTAGACACTATTACAGATTATCGTGTAACCATTGAGTCTGTTGTGAATGACCAAAAACCTGCAGAAATGACCTTATATGGTAAACGTCCTGATCTATTAAAAGCAGTTATGCAGCTTTCTGAAACAGATAAACTAACCATTGTATATGACAAACAATACCAATGGATTGAAGAAGGTAATATGGTTTACCAAGTAAACTTAAGTAAGAGTGAAAGAAGAACAGCTGAGCGTCCTTTTGATACAGACTACTCACTAGCTGGTGGTTTATTGAGTGGTGAAGACTATGTTGGTACTATCAAAACCATGTTAACCATTTATGATTTAAAAGCTTCTTGCCAAACTAACACCATTACCTTAACAGGTGATTTAGATATTCCAAAATTCACTGAATATACTAAAAGCCGCAATATCACTGCTCCTTTAGATGAGTTTGTTAAGCAATTTGCTAAGACTTTAAAGAAAGCCACTATTAAAATAGATAAAAGTAACTACTTAGTTACCAGCTATAATTTAGCGGGCACAGATAAATTTAAAGTTTTATTTAATGATTATGACTTCTCACCACTTACTGCAGAACAATTGAGTTATAAAATACCCGAAGGAATAAAACCTATTGATATTACTCCAGGGGCACCTCAGTCTGAGCCAGTACCTGCAACCGATGGAGTATCTAATTAGACAACAACTAAACTAGAAACTTCTTGACAGACTAGGTTAGCCCCTGTAACATTCGCTCCGTCCTTATTGGGGCTATAGCTCAGCTGGGAGAGCACTTGCATGGCATGCAAGGGGTCAGCGGTTCGATCCCGCTTAGCTCCACCAATTTATGCAACTTAGTTTGCAAGAAGGTTTTGTCCCCTTCGTCTAGTGGTTAGGACATCGCCCTTTCACGGCGGTAACAGGGGTTCGAGTCCCCTAGGGGACGCCATTTATGTAAATTTAGGCAGCTATTTATTAGCTGCCTTTTTTATTACTGAAATTTTACTATGATCTCTATTACTGTTACTCTTCTAGAGTTTTTAGCAGTTTATTTTGGCTGGCTTTGTTTTCCAGTTGCTATCCTTTGTCTTTGGTTAATAAAAAAACGTCGTTATAAAAAAACCAGCTTTATTATACTAATATTAAGCCTATCATTCTTTTGGGCTCACTATATTGAACCGCAAATTATTCTTGTAAAAGAAAGAACCATTACAAAGCTAGGCTTTAATGCTGATATTATCTTAATTGCTGATTTACACTTAGGTTATTATAAAGATCAACACTATTTACAACGTGTAGTTGATAAAATTAATACCATTCCTGCTGATTATGTGGTTATAGCAGGAGACTTTTTATATAAAAGTGATGAAAAATATTATAAAACTCACTTTGCACCTTTAGCGAAAATCAATAAGCCTATTTATGCAGTACGTGGTAACCATGATTATCGATATACTAGAAGAAATCTTCCTAAAGTTTTAGAAAGCTTTAATGTTAAGATCATTGAAGATCAAATTATTGATTTAAATAGCTACCAACTCGCAGGCCTAAAAGATCGAGTTGAATCTTATGATGATACTGATTTTCTAAAAAAAGCAGCAAAGAATAAACCTATTTTAGTGGTTGCTCATAATCCAGATAGCAGCGATAAATTAACTACTTACAATGTACCCTTATTGCTAGCAGGACACACTCATTGTGGGCAAGTTCGTTTACCTTATAGCAATAAGCTTGTTGTTAAAACTAGTTATGGCTTAGTATGTGGCTATTATGATGCTAGTATTACTGGTACACCAGTGTTTGTGACAGCAGGCGTTGGTGAAAACAATTTACCATTACGGCTCTTTAATCCACCAACCATTGATGTTCTACACCTACGTAATTAATCCTTTTTGCCGAAGAGATTTTTTACAGAACGAATACCTGATAAAAATCCCTCTTTAACTTTAGATGAGATATCTGTTAATTTATCAGCTAAAGCCACTTCCTCTTCTTCAACTTCTTCTACACGCTCTGGAGGCGGCCATTTTAAATAGATAGGCCCCTCATATAACCTAGTTGCTTTATCTATAGCAGGCGATAGTTGCTGACAAATCTTCTCTGCACGTGTATTAAAAGGAAAATAACTAAATATTATTTGTTCACTCAATAAATTTATAATGTCTTGATAGTTTGTTTTATCTTTATTCACTACCGCAATAATAGATAAATGGGGTAGTTCTCGTTTTACCTGACTTAAAAATATTGTTTCATGATCCTCAAGGATATTAGCTCGTTCAAAGAAATAAATAACAGCTTTAACGATAGTCGTTTCCAATACTTTAATGGCTGATTTTCTATCCTCAGCTCTTATAAATAAAGCTTTACCTGTATAACTTGCTTTTATTTCTTCAAATATTTCATCGCTACTACATTTAACTAATACAGGATTAGCTGAAGCAGGGATTGTTTTAGCTATGGTAATTTCTTTATCAAAATTTGGTGAGTTTTTTTGTAACTTTGCTGCTGCACTAGCTAAGCTACCGGATTGTTCAAGATAAAGTTCTAAGGCAGCATTAACAAACTCTAATAGACGATTATCATCAAAAGGTTTCTTAATTAGTTTAAAAACATCTCCTTTTTCTAAAGAGAGTTTAGCTTTACCAAAATCTAATTGCCCTGCTAATAATATCCTACTGGTATTAGGTGCTATCTTTTTCGCTTTGAGTAAAAAGTCGACTCCTAAAATATTCATATTAGGTAATGCTTGGTCACTAATAACTAATGCTATTTTTTTAGTACCGATAATTTTTAATGCATCCAATGGGTCTGTTAAACAATAAACATCATATTGTGGTTTTAATATCGAACTCAAGGCATTCATTGCTTTAACATCAATATCAAATATAACTATTTTTAGCTTTTGGCTACTTTCTACCTTAGCAAGAATTTCTTGTAGATTAGCGTTTAAATTACTGTCGTCTTCACTTACTTGCTCAGATCCTTTTTTACGTTTATGAAAATCAAAAACCTGTGGGGAGTCCTGCTCTTGTTGACTCATATAATACCTTCACCCTCATTCTTTCATAAGAAAATTAAGTAACATTCAAGAAAACAACTCAATTCTCTATTAAATATCCATTAAATTACTAGAAATAATATAAAGGTTATTGTAACCATTATATTATTTCTAGCCAACCTCAGAAAAACAAGAAAACACAAATAAAATCAAAAAGATACAAAAACAATATTGATCTATTTAATTATTTTAGACATTCATTGTGCTATATCAAAAGAATATAAAAATATAAATAAAAAGGAAATTATGTTTCAATCCTTAAAAACTAAATAAATACAGTATCCACCTATCGCTAAGTGGATACTCATTTTATTAGTCTTTAACCTTCTAATTTTTTCTTAAGTAATTCATTTACTTGCTGAGGGTTAGCTTTTCCTTTAGAAGCTTTCATTGCTTGTCCAACAAAGAAACCAAACATTTTCTTACGCTTGCTTTCATCACCAGCACGATACTCTTCTACATCTTTAACAAGACCAGCCAGCATTTCATCTAAAATAGACTCAATAGCGCCAGAATCTGTTACTTGCTTCAACCCTTTAGCTTCAATCACATGGTCAGCAGTACCTTCTCCAGCAGCCATTGCTTCAAATACGGTTTTAGCAATCTTACCAGAAATAGTATTATCCTTAATACGTACCAATAAACCACCTAATAATTCAGCTGAAATAGGCGATTCTGTTATGTCTAAATTATCTTTATTTAATAAACTAGATAACTCCCCCATTACCCAGTTAGTTGCTAATTTAGCATCACCACAGATACTTTGTACTTGCTCAAAATAATCTGCTAACTCTCTACTAGCTGTTAACACAGTTGCATCATAAACAGATAAAGCAAACTGTTGCTGTAAACGTTCACGTTTTTGATTAGGTAACTCAGGTAGTTGCGCACGTACTTCTTCAATAAGTTCATCATCTAATACGACAGGTAATAAATCAGGATCAGGGAAATAACGGTAATCATTAGCCTCCTCCTTACTACGCATAGAACGAGTTTCATCTTTTACAGGATCATAAAGACGGGTTTCTTGAACAATTTTACCACCATCTTCTAAGATTTCGATTTGGCGTTGAGCTTCGTAGTTAATAGCTCTTTCTACATTTCGGAAAGAGTTAACATTCTTAATTTCACAACGCGTACCATACTCAGTTGCACCTTTTGGTCTAACTGATACGTTACAGTCACAACGTAATGACCCTTCTGCCATATTACCATCGCAGATATCTAAATAACGCACTAACGCGTGGATTGCTTTAGCATAAGCCACTGCTTCTTTAGCACTACGCATATCAGGTTCAGAAACAATTTCCAATAATGGTGTACCTGCACGGTTTAAATCGATCCCCGTCATCCCTTGAAAATCTTCATGTAAACTTTTACCTGCATCCTCTTCTAAATGAGCACGAGTAACACCTACAGACTTAACTGTACCATCTTCCAAGGCAATTTCTAAACACCCCTTGCCAACGATAGGGAGTTCAAATTGACTGATTTGATAACCCTTTGGTAGATCAGGATAAAAATAGTTTTTGCGAGCAAAAATACTCGTTTTACCAATATGTGCGTCTATTGCCAAACCAAATTTAACGGCTTTTCTTACCGCTTGCCCATTAAGAACAGGTAACACACCTGGCATACCTAAATCTATCAAACTGGCTTGCGTATTAGGTTCTGCTCCGAAGGTAGTACTGCTACCTGAAAAGATCTTTGAATTTGTTGAAAGTTGAGCGTGAATTTCTAGCCCAATCACCATTTCCCATTGCATCAGTTAAACTCCTTAGAAGCCAGTAGGGACTTGACGATGCCAGTCAGTCACTTGTTGATATTGATGAGCAATATTCAGTAAACGACCTTCTTCAAAATAAGGTGCTAATAATTGTCCACCTACAGGTAAACCATCAGCAAAACCAATAGGCATAGATAAAGCAGGCAATCCCGCCAAGTTAGCTGTAATGGTATACACGTCTTCCAAATATTGAGCTACTGGATCACCAGCCTTGTCACCTATTTTCCATGCTGGATTTGGTGTAGTAGGACTGAAAATCACATCCACTTCATTAAAGGCTTGCATAAAATCATTTTTAATCAAACGGCGAATTTTTTGTGCTTGTAAATAGTAAGCATCGTAATAACCTGCTGATAGGGCATAAGTACCTACCATAATACGGCGTCTTACCTCTGCCCCAAAACCTTCTGTTCTTGAGCGCGTATACATATCTTGTAAATCTTTTGGATTTTCACAACGATAACCAAAACGTGCCCCATCAAAACGAGATAGATTAGAAGAAGCTTCTGCAGGCGCAATTACATAATAGGCAGGAATAGCCTGCTCCATATTAGCGAGACTAATTTCTTTAATCACTGCACCTAACTTTTCTAGCTCTTTAACGGCAGTGTCAACTAAGCTAGCAATACGAGGATCTAATCCTGCACCAAAGAACTCTTTAGGTAAGCCTACTTTTAAACCTGTTATTTTTTTATCTAAGTCTGCATAATAGTCTGGTACTGCTTCACTCATACAAGTAGAGTCTTTAGGATCAAAGCCTGCCATTGCTTGTAATAACAATGCACAATCTTCTGCAGTTCTAGCAATAGGACCGCCTTGGTCAAGGCTAGAGGCGTAAGCAATCATTCCCCAACGAGAAACTCGACCATAGGTAGGTTTAATACCTGTTACGCCTGTTAGGGCAGCAGGTTGACGAATAGAACCACCTGTATCTGTACCTGTAGTGGCAGGCACTAATCTAGCAGCCACAGCTACTGCTGAGCCGCCACTAGAGCCGCCGGGAACACGCGTAGTATCCCAAGGATTCTTAACCGCGCCATAATAGCTAGACTCATTGGATGAACCCATGGCAAATTCATCAAGGTTAGTTTTGCCTAGGGTAACGCAACCTGAGTTAATCAATTTTTGTACAACTGTTGCATTATAAGGTGCTAAAAAGTTATCTAGCATTTTAGAGCCACAACTAGTACGTATACCCTGTGTACAAAATAAATCTTTATGAGCAATAGGTACACCTAGTAACTCATGATATTTGCCTTGAGCGCGTCTTTCATCTGCTGCTTTTGCTTGCTCAAGTGCTAGTTGTTCAGTCACTGTAATAAAACTATTTAACTGAGGATCTAACTGCTTAATTCTTTCTAATAGATAGCTAGTAATTTCTACAGAGCTAAATTCTTTGGCTATTAGTGCCTTAGAAATATCTGACAAGGTTAATTGATGCATTACTATTTGCCTTAATTATTCAATAACTTTAGGTACAAGGTAGAGCCCATCACTTACAGCAGGAGCTATCTTCTGATAATCGTCACGGTGATTCTCCTCTGTCACCATATCTGGTCGTAACCGCTGAGTTGCTTCTAGTGGATGTGCTAATGGTTCCACTCCGTCAGTATTGACAGCCTGCATACGATCAATTAATTTCAAAATGTTATTTAACGTCGTTGTCGTCTCAGCCAAATCACTGTCATTTAGCTTTAAGGCCGCTAACTGGGCAATTTTTTCAACATCTGTTTGCTCAAGTGCCATTAATATCTCCAGCTATATATAATTTTTTTTAAATGGGATACAATTTCCCCATGTATAAATTACACAAAAACCATTACAATTTATCACAATACTGATTTTCGCTAAATCTATTCCTTAATCATCATGGAATAAATTTCGTTTTACAATTGTTGATCTATTGTACAGATTATTCTTTTTAATTAAAAACTAGAGTTCTTACTTTTATGTTTAACGTCTTCAAAAAGTTACGTGGTTTCTTTTCCAGTGACCTTTCAATTGATTTAGGTACAGCTAATACACTGGTTTATATTCGGGATCGTGGTATTGTTTTAAATGAACCTTCTGTAGTTGCTATTCGTCATCAAGGTAATCAAAAAAGTATTGTTGCAGTTGGTACTGAAGCAAAACAAATGCTTGGCCGTACACCAGGTAATATTTCAGCTATCCGTCCAATGAAAGATGGTGTTATTGCTGATTTTGAAGTATGTGAAAGCATGCTTGAATATTTTATCAATAAAGTACATGAAAAAAGTTTATTACCTCCAAGTCCTCGTATTTTAATCTGTGTACCTTGTAAATCCACTCAAGTGGAAAGACGTACCATTCGTGATGCTGCTTTACATGCCGGAGCACGTGAAGCTTACTTAATTGAAGAACCTATGGCAGCGGCTATTGGTGCAGGTTTACCAGTAGAAGAAGCACGTGGTTCTATGGTAATTGATATTGGTGGTGGTACTACTGAAATTGCCCTTATTTCATTAAATGGTGTGGTTTATGCCGAGTCTGTACGCTTAGGCGGTGACCGTTTTGATGAAGCTATTGTGACTTATGTACGTCGTAACTATGGTAGCCTTATTGGGGAATCTACTGCCGAACATATTAAACAGCAAATTGGTTCTGCTTTCCCTGACCCCAACGGTGAAATTCGTGAGATTGAAGTAAGAGGCCGTAACCTAGCCGAAGGTATTCCACGCTCTTTCACACTTACTTCAGCTGAAGTTTTAGAAGCTTTACAAGAATCTTTAGCTACTATTGTACAAGCTGTGAAAAGTGCTTTAGAACAGTCGCCTCCAGAACTAGCGTCAGACATTGCAGAGCGTGGCTTGGTGTTAACTGGTGGTGGTGCATTATTACGTGATTTAGATAAGTTAATCTCTCAAGAGACTGGACTTCCTGTTATTGTGGCAGAAGATCCTCTCACTTGTGTGGCTCGTGGTGGTGGTAAATTATTAGAAATGATAGACCGTCATGCAATGGATCTATTATCCACCAATCCTTAATCTAACTTGTAGATATATTTTTCAACAAAAATATATCTACACTATCCTATCACTAGAGCTATACTCTCTATCTATTCTATAGAGGGGGATTATTATTAAATCTTTATTCCCTAGGGGACTTTCCAAAAGATTTAAAGCCATAACATTGTCCATTTTGGCTATTGTTGCTATGGTTGTAGACGCTCGTTTTGAAGTTCTTATACCTGTACGCCATAAGATAGGTATAGTTACCTCACAACTTTATGCTGTTACCAATATCCCTAATAAAATATGGGGTACTATTCAAGAGCAATTTTCAAGTCACAGTGAATTATTGGCTGAAAATGAACGTTTAAAAGCACAATCCTTATTATTAGAACAAAAACTACAGAAACTAGCCTCTCTTACAGAACAAAATGTTCGTTTAAGAGAATTATTAAACTCAACCAGCTTAGTTGATGAAAAAGCTGTTGTCAGTGAACTTATAGGTATTGACCCAAACCCTAGCACCTTCCGTTATCTAATTGATAAAGGCAGTAGTGATGGTGTTTTTATAGGACAAGCCATATTAGATGCCAAAGGTATTATGGGCCAAGTAATCGATGTTATGCCTCATAGTGCGTGGGTTTTATTAATTACTGATACTACCCATAGTATTCCTATTATGGTCAATCGTAATGGCTTAAGAGCCATTGCCACAGGTACAGGTGAAGACTTACTAGAGATACGCTATGTTCCTAATAATGAAGATATTCAAGTTAATGACCTTTTAGTAAGCTCAGGTTTAGGTGGTAACTTCCCTGCGGGTTATCCTGTAGCTGTTGTTTCTAAAATTGAGCATGATAATGGCACTCCCTTTGCCACTATTTATGCCAAACCCACTGCTGCACTCAATCGTAGCCGTTATGTATTATTAATATTTACTTCAAGACAAATACTTGATAACAGTCATGACACTGCCACATCAGAATCCCCAGAAACACCAGCAGAGGAAGAGACAACGCCATGACAGCACATCATCTTAGAGGCGGTTGGGCTATTTGGACCAGTGTATTAGTTGCTTTATTACTGAGCATTACACCTCTTCCCCAATCCCTTAATGCTTTTCGCCCATTATGGGTTTCTTTAGTATTTATCTATTGGTCTTTATTTCTACCCCATCGTGTAAGCATGGTAGCAGCCTTTATTTTTGGTGTACTACTAGATGTTATGGTTAATAGTTTACTAGGTCAAAACGCGCTAGTTTTAGTCTTAACCGTATATATCAGCTTACTCTTCCAACATAAAATTAGGCCGCAACCCATTGTCAGACAAACCATAATGGTTTCTGTTATCTTAATATTAGGACAACTAATCCAATTATGGATTTATGTTTTAACAGGTATTTATCCCAGTAACTTCAGTATTTTTGATTATATCTTTCCTATCATTACCAGTGCTATTATGTGGCCATGGCTATCCGCAGCACTAAGAGCTTTACGGATACGAATAGGGATTAACTAATGAGTGTTCTTTATCTTGCCTCAGCATCCCCTCGTCGGCAAGCACTGCTTAAGCAATTAGGTATAACTTTTTCCGTTATTAATGCAGATATAGACGAAACACCTCATCACAATGAATTACCTGAAAGCTATGTACAGCGTTTAGCTATTGCTAAAGCGAAAGCAGGTTTTACACAACTATCAGACCAACAAAAAGAAATAGCTTGTATCTTAGCGGCTGATACCACTGTTAGTATAAATAATAAAATACTTGGTAAACCCCACTCACAGCAACAAGCTATAACTATGTTAGCTGAGTTATCTAATAAAACTCATAAAGTTTTTACAGCAATTACCTTATACTATCAAAATCAACTTATTAGTCAGGTTATCACCACTGAGGTAACCATGCGAGCCATCTCTGAAGAAGAAGCTATTGCTTATTGGCAAACTGGGGAACCTAAAGATAAAGCAGGTGGATATGCTATTCAAGGATTGGCTGCTATGTTTATTGAAAAAATAGAAGGTGATTATTACTCGGTAGTTGGTTTACCCATATTCGCTACAACCCAATTATTAAAGCAGGTTGGCATTTATCCACTAATAAAGAATAAATAATAGGACAACTCATGAGCACTGAGATTTTTATAAATGTCACCCCTATGGAAACAAGAGTTGCTTTTGTAGAAAATAGCATTCTGCAAGAAGTATATATGGAACGTACCCTTAAACGAGGCATTGTTGGTAACATTTATAAAGGTCAAGTAATCCGAGTACTACCAGGAATGCAAGCTGCCTTTATTAATATAGGCTTAGATAAAGCTGCTTTTATTCACGTAGCAGAGCTTACCAATCGTGAAATTGACCAACCACAAGAAGAAGATATTACTAAACTATTGAAAGAAGGGCAGCACCTAATTGTACAAGTCACTAAGGATCCCATAGGAACTAAAGGTGCTCGATTAACCACGCAACTGTCTCTCCCCTCTCATTATCTAGTATATATGCCACAAACACAGCATATTGGTATTTCACTTCGTATTGAAGATGAGTTAGAGCGAGAACGGCTTAAACAATTAGTCACTGAATGTATTGAAGAGGAAGCAATAGTAGAGGGTGGTTTTATTATTCGCACAGCAGCTGAAGGCATTGCTAAATCGGAACTACTAACAGATATTCGTTATCTCAATAAACTATGGAATCAAGTAAAAGGCCATATTGAGAAAGCTCAAGCTTCCTCACTAATCTATGAAGATTTACCACTCAATTTACGTATAGTACGTGATTTCATTAATCCAACCATTCATAGAGTATACATAGACTCACAAGAAACTTTCCACAAAGCTGAACAATTTTTACAAGAATTTCTACCTGAGCTTAGTGACCGTTTAAAACTTTATATGAATGATCCTCCTCTCTTCGATATTTATGGAATAGAGCAAGAGCTACAAAAAGCTATCGAAAGAAAAGTATCTCTCAAGTCTGGCGGCTATTTAGTAATTGATAACACCGAAGCCATGACCACCATAGATGTTAATACAGGAGGCTTTGTAGGACATAAAAATCTTGAAGAAACCATATTCAAAACAAATCTTGAAGCTGCCACAGCTATAGCTCGCCAACTAAGACTGCGTAATCTAGGTGGTATTATTATCATTGATTTTATTGATATGGAACTTGAAGAGCACCGCGATCAAGTCCTACAAACACTGCAAAAAGAACTTGAAAAAGACCACTCAAAAACTAATGTACTAGGATTTACAGAACTTGGGCTAGTACAAATGACACGCAAACGAACTCGTGAAAATCTTGAGCAAACACTCTGCGAACCCTGTTTCCAATGTCATGGGAAAGGCACATTAAAAACGTCTGAAACAGTTTGTTATGAAATTTTTAGAGAAATCATGAGAATTGCTAGAGCTTATCCTACTAATCGTTATTTAATACTCGCTAACCAAAAAATTGTTGATCGTTTATTAGATGAAGAATCTAACAATGTGGCAGATCTTGAAACATTTATTGGTAAAACCATTAGTTTTCAAGTAGAAAATCTTTATACACAAGATCAATATGATGTTGTTCCACAATAATGGAATAAAGAATGACACAGGGCAACCCAAAAATTACAACTAAAATACGCAAGCTAATCATTAGCTGTTTATTGTTATTATTGGTACTCGTAGCTCTTTATGTCAGCATTGCTAGGCAATTAGTTGTTTGGGTAAGTGACTATAAGTTTCACCTACAAAACAAACTTTCTGAAACATTACATACCCCAGTCACTATTGGGGAACTAAAAGGTAGTTGGGATATATTTTCCCCTACTTTAACCGCTTATAATGTTCATATTGGTGATCATGAGCAAAAACTAGAAGTTGATCAACTAACACTTGAAATAGATGTTCCACAAACTATTTTAAATTGGCAAGTACGTATTGCAACTGCTCATGGTGAAAGTTTAAAACTACAAATTCGTGAAAATAAACCCGATACTTGGTCAATAGGTGGTATACCTCGACAAAAAGACCCTATTACACCAGCGATCATTCTCTCACAACTACAGCGCTTTACTAAAATATCTATCAGTAATAGTACGATCAGTGTTCATCCTTACAATTATCCTACGCATACATTTACTCATGTTAACGCCACATTAACTCATTTTACAGATGAAAGAATGCGGTTAGATGGCATACTCTATATTAATGATGATAAACCTCTTATTCTTTCAACAACAGCTTCTATAGCCCCTGAAAACTGGCAAAACTTAAAGGGTACACTGTACGCCGATATTCCTTATCTTGATTGGCATACATGGTTACCTAAAGAGATTGAATTACCTCAACAATTGAAAAAATTAACCTTAGGTGGCCAGGTGTGGGCTACTGTAAAGAATGGTCAATTACGTTCAGCCACTATTGATACTAAAAATAGCCAATTAGTTGTTCAACATGAAAAAAATCAAACTGTTGCAATTAAAGATATCAATATGCAAGCATGGTTTGATGCTTATCGACAAGAATATATAGGGCTACAAGTCAAAGGGTTATCTTTTACCATCGACAAAACACCTTTCACAGACCTTGATCTACTATTAACACGTCGCACAATCGATAATCAACAACAATGGAATGCTCAAGCTAATAGCATTAATATAGAGCACTTTATTCCCCCAGTACTAGCACTAGCCCCTCTTTCTAAAAAAATACATGAAGCTATTAATACAGTATCTCCTAAAGGTATCATCCAAAATTTGAACATTAAATGGCTACCTGAAAAACCACTGATTGATAGTTTAAGTTTTATAGCTGATGTTAAAGATATATCTTTTAATGCTTATAAAGATACAGTAGGAGCATCTAATATTACAGGAAAAATCCAAGGTGGTATTAATAGCGGTCACTTAGATCTTGATGCTGACAACTTTTCACTCTTTATCGCAAAAGTATACAGTAAGCCTTGGCACTATCAACATGCCAAAACTACCCTAAATTGGTCATTCGATGGTGACACCGTTAGCATTTTTAGTCACTTAATGCAGCTTAAAGGTGATGAAGGTGACCTAGCAGGGGATATGATGATTCGCCTTTATCCCTATGATGGCATCAAAGACTATATGGATCTACGGGTAAATATTGCCAATGGTGATGCTAGCTATACCTCTAAATATATTCCTTCAAAGGCAAATATTGATCCAGAGTTAGTGCATTGGTTAAATACCTCTATTAAAAGTGGAGATATTGAAACAGGTTTCTTTCAATATCAAGGTTCATTAGATAAGCGAACACCTTCCACTGCACATAGTTTATTGCTTTATATGAAGCCTAAAAATGCTGAAATTAATTATCAAGCCCCATGGCTACCCATCAAACAAGTTGATGGAGAGGTTTTTGTAGAACCTTCTGGAGTTCGCATATTAGCTGATAAAGGCGTTATTAGTAATAGCCAATTAACTGATATCAATATCAATATTCCACATATAGCTAATCCAGCAATCACTCATTTATATTTAAACGCTAAAATTGTTAGTACTCTTGATGATACCCTCCAAATACTAAAGTCAGCACCACCCGAAATATCTCATGTATTTAATGACTGGCAAGGTACAGGTAACTTAACAGGGAGTTTACAATTAGATATTCCTTTGAAAAAACATCATCAACCAGTTGTTATTACTAGTTTTAGTACAAAAGGGGCGCAATTAAATCTACAACACCCTATTCCCGCTTTAACCAATATATCAGGCAACTTCCATTATGACAGCACTAAAGGATTAAGCAGCCAAGCAGTTAGTGCCTATGCTTTAGGCAACCCTATAACAGGTTCTATTACAGCTAAAGGTACTCATGGTGAGCCGCTTTCCTATATGAAGCTAAAAGGAAATATTGATATTACCAAACTAGCCAGCTGGTATATTACACCCAATAAGACATGGCCATTTTCTGGGAAAACACCTTATGATTTAGAAATTTGGATAGGAGAAAATAACCAGTTAAAAGTTTCCTCTGATCTAAAAGGCATTGCTCTAAATCTTCCTGCTCCATTTACAAAATCAGCAGAACAAGAGCAAAACTTTACTTATCAAATGAATTTTGGCAAACAACAAAAGACTCAACTACAGCTTGACTATAATTCTCTTATTACTTCTGCTATCACTATGGATGAAAACCAACAGAACTGGCAAGGTGAATTATTAATTAATCAAGGAAAAGCCGCTTTTTCAAATAAAAAAGGACTACAGGTTCGTGGTAATTTAAGTCAAGTAAATCTAGAAGAATGGCAAAAACTTTATGATGAATATTTATCGAACTATACATCTAATCAGAATAATAAAATAACGAGTGTTAATACCAATACACTACGCAGTATAGATTTACGTATTGGCCAGGTTACAGGGTTTAACCTTCCCTCTCAACAAGCTGCTCTCTATTTACAACCAACAGGTGAGCAAGGTTGGCGGCTTGATATTAACAGTCCATCCATAGCAGGCCGTATTACTGCTCCACAAGTTAAAAACTTACCTTATTATGTTCATCTAAAATATTTGAAAATACCTAAAACCCTTGTTACTTCATTAAAAGAAAAAGACCCTATTAATAACTTTAATACTGATAACATTCCCAATATAAATTTATCTATTCAACAGCTATTTATAGAGAATGAGTTAATAGGAACTATTAATTTAAAAAACAGTACATCTAAACAGGGATTAAAGGTTTCCAACATTGCCTTAAATCTTAAAGGTCTACATGTAAAAGGTGACTTAGATTGGCAAATAGGCCAACAAACTACTTTTAACGGTATATTATCAGGAAAAAATTTAGAAGCTATTTTAACTAGCTGGGACATAAAACCCACTATTACAGCTAAATCTTTTAAAGTAGCTATTAATGGTTCATGGCTTGGTACACCTGCTGACTTTGCTCCGGAACACTTTACAGGAACACTAGCTCCAGAGTTAAAATCTGGCCGTTTACTAAGTGTTGATGGTTCTTCCACTAATATATTACGTATCTTTGGTATTCTAAACTCTGAAGCAATTAGTCGACGCTTACGTTTAGATTTTACCGACCTATATAAGGCAGGACTTGCCTACGACAGTATTAAAGGTGAATTCAAAGGTAATAATGGCGTTCTGCAAATCGATAAACCTTTTGTATTTGAAGGTCCTTCTATGATTATGTCCATGACAGGACATATTAATATGCAGAACCAACAAGTAGATGCTAACCTTAAAGTAGGTGTTCCCTTAGGCTCTAATATTTCTATTGCTACTTTAGCCGTTGCACCGCCTATTGGTGGGGCCATGTTGATAGTAGATTATTTTCTTGGTAATGAACTTATGAAACTAGTAGCTGTTACTTATAGCATTAAGGGTAATTGGAACAATCCTACTATTACACTAGGAAGTCACTAAACCAATCTATATAGCTATACTTGCAAATAATAACTAATCTCTCATAAAAAAACCCGCTATAAAGCGGGTTTTCTTTCATTAGTAAGCTATTACTCAGCAGCTTGCTGTTGAGTTTGCTTAGCCAATTTTTCTTTAATACGAGCAGCTTTACCAGAAAGCTCACGTAAGTAGTAAAGTTTCGCTTTACGTACATCACCACGACGTTTAACAGTGATGCTATCAACGATTGGGCTATAAGTTTGGAAAGTACGTTCTACACCAACACCACTAGAAATTTTACGAACAGTAAATGCACTGTTTAAACCACGGTTACGCTTACCAATTACAACGCCTTCAAAAGCCTGTAAACGGGTACGCTCACCTTCCACCACACGCACTTGTACAACTACTGTGTCACCTGGCGCAAACGCTGGAATTTCTTTATTCATTTGTTCAGCTTCTAGCTGAGCAATAATTTTATTCGTCATGTTAATGCTCCTAAGGTTGCCAACTGGCTAACCATCGATACGTTTACTATCGTTCTGTTGATCGAGGTATTCGGTCAACAGCTGTTGTTCTTCTCCAGAAAGCGAGCGGCTATCCAGAAGATCAGCCCGACGTTGCCAAGTTCGCCCTAAAGCTTGTTGTAAACGCCAGCGCCGGATGTGTTCATGGTTACCACTAAGTAGCACCGCTGGAACACTTTGCTCATTATATACTTCAGGCCGTGTATAATGAGGATAATCTAGCAAACCATTCATAAATGAATCTTGCTGTGCCGATTCATTACACCCCAACGCACCTGGTAACTGACGTGTAATGGCATCTATCATTACCATAGCAGGTAATTCACCGCCAGATAATACATAGTCGCCTATCGACCATTCTTCATCCACAAAGCTTTCTATAAACCGTTCATCAATACCTTCATAGCGGCCTGCTATTAATATTAATGCTTGTTCACTAGCTAGCTGTTGCACAGCTGCCTGTGTTAGCTTATTACCTTGTGGTGATAAATAAATTACTTTAGCTGTTGGTGGTACTTGTTTTTTTGCTTCTAACAACGCCGCTTCAAGCGGAGCTATTTTCATTACCATACCTGGCCCACCACCAAAGGGACGATCATCAACAGTATGATGACGATCATGGGTATAGCTTCTAGGATTATGACAGTTTAATGTCATTAGTCCTTGTTTTACAGCACGACCTGTAATGCCATAGCTAGTAATAGCTTCAAACATTTCAGGAAAAAGGGTGATGAGTTCAAATTGCATGGCCTGTTGCCTATTTGTTAAAACTCTGCATCCCAATCAACTTGAAGTTCGCCTGCTGTTAGATCAATATTCAATACACATTGATCTATATAAGGGAGCAATCGCTCTCTATCATCAATACTATTAATACAAGGTTTAACTACTAATACATCATTAGCACCTGTTTCTAACAGGTGATCAACTTGACCCAATAATTGGCCCTGTTGATTAATAACTTTTAAACCTTGTAATTGGTACCAATAATACTCGTCACTTGCCAATTCAGGTAATTCATCACGATAAATACAAATCTCAGAATCTACTAAACTTCTAGCTTCATCTCTATCAGTTAAACCTTGTAATTCAACTACTAGTACTTTGCCTTGTAAACGACCACTTTGTAGTTTAACTGTAGTTTGTTCATTTGCCCTACGTAATATCCAGTTTTTATAATCTAGAATGTTATCAATAGGGTCTGTAAACGAATAAACCTTTACTGCACCACGAATACCATGTACAGAAACAATCTTACCTAATACAACTAACTCTTTCTCAAGCATGATAATGCTATTGATTAAGCAGCAGTCTTAGCAGCTTCCTTTAATAGGCTAGCAACGCGTTCAGAAATTTGTGCACCTTGGCTTTTCCAGTAAGCAACACGTTCTTGATCAACGTTTAATCTTACTTCACCGCCAGCAGCGATTGGGTTAAAGAAACCTACACGCTCAATGAAACGACCATCACGCGCATTACGGCTGTCAGTTACAGAAATATAATAAAAAGGACGCTTTTTAGAGCCGCCACGTGCTAAACGAATAGTTACCATGAAGATATTATTCCTAAATTAGTTAATTATGTAAAAATACATAGCATATAAAAGGTGGCATATTCTATAGGAAGTTGAGATTTTTGCAAATGGCTTTTTCAATTCATTCACAAAAATCTCATGCTTTTATTAAATACACCAAATTAACAACGAGTTAAAAACGACGGCCAGCACTACCTTTTGGTAATACACTGCTCAAACCACGAGCCATTTTAGCTAATCCGCCCTTACCCATTACTTTTTTCATCATTTTTTGCATTTGTTTATGCTGCTTGATTAATCTACCTACGTCTTGTACTTGCGTACCAGAACCTTGTGCAATCCGACGTTTACGAGAACCATTAATAAGCTCAGGATCTCGACGCTCAGCCATTGTCATAGAGCTAATAATTGCTTCCATTTGCACAAACTGTTTATCAGCAACATCCTGCTTATCAGCCATAGCCGCCAAGTTAACACCACCCATCATAGGCAATTTATCCATTAAACTACCTAAACCACCCATATTTTTCATTTGGCGTAGTTGATCGCGGAAGTCTTCTAAATCAAAACCTTTACCCTTTTTGATTTTACGCGTTAGCTTTTCAGCTTTTTCTTTATCGAGTTTTTGTTCAGCTTGTTCAATTAAGCTGAGCATATCACCCATACCTAAAATACGGGTTGCAATACGTTCAGGATGGAAAGGTTCTAAAGCTTCTGTTTTTTCTCCCATACCCAAGAACTTAATAGGTTTACCCGTAATAGCACGCACAGATAAAGCCGCGCCACCACGTGCATCACCATCTACCTTGGTAAGGATTACCCCTGTTAATGGTAAAGCATCATTAAATGCTTTGGCTGTATTAGCTGCATCCTGACCTGTCATGGCATCAACCACAAACAATGTTTCCACAGGATTTACAGCAGCATGAAGACCTTTAATCTCACCCATCATCTCTTCATCAATGTGAAGACGACCTGCGGTATCCACTAATACAACATCAATAAATTTTAACTTAGCTTCTGCAATAGCAGCCTTAGCAATATCTACTGGTTTTTGTTCTATGGTAGAAGGGAAAAAAGTAACATCTACTTCATTAGCTAACGTCTCAAGCTGTTTAATTGCAGCAGGACGATAAACGTCAGCAGAAACTACTAATACTGTTTTTTTCTTACGTTCTTTTAAGAAGCGTGCTAATTTAGCAACTGTGGTTGTCTTACCAGCCCCTTGCAAACCAGCCATTAAAATCACTGCAGGAGGCGTAGCATTAAGAGCTAAATCTTCATTAGCAGCCCCCATTAGTTGTTCTAACTCAGCCTGTACAATCTTAACAAAAGCTTGCCCTGGAGAAAGATTCTTTAGTACTTCAGTACCAACTGCTTTTTCTTTAACTTTTTCTATAAAATCTTTTACAACAGGCAACGCCACGTCAGCTTCTAATAAAGCCATCCGCACTTCACGTAAAGTACCTTGAATATTTTCTTCAGTAAGCTTTGCCTGTCCAGTTATATGACGAAGTGTCTTGGAAAGGCGTTCGGTTAAATTATCAAACATGAAACTCGTCCAGTGATGCCAAACATATAAAGGGGCTATTATAGTAGGTAATTGCTCTTTGCTGAAAGCATTATCTTGAACTTATTAATAAGTTGTGATCAATTTTACAACTTTCTGATGATTTTTTAACCTAAATGCTTTCTATGAGTTTAATCAATTCTTTAGTGTTAAATTTATAAAAAAACACCAAATCAATTTGTGTTAAATAATTTTCTTGTTATTAATTTTATTAAAATTTTTACTAAAACATAACTTATATCTATTGTCACATAATCGCTATGCAAAACATGCATAACATATACAGTATTTGCATATCATGAAAATAAACATATAATACATTTCCTTTCTTCAAAACTTTTATAAAAGCAACTAAAAATATATCACTAGGATTTAGATATGAGTAAACATGAAACATCTGCTTTAGGAATGGCCCATCAACAAATAGACAAAATCGCTTCTTTTCTTAAATTAGATCCGGCCATTCATACTATTTTAAGAGAGCCTCAACGTTGTTTAGAAGTTTCTGTTCCTGTAACTATGGATGACGGTTCAGTACAACTTTTCAAGGGCTATAGATCTTTACATTGCAATGCAATTGGTCCAGGTAAAGGTGGTATTCGCTATCATCAAGATGTAACAATGGATGAAGTTAAAGCATTATCAATCTGGATGACATTTAAGTGTGGTGTACTTAATTTACCTTATGGGGGCGGTAAAGGCGGTATAGTTGTAGACCCCAAAAAACTTTCTAAAGGTGAGTTAGAAAGATTAACACGTGCCTATATTCAAGCAATCGCACCTGTAATTGGAGAACTTGAAGATATCCCTGCTCCAGATGTAAATACTAATCCCAAAATCATGGGCTGGATGGTTGATGAATACATCAAAATCCGTGGTAATCACTTCGGTGTATTAACAGGTAAACCTCTTATACTAGGTGGTTCTGAAGGTCGTGTTGCAGCTACTGGTAAAGGAACTAGTATCATTGTAAGAGAACTATTACAAAAATTAGATATTAATATTAAAGGTGCTACTGTAGCCATCCAAGGTTATGGCAATGCAGGTTCTTTCACTGCACATTTCCTACATGAATTAGGTGCAAAAATTATTGCTGTGAGTAATAGTGATGGTGGTATTTATAATGCCAATGGTTTAGACCCTAATAGTTTAGACCAAGCGATCGCAGATAATAAAACTATCCTCTCTGTTGAGGGTGTAACTCAAATCTCCAATGCTGAATTACTTGAAATTGAGTGTGACGTATTAGTTCCAGCAGCATTAGAAAATCAAATTACTGAAGAAAATGCGAACAACATCAAGGCAAAAGTAATTGCAGAAGCGGCTAATGGTCCTGTTAGCCCAGAAGCAGACGAAATTCTACAAGCTAAAGGTGTTGTTGTAACACCAGATATTCTTACTAATGCTGGTGGTGTAACTGTTTCTTATTTTGAATGGGTACAAAATCGTTTTGGTTTATACTGGACCGAAAAAGAAGTTAATGATCGCTTAGAAGAGGCAATGGTACGCGCTTTCAACAACGTATGGAACATGTATCAAAACCATAACCAAGCAGCAACTTTACGTATGGCTGCCTATATGGTTTCTATTGATCGTTTAGCAAAAGCTATTAAGGCACGTGGTTGGGTAAAATAACTATCCCGCTAACTATAAAAAGGCTACTTTAATTGTAGCCTTTTTTATTGGCTCAATTTATTTCTAAATAACCAAGTGGCTATCGGTAATGTTACTATTGCGATTATCTGTAACGGCCATAGATCATAACTAAGTTGCCATAACCCTATACCTTCTAAATAAACTCACCTTACAAAATCAATAGCATAGCGTAATGAATTCAGTAAAGTGATATATTGCATAATTACTGGAATATTACTAATGGGTGCCGTTAATCCGGACAATAAAATCATTATCAATGATAAAGCTGAAATGGATAACCCTAACCACAAATAAGGCTGTTAAAACTAGGGTTTGCAAGAAACTGAATGTAGCAATCATTGCAAGCATAATATTCCAGCGTGACTCTAAATTTGGGTTATACCATGCCCTAGTTTCAACATTAATTAAATTCTTTTGCCCTGAAAACTCTGTATTATAGGTTTCTATAATGCCGTGCCCCTTACACAACATTTAAAAATATTTTCATTAGCTGGACTAGAAGCAATTGCTAAGGAATAGCGTAGTAAGCATGCCAACAAATAACAAACTTGTAAAATGAGATTACTATTTACGAACTAACCACTATAATAGCCCATTCCGAATATCATCAAAGGTGTAGTTAGTCTGTATGACTCGACAAACAATACGCAGTATTTCCTACATTGTCGGTTTTTTTCTTATTGCACTCTCAGTTAGCATGTTAGTGCCGCTTACTACTTCTTTTATTTTTGAACACACAGCCAATGATATCGCTGCTTTTTTCTGGTCTGGTCTGGTTACTTTCTTTGCTGGCTTTTTAATGATTAAGCAAAAAGGTTCATTACAAATTCAACTGCGCCCAAGAGACATGTATTTTCTTACTGCAAGTAGTTGGATTGTGGTCTGTATATTCGCAGCACTGCCTATGACTATGATTAGCCATATTAGCTACACAGATGCTTTTTTTGAGGCAATGTCTGGTATTACCACAACGGGTGCAACTGTTTTATCTGGTTTAGATAATGCTGCTCCCGCTCTACTTATGTGGCGTTCGATGCTACATTGGCTTGGTGGTATCGGCTTCGTTGTTATGGCTGTAGCTGTTTTACCAATGCTACGTATTGGTGGTATGAGACTTTTCCAAACAGAATCTTCTGATTGGTCAGAAAAAGTGCTACCTCGCTCCCATATTATTGCTAAATACATTCTTGTTATCTATGTATCTTTTACTATTATTGGTATCTTTGCCTTCTGGTTAGCCGGCATGCCTATATTTGACTCAGTTAACCATGCCATGAGTTCAATTGCAACAGGTGGCTTTTCAACTTCAGACACTTCATTAGGAAAATTCCTACCTGCTACTCATTGGGTTGCTATTGTACTAATGTTACTAGGCAGTTTACCTTTTACCCTCTATGTTAGTACCCTGCGTGGTAACTACACGGCTTTGTTTAAAGATGAACAAGTACGAGGTTTTATCACTATTTTAGTGGTTAGTTGTTTCCTACTTAGCCTCTGGTTTTGGAAAAACAGTGGTAACTCATTTATAGACTCTCTACGAGTAGCCTCTGTTAGTGTTGTCTCTGTTGTTACTACTACTGGTTTTGCTGTGGATGATTATAGCCAATGGGGTAGTTTCGCTATGATTATCTTTTTCTACCTTACCTTTTTAGGTGGTTGCTCTGGTTCAACCACAGGTGGTCTAAAAACTTTCCGCTTTCAAGTTACCTTAAGATTACTTGCTGCCAACTTAAAACAACTTATTCATCCCCGAGCAGTTATTCCACAAAAATATAATGGTCATAATCTTGATGAAGAAATTGTTCGCTCTATCTTAACGTTTACTTTCTTTTTTGCTTTTATTATCGCCATTATTGCACTATTTTTAGCCTTTCTCGGCTATGATATGGTTACTGCATTAAGTGCTGCAGTAGCTACTGTTTGTAACGTTGGGCCAGGACTAGGCGAAACTATAGGGCCAGCAGGCAACTTCTCCACCCTACCTGATATAGCTAAATGGGTGCTGTCTTTTGGCATGTTATTAGGTCGGTTAGAAATTATTACTATTTTAGTATTGCTAACACCTAGCTTTTGGCGTTATTAATGTAACTTGTATTACCCAAAATTCTATCTATTGAATTTTAAAGATAACACCCCATCTATATAACAATAATCTTAGATACGGATACGTTATGACTGACAAAAATCAAGCGGATGAAGTAATTATAGAAGCAGAAAATACACAGCCAAGTAAACAAATTGCTGTGCCTACTCCTTCTTATCCTGAAAAATTATATATTATTCCTATTCATAATAGGCCATTCTTCCCTGCTCAAGTATTACCTATACTAGTCAATGAAGATCCTTGGGAAAAAACTCTCCGTCGTGTAGCAAAAACGGAACATCACTCTGTTGCTATTTTTTATACTGAAGAGCCTTTTGATGAAAACTTTAATATAGAGAGTTTACCTAAATGTGGCACCTTGGTGAAAATTCACCATGTAAGCAAAGAAGATGATAAATTGCAATTTGTCGCTCAAGGCATCACACGCGTTAAAATAAAAGGTTTTCTTACCCATAAGCCACCTTATTTAGCAGAAGTCGAATATCCTAAGAATAGTGAAGACTCTAGCAATGAAGTGAGAGCCTATGGCATGGCTGTTATCAATGCTATTAAAGAACTATTACCACTTAATCCTTTATATAGTGAAGAGCTAAAAAACTATCTTAATCGCTTTAGCCCTAATGAGCCTTCTCCTTTAACTGATTTTGCTGCTGCACTCACAACTGCACCTGGCGAAGAGTTGCAACAAGTATTAGATACCATTCCTGTTTTAAGACGAATGGAAAAAGTATTGCCCTTACTACGTAAAGAAGTAGAAGTAGCACGTATACAAAATAAACTTTCTACTGAAGTAAATGAGAAAATCAGTAAAAATCAACGTGATTTTTTCTTAAGAGAACAACTTAAAATCATCCAACGTGAACTTGGTATTACAAAAGATGATAAAAGTGCAGATGCAGATGAGTTTAAAGCCCGCTTAAAAGAAAAAGTACTGCCTGAACAAGCACAAAAACGTATTGATGAAGAGCTACACAAACTTTCTTTATTAGAAACAGGCTCTCCTGAATATGCTGTCACACGTAACTACCTTGATTGGGCAACTGCTTTACCTTGGAGCATTATGGGTAAAGATAAGCTAAACCTTAAACATGCTCAAAAAGTACTCGATAAACATCATGCTGGTTTAGAAGATGTTAAAAACCGTATTTTAGAGTTTTTAGCTATAGGTGCTTATAAAGGTGAAATTAATGGTTCGATTATTCTCCTTGTCGGCCCTCCTGGTGTTGGTAAAACCAGTATCGGTAAATCCATTGCTGAGTCACTAGGCCGTCCTTTTTATCGCTTTAGTTTAGGAGGTATGCGTGATGAGGCAGAAATCAAAGGTCACCGTCGTACCTATATTGGTGCACAACCGGGTAAACTTGTACAAGCGCTAAAAGAAGTACAAGTTATCAATCCAGTCATTATGCTGGATGAAATTGATAAGATGGGACAAAGCTATCAAGGTGACCCTGCATCAGCATTATTAGAAACACTGGATCCTGAGCAAAATATTAACTTCCTAGATCATTACCTTGATTTAAGGCTCGACTTATCTAAAGTACTGTTTGTTTGTACTGCTAATACATTAGACTCCATTCCTGGTCCCTTATTAGACCGCATGGAGGTAATCAGTCTTGCTGGTTATATCACAGAAGAAAAACTAGCTATTGCCAAGAAACATCTATGGCCTAAGCAATTAGAAAAAGCTGGCGTACCCAAAGGTAAGATCAGCATTACTGATAGTGCCTTAAAAGCAATTATTGAAGGTTACGCTCGAGAAGCAGGTGTACGCCAATTAGAAAAACGATTGGCTAAAGTTATTCGAAAAAGTGTTGTTACACTATTAAAAGAACCTGAGCTTAATATCAAAATTAGCCATAAAAATTTAGAACCACTATTGGGTATGCCTATCTTCCATAACGAACAAGTTTTGGCTGGCATAGGTATTATCACTGGGTTAGCTTGGACAAGCATGGGAGGAGCTACACTACCAATCGAAGCAACCTGTGTACATACCTTAAATAGAGGCTTCAAATTAACAGGGCAACTTGGTGATGTAATGAAAGAATCTGCTGAAATTGCTTACAGTTACATTACATCTCATTTAAAAGAGTATAAAGCAAACCCAGAGTTTTTTGATAAGGCATTTGTACATCTTCATGTACCTGAAGGTGCCACCCCTAAAGATGGACCGAGTGCAGGCGTTACCATGGCAAGTGCGCTACTATCACTAGCCCGAAACCAAGCCCCTAAAAAAGGCGTAGCAATGACTGGTGAGTTAACCTTAACTGGCCAAGTATTAGCCATTGGAGGAGTTAGAGAAAAAGTGATTGCTGCTCGTCGTCAAAAAATCATGGAGCTTATCTTGCCTGACGCTAATCGTGGGCACTATGAAGAGCTACCAGATTATTTAAAACAAGGGCTGACTATTCACTTTGCTAAAACATATAAAGATGTGGCAAAAGTATTATTTAGTTAATAAATTATTACATTTTTATTGATTTATAGAATATAAAATAAATAATCTGTTGGTTAAGATAAGTACTAATTTTAATACAGCTTATCTTAACCTTTATGATCAAAAAAATAATATTTCGTTTAATAACTATTACTTTAATTTCTCTCTCAATAACTGCTTGTGTCTCTACTTCACCTGCTAAAACGATTAATAATAAAAATTATCAAACATTGTGTAATCCACTTATCTTACACAAAAATCAGGAACTTATTGTTGCCTTACCTAGCAGTGCGCATAGTGGTTATAAATGGCAGCTTGAAAACGATGCAACAGCTATTTTGCAACTTAATAAAAATCATACCCAAAAAGATGACCATCCAGAGAACCATCTGCACCGACAAGAAACCATTTGGAAATTCAAAGCCATTAAGAGTGGTACAGGAACTCTTTCATTTATTTATCGACTAGATTGGGATACTAATATAGAAGATAATCAACACATACAATGTGAAATTAATGTGAACGACAATTAATTTTTTGTGCTTCATCTTTCGATATATGTTATAAATGAAATATAAATATTTCGAATCGAAACAATTAAATGACACAAAGAAACACTCAACAACGTCGTTACTATATTATTGAACAAATTGCTTTGAATGGAGAGGTATCTGTTGAACAATTATCAGCAGAGCTCAACACCTCAGAAGTTACGATTCGTAAAGACCTTAATATTCTAGAAAATGAAGGTAAACTATTACGACGTTACGGTGGTGCTATTCGTTTACCTAGTCATACCACAGAGCAGTTAGTTTCCCAATATAAACAGGCTATTGCAAAACTAGCCAGTCAACTTATCAAAAATAATAGTCGAATTATTATTGATAGTGGCAATACGACTTCAGCACTTATTCCTATGCTAACGGAGAAAAAAAATCTGTTAGTAATGACTAATTCATTAAAAATAGCTAATCAACTATTGACTCTTGAACCAGAGCCCACATTGTTAATGCCAGGCGGCACATGGGATCCAACTTCTGAATCTTTTCAAGGAAAAATTGCTGAGCAAGTATTGGAATGTTACGACTTTGACCAACTTTTTATTGGTGCAGACGGTTTGGATTTAGCTCATGGGACAACCAGCTTTCATGAGTTACTAACACTGTCACAAGCTATGGCCAATAATGCTCATCAAGTTATTGTTATGTTAGAAGCTGATAAAATCGGTCGTAAGATACCAAATATTGAATTAACATGGGATAAGATCGATATTCTTATCACTGATGACCGTTTAGATAAAACTATTCAAAAACAAATCACTAAATGTGGTGTACAACTTCTATGTGCTACGCTGCAAGAATCAGAGGATATTTAATATGTGTGGAATTGTAGGAGCTATTGCTGAGCGTAATGTTACCGCACTCTTAATTGAAGGGCTAAAACGACTTGAATATCGTGGCTATGACAGTGCTGGATTAGCTATTATCGATAATAAACAAAATCTACAAAGGGTTCGCCGCACAGGTAAAGTTAACCAGCTTGCTCAAGCACTACAACAAGATTCAAATTTTACTGGCAAAATAGGAATTGCTCATACACGTTGGGCTACCCATGGTGCACCTACTGAACAAAATGCTCATCCACACTTCTCACATAATCAAGTAGCCATAGTACATAATGGCATTATAGAAAATCATGAGCTATTAAGGGAACACCTTATTACCCTTGGTTATGAGTTTACTTCGCAAACAGATACAGAGGTTATTGCTCACCTACTCCATTACAAACTAACTGAAATCGGAGACCTTACTACTGCACTCAAAGCAACAGTTAAAGAACTTCATGGCGCTTATGGTTTGGCCGCCATGTGTATACAACAGCCTGACCGTATTGTAGCAGCTCGAAGTGGTAGTCCATTAGTTATTGGGCTTGGTATTGGCGAGAACTTTTTAGCCTCTGACCAACTGGCATTAAGACAAGTCACTGACCGTTTTATTTACCTAGAAGAAGGCGATATTGCTGAAATTACCCGTGACACTGTCAAATTGTGGGATCAACAAGGACGAGAAGTTCACCGTGAAATTATAACAGCCCAAGAAAATGCCGAAGCAGCAGATAAAGGTGAGTTTCGTCATTTTATGATGAAAGAAATTTATGAACAACCTACTGTTATTCAAACAACTCTCAATGGTCGAATTACTGATAATCAAATCAATGTACAAAGCTTTGGACCTAATGCAGAACAACTTTTTACTCAAGTTAAAAATATTCAAATTGTAGCTTGTGGCACAAGTTATCATGCCGGCTTAGTAGCTCGCTACTGGTTAGAAGCGTTAGTTGGTATTCCTTGTCAAGTGGAAGTAGCTAGTGAATTCCGTTACCGTCGTGTTGCCGTTCAACCTGATACTTTATTCATTACTATTTCCCAGTCCGGCGAAACAGCAGATACCTTAGCTGCTTTACGCAATGCTTTCTCTGAAACTTATACCACAGGCAACTACTTAGATAGCCTTACCATTTGTAATAATCCAACTAGCTCTCTAGTTAGAGAGTCTGGACTAACCTTATTAACCAAAGCAGGACCAGAAATTGGTGTGGCATCTACTAAAGCGTTTACCACCCAACTAACCGCCTTACTATTGCTTACCCTTGCTTTAGGAAAAGTACGTAACACGCTTAATCCTGAATTAGAAGCAACTTTAGTTAAAGAATTACGCCGTTTACCAAGCCGTATTGATGAAGCATTAGCAACCAATAACACTATTGAAAAAATAGCTGAATGTTTTGCTGAAAAGCACCATGCTCTTTTCTTAGGTAGAGGCGCTCAATACCCTGTGGCGATGGAAGGTTCTTTAAAGCTAAAAGAAATTTCTTATATTCATGCAGAAGCTTATCCTGCTGGTGAGCTAAAACATGGCCCATTAGCTCTTGTCGATGCAGATATGCCCGTTATTACAGTCGCACCCAATAACGCGCTAGTAGAAAAACTTAAATCCAATTTACAAGAAGTACGTGCTAGAGGTGGCGAGCTTTTTGTATTTGCAGATGAAACCATAGATATCAAAGAAGATAAGTTTACTCATGTAGTGAATATGCCACATATTCATGATGTGCTATCACCTATTCTCTATACTATTCCATTACAACTTCTCTCTTATTATGTGGCTATTTTAAAAGGAACCGATGTAGATCAACCACGTAACCTAGCTAAAAGCGTTACTGTTGAATAATAGCCAATAAAAAAGGATTAGTAATTAACTAATCCTTTTTTTATTAACTAAACAACTTATAATTAAGCCCTACCTTCACTGTATTACTCTCTGCTTTATTATCAAATTGTCCTTATTAATTAGCTGAAATACTGGTATTTAGCATTAGATTAACTTCTACTCCAAACTTAGTAATAGTAGTGTCTTTAGTAATAAGCACCTAAGCTTATCTTAGCTTTATCAGTAATACGCAATTTATCTCTCAAACCAACAGTTGAGAAAGTTGCTTCATTCTCACTTTTTTAACTGAGCCTCTTTCTTAAACTTATGACTATTCAACATAAAATATTTCTTTACTGCTTTTAACAAATCATCAATTAGCTTTATATAAAATAGTACAATTACCAGTTTTTCTGTGGGTTAGGCTTAAAATAAATCTTCTGACCACGTTGTAAATTTACTAAACTAGGATTATCTTTAGTTAATTCAACTTCTAAAAAGTCCTTTTGATTGGCAGGCTTTATCGTTACACGAGTTATAGCGCCCAAAGGCCTAATATCCAATGCTTCTGCTTCAAAAAAACCTTGCTCTTGCCGTGATGAAATAATTACCTCATGCGGCCTAAAGAGTATTTCTTGGTTACCCACAGTAAAGCGATTAGAATCGCCTAAAAAATGATACACAAAATCATTAGCAGGCTTATCATATAATTCTGCAGGTGAACCTACTTGTTCAATTACCCCTTTATTCATCACCACAATACGATCAGAAACCTCCATCGCTTCTTCTTGATCATGGGTTACAAATACACTGGTTAAATGAATCTCATCATGTAAACGTGCTAACCAACGACGTAACTCTTTACGTACTTTAGCATCTAGTGCACCAAAAGGTTCATCAAGTAGTAATACTTTAGGTTCTACTGCTAATGCACGCGCCAAAGCAATACGTTGCCGTTGACCACCGGATAACTGATCAGGATAACGATCACCCAACCAATCAAGTTGTACCATCTGTAATAAATACTGTACTTTTTCTTTAATCACTTTTTCAGTAGGGCGCTCGCTACGAGGCTTCATTCTTAAACCAAAAGCCACATTATCAAATACTGTCATATGACGGAATAATGCATAATGCTGAAACACAAATCCCACATTACGATCACGTACATCATGACCACTTACATCTTCGCCATGAAAGATAATACTGCCTGTGTCAGGTGTTTCCAAACCTGCAATAATTCGTAGCAAGCTGGTTTTACCACAACCTGAAGGGCCTAATAAAGCAACTAACTCACCACTTTTAATCTCTAAATTAATATTATTAAGTGCCCTAAAGTTACCAAAGTTTTTAGTGACATTTTCAACAGTTATACTCATACAGCAGGACCCTCTGGACGTTGACGGGAGCGATTTAAACGAGACTCACTCCATTGACGAAGCAATAACACCACCAACGCCATTATTAGTAATAAGATGGCTACACTAAATGCAGCAACAATATTGTATTCGTTATAAAGAATTTCGATATGTAAAGGTAAAGTATTGGTATAACCACGAATGTGACCAGATACCACTGAAACAGCACCAAACTCCCCCATAGCTCTAGCAGTACATAGAACTACACCATACAGTAAAGCCCATTTAATATTCGGCAGAGTAATATACCAGAAAATTTTAAAGCCACTAGCACCCAACAATCTGGCAGCTTCTTCCTCTTGCGTACCTTGTTCTTGCATTAACGGAATAAGTGAACGCGCCACAAAAGGAAACGTTACAAAGATGGTGGCTAATACAATACCAGGCACTGCATAAACTATTTGGATATCGTGCTCGTTAAAGAAATCTGCAAAATAACTTTGTGCCCCAAATAATAAAACATAAATAAGACCAGCTACTACTGGAGAAATTGAAAACGGCAAATCGATTAAAGTAACTAAGATACTCTTACCCCAAAACTCGTATTTAGTCACACACCATGCCGCAGCAATACCAAAAATAATATTCAATGGTACCGAAATACCTGTAGCTATTAAGGTAAGTTTAAAAGCAGAAATAGCATCAGGCTCTCTAATGGCATTCCAAAACTCACCCAGTCCTTTAGCTAAACCTTGAGAAACAACCGCCCATAACGGTAAAAGTAACACTAAAATAAAAATTAACCATGCCAATATAATTAAAATAAGGGCTGTCCATGAAAACTTACCTGTGTATTTAGAACGTATCATAATTCTGGCCTATGCCCTTACCACATTAAATAATTTCAAAAACATATTTAAAATATAAGTAGGTTTTAAATAACGCTGAATTAAATTAATCATTAATAGCATAGCAAAGGAAATAATTAACATTAATACACCAATAGCAGTAGCGCCTATATAATCAAACTGATCCAGTTTTGACATAATCAATAAAGGCAGTATTTCTGTTTTAAAAGGAATATTAGCGGAAATAAAAACTACTGAGCCATACTCCCCTATTCCTCTTGCCAAAGCTAAAGAAAAACCAGTTATCCACGCTGGAAATAAAATAGGAAAGACAACAAACAAAAAAGTTTGAAATCTATTTGCTCCTAAACTCCGAGAAGCTTCTTCTAGCTCACGGGGAATATCCTTAATAACAGGTTGAACCGTCCGAACCGCAAAGGGTAAAGTAACAAACACCAAAGCAAGGGTAATACCTATGGGTGTATAAGCCACTTTAAAAGGTAATAATGAACCTATTAAACCCTGCGGTGCATATAAAGTAGTTAATGCTATACCTGCTACCGCTGTAGGTAAGGCAAAGGGTAAGTCCACCATGGCATCAATTAACTTTCTCCCTGGAAACTCATAACGCACCAATACCCATGCTAATAAGCTACCAATAATAGAAACAATAAAGGCCGATAATAAAGAGGTATAAATGGATAACTTTAAAGCAGACTGTAACTGTCTACTATTAAGAATAGTCCATAATTGTTCCATGGTAATTTGGCTGGCATAAAAGAACATACCAGCTAATGGAATCAATACAATAAGAGAAAGCCACATTAGGGTATACCCTAATGTGAGGCCAAAACCTGGAATAACTGATGCTTTACGAAAAGACATTACTTACATAATCCAACTATCAATGGTTTATTTCACTATAAATCTGGTCAAATATACCGTTATCATTAAAAAACTTAGGTTGTACAATCTTCCAACCACCAAACTCTTCGTCAATGGTTACTAACTTTAATGCGGGGAATTGATCTTTAAACTCAGCCACTATTTTTTCATTGCGAGGACGATAAAAATTTTCAGCAATAATACGTTGTGCTGGTTCACTGTATAAATACTCTAAATAAGCAGTGGCTTGTTTGCGAGTACCTTTTCGATCTACATTAGCATCAACAACTGCAACAGGGGGTTCAGCAAGAATAGACAGCGAAGGAGTCACTATTTCTAATTGGTCACCACCTTCCTCTTTTAAAGAAAGATAAGCTTCATTTTCCCAAGCAACAAGTACATCACCTAAACCACGTTGCACAAAGGTTATTGTTGAGCCTCTAGCACCAGTATCCAATACAGGAGTATTAGCAAAAATCTTTTTCACAAAGTCACGGACTTGCTCATCGCTACCATATTTATGCTTCGCATAAGCCCAAGCAGCAAGAAAATTCCAACGTGCGCCACCTGATGTTTTAGGATTTGGAGTAATAACTTGTACACCATTTTTAACTAAGTCATCCCAATCTTTAATATTTTTAGGATTTCCTTTACGTACTACAAAAACAATAGTTGAGGTGTAAGGAGTACTATTATTAGGTAACCTTGTTTGCCAATCCTTATCAATTAACGGCTGTTTTAAATTAACTGCCTCAATATCTCCTGCTAACGCTAAAGTAACCACATCTGCTCTTAATCCATCAATCACTGCTCTTGCTTGCTTACCTGAACCACCATGCGAGTTTTTAATGGTCAGTGTCTCACCTGTTGTTTCTTGCCAATGTTTTTTAAACGCTTCATTATAAGATTGATAAAGCTCACGGGTTGGATCATAAGACACATTAAGCAACTCAGCAGCTATTACTTGAGTTGTTAATAATACTCCCACAACACCTGCTATTGTTTTCTTTAAAGTAGACATAATGGCCTCTTCCCAATTTTATTTAGATTGTTGGGTAGCATTCTAACGAGCTTTTTTTATTCTTAAAAAGAATTTTTAATAAGGTACTTATGCGTTTATGGAATATATAAACTTACCAATTATTTTTCTAATTAATAAAAAAGGCAGAATAAATCTGCCTTTTTATTAATTTACCTTAACTTACTTAATGCCAGCATCTGCTTTTAATGCCTCTGCTTTATCAGTACGTTCCCAAGTAAAAGTAGTAAAGGTATCATCGCCTACTGTTTTTTGTTGTGGAATACGTCCAAAGTGTCCATAAGCTGCCGTCTCTTGATACATTGGATGTAATAAATCTAACATAGTAGTAATGGCATAAGGACGAAGATCAAAGTGCTGACGCACTAATTGAATAATCTTCTCATCACTTACTTTACCTGTACCAAAGGTATTAATCGAAATAGAAGTAGGCTGTGCCACACCAATAGCATAAGATACTTGAATTTCACAACGATCTGCTAAACCTGCCGCCACAATATTTTTAGCCACATAACGACCCGCATAAGCCGCACTACGGTCAACTTTTGATGGATCTTTACCAGAGAAAGCACCACCACCATGACGCGCCATACCACCATAGCTATCTACGATAATCTTACGACCTGTTAACCCGCAATCACCTACAGGACCACCAATAATAAATTGACCTGTCGGATTAATATGGAATTGAGTATCTTTATGTAATAACTCTGCTGGAATAACATGTTTAACAATTAATTCCATTACTGCTTCTTGAATATCTTTTTGTGATACATCAGGATTATGTTGCGTAGACAATACAATCGCATCAATACCCACCACTTTACCATTGTCATAACGACAAGTAACTTGTGATTTAGCATCTGGGCGAAGCCAAGGTAATAAACCACTTTTACGTGCTTCTGATTGACGTTCAACTAAACGATGAGAGAAACAAATAGGCGCTGGCATTAATACATCAGACTCATTGCTTGCATATCCAAACATTAAACCTTGGTCACCTGCACCTTGATCTTCTGGTTTCTGTCTATCTACACCTTGTGCAATATCAACTGACTGCTTACCAATTACATTAAGTACACCACAAGTTGCACCGTCAAATCCCACATCTGATGAAGTATAACCAATATCACAAATAACACGACGAACTAATTCTTCTAAATCCACCCATGCATTGGTGGAAATTTCACCAGCAATAATAGCCACACCTGTTTTTACTAAAGTTTCACAAGCCACACGTGCAAGTTTATCTTGAGCAATAATAGCATCTAATATCGCATCGGAAATCTGATCTGCAATTTTATCTGGATGTCCCTCAGAAACTGACTCTGAAGTAAAGAGTGCATATTCACTCATCACAAAACTCCTCATATTAAATAATATAACTGATCACTTTATTACTAAAGAATCGCTAAACAGCACAAAAGCATCTTATCTGTAGTTGAAAACCATTACGTAAACCTATATACAAACTTTCGTCTGGCTTAAACCCTGCACTACTAGCCCAATGAGTTAATTCATCTGGCTCAAAACCTAGCCATAAATCACCACAAGTTTTAGTAACCCAATCTTGTTCATGATGACATAACTCTGCCACTAATAAATTACCTGATGCTTTTAAACAACTTTTAAAATGTTGGAAAGCATCAGCTGGTGCTGGTAAATGATGTAACACCATATTAGCCACTATACAATCTAATGGGTTAGTTACCTGTAGCTTAGTAGCATCTGCCTTCTTTAGAATAACATTAGGCAGCTGTTGCTGCTGACAATATTGCTCTGCTAATTGTAGCATTTCCGCATTATTATCGACTGCAATTACTTCTTTAAAGCGCTTAGCCAGTAATGGTAAAAACTTGCCATCACCAGGCCCCACCTCTAACGCAATAGCCTCTTTATTAAAACCTTTACTATCAATAATCTTCAAAATATTATCTTGATAATGTTTCAGGTCAACAATCACATCTTGCTGATCTATACCATCGCCTTTTGCAAGATTAGTAAAGAAAATTCGACTAGCCTCTGCTCTTTCAGCATAAATGATATTAAGATTTTGTTGCAGCTCATTTGGTATTGCTAAACCATCAATTTCGGCTAATAAGCTTTGATGAAATCTACTCAAAGAATGCTCTACAGAAAGTGTTCTACGATAAAATATAGTATTTCCTTCACGCCTAGTTATCACTAGGCCTGCTTGCAATAACACCTTTAAATGGTGGCTCATTCCTGACTGTGTAGTATTAAACAACTGGGTAAGCTCTAAAACACCAAACGAATTATGCAATAAAACCCTTAATACCATAACCCGCAGCGGTTCACTCACTGCTTTACATAGATTGGCAAAATTATCAATAGTTAGGTTAGAAGCTGGCATAGCTGCGCAGTCTACCCAGAAAATGACAAAACAACAAGTCTATATCAATTTTTTTTGATATAGATTTATTTTTTCAACTGAGTATAGTCTATTAAAAGACTATCAGCAGGTTTCTCATGAAAGGAAATATTAGTATCAAATACTATATTTACTAGCTCTGCTATCATGATGGCGGTTAATCCCCAAATCTTAAATTGATGATATTGATAACAAGGGATATACCACTCAATATTTAAATAATCAATACGGTGAGTAACAATGCGTGGATCCTCTCTAAAATAGCTCAAGGGCACCGTAAAAATTAATGCTATTTCATCTAAATTAGCTTGGTAAGAAAGAGAATCGTCGACAAAACCGACATAAGGCTTAACTTTTAAAAGATTTTTAGAAATTAATGTTGGTAAAGAACCTATAATTTCTACATTATCAGGTAATAAGGCTATTTCTTCTTCAGACTCACGCAATGCCGTTTGCAATAAATCTACATCCTCTGGATCACGTTTACCACCGGGGAAAGCAACCTCTCCACGATGAGAGGCCAATTTATCAGAACGCAATGTTAAGACTAACTCTGGTTGCTCTTTTTTAATAATAGGTATTAGTACAGCGGCTTCTTGCAAAGAACTGGGAAATAAAGGAGAACTTGGCTGGTATAGCTTAAGGCGTTCTTCAATATCTTGCCACATAACATTATCTTCCTCATGCTTGTAAAATATCAGCTAATGTTAAAGAGGGTTCTTTATTATAAATAGGTAACTGAAACCCTTTACAACCATTAATAACTAACTGTTCTTTATTATATTTAGTTAATTGCTTTATTTCACTTTCTCTTTTTAAAGCATGGGATTTAGATTCGCATTGCTCAATATAAACTAATGCTATGGGCTTGCTTGTTGAAAAAAACTTAGCCCCCTTACCCTGACAGTGCTTATAAAATCTTGCAACAGGATCATGGCTACTACCACAATAGAGTTTCCCATGCTCAGTACGTATTAAGTAAACATACCAAATCTTATCAGTTTTGACTATTTCTATCACTAATCGTTTGCCACACACCAAAACCGATAAAATAAAGACCTGAAATCCACCATAATATTAAAGTCCATGTTTTAAAATTGCCATACTGTGCAATTAAAAAACCACTAGTAATCAACCACACTAAACTAAATATAATATTTAATACCATTGCTTTACGAACTCTAAAAGGATGCAAAAACTTAACAGGTATTACTGACAATATCGCTAGTCCTATAATAGCCAAAAATGTTAAAACTGCAGGGGGATTAATTACTACAAAATATAATGCAACAATATTCCATGTAGCAGGAAAACCTACAAAATAATTATCTTCACTTTTCATATTTACATTGCAAAAACAGAAAAAGGACGATAATAAAATAATGGCTATTGATAATATCTGTGTACCATAAGGTAATGGTACAAAATAATAAATAAAGATAGCTGGTACAAAAACGTAGGTTAAATAATCAATGATTAAATCTAATATACTGCCATCAAATTCTGGTACTTGATTCTTTACATCATAACGACGTGCTAATGTACCATCAATACCATCTATTAATAAGGTAACCCCCATCCACACAAAAGACATTTGTGGATCACCCTCTAAAATTGCCAATAATGCTAATAAACCAAATACCACACCACTAGCAGTAAACGCATGAACACCCCAAGCTTTAAGCTTTTTTATATCCATTTGCATAATAACTATCCCCATCCCCTAAGTATATAATTAAGGATTAGCCTTTATTTGACGAATAAGCCCTTCCTGACACACTGATGCCACTAACTTGCCATCCTGACTAAAAATTTCCGCACGAACTAAACCACGTGCATCTCCTGCCCAAGGACTATACATAGAGTAAAGCATCCACTCATTCATTTTAGGTTGACTATGAAACCAGATACTATGATCTACACTCGCTACTTCCATATCTACATCCATAAACCCTTTACCATGCGGCAATAAGCTAGTAGTTAATAAATTGAAATCAGATGTATAAGCTAATAAATAGCGATGCAATGAAGCAATATTTGGCACTTCACCATCCGCTTTAAACCATACTTGACGAATAGCTGGACCTTTCTTAGGTACAAACGGGTTAAAATCAGACACAGGTCTTATCTCTATAGGACGACCACGCTTTACTCTTTCTAACACCCTCTCTGGCAAAGTATCTAACTGCCTAGAAATCAAACTAGCTTCATTTTCAAGATCATCAGGGCCTGGCACATCTGGCATTTTTTCTTGATGTTCAAAACCTGTTTCAGGATCATGAAATGAAGCACTACAAAAAAAGATGGGTTTACCTTTTTGAATGGCTGTTACACGTCTAGAACTAAAACTTTTTCCATCACGAACTCGATCAACAGTAAAAACAACAGGGAAAGTCGCATCACCACGACGTAAAAAATAGCCATGTAATGAATGAGCAACGCGCTCTTCAGGAACAGTATAACTGGCCGCTGATAATGCTTGCCCGAGTACTTGCCCACCAAATAATTGACGAAACCCTAAATCTTGACTCTGACCACGGTAAATATTTTCTTCTATAGGTTCTAGGTTTAATAAAGTAATTAACTCACCCAATAACTCATTACTCATTATTATAATGCCTCTTTATTTAATTAAACTCACCAACATACTTATTATTTTGATAAGGATAACTTTCTACAATTTAATTCTTTTTTGACAATACGTAATCCTTGAAGACTCGGTATGTTATTAAAATCTTTAAAATAATTGCACACCATTGGTACCATAGTAGGATAAGCCCTAGTTAATGCATGTGATAGCTTATCCAAGTCACCTACCTGTCCAGATAATAAAGACAACTGTATTTTATTTGCAATAACTGGTGCATAAGGGCGCCATGCTAACATTTCATCAGTTACTCTTTGCTGATAAGCAAAATCGACAACTGTAGGCGACAAATTAACAAACTCTTGTAGTTGAACCTCACGTCCCCAGAGCAAATCCCTTGTAGCAGATTTAAATTTGTTATAATCACCTTTATCAAATACAGCTACATTATTATCGTAAAAAAAGCTTTTTGCATAAGTATCTAATGAGCTATTAGCTATAACTATAAATACCCCTGCAACTATTATCCAGAATACACCACTGATTACTTTAGGTATAAATAACTTTATGTTTTTTGATAATAAAGGTACTAATACCAAAATAATTAATGGCACAAAGTGCATACGCCACATTACATACTCTAGCATAGAGTTAATAAAATACACTAAGAATATTGTGAGCACTAACCACCATTGTAAAGTTTTAGGCGCTTTCCAAAAACAAACAGTGATATAAGCCAATAAGGCTAATAATGCTAACAAACCTATTAAACCAAACTCAGCCATTATTTGCGTAAATAGATTATGGCTATGTAATGTTAGGTCACCAATAATAGTGTAATTAGGATCATTCACCCCAACCCAAAAACCATGAACAGCATAATTACCAAATCCCACACCTATCAAGGGTGACTCTTTAACAATGGCAAATGCTTTGCTTATTTCAGATAATCGAAATGATTCACTAGCCGCTGAACGATTTAAGGAACTAACTATATTAGTGGTTGCAACTTGCGTAGTATCATCAGTAAATAGTTGTAGAATAGTAGGTAAAAAATAATAGATTAAAGCACCTATAATAAGAGCAACCAAACAAACAACAAACTTTAAGTAAGTTTTATCTCTCGTTTTAAATAAACAAAATCCAGCAACTATTGATGCCATTACTAGATAAACTAATACGGCCCTAGAACCACTACCTAGCAATACAAAACCAAACAATAAAGCAAAAATAACCACAACTACAATATGTAAAATATTACGGAAAGCTAAATAGCAAAGTGCTAAAAAAGCTACCATCATATAAATAGCTAATTGATTTGATTGAGCAATAAAACCTATAAGACGATCGCTCATAGGAACCATCCAATAATCAATACCTGCTAAACGATATTGAATGACGATAGCACCTAATGCTTCAACTATTCCGCCTATAAACAATATAAAAGCTAAATAGTCATAATATTGTGTTTCACTTTTCTGAGCTAATTGAATAGCTAATAGTGCTGCTAGAATAACAACCACACTATAAACAATTAAAGTGACCTTATCTGGCAAACTAGTGTTTTGTACTACTGTTAACAAACAAAGAATAGCAAAAAACCCAACTAAACAACCTATTAAAGGAGAAACCAGCAAACTACTTTGCTTAAAGTTATTAACCCCTAATGTGAATACTGCGCAAATTACAACTGCAACACAAGCAATAAAAAATGGCCAAAAATCACCCAAAGGTGCAAAATGGATAAATACACAAAAAGGAGCTACTGTAATTAATAACAAAGTAACTAATAAATCCTTTCTAAATGTCAAAATAACTTTCTCCTGCAAACACTCATAAACCATAAGTTAAGCCTTACAAAATAACAAATAATGTTATTAATCAACTAACTTATTGTGATAAATCGCTTTATTAGGTTGCAAGTATAATCAAGATAATTCACAGATACTATTGTTTGTTTAATCTTCTGGCTTTATTATTGATTACTTATAATGTTGATTTACACATATCAAGGGTAAAGCGTTATGTTAAAAATAGGTATTATTGGAGGAACAGGCTATACAGGTGTAGAACTGCTACGCTTACTTGCTGCCCATCCAGAAGCTGAAGTAGTAGCTATTACTTCTCGCTCTGAAGAAGGTGTACATGTAGCAGATATGTATCCTAACCTACGAGACTATTATAGCGACCTTACTTTTACAGTACCTGATACACAAAAACTAGCTGCTTGTGATGTGGTTTTCTTTGCTACCCCTCATGGAGTGGCCCACTCTTTAGCAGGTGAATTGTTAGAAGCAGGAACCAAGGTCATTGATTTATCTGCTGACTTTCGTATCAAAGATATTACAGAATGGGAAAAATGGTACGGTCAACCACATGGTGCGCCTACTCTAGTGAAGGAAGCTGTTTATGGTTTACCAGAAGTTAATCGTGAACAAATTAAAACTGCTCGTTTAATCGCGGTGCCAGGTTGTTATCCTACAGCCACACAATTGGGATTTTTGCCACTATTAGAAGAAGGCATAGCAGATACTTCACAACTTATTGCTGACTGCAAGTCTGGTGTTAGTGGTGCTGGACGTGCCTCCAAAATAGGTTCATTATTTTGTGAAGCTACTGAAAATATGATGGCTTATAGTGTGAGTGGACATCGCCATTTACCTGAAATAAAACAAGGGCTAGAAATAGCCGCTCAACAACCTATTAATCTTACCTTTGTCCCACACTTAACCCCTATGATTAGAGGTATTCACGCAACCCTTTATGTAAAAGTAAAAGACCATTTTACCGACTTACAGAAACTCTATGAACAACGTTTTGCCAATGAACCTTTTGTGGATATTTTACCAGCAGGTAGTCATCCTCAAACACGTAGTGTAAAAGGTGCTAATGTTTGTCGAATTGCAGTCCATCGCCCACAAAATAGTGATTTAGTTGTTATCTTATCAGTTATTGATAACCTCGTTAAAGGTGCTTCAGGACAAGCCATTCAAAATATGAACATCCTATTTGGTTTAGACGAAACATTGGGACTAACGAACACAGCATTAATGCCATAACTATGAATAACAATACCTCACCATCCAACCCAAACCAACTTTGGTTTGGGCTACAGCTTTCTTCAATTATCGTTGTTACTCTGTTAATCATTGTAGCCAGTTACTATACAGGGAAATTAGTTGCTAACAGTGCTTCTAGCAATGCAAATACTGACTCAGTAAAACAATATAAATTGTTAGAAGTACAGTTGAAAAGTACCAAAACTCGCCTATCCATGGCAGAAAATACCAATAAAATAAACACTCAAACGCTTGACCAAACTCGTCAAACTATCCTACAGTTAGAACAACAAATTTATCAGCAGCAAAAAGATATTATTTCTTATAAAGCCATTATCTCAAAACAAAAAATTACTGATCCATTAGTATTTAGAGATTTAATTATTCAGGCTACTGAACAACCTTATACTTTTCGCTATAAGTTAGTTTTAACACGCCTTGATCAAGCCAATATACTGCTAAAAGGCTCATTACATATTGCTATTGTTGGATCCACCAATAACCAACCCCACACAATATCATTAGCAGCAGTTACCACAACAACAGAGCATAAAAAAGATAATATCCCGTTCTCTTTTAGATATATGGCCATGATTCCTGAAAGCAATCAATTTGGTGAGATGACTTTACCAGAGAATTTTATACCTAAAAGCGTTAAAATAACTGCCTATTTAGCTGATGAAACCAAACCGACTACCTATACTTTTGATTGGACAGTACAACCACTTCCGATTAAAGACATCGAAGACCCAAACAGTTAATAGTTTGTCATTAAATAATAATTGACTGTTTCAGTTGGTTAATAAGATAATAATTAGGTATTTTATTTATATTGGTATTTTTATTATCTAAAAAATACCATGGAGACATCAAAAAATGAGTATCGAAACATTTACTCCTAGTTCTATTCAATTCACTGAAAGTGCTGCTAAAAAAGTAAAATCTTTAGTCGAGGAAGAAGGTAACGCTCGCCTTAAATTACGTGTTTTTGTAACAGGTGGTGGTTGTTCTGGCTTTGAATATGGTTTTACTTTTGATGAAGAAACAGCTGAAGATGATACTCTAATAGAACGAAATGGCGTAAATCTTGTTATTGACCCTATGAGTTTTCAATACCTATCAGGTGCAGAAATTGACTATGAAGAAGGCCTACAAGGCTCTCGCTTTGTAGTAAAAAATAATCCACATGCAGTTACAACCTGTGGTTGTGGTTCATCTTTCTCTATCGCTTAATCCAAAAGATGACCACAAATACACATTCTTATTTAGATTGTGCTAACGATTCCATATGTTGTAATAATAAAGCTGCCTGAGTACGTGTACGCACTCCCAACTTACGAAATATGGCTGTAATATGTGCTTTAACTGTTGCTTCTGATACATCTAGGTCATAAGCAATTTGCTTATTCAACAAGCCATCACACACCATCGTTAATACTCTAAACTGCTGAGGAGTTAAACTAGCTAGTTTCGCACTAGTTTCTTTAGCTTCCTCTTCCATACCATCATCAGTATTTTCAGGGTAAGGCCACCATGTGTCACCATCTAATACTTGTTGAATTGCCTTTTGAATAGTTTCTAAAGGGCTAGATTTAGGAATAAAGCCAACTGCACCAAACTCTCTAGAGCGGTTAACAATAGAAGGTTCTTCTTGGGCAGAAATAATAACTACAGGGATTTTAGGATATTGGCCACGCAACAATACCAATCCAGAAAAACCATAAGCACCTGGCATATTTAGATCGAGTAACACTAAATCCCAATCCGACTTATCCGTTAAACTTTTTTCTAAATTAGAAATAGTATCCACTTCCACCAATTTAGTATCAGAGCCCAAGCCTAACACTAGTGTATGACGAAGGGCATTTCTAAACAGCGGATGATCATCTGCAATTAAGATATCATATTTATTCACGTGCTATCTTCCTATATTTTAATTATGATTACTGACTATACAATTTAACTATATTTTCTCAAATAACACTAGCGAATCATCATATTTTCAGGCAAAGTTATTGGTTTTTGTATCAATGGAACATCATGCAAACTGCTATAATCCGTGCCAACATTCTAATGTTAATCACTGCCATGATCTGGGGAAGCACGTTCCTCGGACAAAATGTCGCAATGAACTACATGGGCGCGCTTACCTTTTCAGGAGTACGTTTTCTATTAGGCACTTTTGCACTACTGCCTATTATCTTCTTTTATTTAAGAAAAAATAAACTTACTTTATTACAAATATTTTCTAAAAGGACTATCGCAGGTGGCATCGTATTAGGAATTATATTAACTATAGGCATCAACTTACAACAGATAGGTATTAAATACACTACTATTACTAACTCTGGATTTATTACTGGCCTTTATGTCATTCTGGTTCCTATCCTTGGTTTAATCATTGGTCAAAGAACTGGATTAGGTACATGGATTGGTGCCGTATTAGCCGTTATTGGCATGGCTCTTCTTACATTAACAGATCACCTTACCATCAGTTTTGGGGATTTAATTACCCTAATCAGTGCATTTGCATGGGGGCTTCATGTACTAAGCGCTGGTTTTCTAGTAAGTCGTTATGATCCTATCGCAGTGGCTTTTATGCAATGTTTAGTCTGCTCGATACTTAGTTTATTACTAGCAGCGCCATTAGAAGGACTACAAATCAGCTTTGCTCAACCAGCACTACTGGCTATTTTCTTTACAGGGATTGTTTCGGTGGCTATTAGTTTTACATTACAACTCATTGCTCAGAAAGATGCTGTTCCCTCACATGCGGCTGTTATTTTATCATTAGAAGCGGTATTTGCTGCTATTTGTGGCGCTATATTCTTAGACGAATCACTAACAACACGAGGCTATATTGGATGTATGTTTATGTTTGTAGGAATTATTATTGCGCAAATCTGGCCAACAAAAAAACAACCATCATTACCAGTTAATAACTAAAGATCCATTTGATATGTTAATGCTTGCTGATGTAATACATCATCTACATTAACTTTTCGGCACTCTCGGGCTGCCAGATAATGTTGCGTAAAAAGGTCCAACCATGTATTTAGTGCTGAAGCTGCTAGATTTTCATCGGCTAACTCCAAACAAAGTGCAGCCACCTCTGCGGTACATAAATGCATGTTATTAGTAGAGCGTCGTAATTGATAACGTGAGTATTGTTCAGGCGTTAAACTCAATACAGGCAAACTATCCAAATAAGGGCTTTTACGAAACATTTTCCTAGCTTCGGGCCAAGTACCATCTAATAAAATAAATAATGGTTTTTTTGTTGTTTTTATTAGCTGATGATTAACTCGCTCTGATTGTGCATACTCACCAGGAAACACAATATAAGGCTGCCAACTATCATCTTTCAGTAAGTCTTTAACTGCCTGCATATCACCTACCCTAGTCCAACTAAAAGCATGTGTATCTTTTACAATATCAGCAATTAACCAACCTGTATTACTGGGTTTAAATGGTTCACTATCATACATCAATAAACAAACACCTACTGATGTATTAACTTTAGGCTGCCAATTACAAATACAGTAGTTTTCATCAAGTCTACAACGCTCACAACGCTTAACCTGATGTCCCCTTGCTAAAAAAGGACGTGTACTACTTGCTTGCCGAATAGCACGTAATTTAGCTACCGCATGAGGATATTCTGTCATTTAATAAGGGGAACGATTATCAAGCTGTTGTTGCATTTTTTGTAGCTGGCTATCTACTTTATTTTGTAATGCTTCTAATTGCTGTTTACTATCGTTATTAGTAGAAACATTATCTAACTGACTACGTAATAATAACAAATCATCCTGCACACTTTTCAGTGTTTGCGATACATTTTGTTTTTTCAGTCCATCAACATCACTGCTTAAACTAATGATAGCTGGTTGTATCTTTTTAAGCTCAGCTATTTCATTTTGTAGTTGCTTTACTTGCTCTGTTTGATTAGTAGCCTTACCTAACACAGCTAATTGCTCTTCTAATTTAGCTAAACGTTTTTCTTGAGCCTCTTGTTTAGTGGTAATTGTCTGTTGTGCTTCTAAAATCCGATTTAATTGATTAACTAATTGTTTATTTTGCGCACGAATATTTTCAAGCTGATTTTTAGTCACTGTTTGTTGATTATTCACTTGTTCTGTAATAGCCTGTAATCGACCCGTATTATTTTCTGTAATTGCAGATGTTGTATGTGTTTTCTCATCTAATTGGTATCGCACATCATCGGCTGCTTGTTTAAACACCCAAAACAATACAACCATGCCTATAGAATAGACAACAAACAAAAACAACAGCATATAAACAACAGTTCTATTAGATAATCTAGACAGCTTTGTACTCCTTGCTCTATCGCGTGAGGCATGATCAGCATTCTCTAACTGGTCATGTTCATCCAACGTTAAACTTGGTACATCAATAGGTTCATCTTTAAGATCATTACGCATAAATCACTTCAAAACTGCAAAAATTACAAGGTGGTTTAGTATACTCTAGTTAAATAAATAAAAAATACTTAGCTAATAATGTGTAATAAAATTATCTTGATTTAAAACGACTCATAATAAACTTCTCCAGTTCAATAATGATAAAAATCACCACACTAAATAGCAAAATAATTCCCCAGTATAATAGAGGTAATGGTTCTGTTGAAAAAATCCGATTCATAAAGGGTAAATAAGTAATTGCCAGCTGCAATACAATCAATGCACCCGTCGCTCCCCAAAGCCATTTATTTTGAAAAATAGTCTTATCAAAAGGAAATTTTGTTTGGAAACGGCAATTAAACATATATACCCACTGCCCTGCAACCAACGTCTGTAAAATTATGGTACGAACAAGGTTCACATTATCATATTTACTTGCCAAATAACTTTCTAAAATAAAGGCACTTGTTGCCAATAAAATACCCACAAAAATGATTCGCCAAATTGCATAACCATCCAAAATAGAAGCTTTAGCATTACGTGGTGGACGGGACATGACATTAGACTCAGCCAACTCAGCTGCCAACCCAAATGATAGTGTTATGGAGGTAGCCATATTCATCCATAAGATTTGTAAAGGTGTTAATGGGATTCCCATCCCCAATATAATAGCTATAACAACAATTAATCCCTGTGCAAGGTTACTTGGTAAAATAAAATAGGTTGTTTTCTTAAGGTTATCATATACTCTCCGCCCTTCTTTAACAGCGTTAGCAATAGTGGCAAAATTATCATCCGCCAGCACCATATCAGCAGCTTCTTTAGTAACCGTAGTTCCCTTGATCCCCATAGCTATGCCAACTTCGGCTTGTTTAAGTGCAGGCGCATCATTAACTCCATCTCCTGTCATGCCTACTATCTCATGACTGGCCTGCAATGCTCGTACTAAACGTAGTTTATGCTCAGGGCTGGTACGGGCAAATACGTCATACTGTTTGGCAACAGGTATCAAAGCTTGATCGTCTATTTGCTCTAGCTCTTGTCCAGTAATAACATCCTTACCATTACCTATATTTAACATTGAACCAATAGCCATTGCTGTTTCTGGATGGTCACCCGTAATCATTTTGACCTTTATACCTGCGCTCTGACATTGCCTAATTGCTTCAATAGCTTCAGAGCGAGGAGGATCCATAATTCCTGCAATACCAAGAAATACCATCCTTTCTTGTACATGACTGTGTTCTAACTTAACCACTGGTTCTGCTTGTTCTTTATAGGCTACACCTAACATACGCAACCCTCTACGGGCATACATAGCTATTTCTTTATCCCAGTAATCTTGATTAAAACTTTCCGTACCATGTGCTGTTAATTGTTTATCACACAATTTAAACAATACATCAGGTGCCCCTGTTAGAAAGATAAATGTTTTATCATCTATTTGATTACAGGTAGACATATATTTATATAATGAATCAAAAGGTATTTTACTAATCCTTTCATCCTCTACTTCAATACCTGATTTAATCGCTAATACTTTTAAAGCTGCCTCTGTTGGACCACCAATAATATGCCATTGCCCACTGCTATCTTGATTAAGCTCACTGTCATTACATAACAGAGCAGCCTGTAAAAAACGACTTAATAAAATGTCTTGGTTAAGATCAACTTGTTGCAATGATGCTTCATTAAAAATATCACCCACAGGTTCATAGCCATTACCTGTTACTTGATATTCGGCATCAGCTAAAATAATATTTTCCACCACCATTTCATTCATGGTGAGCGTACCTGTTTTATCAGAACAGATAACAGTCATCGCACCTAAAGTTTCTACTGTAGGAATTTTGCGGATAATGGCCTTTTTACGTGCCATATTTTGTACACCAATCGATAAAATAATCGAAATAATAGCAGGTAAGCCCTCAGGAACAGCAGCCACCGCCAAGCTAATAAGCGCAATTAACAATTCACCTAATGAAATATCGTGTAGGAAATAACCAAAAACAAAAAGGATGGCAATAAGCCCTACTATCGCATAAAGAATATTTCTCGCTAACTGATCCATTTGCTGTAACAATGGTGTACGTAAACTTGTTGTTTCATCCATCATGCGATTGATTAAACCAAGTTGAGTATGACTACCTGTTGCCACAACAATACCTATAGCTGTACCGGCACTGACTGTAGTACCAGAAAAAGCCATATTTAATTGATCGCCTAATAAGGACTCTTTTTCTATAAGATCAGTTTGTTTAGTTATCGCTATAGACTCTCCTGTCAAAATAGCTTCTTCAACCTGTAAGTTATGCACATCAACTAAACGTAAATCAGCAGGAATTTTCACACCAGGTTTTAAAGAGACAATATCACCAGGCACTAACTCCATTGCATCGATTTCTTGAACAACACCGCCACGAATCACTGTTGCGGTATTAGATAACATCCCTTGAATACTTTTTAATGACTGCTCAGCACTATTTTCCTGAATAAACCCAATCAATGCATTAATAACGGTCACGCCAAGAATAACAGCCGTATCAACCCAATGCCCCATAACAGATGTAATAACAGCGGCCACCAATAAAATATAAATTAAAGTATCATTAAAATGAGCTAAAAAGCGCAGTAGTGGATGCTTAGATTTTTTTTCTGGTAAAGTATTTTTACCGTACTCCTGTAATAAATCATCGACTTGACTTATAGCTAAGCCTTGTTTTGATGTATTGAGTCGTTTGACTACTTCTTCCGTTTCGAGTTGATACCAAGCCTTATCAGTATTTTGTTGTGTCATTTTGTTCATAAATACCAATCTTTCCAGCACTATATTAATGCTTAAATTATACGTTTTTTACAACTTAACACATTTAATTTATTAATTATATTAATCATTGCGCTAATAACTTATTGTATTAATAGGTAAAATCTATCTTACAAATTGTAACCCTATATGTAACATTACAACACCTTAATCAATTAACTTCGCTATGAGTACTACTAAAATCAAATATCCAATAACAGCTAAAGCTATTGATTAATAAATTCAAGTCTGTAAACTTATAAATACTCTTGTCGGGGCGCCTTATGGCTGAGATTGGCAGTTGCCTTGTCCCGTTGAACCTGATCAGGTTAATACCTGCGTAGGGAACAAGTGAATACAACTATATGGATTTATTCAATCTATTGGTTTGTATACATGCCTTGCTCACTCTTCAGGTTCACCTCCGTGATTAACAATAAACTATAGGTGGTGACCATTATGCAAAAAACATCTCTAAACCCTTTAAGTCAATCAGCTCAAGTTGATAGTAACTCAGTACAACCTTTTCCCAACTCACAAAAAATATATGTACAGGGTTCAAAAGCAGATATTCAAGTACCTATGAGAGAAATCTCTGTAGCTGAAACACCTACTTCACTAGGTAATGAATACAATCCACCAGTTACTGTTTATGATACTTCAGGCCCCTATACTGATCCCAATATTACTATAGATATTCGTAAAGGATTAGCGGATATTCGCTCAACATGGCTAGAGCGTCGTCAAGATACGGAGCAACTGACCTCCCTTAGCTCACAATTTAGTCAACAACGATTAGCCAATGCTGAGTTACAAGCTATGCGCTTTGGACTAACTCATACACCAAGAAAAGCTAAGTCAGGCCAAAATGTAACTCAAATGCACTATGCTCGAAAAGGTATTATCACCGATGAAATGGAGTATGTAGCTATTCGAGAAAATTTAAAACTGCAACAACAATTAGAAGCAGGCGTTTATAATAATCAACATGCAGGACAAAGTTTTGGTGCCAGCATACCAAAACAAATCACTCCAGAATTTGTTCGCCAAGAAATTGCTAGGGGTAGAGCGATTATTCCCGCCAATATTAACCATGTTGAATTAGAACCAATGATTATTGGTCGTAATTTTTTAGTAAAAATTAACGGCAATATTGGTAATAGTGCATTAGGCTCTTCCATTGAAGAAGAAGTAGCCAAACTAACATGGGGGATTCGTTGGGGTGCAGACACCATTATGGATCTCTCCACAGGTAAATATATTCATGAGACCCGTGAGTGGATTATTCGCAATAGCCCAGTACCTATTGGTACAGTACCAATCTATCAAGCTTTAGAAAAAGTAGGCGGCATAGCAGAAGATTTAACATGGGAATTATTTAGAGACACCTTAATTGAACAAGCAGAACAAGGTGTTGATTACTTTACAATCCATGCAGGTTTAAGGTTACATCATATTCCGCTAACAGCAAAACGTTTAACAGGTATTGTCTCCCGTGGTGGTTCTATTATGGCAAAATGGTGTCTTGCTCACCATCAAGAGAACTTCCTGCATACACACTTTGAAGATATCTGTGAGATTATGAAAGCCTATGATGTTAGCTTCTCCTTAGGTGATGGTTTACGCCCTGGCTCTGTAGCGGATGCTAATGATGCAGCACAATTTGGTGAGCTAGAAACACTAGGCGAATTAACCAAAATTGCATGGCAACACGATATACAAACCATTATCGAAGGCCCTGGCCATATTCCTATGCATTTAATTAAAGAAAATATGGATAAACAACTAGCCTGTTGTGATGAAGCACCCTTTTATACCTTGGGTCCACTAGTTACTGATATTGCGCCAGCTTATGATCATATTACCTCTGGTATTGGTGCAGCGATGATTGGTTGGTATGGTTGCGCTATGCTTTGTTATGTCACCCCTAAAGAACACTTAGGACTACCCAATAAAGAAGATGTAAAAACAGGTATTATCACTTATAAAATTGCTGCACATGCCGCTGACTTAGCAAAAGGTCATCCTGGTGCACAAATAAGAGACAATGCACTATCTAAAGCTCGTTTTGAGTTCCGTTGGGAAGATCAGTTTAATTTAGGGTTAGATCCTGATACTGCTAGAAGCTTTCATGATGAAACACTACCCAAAGACTCTGCTAAGGTAGCTCATTTCTGTTCAATGTGCGGCCCTAAATTCTGCTCTATGAAAATCACTCAAGAAGTTCGTGATTATGCAGCTAAACAAGAAACAATTGCTGTAACAGAAATAGAACAGAAAATGCAGGAAAAATCTGCAGAGTTTAAACAACAAGGTGGCAAAATTTATTCAGAAATTTAATACACACCATTATGAAAGAGAGACTATAACGCTCTCTTTCATTCTATTAATCATTAGCGATTAAAACCATAAACAAACCTAAATTGAATAATGTAATCTCTGTAATTTTTTACAGTTATTTAATCCCTTATTTTTTGAAGTATTACAGCAATGATAATTGCCTATCTTGTCCATAAGAATTATCTTTTTTTACATTAATAGAAATATATTCAGTTCTAAATAATCTAAAAAGGTAATCTCTAGACTGTTATAATTTAGGTTTAACTATTTAATATCACTCACAATGAGGAGATAAAATTGAATATTGGTGAAATCTCAGCAAAACGCTTTACGACTAAACAGTATGATAGTAGTAAGAAAATCCCTGAAGATCAAGTAAAACAATTACTTACAGTGCTACGTAATAGTCCTTCTTCTGTAAACTCACAACCTTGGCATTTTTTTGTGATTAATAGCACAGAAGGCAAACAAAAAATCCTACCTGGCATTAGTGATTTTAATCATCCACGTATTACGGATGCTTCTCATGTAGTCGTATTCTGCGCAAAAACTCAAATGCCAGAAGAACACTTACAAACTATTTTAAATCAAGAAGATAAAGATGGTCGCTTTGCTAATGAAGAGATTAAAAAAGCTAATGATGGCGGTCGTCACTTCTTCGTAGGTCTGAATAATAACTCACCAGAGCAATTATTTAATTGGGAAAGCAAACAAGTTTATATTGCTTTAGGTAACTTAATGTTAGCAGCGGCCACCTTAGGTATAGATTCAACACCTATTGAAGGCTTTGATCAACAAAAACTAGATGAAGTATTAGGCTTAAAAGAAAAAGGGCTTTCTAGTGTAGTTGTAGCCAGCCTTGGTTATCATGCTACAGATGACTTTAATAGTAAATTACCTAAGTCTCGTCTCCCAGAAGAACAAATCTTCACCTTTATGTAATAACTAATAAGCCACTTTAAAAGTGGCTTATTATTCCTCTCATATATATCATTATTACCAACCTATCATTTATCTTTAAATGCCTTGCTAGCCTTAGCAAAAATAAAAATGCATGAATCTATTAATATTTTTATCGAAATGATACTCAATACCTATTGCAAATAATAATTTTTATCATTTAGAATGTGCGCTTTTTAATTACCATTCAAAATTCAAGGTAAGGTTACCCTTCGCATGTCTTGTATTCTCAATTCAGTAGCTATGCTTCAAAATAGCCCTATAAGAAAAGGAATTCTATTAGCAATCCTTATTCAGCCTCTCTTATGGGGAAGTATAGTTAAAGCTGAAGAACAGATAACACCATCAGAAAACTCAACAGACACAACTGAAGATACCTTACAAATGGATACTTTTACAATTAGTGCAGATGCTTCTTCTCGAGGTTTAAGCGAAGCCTATTCAGGTGGACAAGTAGCCCGTGGTGCTCGTATGGGCATTTTGGGGAATCAAGATATGATGGATTCTTCATTTGTAAGCACTGCCTATACCTCTAAAATGATTCAAGATACACAAGCACGCAGTATTGCTGATGTGGTACGTAATGATCCTAGCGTACAAGTGGCGCGAGGCTTTGGTAACTTTCAAGAAGTATATGTAATACGTGGTTTTCCTATTTATTCAGACGATATGATGTATAACGGACTATACGGCATTTTACCCCGCCAATATGTAGCCACTGAACTGGTAGAAAGAGTTGAAGTATTCCGTGGTGCTAATGCTTTCTTAAATGGAGCAGCGCCAGGTGGAAGTGGTATTGGTGGTGCGATTAATTTATTACCTAAAAGAGCAAGTAATGAGCCATTAACCAGATTATCCTCTGGTATTGAGAATGGTGGTCAGTGGTATACCGCTACGGACATTAGTAGACGTTTTGGTGATGAGCAACAATTAGGTATTAGGTTAAACGCCGCTCGCCACAAAGGTGAAACCAGCATTGAAGATGAATATCGTAAACTTGATGTATTTTCACTAGGATTAGATTATCGAATTGATAATATTAGACTTTCCAGTGATTTTGGTTATCAAGATCAACGGTTAGATGATCCTCGCCCTAGTGTAACACCAACAGGTAATGGTGTTCCCAGCGTGCCGAACACCAAAGATAACTTTGCACAACCTTGGACTTACTCTATGGAGCGCCAGACATTCGGTACTTTCCGCGGAGAGTGGGATTTACTAGATAATGTTACAGCTTGGGCGGCAGTGGGCATGCGTAAAGGGACTGAGCACAGTATTTTATCAGGTCCAACTGCCCAAGAAGATGGTTCATTTACGGCTAGACGCTCCTCTTTCAGTCGTGAAGATACTGTATTTTCAGGAGACATGGGATTGATGGGTAACTTTATGACAGGCCCTATTTCCCATCAATGGGCTGTCTCCCACAATCGTTATAACTTACGCTCCCGCAATGCTTATGCTTGGTCATCCTCATCTATCACAGGTAATATCTATAATCCTATTGGAAGTAGTATGCCTACAGATAACTCTATTGTTGGTGGTGACCTTTCATCTCCCCATGTTACTGATCGTACAGAGATGATGAGTACAGCCATAGTGGATACATTAGGTTTCTTTGATGATCAATTTTTGGTTACTGTAGGTGCTCGTCGTCAAAACTTAAATGTAAAGAGCTATAACTATAATACAGGTGATAGAGCTTCATCTTATGATGAAAGCGTTACTACACCTATGTATGGTGTAGTGTACAAATTTAACTCTGAAATTTCTTTATACGCCAACCATATTGAAGGTTTAACTAAGGGCGATGTTGCCCCTTCAGTTAGTAGTGGTACCCCAGTTGTTAATGCTGGTGAGGCATTAGCGCCTTACCGTTCCAGACAAACTGAGTTTGGTGTTAAATATGATGGTGGCAATATAGGCGGTAGTTTATCTTTCTTCACTACCAAAAAACCTTTTAGCATGGTTAAAGACAGCTATTTTACAGCAGGTGGCAAACAGCGTAATAGAGGTGTTGAGTTAATGCTGTTTGGTGAGCCAGTAGAAGGCGTTAGATTATTAGGTGGTATTACGTATATAGAAGCCAAGCAAATTAAAGTAGCGGATGATACGTCTAAAAATAAAAAGGCAATTGGTGTTCCTAAATATCGAGCTAATTTAAATGCTGAATGGGATATTCCTTTTGTTGAAGGGTTAGCTGTTAATAGTCAGCTGATGTATACCGATAAACAATATGTTAATGCAACCAATACATTACACGTTCCTTCATGGACAAGAATGGATTTAGGTGCACGTTATCAAATGAATATAGGTAAACAAAAAATAACCCTAAGAGGCAAAGTAGAGAATATTGCAAACCGCAAATACTGGGCATCAGTAGGCGGTTATGCAGGTGCGAACTATCTAACGATGGGTAATCCTCGTACTTACATGCTTTCAGTTGATGTAGATTTTTAATCACCTATGAGAATACACCAACAAAGCTTAACAAAGTATCGTATAGCAGTAGCCATTAGATGTTTAATTGCTATTGCTGGAGGCTATGCATTAGCTGCTACAAGCAATATTTTTCTTGCATTATATCTGCCATTTACACCGTCAGAAGCAGTCATAACCGCTAACTTATTATGTCTAGTTATTCTTTGTATAGCTGTTTGCTGGGTATTTAGTGTTGATAAGAATTGGAAAGCATTGTTAGGTGTACTGTTACCCACCCTATTATGTTTGTTATTTAATGGCCTTCATCAAGCAGGTAGTGTTTAATGAAAGAGGGTTTTAGACAATCACAAGCATGGTTACATACATGGTCTGGCCTAATAGTAGGTTGGCTATTGTTTATGATCTTTGCTACAGGAACACTTAGCTTTTTTCGAGAGGAAATTACTTATTGGATGCAACCCGAATTACATTCAGTATCATTACCTAAAGATGAAAATCAAGCTGTTATATTAGAAAGAGTTTTTAGGCAACTCTCGCCTAAAATAGAAGATGCTTCTTTTTTAGCCATTACCTTACCATCAGACCGTAATCCCACCTTAAAAGTTAATTGGTTTGCCGCTAGACAACGAGGCAATTTAGTATTTGATCCAAATACAGGTAATGTTATTAAACCAAGAGCAACGGTGGGAGGTAATTTTTATTACCGCATGCATTATCAACTGTGGTATCTATCCCCTTTTACAGGGCGTATTATTATTTGTGTTGTCACACTCTGCATGTTAATTGCACTTATCACAGGTATTATTACGCATAAAAAAATATTTAAAGATTTCTTTGTACTACGTACCCATAAAGGCCAGCGCTCTTGGTTAGACGGCCATATTATTAGTGGCGTAATAGCGTTACCTTTTCATTTAATGATAACCTTTAGTGGGTTAATTATTTTAATTGGCTTCTTTATGCCATGGGGTAACGATGCAGTCTACGGACAACAGCGAGGTAAAATATATCAAGAAGCATTTAATATCCCAGACTTTGGTGAGCGAGCCAGTGGTATTAAACAGTCTATGCCATCAATTAGCTCCCTGCTTGAGCAATTTAATAAAGTATATCCAAACCAACAACTTAGCTTTATAACAATTTACCGCCCCAATCAAACCAATAGTAAAATTGTACTAACAACTGATATTGCAAATACTATCAATCCAAAGGGTTTGGTTTTTAACAACCAAGGTGAAATAGTTACTGAAGTCAACGCCAATGGACCAGCAGCAGCTACTCAAAATACGCTCAGCTCACTTCATCGTGGTCACTTTGCTAATTATGGATTACGTTGGCTATATTTTTTATCAGGTATTGCAGGCTGTTTTATGACGGCCAGTGGCTTAATTTTATGGTTTATCAAAAAACAAGCAAGATTGAAAAAAACATCCCCTAACAAACAACCTTTTAGCCATCGTTTAGTACAAATACTAAATGTTACAACTATAGCTGGCTTATGTGTTGCATTACCTAGTGTACTGTTAACCAATCGTTTACTACCTACTATGCTAGAACACCGTCAAAGATGGGAAGCACATATTTTTTTCATTATATGGGGACTCACATTACTCTATAGTATTATCCGCCCCTATAAAAAAGCATGGTATGAACTTTTTGCATTAGCTACTATAACTTGTTTAGCCATTCCTATTATTAATTCCCTAACGACTAAAGATTCATTATTTCAATCTATCACTCAAGGTAATTGGCAACTAGCCAGTGTTGAATTAATAGCTATCACTTTTGCTCTATTATTTGCATGGTTAAGTTATATGATCTTTCATCACAACTATCACCCTAAAAATCATAAAGTGAATTCTAATGCCCAACTTCAACAACTTGTGATGGATAAATAAAAAATGATTATTATGTTATTTTTAATTATTTTTTTTGGGCTTAGCTATCTCTGTATGGGAATTAAAAAGCATTATGCACAAGCCCTAGCTATTACTTTGTACCACAATAATATCATCGCTATTATCTTTGGCTCTTTGCTATTAGTTATCGCTTTTTTCGTTGCCATTAAACAATTAGGTGCTGGCATTGGTATTGTCTATTACCTAGGCTTAATAACATTGACCCATTTATTAGTGATTATGTTAATCTACTACTTTCCCAAGCAACTCAGCAAAATCACTGGATTTTATTGGCTCTTTAGGCAACACCCTACACCGAGCCATAAATCGTAATTAATTATTTTAATAAATAACTAATAATAAAAAAGCCCTATAAAATTACTTTTATAAGGCTGTATATTTTTAGTTTTATAATAATTTCTAATATTATCAATAGTTAATTATTATAAATCATACACCATATTCTTCACGGTATTTTTTAACTGATGGCAAATACTCTTTAAGTGTCTTATCTTCACTTAAATATTCTAAAATCATATCTAAAGTAACAATACTTAAAACAGGCATTCTAAAATCATTTTCAATTTCTTGAATAGCTGATAACTCACCTTTACCGCGCTCTTGGCGGTCTAAAGCAATAATAACACCTGCTGTAATCGCTTTTTCAGCTTTAACAATCTGCATTACTTCACGAATGGCTGTGCCTGCTGTCATTACATCATCGATGATTAATACATCACCCTTTAGAGGAGCGCCAACTAATACACCACCCTCACCATGATCTTTTGCTTCTTTACGATTAAAACACCAAGGATAATCTTGCTCATAATCTTCAGCTAACGAAATAGCTGTAGCTATTGCTAATGGTACGCCTTTATAGGCTGGGCCAAATAACACATCAAACTCTAAACCACTTTCTACAATAGCCGCTGCATAGAACTGCCCCAAACGAGAAATAGCTAAACCACTATTAAACAATCCTGCATTAAAAAAATAAGGACTAACTCGACCTGATTTTAAAGTAAACTCGCCAAACTTTAATACTCCTTGTTCTATAGCAAATTGAATAAAATCCCGCTGATAATCTTGCATGCTTCACCCGATAATAAAACCAATAATGACAAAAAATTTGTGCTATTTTAACGATAATTACAGTGATCGTCTTCGTTAATTCACAAAACTTGCCAACAATCAAATAAAAACCCTGTTAATCTTTTGTTTTCTTTGCAATTTACTCATATAAAGCATAAAATACGCGCCCTAGATGGATACTCATTGATACCCCCCAGCTATCGAGAAACATCTTTTGCTGTAAGATTTAAGCAATTGGTTTATTTTTTTAGATATCTTTTCTTTATTTCATATAACGATTGTACAACCTAATTTGCCCTAGAGCATAAATTAGGTTTATTTTGATGAATTTACCTAAAAAAATATACCTAACTAGAGTATTATACGCATTAGTTTTTGAAGAGGTTATTTTATATTATGCGAGTTGTTAGTGTTAATGTTAACGGTATTAGAGCTGCTACCGAACTAGGCTTATTTGACTGGCTCAGAGAGCAAGCTGCAGATGTTATTTGTTTGCAAGACACTCGTATAACTAACAGAGAGATGGAAGCGCCTGAGTTTCAATTAGAAGGTTTTAACCTATTCAGTTGTGATTCTTTTGAACCAGAAAAAGGTGGTGTTGCTATCTACTCTCGCTTGCAACCCAAAGCCGTGATTTTTGGTTTAGGTTTTCCAGAAGCCGATCATTTCGGTCGTTACTTACAATTAGATTTTGATAAAGTGAGTATTTCTTCTTTACTACTTCCTTTTGGACGTGAAAGTGAAGAACAACTTGACGAAAAATTCTCTTTTATGGAGAACTTTACAGAACACCTTATTAAACAAAGACGTAAACGTCGCGAATACATTTATTGTGCTTCTCTTTATATTGCTTATCAAAAATTGGATGTTAAAAACTGGCGTGATTGCCAATCACTACCAGGTTTCTTAACTGATGAACGCATTTGGTTAGATGATATCTTTGCAGACCTAGGCTATGTTGACGCAATGAGAGAACTTACTCGCGAAACAGATTTATTTAGTTGGTGGCCAGATAGTGAACAAGCTGAAGCCCTCAACTTTGGCTGGCGTTTCGACTACCAACTACTAACGCCTGGCTTACGTCGTATTGTTAGAAACTTTAACTTATCTCGTCAACCTCGTTTTTCACAACATGCGCCTTTAACAATAGATTATAACTGGACGCTTGAAATATAGGTTTTACTGTTGATTCATTTGCAGTTCGATTTTAATGGCAAAAGCTTAAACTTTTGCCATCCTCTACAAATTATTCAAACTCATCAACTTGATCAAGTTATTAGCTGTTTTCATCAGCTACAAACAGCTATTAAGCAAGGTTACTATATAGCGGGTTATGTCTCTTATGAGGCTGCCTCTGCATTTACTCCTTATTTAATGACTCATCCTAAAGGTGATATGCCTTTATTGTGGTTTGGAGTGTTCGAGAAACCTATTGAAAAAGCTCAACTCTTTACTCAATGTGCACTAACAACACCTAATTGGCGCATAGATACCTCTCGTAGCCATTATCAACAAGCTATTCAAACTATCCATAATGAAATTGGTAATGGCAATGTTTATCAAGTTAACTATACAGTTCGTTTAAACACAACTTTTAGCCCTACTGAAAGTTATGCTTACTATCAAAGAATTCACCATGCTCAACAAGCTAACTATAGCGCTTATTTAGATATGGGAGAATTTCAGCTGTTATCAGCCTCTCCAGAACTTTTCTTTCATTGGCATCAAGGTATTATTACCACCAAGCCTATGAAAGGAACGATTGCTAGAGGAAAAACAGTAACAGAAGATAAATTACAAACAGAAACCTTAGCTAATTCTGCTAAAGATCAAGCTGAAAATTTAATGATTGTAGATTTACTACGTAATGATCTAAGTAAAATAGCCCATTTAAACTCTATAGCCGTACCACAATTATTTACTATTGAGAAATACCCTACTGTGCTACAAATGACTTCCACCATTACAGCACAAACAAAACCTAATACTACGTTACTTGATATATTTAAAGCACTATTTCCTTGTGGTTCAATCACAGGGGCGCCTAAAACCAGTGCAATGGATGTTATCAAACAATTAGAAACTACTGCTAGAGAAGCTTATTGTGGGGCAATAGGTTTTGTAACACCAGACAATGAGGCCACTTTTAATGTAGCTATCCGTACTATAAAAGTAGATACCAACAAAAAAATTGCTAGTTATGGTGTGGGTGGAGGAATTACTTGGGACTCCACTGAAGGAAATGAATACCAAGAAGTGCTCACTAAAGCAAAAGTATTAACCACTCAACATATTCCTAAACAATTATTAGAAAGTTTATTATTAGTAGATGGTAAATACCTCTTACTTTCACTGCATTTAAAGCGTTTAAAAGATTCAGCTAGTTACTTTAATTTTTCTTTTAGCTATCAACAGATAAAGCATCGTTTACAACAACTAGCCACACAATACGCTGATGGACAATATAAAGTACGACTATTATTAAATAATAACGGTCAAATTGATTGTGAAGCAGCCACTATCCACTTAGACCCTACTCCTCTACAAGCAAGTTGGTCAGATACTATTATGAATAGTCAAAATATTTTGCTTTATCATAAAACCACCAGTAGAGATTTTTTCCCAAAAGTGAAACCAGAATATGAATTTTTAATGACCAATGAAAAAGACGAAGTAACAGAGTTTGTTAATGGTAATCTGGTTATTCTAAGTAACGGAAAATGGCTAACTCCACCTGTTAGTAGTGGTTTATTAGCTGGCACTCTCAGACAATGGTTACTTAATAAAAAATATATATCTGAACAAATACTCTATAAAAAAGATATTCAACAAGCAGAACAAATACTCTTTATTAACAGTGTACGTGGTTCTAGAAAAGTAATCCTAAACTAAACTTTGCCATTTAGCTTTTGATAAACGATATAAGCAATGTCTGAGTAATGGCGAATCTGCTGGTAAAGCAGGATGATCAAATTCCTCCGAAAACTCAAACCCTAATTTTTTCATTACAGTTTGAGAGCGTTGATTTTGTAAGGTAGTAAAAGACACTATCTCATCTAGAGCTAACTCTTCAAAACCAAATTTCAATGCAGCTTGTGCTGCTTCTGGTGCATAACCATTCCCCCAATATTTAGAAGCTAGTCGCCAAGCCACTTCTACACAAGGTGAAAAAGGTAATTTTGCGCTAGGTTTATGTAGCCCAACAAAACCTATAAACTCACCAGTAGCTTTCAATTCAACAGCCCAAATTCCCCAGCCTTGTTCTTCAATAAGGCTACGACATTTATTAGCCATAGCATCACTTGCTACTTTATCTAATGTACTTGGGAAATATTCCATTACTTTTGGGTCTGCACTTAACTGGCTAAAAAATGGCTCATAATCTTTATCTTGCCATTGGCGTAATTTTAACCGTTTGGAAGTAAGCTCAATTAGCATTCTATATCCTTAATTTTTTGTTATTTATGGTAAGACTATCACTAACTTATCTTAACTGGCAAGAAGAGGTGTTCCTTTTTAGAAACACCTCTAAGAAGTACAACTAATCCTCATCTACCTCACGATCATTAATGAGTTGAACAGGTCTATTATTATGGTGTCCCATTAATTTTTCAAACTGCTGAACTTGTTCCTTAGACACTTCTACAGAATGTTTCAACACTACCCAATTCACCCCTTCAGTACAAGGTGGCGTAGTTAAAGAACCTTCAAAATGATAATAGCTTTTTTCTTCAGGTAAAAAGTTATTAATATCAAAAGGATCTTTAATAGCCACTACGTGATTCTGTTGTTGTGAAACTACTTGCCATGCTTTTGCTAACTCTAGATTATTTTTACCTTCTTCAGCCATAACAGCTAACACTAATAAATTACCCTCTTTATCTGCATGTACAAAGTGAACTTCTAAAGGAAAGGACTTACCCTGTATTAAATTTTCGCTGGGTGTATGAAAGTGAAACTGTTTTAAGTAGTATTTATTATCTTTATAAATTAAATAGTCATCATCACTCTTAATTATTACCTGCACCGTATGACCATTATTCACTACTTCTTCTGAAGTCAACGCATAATGGAAACTAAGGTCATGGTGATGTACTTTTTTTGATTGGGTAATATTGATGGGAGACTGATGTTTTCCTATCTTACAAGTTGTAAAATCAACAGATAAATCCCCCCAATGCTCTGGAGAAACTTTTCCTTCATATCCCCATTGTTCATTAGCTAATACAGAACCAGTAGCAAGTAAAGAAACCAATATTAAATGCAAACCTATCTTCATGATTATTTCCTTGGTAAAAAATATTTTGTGAAATATTAGAAAAAATAGGTATTATTTTGTTCAGGTAAAAAATAATAACAATTAAGTGTAGTTAAGCAATTATTCAGAATATTTATTTATACATTAAAATTACTTATTAATTTTAATACGTTATGCTTCTCTTAATATAAAGCTAGGAAATAAACTAGCCAAATAATCCCACAGTTGTTGTTTTTCTAAAGGGGGAGGTGTTACAGGTAATTCAGCATCTAACATTTGCTTATGTCGTGCTACCTGTACTACAAATTTCTCAACACCTACTGTTCGTAACTTATTAGCTAAGCGTTCTAACTTCTCTACTGTTAATAAATGCCAATGAACAGTGGTACGCACTTCATAGTGAGTACCACTCTCCAATAAATACTCTAAACTTAACCAGTTTGCCTCTCCACTTCCTTGCACACAAGTAATTTGCTGATGATCTTCAGGCAAAGCTTTAATATCAAAACCTACCCAGTCAACTTTATTTACCACCTGCTCAAACAGTTTTGGTTTAATCCCTGCACTATGTAGTCCTACTAAATAGCCCATTGCCTTTACTTGTTCAATACATTGTAACAAACCTCGTTGTAATGTAGGTTCTCCCCCACTAAAAACAACACCCTCTAATAATCCTTTGCGTTTTTCTAAAAAACTTATAATTTCTTGCCAAGCTAATTCATCATTCGTTCTTGGCGGTATAAGATCACCATTATGGCAATAGCGACAACGCCAAGCACAACCCTGACAAAAAACAACACAAGCTAAATGATCTGGATAATCTAATGTCGTCAGTGGCACAAAGCCACCAACATGCAGAGTAGGATATAACTCAATGGGAGTAGTAGAGTTGGCTATTGAGGGATGAGTTAAAGCGCTCATTATTACTCCCACGAGTTAATTCTGTTAATTATTGATGACAACTTTTACCAGCAGCACACTCAGTGAAGTGTTGACGCTCGCTATGTTCAGATTGTTTACCTAGATTAAACGCGCTCACAGGACGATGATAACCCATCACTCGAGTCCATACTTCACAACGTTGTCTTTGTTCTACTGGTAATTGCTCTTTAGTCATATAATACCTCTCTAAAATTAAGTTTACTGCTTAGCAGCTACTACAAGTCTTAGCTGCTTGCGCACTTTGTTGCTGTAATAAGGCTTCATCACATTTTGGACAATATTCATGCTCACCTGCCAGATATCCATGTACTGGGCAAATGGAGAAAGTAGGTGTAACTGTTAAATAAGGTAATCTAAATTTAGTTAATGCATTACGAACTAACTTTTTACAAGCCTCTGCTGAAGAAACTTGCTCAGCCATATATAAATGCAATACTGTTCCACCTGTATATTTAGTCTGTAAATCATCTTGCATTTCTAATGCATAGAAAGGATCATCAGTAATTCCCACAGGCAACTGCGAAGAGTTTGTATAATAAGGTGCTTCTGCTGTACCTGCTTGTAAAATATCTGGGAAACGTTTCTTATCCTCTTTAGCAAAGCGATAAGTAGTTCCTTCAGCAGGTGTTGCTTCAAGATTATATAAATGGGTAGTTTGCTCTTGAAACTCCACTAATTTAGCTCGAACATGATCTAAAAACTCAACAGCAAACTTATGACCTTGTTCTGTATGAACACCCTCTGCATCATCTGTAAAATTACGAATCATCTCATGGATACCATTTACTCCAATAGTTGAGAAATGATTACGTAAAGTACCTAAATAGCGTTTAGTGTAAGGATACAGACCATTATCCATATGACGCTGAATAACTTTGCGTTTTACTTCTAAACTATCACGAGATAACTCTAATAATTCATCTAAACGCTGATAAAGTGCTTGCTTATTACCTTTATATAGGTGACCTAAACGCGCACAGTTTAGAGTTACAACGCCTAGTGATCCTGTTTGTTCAGCAGAACCAAACAAACCATTACCACGCTTTAATAACTCACGCACATCTAATTGTAAACGGCAACACATAGACCGTACCAAGTTGGGTGCCAAATCAGAATTTAAAAAGTTTTGGAAATAAGGTAAACCATAACGAGCTGTCATCTCAAACAAACGGGTAGCATTTTCACTTTCCCAAGGAAAATCATGAGTAATATTGTAAGTAGGAATAGGGAAAGTAAAGATTCGACCATAGGCATCACCTGCTTGCATAACCTCAATGTAAGCGCGGTTAATCATATCCATTTCTACTTGCAATTCACCATAAGTGAACGGCATTTCTTCACCGCCAATCACAGGTACTTGCTCACGTAAATCTTCTGGACATACCCAATCAAACGTTAAATTAGTAAAAGGGGTTTGCGTACCCCAACGAGAAGGTACATTTAAATTATAAATAAACTCTTGAATAGATTGACGAACCTTATCATAACTTAAATTATCCTTACGAATAAAAGCAGCTAAATAAGTATCAAACGAACTAAAAGCTTGAGCACCTGCCCATTCATTCTGTAAGGTTCCCAAAAAATTAACCATCTGCCCTAAAGCACTAGATAAATGTTTTGGCGGAGCTGCTTCTACACGACCAGGCACCCCATTAAAACCTTCAAATAACAAAGTACGTAATGACCAACCAGCACAATAACCTGCTAACATATCCAAATCATGAATATGTAAATCACCTACCCTATGAGCTTCACCAATTTCTGGGGCATAAACCTCATCTAACCAATAATTAGCCGTAATCTTCCCAGACACATTTAAAATCAATCCACCTAATGAATAACCTTGATTAGCATTTGCTCTTACTCGCCAATCCTCCTGATTAAGGTACTCATTCATTGAAGCGGACACATCAATCACTGTTTTATGATCTTGTCTTAAACGATTATGTTGCTCACGATAAACAATATAAGCACGCATTGTATTGAAATAACCTTCTTCCATTAATGTGCGCTCTACATAATCTTGTACAGATTCAATATTTAATAAATCATTCCCTGCAATATTTCCTAATACTTTTACAGTTAACTGATTAGCTTTTGACTCATCAAAGTCACCTGTTACCTTACCTGCTTTTGCTATAGCATTTTCTATTTTCTTAGCATCAAAAATGGCAATATGACCATCACGTTTACGGATATTACTAGGAAGTCTGAGCTGCTGATCATTCATGGGAAAACTCTACATATAGTGACATTTAATATAACAAACACAACATATAGTAATACAGAACGTTCTAATAAAACTTGATGTACATCACAAACAATATTAATGAGAATAATTCTTAAGTATAATAAAATAAATTTTTTGAATAAATAAGCCGATATTCTGCATTCTTTTTGTTATTTTTCTTATAAATTTTAGCTTTCTTGTACTAAGGATTAGTAAAACTTTTTACCAACCCTTAGTAAGAAAATATCACTGTTCAGCAATAACATCTAAAAATATCAGCGGCTCTTTACCTGTATTGACTAACTCATGTGATTCCCCTTTGCGTACAATGGTTATATCACCAGCTTTAACAGCATATTGTTTACCATCTGTATCTTTAAAAGTACCCTCACCAGATATAATAATATACGCATCCTCATTTAATTCATGTTTATGTAATCCTATAGAATCCCCAGGTTGTAATGTCATCCAACCAATTTCTTTAATGGCATGATCTTTCAACGCAGCATCACGTTTAAATGCAAAATTACCATATAATTTGCCTTTACCACCTGCTACTGAATCTCTATCAAAAGTAATTAATTCTTCTTTTGGATAATATTCAGCTAAAACCATTGTTGATAACAATCCCACAACTAACCCTAATACCAATCTTTTAATTAACATAATTAAACTCCCAATATAAAATAGTACTTTATAATCATTTACCCAAAATACTTCATGATTAAATTGATAAAAAAATAGATACCTAATTTTACTTAACCATCACAGCAGCACCTGCTTGCGCCACAGTCATATCTTCAGCCACACTGCCACCACTAACGCCAATAGCACCAACAATTAAACCATCCTTATTCTTTATTAACTCACCACCACCAAAAATAGCCATACCACCATTGGTAGCTTCTATTCCATAAAGCTCATTGCCAGGTTGTGCTAATTTACTTAACTCATAAGTCGACATATTAAGAGAACGTGCTGTTTTAGCCTTTTTAATGGCAATATCAATACTAGCTAGGAATGCCCCATCCATACGTACAAAAGCCTTTAAATTTCCACCTGCATCCACAATAGCAATATTCATTAAAAGCTTATTATCAACTGCCTTTTTTACCGCTGCCGCCATTACCTGCTCAGCTTGTGCCTGAGTAATATCATTAGGTAAATAAAACTTAGAAGCATCCTGTTCAGCGCAGACATAGCCTCCCCATGAATATAATATGCATAACAAAATAGACTGCAAAACTGATATTAATTTTTTCCTCATTTTACTATCCCCTAATTAGTAAATATCCGTTTATTAGCATAATACTTTCAAAAATAATAAAACTGATAAAAAACAATAAAACAAAACTAACACTTATCTTAATTAATATTTACCTTAAACTAAATCAAACAATTATAGCTTTTGACTTAACAACTAATTTAGAATAGATAAATTGAGAAAAATCTTTCCCTTTATATAAAAACGATAAACTTTCTCTTTGATATCAACGCAGTGATGTTAACAGTGCTTAATTATCATTTAAGTTACGCTAAATTTTTAGGTACATTATTTGGTTTACTTACTGTTATCCTTGTTGCTCGGGCTAATATCTGGACTTGGCCTACAGGAATTATCAATGAACTATTCTTTCAAGTACAACTCTATGCCAAATGGAAGTAATAGATATTCTTAACAGTGAATATAAAGTGTATGATAGGAAAAGTTATCCACTCGAAATCAACTTATACTCAAAAACAGATCACAAATCTTCTAGCAATGCTCTAATAAAAATAGAATCCATCCCCAATAACCTTTCTAAAAATAATGAAGTATTTCAATTACTCATTGGATATCTAAAACTTCACAAAATACCCTTTAATAAAATTAAAAATACTAATTTGGATTACTTATTATTAAGAGTTATTATGGAGTAATCATACACATTAATATTTGTTTAGGATCTAATAGAGAGAGATTATGCTACAAGTAACAACTACTAGCTCCCACCAAAATGAAGGAATTTTTCCAACTTTCCCAAAAGGAACAAGAGTTACCATTAAAGAGTCCTGCGAAGAGTTTGTTGACTGGTATCTGTGTGAAATAGATGGATATACTACCTACATATCTAAATACCTCCTTGAGGATAATGAATTAGTAATAGATTACAATCCAACAGAATTAGATATTAACAAAAATGAAAACTTAGAGGTAATCTCAATCTATGGTGCTTGGCTATATGCTAAAGATATCAAGAACCAACATTATGGTTGAATCCCAGCCGCTAAGGTAAGAAGTTACTGTAATCTAATATAGTATTTTTAATGACTTTAACCAGCCATCTAATATTTTCTATTTATTATTAAATTTATCTGTAAATAAAAAAGCCCCATCATATAAGTTTATGATGGGGCTTTTGTTTAGGAGCTTGAGGATGACCTACTCTCACATGGGGAGACCCCACACTACCATTGGCGATACGTCGTTTCACTACTGAGTTCGAGAAGGATTCAGGTGGTTCCAACGCTCTATTTTCCTCAAGCAATTCTTTATGGTGAGAAGGTTCTTGGTTATCTTACCCCATCACCCAAATCAGATATGCTTTTGTATGCTGTAAAGATTAATCATTATTTCAGTCTAGTCTACGCTTTGGCAAACGAACTCATTTGCTCACTTTCGACTTTTGCTTGTCTTTCTTTGGTTAACTAAATAACTTGGGGTTATATAGTCAAGCCTCTCGGGCAATTAGTATTGGTTAGCTCAACGTATCACTACGCTTACACACCCAACCTATCAACGTTGTAGTCTTCAACGGCCCTTTAGGGGGATTAAATCCCCAGTGAGATCTCATCTTGAGGCAAGTTTCCCGCTTAGATGCTTTCAGCGGTTATCTCTTCCGAACATAGCTACCCGGCAATGCCACTGGCGTGACAACCGGAACACCAGAGGTTCGTCCACTCCGGTCCTCTCGTACTAGGAGCAGCCCCTCTCAAATCTCAAACGTCCACGGCAGATAGGGACCGAACTGTCTCACGACGTTCTAAACCCAGCTCGCGTACCACTTTAAATGGCGAACAGCCATACCCTTGGGACCGGCTTCAGCCCCAGGATGTGATGAGCCGACATCGAGGTGCCAAACACCGCCGTCGATATGAACTCTTGGGCGGTATCAGCCTGTTATCCCCGGAGTACCTTTTATCCGTTGAGCGATGGCCCTTCCATACAGAACCACCGGATCACTAAGACCTACTTTCGTACCTGCTCGACTTGTCTGTCTCGCAGTCAAGCGCGCTTTTGCCTTTATACTCTTAGCGTGATTTCCGACCACGCCGAGCGCACCTTCGTACTCCTCCGTTACTCTTTAGGAGGAGACCGCCCCAGTCAAACTGCCCACCATACACTGTCCTCAACCCGGATAACGGGTCAGAGTTAGAACCTCAAACATGTCAGGGTGGTATTTCAAGGTTGGCTCCATTAGAACTAGCGTCCTAACTTCAAAGCCTCCCACCTATCCTACACAAACAGGTTCAAAGTCCAGTGCAAAGCTACAGTAAAGGTTCACGGGGTCTTTCCGTCTAGCCGCGGATACACTGCATCTTCACAGCGATTTCAATTTCACTGAGTCTCGGGTGGAGACAGCGCCGCCATCATTACGCCATTCGTGCAGGTCGGAACTTACCCGACAAGGAATTTCGCTACCTTAGGACCGTTATAGTTACGGCCGCCGTTTACCGGGGCTTCGATCAAGAGCTTCGCCTAAGCTAACCCCATCAATTAACCTTCCGGCACCGGGCAGGCGTCACACCCTATACGTCCACTTTCGTGTTTGCAGAGTGCTGTGTTTTTAATAAACAGTTGCAGCGGCCTGGTATCTTCGACTGGCTTCAGCTCCATTCGCGAGGAACTTCACTTACCACCAGCGCACCTTCTCCCGAAGTTACGGTGCCATTTTGCCTAGTTCCTTCACCCGAGTTCTCTCAAGCGCCTTGGTATTCTCTACCTGACCACCTGTGTCGGTTTGGGGTACGGTTCCTAATAACATAAGTTTAGAAGCTTTTCTTGGAAGCATGGCATCAATCACTTTCCATTTAAGATAAATGAATCGTCATCAGTTCTCAGTAATAATCTCCCGGATTTGCCTAAGAGATCTACCTACAGCCTTTCAAGTGGACAACCAACGCCACTCTGATTTAGCCTACTCCGTCCCTCCATCACTGTTATTAGAAGTATAGGAATATTAACCTATTTCCCATCGACTACGCTTTTCAGCCTCGCCTTAGGGGCCGACTAACCCTGCTTCGATTAACGTATCGCAGGAAACCTTGGTCTTTCGGCGTGGATGTTTTTCACACCCATTGTCGTTACTCATGTCAGCATTCGCACTTGTGATACCTCCAGCCAACTTCTCAATTGACCTTCACAGGCGTACACAACGCTCCTCTACCGCTCACGTAAAACGTGAACCCGTAGCTTCGGTATTTGGTTTGAGCCCCGTTACATCTTCCGCGCAGGCCGACTCGACTAGTGAGCTATTACGCTTTCTTTAAAGGATGGCTGCTTCTAAGCCAACCTCCTAGCTGTCTATGCCTTCCCACATCGTTTCCCACTTAACCAAAATTTTGGGACCTTAGCTGACGGTCTGGGTTGTTTCCCTTTTCACGACGGACGTTAGCACCCGCCGTGTGTCTCCCATGCTAGAACTTTCTGGTATTCGGAGTTTGCATCGGGTTGGTAAGTCGGGATGACCCCCTAGCCGAAACAGTGCTCTACCCCCAGAAGTTATACATGAGGCGCTACCTAAATAGCTTTCGAGGAGAACCAGCTATCTCCAAGCTTGATTAGCCTTTCACTCCGATCCACAGGTCATCCGCTAACTTTTCAACGGTAGTCGGTTCGGTCCTCCAGTCAGTGTTACCTAACCTTCAACCTGCCCATGGATAGATCGCTTGGTTTCGGGTCTATACACAGCAACTAGGCGCCCTATTAAGACTCGCTTTCGCTACGCCTCCCCTATTCGGTTAAGCTTGCTACTGTATATAAGTCGCTGACCCATTATACAAAAGGTACGCAGTCACGGAACAAGTCCGCTCCCACTGCTTGTACGCATACGGTTTCAGGTTCTATTTCACTCCCCTACTCGGGGTTCTTTTCGCCTTTCCCTCACGGTACTGGTTCACTATCGGTCAGTCAGTAGTATTTAGCCTTGGAGGATGGTCCCCCCGTCTTCAGTCAAGGTTTCTCGTGCCCCGACCTACTTTTTGTGTACTTAGATCCACATGCGTATTTTCGTGTACGGGATTATCACCCTCTATGATTGGCTTTCCCATGACCATTCCACTAATACATATGCTTCTGAACACTGGCTGCACCCCGTTCGCTCGCCACTACTTGGGGTATCTCGGTTGATTTCTTTTCCTCAGGGTACTTAGATGTTTCAGTTCCCCTGGTTCGCTTCTCAGTACCTATGTATTCAGTACTGGATAACTGAGGTTCTCTCAGTTGGGTTTCCCCATTCAGACATTTACGGATCAATGCTTTGTACCCAGCTCCCCGTAACTTTTCGCAGGTATCACGTCTTTCATCGCCTCTGACTGCCAAGGCATCCACCGTATGCGCTTATTCACTTGACTATATAACCCTAAATTATCTAGTAATCTAAAGCTACACAACCAAAGAATCGACATTTGTTTCGCCGAAAATTTGCGCTTGAGTTCGCAATATTTTCACCTCAGCATTAGTAATTAGACCAGTAATTACTAATTAATCTTTACTTCTTTGCATATCTAATTTGTTAAAGAACAGTCTAACTTTAAAAGTTAGAAGGTAATTCTCTTTGCTTAAAAGAATTAGCTTCTAGCTTCTTTTGATTATTATCTGGTGGAGCCAAGGAGGATCGAACTCCTGACCTCCTGCGTGCAAGGCAGGCGCTCTCCCAGCTGAGCTATGGCCCCATTTAATTGGTGGGTCTGGTAGGACTTGAACCTACGACCCCACGCTTATCAAGCGTGTGCTCTAACCAGCTGAGCTACAGACCCTAATCTGTTAACTTTTTAGGCATCCGCCCAATTCGTTCTTTGCAATTATAAATCAAGTAATTCGTGTGGGTACTTGTAGTACCAGCTTTCGTTTAAGGAGGTGATCCAGCCGCAGGTTCCCCTACGGCTACCTTGTTACGACTTCACCCCAGTCATGAATCACTCCGTGGTAACCGGCCTCACGAGGTTAGCCTAGCTACTTCTGGAGCAACCCACTCCCATGGTGTGACGGGCGGTGTGTACAAGGCCCGGGAACGTATTCACCGCGACATTCTGATTCGCGATTACTAGCGATTCCGACTTCATGAAGTCGAGTTGCAGACTTCAATCCGGACTACGATTGGTTTTCTGAGATTAGCTCCGCTTCACAGCTTGGCAACCCTCTGTACCAACCATTGTAGCACGTGTGTAGCCCTGGCCGTAAGGGCCATGATGACTTGACGTCATCCCCACCTTCCTCCGGTTTGTCACCGGCAGTCTCCTTAAAGTGCCCACCTTTACGTGCTGGTAACTAAGGATAAGGGTTGCGCTCGTTACGGGACTTAACCCAACATCTCACGACACGAGCTGACGACAGCCATGCAGCACCTGTGTTCCGATTCCCGAAGGCACTCCCACATCTCTGTAGGATTCCGGACATGTCAAGGCCAGGTAAGGTTCTTCGCGTTGCGTCGAATTAAACCACATGCTCCACCGCTTGTGCGGGCCCCCGTCAATTCATTTGAGTTTTAATCTTGCGACCGTACTCCCCAGGCGGTCAACTTATTGCGTTAGCTGCGCCACTAAAACCTCAAGGGTCCCAACGGCTAGTTGACATCGTTTACAGCGTGGACTACCAGGGTATCTAATCCTGTTTGCTCCCCACGCTTTCGCACCTCAGTGTCAGTATCAGTCCAGTTAGTCGCCTTCGCCACTGGTGTTCCTTCCTATATCTACGCATTTCACCGCTACACAGGAAATTCCACTAACCTCTACTGTACTCTAGTCAGTCAGTTTTGGATGCAGTTCCCAGGTTGAGCCCGGGGATTTCACATCCAACTTGACAAACCACCTACGCGCGCTTTACGCCCAGTTATTCCGATTAACGCTTGCACCCTTCGTATTACCGCGGCTGCTGGCACGAAGTTAGCCGGTGCTTATTCTGTTGGTAACGTCAAAGGTGAGTCGTTACTTCACCCCTTCCTCCCAACTTAAAGTGCTTTACAATCCGAAGACCTTCTTCACACACGCGGCATGGCTGGATCAGGGTTTCCCCCATTGTCCAATATTCCCCACTGCTGCCTCCCGTAGGAGTCTGGGCCGTGTCTCAGTCCCAGTGTGGCTGATCATCCTCTCAGACCAGCTACAGATCGTCGCCTTGGTGGGCCTTTACCCCACCAACTAGCTAATCTGATCTAGGCTCATCCAATAGCGGTACAATAAAGCACCTTTCCCCCGTAGGGCGTATGCGGTATTAGCGCGAGTTTCCCCGCGTTGTCCCCCACTACTGGGCAGATTCCTAGACTTTACTCACCCGTCCGCCGCTCGTCAGCATCCCGAAAGACCTGTTACCGCCCGACTTGCATGTGTTAGGCCTGCCGCCAGCGTTCAATCTGAGCCATGATCAAACTCTTCAGTTTAAAATCTTTTGAACCATAAGGTTCTAAAACGGCTCAGTAATCTAAAAACTCAATCTATGACGAGTTGTTTATATTACTGATATTTCTTACCAGTACTACAAACACCCACACGATTTACTTGATTTATATTGTTAAAGAACAGTGATAGTTTGGTAACCAACTTTTTGCTTACTGCCTATCGAGGACGCGCATTATACGCGATCAACAAAACCCGTCAACTACTTTTTTAAACTATTTTTAATTAAATTAATAAACCCTGTATTTACAGGACATATAAGAAGAGTAATTTTATAAATAGTTATAGTTCTTTTATTCTAAGCTCTTTTGGCATAGAGAAAGTAATATTTTCTAACTGTCCATCCAGTTCTATTAGATTGGTAGCCCCCCAGCTCTGTAGCTGTTGAATCACCTCTTGAACTAGTACTTCTGGAGCCGATGCACCTGCAGTAATACCAATATTATTGACACCATCAAACCATTGTTGCTTTAGATCTTGTACACCATCTATTAGGTAAGCTTTAGTTCCCATACGTTCTGCCAACTCACGTAAACGGTTTGAATTAGAACTATTTGGACTTCCTACTACGAGCACTAAGTCACATTCAGCAGCTAATGTTTTTACTGCATCTTGGCGATTTTGGGTGGCATAACATATATCATTTTTACGAGGCCCTTGAATTTCAGAGAATTTTTCTCGTAATGCATCAATGACTTTAGCTGTATCATCCATAGATAAAGTCGTTTGAGTGACATAGGCCAAAGCAGAAGGATTATGAACTTGTAGTTGCTGTACATCTTGTTCATTTTCCACAAGGTATATAGAACCACCTTGACTAGAGTCATACTGCCCCATGGTACCCTCTACCTCTGGATGCCCTGCGTGACCTATAAGAATACACTCTTGACCTTTTTGACTATAACGTACCACTTCCATATGTACTTTTGTTACTAGAGGACAAGTAGCATCAAAAACTTTTAACCCTCTATTTTCTGCTTCTTTTCTAACCGCTTTGGAAACACCATGAGCACTAAAGATAACAATATTATCGTCTGGAACTTGATCTAGCTCTTCTACAAATACTGCACCACGACTCTTTAAGTTTTCTACTACAAATTTGTTATGTACTACTTCATGACGGACATAGATAGGAGGTTCAAAAAGATCAAGTGCACGATTAACAATTTCAATCGCTCTATCTACACCAGCACAAAAACCACGGGGATTGGCCAATTTGATTTGCATAATACATACTGCCTATATTTTATTCATCATCAAAATCGTACATACCAGCTGCTAAATTTTCAAAGCGGGTATATTTACCTAAAAACGCAAGTCTTACTGTACCAATAGGGCCATTACGTTGTTTACCAATAATAATTTCAGCCACGCCCTTATATTCTGTTTCTGGATGATAGACTTCATCACGATAGATAAACATAATAACGTCAGCATCCTGTTCGATTGCTCCAGATTCACGTAAGTCGGCATTTACAGGTCGTTTATTAGGTCGACTTTCAAGTGAACGGTTTAACTGGGATAAAGCAATAACTGGACAGTTAAATTCTTTTGCTAAGGCTTTTAAAGAACGTGAAATTTCAGAAATTTCATTGGTTCTATTCTCGCTACCACCATTACCTAGCTGCATTAATTGCAGGTAGTCAACCATAATCAAGCCTATTTCACCATGCTCACGTGCTAAGCGACGGGTTCTTGAACGCATTTCTGAAGGACTAATACCCGCCGTATCATCAATAAATAATTTACATTCATTAAGTAGATTTATTGCTGATGTTAAACGAGGCCAATCATCTTCATCTAAACGACCCGTTCTAATTTTACCTTGTTCAATATGGCCTAATGAGGAAAGCATTCTCATGGCTAATGATTCAGCAGGCATTTCTAAAGAGTAAACTAGAACAGCTTTATCTGTTCTTAAAGCAGCATTTTCTATAAGGTTCATGGCGAAGGAGGTTTTACCCATTGAGGGACGACCTGCCACAATAATAAGATCTGCTGCTTGTAGACCATTGGTTTTTTTGTCTAGATCAGCAAAGCCTGTTGAGATACCTGTTAACGCATTATTGGAGTTAAATAATTCATCTATACGATCAATGGTCTTAGCAAGAATATTGTTAATAACTTCAGGGCCACCTGTTTTAGGTCGACCTTCGGCAATTTGGAAGATCATTCGTTCAGCATCGTCAAGTATTTCATCACCTGTACGGCCTTTAGGAACATAGGCACTATCCGCAATATCATTACTTACACTAATAAGCTGTCTTAAAGTAGCTCTCTCCCTAACAATTTGTGCATAAGCTCTAATGTTAGCTACTGATGGAATATTACGAGCTAGCTCTGCTAAATAGGTTAAACCACCTACTTGTTCTAACACGCCTTCTTTATCCAGCTGTTCAGATAAAGTAACTACGTCAAAGGGTTGATTGCGTTCGGCTAGTTTAGCAATTGCTCTAAAAATTAAGCGATGATCATGACGGTAAAAGTCATTATCTGAAACAACATCTTCAACACGATCCCATGTGTTGTTTTCTAACATTATTCCACCTAACACAGCTTGTTCAGCCTCAATAGAATGAGGAGGTACTTTTAAAGCTGCTATTTCTAGATCATGTTGTTCAGGTGTTATATTTGCCATCTGCGCCTACTTTTAAACCATCAAAAAATAAAAAGCACGTTAACGTAAAAACGTTAACGTGCCTATTATATTTTATACTGACTATAAATAAGTAGTATAAATTAGCCAGCTACAACAATTAATTTGATAGTAGCATCTACATCAGAGTGTAGGTGTAAATCAATGCTGTATTCACCAACATTACGGATAGTACCGTTAGGTAAACGTACTTCGCTCTTATGAACTTCGATACCTGCATTATTAGTTAAAACTTCAGCAATATCATGAGTACCAATAGAACCAAATAACTTACCTTCATCACCTGCATTTGCTGTGATAGAAATTTCAAGCTCATTTAACTTAGCAGCACGCGCTTGTGCAGCAGCTAATTTATCAGCAGCTTGTTTTTCAAGCTCAGCACGACGCTCTTCGAATACTTTAATATTCTCTGGCGTAGCCATTGTTGCCTTACCTTGTGGAAGTAAGTAGTTACGGCCATAACCAGATTTTACATTAACCTTGTCACCTAAGTTACCAAGATTTTCAACTTTATCTAATAGGATGACTTCCATTTAAGTCTTACCTCGTCATTTCAATCTTTTCTAGTCTTTAGTTAAAGTAAAATCAACTTTAATCAAAAACTATCATTAATAGCTAATATAAACTTATAGGGTTAAATATTAACGATCGTGGCCATCAGTATAAGGTAATAAAGCTAAGTAACGAGCACGCTTAATTGCTGTTGCTAATTGACGTTGGTATTTAGCTTTAGTTCCTGTAATACGACTAGGAACAATTTTACCTGTTTCAGTAATGTATGCTTTTAATGTATTTAAATCTTTGTAATCGATCTCTTGCACACCTTCAGCAGTGAAGCGGCAGAACTTACGACGACGGAAAAAACGTGCCATAATAGTGGCTCCTCATTTAATCTGGGAATTACTCTTCGTCAGAAGCGTCAACTTCTTCTAACATATCATCATCTTCTTCAATGTCATCTTGATCTTCAAGAATCACATCATCACGACGACGATCGCCACGAGAGTTGCGGTTTTCTTCAGCTTTAACAATATCAGATTGTTCAGTAATTGCTTCATCGCGACGGATGATTAAATTACGAATAACCGCATCGTTATAACGGAAATTGTCTTCAATTTCTGCTAATGCTTTAGCACCACATTCAACATTTAATAACACGTAGTGTGCTTTATGAACATTGTTGATAGAGTAAGCTAATTGGCGACGGCCCCAGTCTTCATGGCGATGAACTTTACCACCATCTTCTTCAATAATTTTTTTATAGCGATCAACCATACCAGGTACTTGTTCACTTTGGTCTGGATGCACTAAAAATACGATTTCGTAATGACGCATAGCTGCTCCTTACGGGTTAATAGCCTGTACTTGTAATCAGCAAGTATCAAGCAAGGAGTTAATTTTCAGTTTTACATGCCCACAATAGAGCAAGGGGCGGGATTATACTAAAATTTACTAAACACAACAACTATAAATTTAACCTACCTAAATTAAGAAGTATATTAAGGAAAATACTCTATCAAATTATGATGATTTGGCTTTCTTTTTAAGTGCTCTATACATTACACAATAACCAATGACAGCAGATAAAAAAGAACCTATCAAAATACCCACTCTATCAATGCCTACATACTCATTATTAGCTGGAAAAGACAAACCACCAATAAAGAGGCTCATGGTAAAACCTATACCGCAAAGTATGCAGACTCCAAAGAGCAGAGACCAATCAGAACCTTTAGGGAGTTTAGCAAAACCTAATTTTACTATTATCCATGTAAAACTAAAAATACCAATGGTTTTACCCAATAAAAGCCCCAGTACTATGCCTAATGTAACCGTACTTAATAAATGATCTTGGGTGACATGAGCAAAAGAAACTCCAGCATTAACAAAGGCAAATAGAGGCAAAATAACATAAGAAACCCAAGGGCTTAATGCATGCTCCAACTTAATAAGTGGTGGATGAATATGCTCCGCTTTAGTCATTCTAAGTTTTAAAGGAATAGTAAAGGCTAAGGCAACCCCTGCAATAGTGGCATGTATACCGCTTTTTAATACACAAACCCATAAAATAAAGCCAATAATTAAATAAAGACCTATACTTCTAACTTTCAGCAAGTTCAAAGTAATCAATACAATTAAACAAATCCCTGCCAGCCCTAATGCTCCTAGTGATACATCACCAGAATAAAATAATGCAATAACAAGAATAGCCCCAAGATCATCTATAATAGCTAAGGTCATCAAAAATAATTTTAAAGGGACTGGCACCGTTTTGCCCAATAATGCCAAAATGCCTAAAGAAAAAGCAATATCAGTTGCCATTGGGATAGCCCAACCACTATGAGCTTGTGGGTCACTTTGATTAAATACCCAATAAATAATAGCAGGAACAATCATCCCGCCAAAGGCTGCAACCGTTGGCAAAATCACTTGTGAAACTTTGGAGAGTTGACCTTGTAATGCTTCCCTTTTTACTTCTAAACCAATGAGTAAAAAGAAGATAGCCATTAGCCCATCATTAATCCATAACAACAATGGCTTATCAATCACTAACTTATCAACTGCCAACATAACAGGTATATTTAAAAAATTATTGTACCAATCACTAAGCAAACTATTACTAGCTATTAATGCTAAAATGGTAGCTATAATCAATAAGATACCTGATGCCGCTTCCAATCTAAAAAAACGAATAAGCAATTGTTTCATAATAGATTATTAATTATCCTTTAATGATTTATTATTGGTATATATTAGCCATATAAAGGTCTATTATCATCTAGCAAGGATAATTATAACAAGCAAAAAAATGTTAATAGTAGAAAGCTAAGGTAGCAAAGAAACCACCTTACCATAAAATGTAAATCGACTATAAGATTTGTTTAAAAACTAACGCGCTCGGTAGGTGATACGACCTTTTGAAAGATCATAAGGTGTTAACTCAACACGAACTTTATCACCTGTCAAAATACGAATATAATTTTTACGCATTTTTCCTGAAATATGTGCAGTCACAACATGACCATTTTCTAACTCTACACGAAACATGGTGTTAGGAAGTGTATCAACAATAGTTCCTTCCATTTCAAAGCTGTCTTCTTTAGACATGCAATAAAACCTCAACTTTTTAAAATAAATAAAATAAAAACCCTAAGTACAACTTGGGCGGTCGCATTCTACCCAAAAAAGACAAGCTATTCCATAAAAAGCAATAAAAAATGCTATTTTTTTATTATTTATTCAGCTTAACTAATGGAAATCTTTCAAAAACCACTGCTTTTAGGCCATTTTCTTGCAACGAACGAATATTTTGATGATCACTGCCATCAGGGTTAGCTAACACACTCTGATAATGCTCAGCAAAAGCTAATAACGCTTCTTGATCTGTAAATCCCTCCAAAATAGCTAAAGCTAATACTTTGCATGAGCCTTCATTTTGCCCTTGATTATTTTCTACATTCCCATTTTTAAATACTGTAGGCTGAAAGCGGTAATTCTCCTCAATAAAAGCTAATGTATCAGCAAATTGATGGTTAGGATTTTGTAGTTGTTGACGGAAATCGGTAATTTGCATAATTCCTCCCTTTATAGTTTCTCATTTATATTCAAAATATCAACAAAGCTCTCGGCTATATGATAACCCGTTGTTGATTTAACAGTTTGAACTAGCTCTTTGGTTAAATACTCTCGAGGTAAACCTCGTTGATCAAAAAATAACTCAATAAATGTATTAAGTTCTTCAACAGGTATTTGTTGTTCTATAAAAGTTTTTGCCCTTAAATATTCTAAATTTGGCCAAATACGTATTTGTTGGGTATCTAATGGATGAAATTGTGCATCCATTTCATTTAATACCAAGCCTTGTTCAGAAAAACGGGTATGAGTTAGAGCAGTAGCATATAGTTTATTACTATTAGTAAATGACTCACCTCCCTGTTGACTTACTCGCCATATTAAGGAAATCCATTCGAACCAATGCCCTGCCTCATAACTTAATACCTGACCTGATAACATTACCTTTTCAGCCAATAATTGCTTGTCTTTTTGCCAGAACCGCTCTGCTATTAATTGCTCTAACCTCAAAATAGCTGGCTGCATATAAACAGCATCGGCTTGATAATAAGCAAAAGTTAATGCCTCAAACAAATGCATCGCTGAATTTTGCTCTAAGCAGTCTGACTCAGATAAAGGTTTAAAAATAGCCAAATCTTGAAACTTGTGTTCAACTAAACTAAAAGTTTCAGCTAAAGCTATAGCATATAACGGGTTATTGGTAACTTTATAAAGATAACTCTGCGCTAAAATCACAAAAGCATAACTATATAAATTAGCTTCTTGATTATTATTTAGTTGCTGCAACCATTTATCAGTTTTTAAATAATTTGTTTCTGTCTTAACATATAACTGTTCAGCAATACGAATATTATTATCCTTCGATAATTCAGCCGTTTTAATAAGAAAAATAATAGTACGCATTTGGCAGAGTAAACGTACATTTTCCTCCATTGGTTTATTCAAATACTCGCCAACCAAATCATACTCTGCTAATTGGCTAATGACCAACTGCTGGTAATGAGTCAATAACGACACCATACTTTGCTTTGTGGAACTTATGTCCATAACCAACAATACCTTAATTATCAAAATAATTTATAGCCTGATATCTTACAGAAAAACAAATTATTCTTCTAATCTTGTTCAGATTTAGATAACGTATATTACCTTTATTGATTCAACAAGTATTATTATGACTCGTTCACAACGTCTATTAGAACTACTGCAAATACTTCATAAATACCGCCATCCTGTGGCTGGCAAAGTACTTGCTTCACAATTAAGTATTAGTTTACGGACGCTTTACCGAGATATAGCCACCCTTCAACAGCAAGGTGCCATTATTACCAGCGAGGTAGGCAAAGGTTATCAATTACAACAGGGGTTTACTTTACCACCTCTTATGTTTACTCAGGAAGAAGTAGAAGCACTACTTATAGGGAGTCGCTGGGTTGTTAGTCAAACTGATAGCCAGTTAGCAAATGCCGCTCAACAGGCAATAACTAAAATTTGCACAATACTCCCCAAACCTTTACAGGAAACATTAAACACCTCATTGTTAATTGGCTATCCTAAATTAACAGAGCCTTATGACGAACAACTGATTGCTTTGCGCAAAGCCATTAACCAAAACTTAAAAGTCACCATTGAATACACCAATGTTAATCAAGAAAACTCTCAACGTACTATATGGCCCTTTGCTATTGGTTTCTTTCATCATACCCTTGTTATTTGTGGATGGTGTGAGTTAAGAGAAGAGTTTCGTCACTTTCGTATAGATCGTATTTTTTCACTAATATTATTAGATGAACAGTTTCCAAGAAAACGTGAAGATTTATTAACTGCTTGGCACTATTTCCAACAAATTCCTAAACCTCTTTTTTAATACTACTGACAAAAACTGACACTCCTCCCTATTAGAATACTCCTTACATATTTATATCACCAACAAGGAGTTTTCTATGCAACCCAATCAAACCATCTTATATGTTGAAGATATCAACGCAACCGTTGCACTATATAGCGATATTTTCAAATGCCAGCCTATTGAGAACCATCCTGATTACGCTTGCTTTCAATTAGAATCAGGTTATTTGCTTGCCTTTTGGAGTATTCAAGAAGTACAACCAAAAGCGACAGGCATTAACAATGCCCATGAATTAATTTTTCAGTTACCCTCTCATCAAGCTGTAGACCAATGCTTTAAGGAGTGGCAAAGTAAACTTAAGATAGTACAAGAGCCTACTAATCTTTGTTTTGGCTATGCCTTTATGGCGCTTGATAATAATCAAAATAGACTTCGTGTCTATGCCAATAATGATTAAAGGTAATGAACAATGCTTCTATTTAAACCCAATAGTATAATTCTGTATGTTTCAGATATTCAATTAAGCACTCAGTTCTATACAAATATACTGGGACAACAACCAATAGAAGCATACAAAGAGTTTAGTGTATTTACTCTGAATGAAAATATTATCTTAGGTCTACAAACAAAAGAAGGTATTGATCCAGAACCAACTAAGCACTTTGGTGGTTTTGAAATTTGTCTGAGTGATGTTACCAAACAGCAAGTCGATACGATCTATAAGCAATGGCAAGCATTACATATCCCCATTCTTTTAGAACCCACTCAACTTGAGTTTGGCTATACTTTTGTGGCATTAGATCCAGATGGTCACAGGTTACGTGTCTGTGCTACTGACACAACTAATATTCAATAATCTGCTAATTAGGTAATACATTTACTGTATAGCTATTTCTATGCAATTTTAGACGAGGCGAATGACTGAAGACAGTACAACTAGTACGGCAAAGTCATTCAACGACGTATAAAAATGTAGTGCAATAGCTATATTGCCTAATTACCCTTGAAAAATGAACAACTAATCCCCATTTTGTTATTCATATTCTGAATTAACAATAGTGGAGATTTTTTAGATGAGTGTAGAAACACAAAAAGAAACGTTAGGTTTCCAAACAGAAGTAAAACAACTATTAAACTTAATGATTCATTCTCTTTACTCGAATAAAGAGATTTTCTTACGTGAACTTATTTCTAACGCATCTGATGCTAGCGACAAATTACGTTTTGAGGCTATTGCTAAACCTGAACTATTAGAAAAAGATGCGTCACTACGTATTCGTATTAGTTTTGATAAAGATGCCAAAACAATCACTCTAGATGATAATGGCATAGGTATGAGTCGCGAAGATGTTATTGCTAATCTAGGTACCATTGCAAAATCGGGTACAGCCGATTTCCTTAAAAACCTATCTGGTGATCAAAAGAAAGATTCAAAACTTATTGGTCAATTTGGTGTAGGTTTCTATAGTGCTTTTATCGTAGCAGACCAAGTCGATGTGTATAGCCGTCGTGCTGGTTTAAATGCTGATGAAGGTGTGCACTGGTCATCTAAAGGTGAAGGTGAGTTTGATATAGCAAATATCACTAAAGAAGATCGTGGCACACGCATTGTATTACATCTAAAAAATGATGATTTAGAGTTTGCTGATGGCTGGCGATTACGCAATATTATTAAAAAATACTCAGATCATATTGATTTACCTATTGAACTACCAAAACAACAACTTGATCAAGAAGAAGATAAAAAAGATGAAATTGAGTGGGAAGTAGTCAACCGTGCAAGCGCACTATGGACTCGCCCACGTACAGAAGTTACTGAAGAAGATTATCAAGAGTTCTATAAACATATTAGCCATGATTTTGAAAATCCACTGGCATGGAGCCACAACAAAGTTGAAGGTAAACTAGAATATACTTCACTACTTTATATCCCTTCACGTGCTCCTTTTGATCTTTATCAACGTGATATGACACATGGTTTAAAACTTTATGTGAACCGTGTATTTATTATGGATCAAGCAGATGAATTTTTACCACTTTACCTTCGTTTTGTGAAAGGTATTGTCGACTCGAATGATTTATCTTTAAACGTATCAAGAGAAATTCTACAAAAAGATCCTATTATTGATAACATGAAATCAGCACTCACCAAACGTGTGCTTGATATGTTAGAAAAATTAGCCAAAAATGAAGCAGAAAAATACACAACTTTCTGGAAAGCCTTTGGTCAAGTATTAAAAGAAGGTCCAGCAGAAGATTATGCTAATCGTGAGAAAATTGCTGGTTTATTGCGCTTCACTTCAACCCATGAAAATAGCACAGAACAAAAAGTATCACTCGCTAACTACCTATCTCGTGCTAAATCTGATCAAGATAAAATCTATTATTTAACAGGTGAAAGCTATGCACAAATTCAAAATAGCCCTCACTTAGAAATATTCCGTAAAAAGGGTATAGAAGTACTTCTATTAACTGATCGTATTGACGAATGGTTAATGAATTATTTACCTGAATTTGAAGGTAAACAATTTGTAGATATTGCTCGTGGTGATTTAGACTTAGGTAAACTAGACTCTGAAGAAGATAAGCAACATCAAGAAAAAATAGCTAAAGAAAAAGAAGCACTTGTAGAGCGTATTAAAAAAGCACTAAATGACCAAGTTAGTGAAGTAAGAATCTCTCATCGCCTAACTGAATCTCCAGCTATTTTAGCCATTGGTGACCAAGACTTAGGTTTACAAATGCGTCAAATATTGCAAGCCACAGGCCAAGCCATACCAGAATCAAAACCTATTTTTGAAATTAATCCTGAGCATCCTTTGGTACAAAAATTAGACCAAGAAGCAGATGAAGATCGTTTTAATGATCTAACCCATGTACTATTCGATCAAGCCGCATTAGCTGCTGGCAATAATTTAAAAGACCCAGCTAGCTATGTAAAGCGATTAAACAAATTGCTAATCGAACTGTCCAATTAATATACCTAGAATAAGGCTCTTCAAGAGCCTTATTTTTTGCCCCTATTATTTAAAACAACAAAAGGATTAAATAATGATTAGCCAAACTAATATTTCTTATCAATATAATAATCAAACATTTGAAGGTGTCTTAGTTTCTCCTAATAATGTTACCAATAAGCTTCCCGCACTACTTATGACGCCAAACTGGCTTGGTATAACTAAAGAAGCGATCGACCTAGCAACACAACAAGCCGAAAAAGGCTATATCGTATTTATTGTTGACCTCTATGGAAAAACTGTTCGTCCAGAAAATAGTCAACAAGCAAGCGAAGCAATGACGCCACTTAAAGAAAATCGTCAAGATCTGCGGCAACGTATGAACAAAGCACTGGATATATTATTAAAAGAAATCAATATAGATAAACAAAAAATCGCTGCTTTCGGTTTTTGCTTTGGTGGTTGTTGTGCCTTAGAGCTAGCTCGTAGTGGTGCAAATATAAAAGCGGCTATTTCCTTTCATGGCAACTTAGATACACCTAATACTAGAGATGCTCAAAATATTAAAAGCTCAATCCTAGTGCTTAATGGCGCTAATGACCCAATGATTCCTGATGATCAAATAACAGATTTCTTTAATGAAATGAAATCAGCACCCGCTGTAGATTGGCAATTTATCAACTATGGTGGTGCAGTTCATGGTTTTACTGATGTAACTGCTAATGATCCTGAAGTAAAACAATATAATGCAAAAGTTTCTAAGCGAGCTTTCAACGCTATGAATACACTGCTTGATGAATTGTTTAAATAATTAAATAGCAGGGATTTAATACTAACTCCCTGCTATCTATTGTTAAAAAACTCATTAAATTATTTAATTTATCAAGAAGCTTAAAAAGTCTTTGATTTTCTGTAATGATTCCGTTAAATTAGCCCACCTTAAAAAGCTAATCAGTGTATAATTAGCTTCCCAAATTGGTTAGATGTCCGAGCGGTTGAAGGAGCACGCCTGGAAAGCGTGTATACGAGAAATCGTATCGAGGGTTCGAATCCCTCTCTAACCGCCAGTTATTCAAGAATTTTTTAACACCTTTCAACATAAAAACCTTAAATACCAATAAATACAAAAGAATATTTAAACACGTTTAAACAGCTATAAACGTATGTAGCATTGATTTTTTTTGTACACCATTGTGTATACTAGCTAAAAACCCACAAACTGATGCACAAGACAATCACAGAGTTAAACGATAAAACGTTCAGAAATGAAGTGTTATGCTTGCTTCACTAAAACCAGAAAAAAAAGAGTACCGTGAAAATTATGGTACTGATGGTATCTACTTTGCTGTTAAACCTAATGGCTCTAAAAGATAGATTTTCAGGTACAAAGATTCTAATGGTAGTTGGCGCTGAGCTGGCTTAGGTATTTACCCTGCTACTACTGCAAATATAGCTAGAGATAAGGATCAGACATTTATTAAAGACTTACAAAAAGAAGATACTCGCCTTGTCAATAAAAAGGAAAGTGAGAAAAAGGATGCTACAGTAACAGGTATTTTTGAATTATTCTATCAAAAATAGAAACTTAATAAGGTTTTGCAAAAATAACTTAATGATGCAATGGTATAACGACTATTTAACTGCCCTTGAGTAAGGAATGACTGAACTGCAAAGCAAACAATTTGCTGCCCAAGTAAATAAAGTTATTGATTATGATGATAATTAACCATCAAAAATCTTTTACATATCCTCTAATTTCATCATGAGTTTTTATAATCACTAATATGATAATTATATGTTTTTGTTAGATTGTTAATAAGCCTAATATTTCATTCATATAAATAAGATATTTAAGGATGAAATATGGCTACAGTCAATTGTAAACCAGTACATAATTTAAAGTTTGGCTCTACTAGCGCAAATGGTATAAAAAATATCCAACATATTTTAGATGATAGTAAAATAGTATCAGGTCTTTTAATGGCTGGAACGTTCCATTTAATTTTTACTAGATCGAATGCCACTTGGCAAGTTGGATTAAATGTTGGTATGTCTGACTGGGAAGGTCTAGCCAAAGCAGCTGGCGACTGGAATGCTGTTGTTAAAGCCTTAGTAATCAGGGAGGCAAGAAACTTAGAGCTATTAACAAACGGGCAAGAACAGGTATTTTGGGGAGAATTGGTAAGATGCTTAGAACAATATTAATTTCTGCTTTATCTGTCTTGTTTATTACCCAAGCCTCTGCTTATGACTTATTAAGCCAAACTGAAAGAGAAACAGAGTTAAAGAAGATAGCGAAGCAAAATGTAGACATGGCTAAAGAAAACTATCTAAATAAATTCTATGAATGTTTTCAAGAGGGAGAAATAAATAAAATTGGTGTGTCTTTTCTCACTGATAAAGGTTTGACAATGGAAGAATCTAAAATAGCATTACTTTATTTATCTTCTAAGAACTATAAATCATGTGTTGGTGAAACAGCCAATCAGTATTCTATAGCTGTAAATCTTGCTCGCTATTTTAATGTTGAAGGATATTCGTTAAAGGATGATCCAGAACTGGGTAACTCTATATCACTTGCAGACTCATTAGCTATTGATGAAATGAAATACAGTGTAGACTATTTTAAAATTAGTGAAAACAAACGAAAAGCAATAGAAAGTGATCCATCACTTCAAAAAGTATTTGGCATTAAAAGCCCAATCTCTAAAAATTAAAAGGTATAGCAATGGTTTGTACGGAAAAAATCATCTTTGATTTTGAATAAGATTTTGCCTCTAGAAAGAGGCATTTTATTATGGCATTACTGGCCAGTTTATATTATTAGGATAATCAAGCTGGCTTTCTATTCTATTGTGTAATACTCTATCGCCAAATATACAAAGCCAATAAAATAAAAACAATACCTTATTATTTTACTACTACACTATTTAAGCTAAGTTAATACTACTTTTCTTTAAAAAATTACTCTTCCTTATAACTAATACCGTTCTTATCTTGAACTCAAAATCACTTAAGTTATCAAATAAAGTAGCATTTTTTCTATTATTAGAATGTTAATGGTACGTATTTTTATAATACTCTTATCCACCTAGAGATCGCTCATTGATTGGTTTATGATATAGCGCTTTGATAGGTAATTATTACAAGGTCAAATATTATGTCAGTAGAGATGACAAAGAAAAGTGAACCTTTTGGCACACTATTAGGATATGCTCCTGGTGGTGTTGCTATTTACTCATCAGATTACGCGACAGCGAATCCAAAGGACTATCCTGATACCTCCTCTTTTCGTAGTTATCTTGGGCATGAGTACATGGGGTATAAATGGCAATGTGTAGAGTTTGCCCGACGTTTTCTTTACCTTAATTATGGCGTTGTTTTCACTGATGTAGGCAATGCCTATGAGATCTTTTCACTACGTTTTTTACGTCAAGTCGTCAATGATGCTATCTTACCACTACAAGCTTTTGCCAATGGTAGTAAGCGTCCTCCTGTTGCTGGTTCCTTACTTATTTGGCAAGAAGGCGGCGAGTTTAAAGGCACTGGTCATGTTGCCATTATCACAGAGGTATTAGAGTCCAAAGTAAGGATTGTTGAGCAAAATGTTATACATACTCGCTTACCCGCAGGACAACAATGGACACGGGAGCTGCCATTACTTATTAGTGATAATGGTTATACTCTGCAAGATACCTTTAATGATACCCATATTCTAGGTTGGATGACTCAAACAGAAGATACTCAATATAGTTTACCTCAGCCTATTACTGCTCCTGAATACTTAACAATTCACAGTAACCGCTTAACAGAACATGGTCAATTTAATGGTGAATGGCTTAATGAAAACGATCCATTAGAACATGCTTATATTACTGCCAATGGACATACCATTAATAGTGATGATCCCTATCAATACTTCACCATATCTAAAAGTGCAGAGCAAGAGCTGGTTCGTGCAACCAATGAATTGCATTTAATGTATCTACACGCAACCGATAAGGTATTAAAAGAAGATCAGTTACTCGAACACTTTAATATTCCCAGTATCCTGTGGCCTCGCTTACGACTTTCTTGGAAAAATCGCCGTTATCAGACCATTACTGGTCGGCTAGATCTTTGTATGGATGAACGTGGTTTAAAAGCCTATGAATACAATGCAGACTCAGCTTCTTGCCATACAGAGGCTGGCTATATTTTACAGAAATGGGCAGAACAAGGGGGATTAACCCAAGGAAAAAACCCAGCAGAGGATTTACTTGATTCCTTGAGTGAAGCATGGAAACACAGTGATGCTAAGCCGTTTGTGCATATTATGCAAGATAATGATATTGAAGAAAATTATCATGCCCTATTTATACAACGAGCCTTATCTCAAGCAGGCTATGAAAGTAAAATTTTGCATGGTTTAGATGACCTACATTGGGATAAACGTGGTCGCTTAGTAGATGATGAAGATCATCCCGTAAAATGTGTGTGGAAAACATGGGCATGGGAAACAGTATTAGAGCAATTACGCCAAGAAAGTGAAGACCAAGTAATTGCACCTCCTATTCGTACAGGTCATCCTGAAAACCATGTCCGTCTTATTGATGTATTATTACGCCCTGAAGTACTTGTATTTGAGCCATTATGGACAGTGATTCCTAGTAATAAAGCTATTTTGCCTGTGCTTTGGTCATTATTTCCTAATCATCGCTATCTACTGGAATCTACCTTTGAATTAAACAACCACTTAACAGAAAATGGCTATGCGATTAAACCCATCGCAGGGCGTTGTGGTAGCAATATTGAGCTGGTTAATCATAATGAACAGGTATTGGATAAAACCACAGGAAAGTTTGCTGAACAAGAAAATATCTATCAGCAACTTTGGTGTTTACCACAAATAGCCAATCGTTATGTACAAATAAGCACCTTTGCTGTTGGTGGACATTATGGAGGAGCGTGCTTACGCTCTGATCGCTCGCTAGTGATCAAAGGAGCCAGTGATATGCAACCATTACGAGTTATAGAGGATAAAGCATTTATTACCCCCTAATGTTAGCTTATGATAAAATCCATCCTATCAATTGATAGGATAGATAAATTAGTTACTTAATACAATATCTCTGATCTTATCAACAGCAACCAAACTGTCAGGTAGGTATGATAATCAATTTAAATGATGGAATATTAATTCTCACTATTAGTCATGCGATAAAGCACCTAAGTAAAATTATATTATGATATTTAATCCTAACTTTATTTTAAGTTTATTACTTGGTTTGTTGTTATTTTTTACTTCAACAAAAATAGCTAAATTAATAGCTAAACCAAAAAACAAAATAATTTTTCTTGTGATTAGTTTTATTCTGGCATTAATCAGTCTAAGTATTCCTGCTGCTTACCTATCAGATCTTATTGGGGCAAATCCTATATATGCTCAGTTTCGGGCCTATCCGTATATAGAGTTATTGGTTATATTAGCTGCTCCTTTTATAGGTGTGTTTAATGCTTGGTTTGCAGATAAAAAAATATCTTTAAGTCTAAATCGTATTCTTACAGGCTTGTGTCTAACTGCTATGCTAGTCTATATCAGCCTACCTTTTATAAAACCATTAATAAAACCTCTACAAAATAACCTTACAAATAAATGGCAGGACAATGTTGCTATACAGACTACGCCTGCAACCTGTGGTCCATCTTCACTGGCTACTATATTCAAATACTATGGTAAAGATGATACTGAAGCCAATATTGCTAAACAGGTATTTACCTCTGCAACAGGAACAGAGAATTGGTATTTAGCTCGTTATGCCCATAGCCAAGGTTTTGATTATCAGTTTTTACATATAGAGGATTTAGTAAGCGTTCCCACACCAGCTATCATTGGTGTACGGTTAAATAACTTTGGTCACTTTATCACTTTGCTTAGTTATCAAAACAGTGTTTATGAAATTGCTGATCCTCTAACAGGGAAGGCTCTATTCACTCAAGAACAGTTTGAACATAAATATCATTACACAGGATTCGTACTTTATATAAAACGATCTGATTAACCCAACTTTTGTTTTAGGATTAAACTAATCAATTCTTATTAAACCACTTATCAAAAAAATATAGATAATATTAGCTTTAACTATATTAGTTGCAATGGCAATTAAAAGTTTAAATTTTACTGAAGCTTGGACTATCGAAAATAGTATAAAAAGCAAGGCTACCCAAATCGTTTTGCTATAGAAAAATCAACATTCAAAATTCATACTTCCACTGGAAAAATAGAATTTATTCAAGGTCTCAACCACTCCACCGGCAAAAACATGAGTATCTATCCAGAAATAAAAGTACCTTGCTTTGATCCTAATGAATTAAAAAAATCAGAGTAGAACTACCATCACAACTAAATTAGAACCAACTATGTCCAATAGCAAAGGTGTAGTTTATAAATAAACTTCTGATATTTATAATTTATCCTTTAAAATACTTCTAGCTAATCAATACTTATGACCATTCATAACAAATCAAATATATAATTTTTTCTATTTGTCATTATTTTGTAATAAAAATCTGTCACTTTAATGGAATTGATAAAGATGAACATTGGAGTGTTAAATGAATTCAATCAAATATACTTACAGCATTTGTTTTTGTATGTTTGCATTAATTTTTTTTATTACTAGTCCTAGAGTATTTGCTAAAGAACATACCAAAGAATACTCTACCATCATGACAGAACATAATTTTGCCAACATTAATCCCCTGTCATTTAAACGAATATATCTTGCCAAACTTATTAATAAAAATAAAATTAAAAATATTTGGAAAGTAGACTATTTCAAATCATTAAACATCCATAATATTCATCAACTTTCTCAAGAAAAACCTTGTGAAGCGATATTCAAACTTTCCTTCTTCACTATATCCAATATCAATATTTCTGATTTAAATCATATTACTGTAGAAAATGATAAAAATTTGCCATTTTTTGATAGTGAAAATTTCAATAAAGCAGATTATAACAATATTATCTTATTAAAAAAGGCATAACTATTTAAATGTCTAGCACTCTATACTTTTTTTAAAACATTAGCGATTAGGGGATTTTCATGATTAACAAACCAACTAAAATAGCCATTATTATTTCAGCATTATCTTTTATTCCCATAGTAAATGCTGCTGAAACAAAAGATGATGCTAAAAAAAGCATTTTTAATGAAAGTGCTCAAGCATCAGCTAAGGGTTTTATAGAGGGCAGCAAATTAGATGTTTTAACACGTAGTTTTTACATGAATCGAGATTATAGAAACTCGAGTCGAAATGGCCACGGTTCTAAAAAAGCACAAAGCTATCAAGAAGAGTGGGGACTAGGCTTTATTGGTACCTATAACTCAGGATATACCGAAGGAACAGTAGGGTTCGGGGTTGATGCTATCGGTATGTATGCTTGGCGACTCGACTCAGGCAAAGGCAGAGCTGGTAGCCACTTATTTCCACGTGATAGTAATGGTAGACCTGAAAAAGATTTTGGTAGAGCAGGCGTTGCCGCCAAGGCAAGAATCTCAAATACCACCTTCAAATATGGTGAACAGTTTGTTAGCACTCCTGTATTCGATACTAATGATGGTCGTTTACTACCCGAATCCGCTACTGGCCTATTGATTGAAAGTAATGAGATAAAAAAACTTCAACTAACGCTTGGTCATTTTACTGCACTTTCATCGCGTAACCAAAGTGGCTATGATTCGCAAAGCAATGGCTTCTTAAGCTATAAACAACATAACGGTAAAGGTCTAAAAGAAATCTACTTTGGTGGTGTTACCTACCAATTCACCAATGACTTATCCGCTAGTGTTTTCGCCTCTGATGTTAAAGACTTCTGGAAAAAACAATACGCCAACATAGGCTACAACATACCTATAGCTGATAATCAAAATATAAAATTCAATTTTGATTACTACCGTGTAAAAGCCCAAGGTGATATGAAAGATGTCTATAAAATAGATTCTGATACATGGTCATTAACGGGTGCTTATACTATTAGTGCCCATACATTCTTACTGGGTTACCAAAGCTCCTCAGGTAAAGGGGGTATGCCTTATGGTGTTGATGGTAAAGACGCAATTTATTTAGGTAACTCTATTCAAGTATCTGACTTCAACAATGAAGGTGAGAGATCTTGGCAAGCAGCCTATACTATCAAATTTGATGATTATGGTATTCCAGGTTTAAGTATTACTAACAAATACGTTAATGGCCGACACATCGCCAACTCATGGACAAATTATGGAAATGGCAAGGGTAAAGAATGGGAATATAATCTAGATGCTAAATACACCATACAAAGTGGACCAGCAAAAGATTTAAGTTTCCGTGTACGTCATGCTACTTATCGTTCATCTGCATTAGATGATCGTAATGAAGTACGTTTAATTGTGCAATATCCTTTAAGTATTCTATAAATATCTTTAATGTGTGAGATAACTAAAATTATCTCACACTACTTTGTTAATCTTGTTCGTTTATTGTTTAACAGCTATGCTCACTACAATATCTAATTTAGATTGTAGTGGGCAATGTTATACACTACTCTTTCTTGCTTACCAGCGTTAAAATATCATAGCTAGCAACTAACTCATCATTTTGATTAGTTACTTGCACATCCCAAGCTACTACACCCTGCCCTGTACCATCAGGTGATGTTTTACCTTGATCTATTTTACGTTTACAGGTTAAGCGTGCTTGAATCGTATCACCAATACCAACAGGATTAACGAAGCGTAGATTATCCAAACCATAATTAGCTAATACTGGCCCTGGGGCTGCTGATACGAATAACCCAGCAGCAGCGGATAAGACAAAATAACCATGCGCTATTCGTTTACCAAACAGTGAGTCTTTAGCGGCGATTTCATCGAAATGCATATAAAAATGATCACCCGATAAACAGCCAAAGTTCACAAGATCAGCTTCTGTTACTGTTCTACGATGAGTTAATAATGACTCACCTATCTGTAAATCTTCAAAATAATGACGGAAAGGATGAGTAGGTGTTTCAATAATCTCTGAGCCTCTTACATACTCTTTGGTAATAGCGGCCAACATAGTAGGTGAACCTTGGATAGCTGTACGCTGTAAATAATGTTTAACTGCGCGTAATCCACCTAATTCTTCGCCACCACCAGCACGCCCTGGACCACCATGTTTCAATATGGACAAAGGAGAACCATGTCCTGTAGATTCGAGAGCCGCCTCTTTATCCAATACTAATATACGTCCATTCCAACGAGCAGCAGTAGGTATAGCTTGAGCTGCAAGACTTGGCTTTTTAGTCGTTAATGTGCTCACTAAACTACCTTTACCATAAGAGGCAATAGCAACAGCCTCTTCAATATCACCAGAATAAGCAATTAAGGTGCTGACAGGTCCAAATGCCTCTATTGAATGAACACTTGCGTCAGCAGCCGACTGCTTACTTAATAATAAAGTCGGTTGTAAGAAAGCACCCTCTTTCAGATTATTACCTACAGGTGCAAAATCAGCACTCTCTCCATAAATTAATTCACTGTTTTTTAATAACTTAGCAATATGCTGTTCAACATCTTGCTTTTGCTCTAAAGAAGCAACTGCCCCCATTTTAACGCCTTCAACAGCAGGGTCACCCACTGTAACTTTAGCTAATCGATCTTTAATGCGTTCCGCCACCTCATCAATATACTGTTTTGGTACAATAATACGACGAATAGCTGTACATTTCTGACCAGCCTTCACGGTCATTTCACGCACGACTTCTTTAACAAAAATATCAAACTCAGCATCATTAGGTGATATATCAGAAGCGAGAATAGCCGCATTTAACGAATCGGCTTCAGCATTAAAAGGAATTGAACGACTAATTAAATGGATATTACTACGTAACTTATTGGCTGTTGACGCAGATCCTGTAAAAGTCACCACATCTTGTTCAGTTAAAATATCTAATAAATCGCCTGTAGAACCTATAATTAATTGTAAGCTACCTGTAGGTAAAATATCAGATTTATCTATTAACTTAACTAATGCTTCTGTTAAATAACAGGTTGAAGTAGCTGGTTTAGCAATACAAGGCATACCTGCTAAAAAGTTAGGGGCAAATTTTTCTAATAATCCCCATACTGGAAAATTAAACGCATTAATATGTACAGCTACACCAGAACGCGGTACTAAAATATGGGTTCCTGCAAAATGATTTTCTTTACCTAATGGGATTACAGGGCCTTCGTGCAATACATTACCTGATGGCAACTCTCTTCGCCCAATACTCGCATAGGCAAAAAGAGTAGCTATTCCACCTTCAATATCAATCCAACTATCATTTCGAGTAGCACCTGAATAATAAGAAATTTTATATAATTCTTCTTTGTGTTTATTAAGGTAAACGGCTAATGCTTTTAGCTGTGCAGCACGTTGTTGAAAGTCAAATTTTCGTAAGGAACATTGTCCTTGTTTATAAGCATAGTCTAATGCTTCATTAAAATCTAAAGATTCTGCATGAGTGTAACCAATAATACTACCATTAATAGCACTGGTTAACGCTTGCGATGTTTGTTGTCCAACCCATTGTCCAGCAATAAAACTTTGTATGACAGACATTAGTAATTTCTCCCAACCACCTACACACAAAGGTGTTAAGGTTTAATTAAATTCTATTTAGATGTGATTCTAGAGTTTAAATTGGAGCAATTAACATTACTCCATTTTATATTTACTTTAACTTTTCTTTATTAGTTGTTGTTTTAAGAAGCTGATATAAGTAATTTTTAATAACTATAAAATAAAAACTTATAGATCATAATCTAAAACAACTTTATCACTCAGTGGGTAACACTGGCAGGACAACACATAACCTGCAGCCACCTCGTAATCTTCTAAGGCAAAGTTATTATCCATTTCAACTTCACCTTCCACCACTTTTGCTCTACAAGTTGAACAAACACCTGCTTTACAAGAGAAAGGTAGATCAGCACCCTGTTTATTTGCTGCTTCTAAAATACTCTCAGTATTTCTTGGCAAGTCAATAGTTTGACTACGTCCATCAACGACTACAGTAACCTGACTAGTTTGCTTATCAGTACCTTTAACTGTAGTACGCTCCCTCATTTTTTGCTGAGGCGCTGAGGTTGCAAATAACTCAAAGTGGATGTGTTCTTTACTCATACCACCATCAAGTAATTGCTGTTTAACAATCTCTGTCATTTCCTGTGGACCACAGATAAATGCAGCCGTGGTATTAGCTAAATCAATCCAGCGAGAGAAGAATGTTTGACACTTTTCGGCATCAACATGTCCATTATAAAGATCAATATCTTGAGGTTCTCGACTAAATATAAAGATAAGATTTAAACGTTCTAAGTAAGTATTTTTTAAATCTTCTAACTGTTCTCTAAAAATAGTATTAGGTGTAGAGCGATTACCATAAACTAGTGTAAAGGTACTTTTTGGCTCTGCCTCTAAAGTAGATTTAATAATTGATAAAATAGGTGTAATTCCACTACCCGCAGCTACCGCCAAGTAATTAGCTGCACGATTAACATCTAATTCAATATAGAAGTTACCATCTGGCGGCATTACTTCTAAACTTTCACCTACTTTAAGTTGCTCATTGGCATAAGTAGAAAACAAACCATCGGCTACTTTCTTAACAGCAACCCGTAGTTCATTATCATAAAGACCACTACAAATAGAGTAAGAGCGTCTTACATCTTCACCATTAATATCTTTTTTTAACACAAGATATTGACCTGGATTAAAACGAAAATCGTTTGCTAAATCTGCTGGAACACCAAAAGCAATTGATACAGTATCACGTGTTTCTGGACGTATATCCGTGATAGTTAATTGATGGAACTGCTTTTTCATTATTATTCTCCGTTTATTCTTTTCATCAAATGCACTTAAAATAATCAAATGGTTCAGCGCATTCATTACAACGATAAAGTGCTTTACAAGCAGTAGAACCAAACTGGCTAATAACCTCAGTATGTGTACTACCACACTGCGGACATCTAACTACTGGTTCATTATGGGTAAGACTCCCCTTATTAGGGCTATCAACAGGTGGGGCAATACCAAAAGCCTCCAGTTTTTCGCGCCCTCGTGTAGTAATCCATGCGGTAGTCCATGCAGGGCTCAATTGACGCTCTAATTTAGGATTAATAAATCCTGCCTTTTCCAAAGCATCTCTGATTTCTTCTTCTATAAAATCAGTAGCAGGACAACCAGAGTAAGTAGGTGTTACTCCCACCAATAGATGCCCCTGTTGCCAATCAACATTACGAATGATCCCTAGATCAACTACACTTACTACAGGTACTTCTGGATCCATAACCTGCTCTAAAATCTTCCATGCACGCTCGATGTCTGCAGGAGACCCTATACGGGCTCCTGAGTCACCTGCAATCAAATTACCATACTGCATCTGGATAGGCTCTTGGTAAAAACTGCATTTCAGCTAGGATGATACCCAATAACTCTGTATGCATACCCTTACTACCATCTAAATAAATATACTTAGCGGGTTCTGGTACTTTAATATCCACACTGGTGAATACATCTGTAACCGTTTTACGCCAATTACTAGCCACTTGCTGAGGATCTTCTATAACACCTTCTGCAAATAACTGTTTGATGGTTTCATTTGGATGCTCTAATTCATAAGTAAAACGCCATAATTCATTAATTGCAGCTAATAGCCGTTTTCTACTTTCCTCAGTACCATCTGCAAAACGTTTTATCCATTCAGTAGAACGACGTAGATGATAACTCACCTCTTTTAATGCTTTAGCAGCAATGGCTACTATTCTTTCATCTTTACTATTAGTTAAACTTTGTAAAGTATGATAATGCCAAACATCATAGAAGAATAATTTACAGGTAGTCACTGCATAATCACCATTATGCTGTTCCACTAACAATAAATTACGGTAAGCTCTTTCATCACGACGATAAGCTAAATCATCAGCGCAACGTCCATCATTCACAACTTCTGCTGCATAATCCATCCAATTTCTTGCTTGACCTACTAAGTCTAAACCAAGGTTCATTAGCGCAATTTCTTCTTCTAATGCTGGCGCTCTGCCACACAACTCACAAAGTCGCTGCCCTGTGATTAATGCACTATCACCTAAGTGCAGTAAATAATTCACTAAAATATCTTTTGACATAACTACCTCACATTTGTCCAACTTCTTTAGGTAGCTCGTAAAAGCTAGCATGGCGATATACTTTATCTTCTGATGGATCAAATAATGCTTCTTTTTCATCAGGTGAAGAGGCTGTAATATCAGTAGATGGAACAACCCAAATACTTACCCCTTCGTTACGACGGGTATATAAATCACGCGCACTTTCGATAGCCATACGCCCATCCGCGGCATGAATACTGCCTACGTGTTTGTGATTAAGACCATGTTTACTACGTACAAATACTTCGTATAAAGTCCACTCTGACATTGTTATTCTCCTAATTAGGCAACTTGATTTTTATTTTTCATGTTTTGTTTTGCAGCATAAGCTACGGCTGCTTCACGAACCCAAGCACCGTCGTCAATAGCTTTACGTCTTGTTGTAATACGCTCATAGTTACAAGGCCCATTGCCTTTAATTACTTCATAAAACTCATCCCACTTGATTTCACCAAAATCATAATGACTACGTTCTTCATTCCATTTCAACTCTGGATCAGGTGCTGTACAGCCTAGAAACTCTAGTTGTGGTACAGTTTGATCAATAAATTGTTGGCGTAAGTCATCATTACTTTTACGTTTAATTTTCCATGCCATTGATTGAGCACTATTAGGTGAGTCATGATCACTAGGACCAAACATCATTAAAGACGGCCACCAAAGACGGTTAATAGCATCCTGCACCATTTCTTTTTGAGCAGCATTACCTTGTTGCATCATGGTTAATAAAATTTCATAACCTTGACGTTGATGGAAGCTCTCCTCCTTACAAATACGAATCATCGCTCTAGAATAAGGACCATAAGAAGTACGTTGTAAGGCTACTTGGTTAACAATAGCAGCTCCATCAACCAACCAACCGACAGCACCTACATCAGCCCAATTCAATGTAGGGTAATTAAAGATACTTGAATACTTAGCTTTACCTGCATGTAGTTTGGCCACTTCCTCATCACGATCAGCACCTAATGTTTCCATCGCACTGTACAAGTATAAACCATGCCCAGACTCATCTTGAATCTTTGCCATTAACTGTAATTTGCGTTTAAAAGAAGGGGCACGAGTTACCCAGTTTCCCTCAGGCAACATACCCACTACTTCTGAATGAGCATGTTGTGATATTTGACGTATAAGTGTTTTTCTATATGCCTCAGGCATCCAATTTTTAGGTTCTATCTTAATTTCTTCATCAATACGTATTTGAAAAGCTTTTTCTTCATCAGACATTTCTTCAAAAGTTTTGATACGCTTTACACCTGTCTCGACTAGTTGTGCATACATGGGATGTCTCCTTTCTTATTTTTGTTTGCCTAAATATGATACATTATTTTTTATTAAATTAAACAAAAAGTATCATATTAAGACTTTTTTATATTTAGGACGCCTTACGTTGGTCAAAAACCCTAGCAGCCTTACCCTCTGATCGTTTAATACTATAACAAGGTCTTACTATAATCTCCGCATTAATACCTATATAGTTTTTAAAGTGCTTTGACAGCTCTTGAAGTGCTCTATTTTTTACATCATCAGATAAACCTTGATAATCAGCTTTAAACTCTACATGGAGGCTTAAACTATCTAGATTACCTCTACGAGTTAAATGTATTTCGTATGTTTCAGAAAGCTGTGGTACTTTTAATACAAGCTCTTCAATTTGGGTTGGATACACATTAATACCACGGATAATCATCATATCATCGCTACGTGCAGTGATTCGCTCTAAACGACGCATAGGGCGAGCAGTACCAGGTAATAATCGCGTTAAATCACGGGTACGATAACGAATAATAGGCAATGCTTCTTTTTGTAAACCTGTTAAAACCAACTCCCCAATTTCACCATCAGGTAATACTTCTAAAGTAACAGGATCAATAATTTCAGGATAATAATAATCTTCCCAAATGGTTGGGCCATCTTTAGTTTCAATACACTCCATCGCAACGCCTGGTCCCATCATTTCTGATAAACCATAAATATCCAATGCATTAATACCAAGACGTCTCTCAATAGCTTGACGCAAATCACCAGTCCAAGGTTCAGCACCAAAAATTCCTACGCGTAGATTAATCTCCTCTGCCGATATACCTTGCTTCTCTAATTCATCTGCTATATTGAGCATATATGAAGGGGTAACCATAATAATATCTGGCTTTAAATCTAGAATAAGTTGAACCTGCTTTTCGGTTTGACCACCAGACATAGGAATGACAGCACAGCCTAAGCGTTCTGCGCCATAGTGAACACCCAGACCACCTGTAAATAAGCCATAACCATAAGAAACCTGTACTTTATCACCAGGTTTACCGCCAGCCGCACGAATAGAACGTGCTACTACATTGGCCCATGCATCAATATCATTTTGTGTGTATCCTACTACTGTTGGTTTTCCTGTTGTACCACTAGAAGCATGTAATCGAACGATTTTATTCATAGGTACTGCAAACATATTAAACGGATAGTTATCACGTAAATCTGTTTTAACGGTGAAAGGGAATTTACTTAAATCCTCTAGAGAATTTAATTCGTCTGGATGAACACCTTGCTCTTCAAATTTTTGACGATAAAAAGGAACATTATCATAAGCATATTTAACACTTTGTTTTAAACGTTCAATTTGTAGCCCACGCAACTCATCAATACTGGCTGTTTCAATTGGATCTAATTGTACTTTTTGCATAATCACACACTCTCTATTGTACTTGTTTTCAGTGAAACTAATTTAGTTTTAAAATTTATTATTGTTATTTTTACAATTTATTCAAAAGTAATAGTTAATAAATGATCACTTAATTAATTCATACAAATCCTCCCATTAGCTAATAAATACTATTACTTACCTTTAAATGCTGGTGCACGTTTTTCTATAAATGCAGCAACACCTTCTTTATAATCTTCACTACGTCCTGCTAGACGTTGTAAATCACGTTCAATATTAAGTTGTTGCTCTAATGTATTATCAAAACTTACATTCAATGCTTGTTTTGTTAAAGCTAAACCATAGGTAGGCTGAGCAGCGAAATGACTAGCTAATTTATCCGTTTCTTCAACTAACTTATCATCATCCACACATTGCCAAATCAATCCCCAATCAGCAGCCTGTTCTGCAGATAACTTATTACCTAACAAAGTTAATGCTTTTGCCCTCGCCAACCCAATTAAACGAGGTAATATCCATGTACCACCAGAATCTGGAATTAAACCTATTTTCACAAAGGCTTGAATAAAGCTAGCTGATTTTGCAGCAATAACAATATCACAAGCTAATGGAATATTAGCGCCAGCGCCAGCCGCTACACCATTAACAGCGCAAATAGTTGGTATCGCTAAATCTTGTAATTGTAAAATCAATGGATTATAAAATTGCTCTATTGAGTAACCTAAATTTGGCATCTCTGAACTTGCTTTGACATTACGATCACTTAAATCTTGTCCTGCACAAAAGCCACGTCCAGCACCAGTTAACACTAAAACTCGTACTTGCTCGTTACACTGTATTTCATCTAAAACCTGTTTAACTTCTTTATGCATAGCTTCATTAAAACTATTTAGCTGTTTTGGACGATTTAATGTTAGCTTTGCAATGCCATTCTCAAGGCTAAAAATAATATGCTCAAAAGACATGCTGATCACCCTCTTATTAATAAAGTTTTTATTGTTTTAATACTAATAGCTGTTAACAGATTACAGTTTATACTAGCTTTTTTATTATTTAAATAAATTCATATATCCAGATCACCAAATAAGATACAAAATATTTAAAACAATCATTAAAAATGTATTATATTTTTATTTATAATCACTGTTTATAGTAAAAAATGATTATATGCAAATCCTACAAAAGAATGTATTAATAATAATTATAGTTTATAAAATAAAATCTTTTACAAACATAAAAATATATTACATATTTTTTATATTATTTATTTTTAAATATCATATATTATATATTTCTCTCATTAACATTTTAAAATAAGAATATTATGACTTGCTATCGATATCAAAATCTTACTCCAGTAGTACATCCAACTGCCTATGTTCATCCAACTGCTGTATTAATTGGTGATGTTATTGTTGAAGCAGGATGTTATATAGGCCCTCTTGCTTGCTTACGCGGTGACTTTGGTCGCCTTATTTTACGAGAAGGCAGTAATTTCCAAGATACCTGTGTTATGCATGGTTTTCCTGGTGCAGAAACAATCGTTGAAAAAAATGGTCATATTGGTCATGGTGCTGTATTACATGGCTGTATCATTGGCGAAGATTGTTTAGTGGGTATGAATGCAGTTGTAATGGATGGTGCACATATTGCACCACGTTGCATTGTCGCTGCTACATCCTTTGTTAAGGCAGGTTTTAGTTGTGAAGAACAGTCGATGATTATGGGTACCCCTGCTGAAGTTAAACGCAAATTAATGGATAAAGAACTGGCTTGGAAACAACGAGGTACTAAGGAATATCAAGCGCTTGCTAAACATTGCCTCATCAATATGGAAATTTGTGAACCATTATCCGCAATAGAGGAAAATAGACCTTTAACAGCTGAAGATCCATTATTAAAGCCCAAATTTCTTTCCTAAATAAAAACTGATATAGTCATTAGTTTTCAACTTACTTATTTTCCAATAACTTATTCTATTACTTAATCATGACAACATTAGCTACACTTAACCAACTTATTGAAAACTACCAACAACAAGTAACAATAAGAGCTAGTTCACTTATTATCACTCTGTTTGGAGATGTGATAGAACCTCATGGTGGTAGTATTTGGTTAGGTAGTTTAATCCAAGCATTACAACCTTTAGGTATTAATGAACGATTAGTAAGAACTTCAATTTTTCGACTAACCCAAGATAATTGGCTAACTAATGATAAAATAGGCAGAAAAAGCTATTATGCTTTAACAAATTACGGACGTAGTTGTTTTGAAAAAGCATTTAAACGAGTCTACTCTCCCAACCCAGCATCATGGAATGGCACGTGGTGTATAATAATATCCTCACAACTTCCAACAGAAAAACGAAAAATAGTTCGTGAAAAATTAGAATGGTTAGGCTTTGCATTATTAGCTCCTAACACTATGGGTAGTCCACAATATGATCGCACTGATATTTTCACTACCCTACAAGAGTTAGATGTTTTAGAAGATTGCATTATCTTCTTTACTACACCACAAGAAATACTGGCTTCTATAGCGTTAAGACAACAAGTCACTGAAAGTTGGAATATTGATTTGCTAAAACAAGGATATCAAACTTTTGTGCAATCATTTCGCCCTCTTTTACAAGAGTTATCTTTAGCAAAAATTATAAAACCTAGTGATGCTTTCTTAATAAGATTACTGCTTATCCATGAGTATCGAAAATTACAGTTACGTGATCCTCAACTACCTGATGAGTTATTACCAAATGATTGGGAAGGGAGAGCAGCTAGACAATTATGTCGTAATATCTATCGTCTAATATCCTCTTCAGCAGAAAAATGGATTAATCAAAATCTAGAAAATGCAGACGGATTGCTTGCAGAGGCAAATAGAAGTTTCTATCAACGTTTTGGCGGTATTGATCAATCTTAATAATGATGACTGTTTAACTTTCATAACAAAAGAAGGACGAAATTATGCAAATCAATGAATTAAAAGCAGGAGATATTTTATTATTCTCTGCTGAGAAAGGTAGCTTTATTTCTTGAGCCATAACTTTTCTTACTATTGATGTATATAAGCAGAACAATCACGACTATTACGTTCATACAATACAGCTAACCTATAATGGTCTCGCACATCTGGAGAATTACTGTATAACTTCGTATTAATTCGATTTAATTTTTATATTGATTAGCTATGCCATAGCTACTTAATTAAACAAGCAATTGCTGCATCTATATTTTGTTTTAAATGATGAAGATTAATTGTACCAACAATTGATGATGATACTGCTGGTTGCGAAAAAACTAAATCAAAACTAGCTTCGATAGGAGATTTATCAACATTAGCACATACATGCCCACTAGCTAATGCTTTTTTGATAAAGATACCTTTATTATTTTGAGCTGCATAGTCCAAAACTGCTTTTTCAGACTGTTCATTTAAGTTAAAAGTTACCATTGCACAATCACTTTGCTGCAATGCTTTAATACCACCTTCAACTGTCTTTCCAGATAAACCAAAACTACGGATAAGACCTCGTTCTTTTAGCTTTTTTAACGTGTCCCACAATTCTAGATCATTTACAATGGGTAAATCATTACCATCAGAATGTATTAACAATACATCAATATAATCTGTTTGTAAGCGTTTAAGACTCCGCTCAATGGAAGAAGTAATATGTGTGACACTAAAATCAAAAGAAGAAGAACCATTAATAAATTCTTCACCTGCTTTACTAACTATTATCCACTGCTCACGATCAGTTAATAATTCTCCTAATCGCTGTTCACTATTACCATAAGCCGGAGCTGTATCTAAGGTGTTAATACCTAAATCACGCGCTGTTCTTAACAATACTTTAACTTCATCATCATTAGGAATAGTAAAATGTGCTGGATATTTAACACCTTGATCACGACCAATTTTGACAGTCCCCAAACCTATTGGAGAAACTTCAATTCCTGTACTACCTAAAGGTCTGTACAACTCATGTAAAGTTTTCATGGCAATAATTCATCCCACACTCTTTTGGCAACAAAAGGCTTAGGAAGTTGAGGCAATGGTTGTTGATAAAGTGGTTTTATATTATTTTTTTGTAAACTGTTAATGCATTGATCTGCAAAATCAGGCGCTAACGCTAATTTTGTTGGCCAGCCTACAATAATAGGTAATTGTTCTGCTATAAAGGCATTATCTGGACGCATCAAACTATTCTGAGCAGGCTCAGCACGATTAACTCTAAGTGTTACCCACTCTGCATTTGATAAATCAATCCAAGGAAGAAGCTTAGCTACTTCCGATTTTGCAAACTCTATTTGCTCACTTTCACTTCTGGCAACACCGTTGGCTTCAGATAACTCTGCACCTAAATACCAAACAGGGGTACCATCTTGATGGTAATGTGTTGTAACCGTTAGTCTGGGTTTTACTCCAGCACCTAAACAATGAGCATACAATGGTTTAATATTGGGTGACTTAACCATTACCATATGCAAAGGTCTGAGTTGCATTACAGGTTTAGTAAGATTAAAACCTTTCATCAGTTCTTCATTACCTTCACCAGCTGATAAAACCAAACATTGTGTTTCTATAGTAAAATCATCTGCTTTTATAACTGTTTTATCTTTAGAAACACTAACAGCTGATAATGATTTAGCTGCTAAAACATTGTTTTCTGACAACTCCACCAATCTACTAATTAAAGTAGGAACATCTAAAACTAATTCGTCTAACTGGTAAGCTTTGCCCTTAAACTGTTCATTTTGCAAAGCCATAGGTAATTCATTATTTTTTACTTGTTTTACACGAGTTCTTAAAGCTTTACTCGCAAAGAAACTCATTAAATTACCCGCAATACTTCCTGGTGACCATAAATAGTGATAATGGCTTAGAATATTAACACCTGTTAAATCTAATTCACCATTTCCTGCCAAACAGTCTCGCCAACGTTTAGGCATTCCTGAAATGGCCTCAGAAGCACCTGTTAATGCACCATTTAGTGCATACTTAGTACCTCCATGAATAATGCCTTGTGACTTTACAGATTGTCCGCCTCCCAACGTATTATTTTCAATCACTAAAGTACTATAACCTAATTGATGAAGTCGTGCATTAAGCCATAATCCAGCAACTCCACCACCTACAATAACAATATCAGTAACTATTTGTTGAGACATATAATGACCTTAGAACATGATTGGTACAATATAAACATCCTTTCTTTAATACTAAAATAGTACGTATGTTCACAACTCCCCTAATGACACTTTAATTATATAAATTAAAGCTTCTCTTCAGCCTGTAATGATGACCTTGGTTCTTGAATCTCTTCTTCTACAGAGATTATACTCTCTTGCTCTTTATTACTTTGACGTTTTTGTCTCCATTTACGAAAACCATATTCTAGCGGCCAACGAATAAAAATAGCAAAGATAAAATAAATAGCTAATGCTATTTCCACTCTATAGAGTAATTCATTGGCAATGGCTACTTGATGATCACCTACCTGCATTAAAAAATCCATTGCCATTACTGCAATAGCTGGGGCATATTGAGCAGGTTCAGGGTTAATTAAAGTAGGAGAAAACAATAAAATAGTAATAACTAAAACAATAGGCTCTTTAATCAAACGCCACAAGAAACTAGTAAAAAAGATACTGGCTAACAACAATATGAATGCAGCTACGGCATATATTGACCATAATATAAAGTAATCTTGCTGATTCATGTACTTATATACCCTCTTTACAACAACCTATCTGCTAATTAAGGAGAAGATTGGTAGATTATAAAACAATCTTTCCTTAATCGCTTGGTGTTATTGCAACAATTAATGAGCAGATGTTGCACCGCTCAATGTAGCTTCCTGCAAATCTAATTCATCTAAAACCTGTCTGACAATATCATCACCTATCGCACGATGACGTCTTAATCTATATAATTCTAAACGTTGCGCACGTAGTGCACGTAGCCTAAGCATTTTCTCTACTTTATTATTTTGCTCAGCACGGACTTGCATTTCCTCCGTATTATTATCATAAGCATTTAAATGCTCTCTATACTCAGCCATGATTCTAGCTTTTGTTTCTGCCACCATAGTCGCTAATGCAGCATTCTGTGAAATATTAGGATCAGAAGTTAACTCCTCTGTTTCAAGCGCATGAATAGCAGCCTCTGCTGTTTTATGCCATGCCTCACGAAGCTCTTTTCTACGTCCCTCATCCACTCTCATCTCTATACCACGTAACAACAGAGGTAAGAAGATACACGCAGTAATTAAGGATAATAAAATAACGCCTACTGCAATAAAAATCATTAAATCGCGTTCAGGAAAAACTATACCTGCTTTAGCATCTATAAATAAAGGTATTGATAATGTACCTGCCAAAGTAACTGCACCGCGTACACCCCCTAACGTTAAAAGTAGAGCCGCTCTTCTAGTTCGAGGTACGTCTGAAGCTGATTTTTTGCGTACTTTATTTAAACGATTTATTAAATACCAATTACTTTGTATCCACAGGTATCTAAGCACTATTAAAATAAAAAAGATCAGAAATATTACGAATATTTGTTGCATCATTGTAGAAAATTGATGCTCAGGGCCTATACGAGCTAACATTTTTTTAATAATATCAGGAAGTTGCAATCCCAATAAAATAAAAATTAAACCATTAAACACAAACTCTAAAAGTGTCCAAACACTTCGATTTAATAACCTCGTTGACGTTTGTTTTGGTAATAAATCTACCCAACTCTGCATCATCCCCGCTGCCACTGCAGATAAGATACCAGAAACATGAAAATGCTCTGCTACCACATAGGCTAAAAATGGTAGTAAAAGCATGAACATTACGTGGGTAGCTGGATCATCCCAACCACGATTAATCATCCAACTGCGTAACTGACCTAACAACCAACTCAATATAACGCCTACAGCCAAACCACCCAAAGCCACTATAAGAAAAGTTACACTCGCATCTACTATAGAGAAAACACCTGTAATTGCAGCAGCTAAGGCAAACTTAAAGGTAACAAGGCCAGATGCATCATTCATTAATGACTCGCCTTGTAACAATCGCATTAATGGTATTGGTAACTTGCCTCTGGTTACCGCAGATACAGCCACTGCATCGGTAGGTGAAAGCATTGCAGCTAAGGCAAAAGCAGCAGCTAATGAGATGGTAGGAATTAAAAAATGAATAAAATAGCCAGCAATAATCACTGTAAAAAGCACTAAGCCTACAGCTAATAGAAAAATGGGGCCTTTATACTTCCATAAATCTCGTTTGGGTACTTGCCAACCATCAGAAAATAGCAAAGGTGGTAAAAATAGCATTAAAAAAAGCTCAGGTTCAAACTCAACATGAACCCCTAAAGCTGGCCATGCCACAATAGTACCTAGAACTATTTGTAAAATAGGAACAGGGATAAAGGGTAATAAACGGCTACCTAATTGAGAAATCCCGACTAACATCAACAAAGTGAGTACCATATAAGCACTCTGCATAATCAATAACTCCTTTTCTCAATATAGTTAATTTCTCAATTAGGTCCTTCTGCTATTTTACATAGCGAGTTGGATCTGTAACACCAGACTGTTTAAAACCTTCCGCTCTTAAGCGACAACTATCACACTTACCACAAGCATATCCATGTTCATCAGCCTGATAACAAGAGATCGTCAGAGCATAATCTACACCACAAGCTATACCACGCTGAATAATTTGTGCTTTTGATAAATTCTGTAAAGGTGCTTGAATACGAAATGACTTGCCTTCCACTCCAGCTTTAGTGGCTAAATTAGCCATTTTCTCAAAAGCAGCAATATACTCTGGACGACAATCAGGATAACCTGAATAATCAATTGCATTCACACCAATAAAAATATCCTGTGCTTCGGTCACTTCGGCTAAACCTAATGCTAAGGATAAAAACACCGTATTACGTGCAGGCACATAAGTAATAGGAATGCCTTCACAAGGAGATTCTGGCACATCAATTGATTCATCCGTTAACGCTGAACCACCGATGTCACCTAATCCTAACTTTATAACCTTATGAGAAGTAGCGCCTAGTTGTTTAGAGACCTGTTCTGCTGCATTAAGTTCCGCTCTATGGCGTTGTCCATAATCAAAACTAATCGTATGACATTGGTAACCTTCTGCTTTTGCTATGGCTAAAACAGTGGCTGAATCCAAACCACCTGATAATAAAATAATCGCTTTTTTAATTGAACTTGAAGTAGACATATTAGTGACCCGGCTCATCATTCCAAAGAATCTTATGTAACTGTAATTGAAAACGTACAGGTAAATTATCAGCAATAATCCAATCAGCTAGTTGCTGTGGTTTTACTTGTTGAAAACTGGGTGAAAACAGAACCTCATCCACCCGATTAGACAAATCATATTGAATCAATTTTGTTTTTGCCCAATCGTAATCATCTCTCGAACAAATCACAAACTTAATCTGATCATTTTTCGTAAGATAATTAATATTCTCATATAGATTACGTTCTACCTCTTGAGAATCAGGTGTTTTTAAATCTACTACCCGACTCACTCGAATATCCGTTGCTGAAATATCTAATGCACCACTCGTTTCTAAAGAAACTTGATAACCTGCATCGCATAATTGCTTAAGTAACATAATACAATTTGGTTGGGCTAAAGGCTCACCACCTGTCACACAGACATATTGTGGATTATAAGAAGCTACTTTTTCCATAATAGCTGTTAGCTCAACCAACTCTCCCCCCTTAAATGCATAAGTAGTATCACAATACTGACAACGCAGGGGACAACCTGTTAAACGAATAAAAACAGTTGGTAAACCAATAGAACGAGATTCACCTTGTAATGAATAAAAAATCTCTGTAATACGTAATTTCATAATAAGCCCCGGTCGTAACAGCGAAACAGGCCATCCGACTCCGATGCAAAAAAACAATAGCTACATTCTCTTAGAGAATATAGCTATACCTAAAAATATAAACAATAATTAATTTACTATTTATAAACTGCGTTTTGCTAAAGTAGCTGCTGAACTATTAGGATACTTTGCAACTAACTGATTAAGTAACTCTTTAGCCTTATCATTATTACCTAATTTCTGTTGTACTGTTGCTAATTTATACATCGCATCAGGTACTTTAGAATGATTAGGATACTGCTGTATCACTTTACTAAAATTAGTACTAGCTCCCTGTGAGTCACCCTGTACTAAATTAACTTCTGCTAGCCAATATTGAGCATTACCTGCATATTGGCTATTTGGAAATTTATTTAAAAAAGCAGTAAATGCCTGTTCAGCTTTTGCATAATCTTTCTTTTGAATCAAACCAAAAGCAGCATTATAATAAATTTTTTCCTGTTCAGGATCTGCAGGTGCATTACTTTGTTTAGCTGGTGGTGTTAATGGCTGATTAGCATCTATTGCTTTACTATTATCACTACTAGCTGGTTTTGCTGGCTGGCTATTAGCATTCGATAAACGTTTATCTAAATCCTGATAGCGATCCAAACTTTCTTGTTGCAATTGCTTAATTAACAGTTGCTGTTCTTCTACAGTACCTTGCAACTGATTAATCTGATTCTGCATTTGCTGTAACTGCATAAATACTTGTGCTTGACCTGACAGAGCAGAAGAATTGGAATTATTCTGTCCTGCTGTCTGTCCCAAAGTTAATAACGGGAAACCACATAATGCAAGTACGCTTAATTGCCAAATCCTCAATCTCATTAGTCACTATCCTTTATTGAAATATTAACTCAACACGGCGATTTTTAGCCCATGCAGCTTCATCATGTCCGCTCACTGCTGGACGCTCTTTACCGTAAGAAACTACTTCTAACTGTGAAGGAGAAACACCTTGCATAGTTAAATAACGTTTTACTGCATTACCACGACGCTCACCTAATGCCATATTATACTCACGAGTACCACGTTCATCAGTATGACCTTGTAATACAACATGTTTACCATTTTGCATTAAGTCATGGGCATGTACATCTAAAGCGCGCATTGAATCTGGTTGTAAATCTGAACTATCATAATTGAAATAGAAGGTAGTAATCGCTCTTAAGGCAGCTACTTCTTCCGCACTCATACCATTAAAACCGCTAGTATCACCAGTACCAACACCTACCCCTGCATTAGAATCATAGCCTGAGTTACCATCAGTTGAACCTGAGGTATCATTATTTTTATTAGAAGAACAACCTACAACAAAGGCCATTATTAGTGCACAAATAGCAAACTTAGTAATTTTCATTTGATCAAAACTCCAAAATTAATATTCATTAACAAACTTATTCAACTATAACAAAACTCATTTTATAAAAGGTGACCATGAAGGCTCACGTATATCTCCATTATCAATTGGTAGCTCAATGCGAACGCGTCCATTAATAGAGGCCAACATCAAAACGCCTTTACCTTGTTTACGTGTTGCATAGATTACCATTGTTCCATTTGGTGCAATAGTAGGTGACTCATCTAAATTAGTATTAGATAGAATACTAACTCTATTGGTTACTAAATTTTGTGTGGCAATCACAAAGTTACGATAACCGTCTTGGCGATGTACCATCACTAACATACCATCATCAGCAGATAACTTAGGATTAGCATTATAGTTACCTGTGCTTGTTACTCGCTCTGTACTACCTGTTGCTACATTTATTTTATAAATCTGGGGGCTACCTGAACGGTCAGAAGTAAAATAAATGCTTCTACCATCTTTACTCCAGAAAGGCTCCGTATCAATAGCATTATTATTAGTTAAACGATGTACTAACTTACTATCTAAACGCATAGTATAAATTTCTGGGTTACCATCTTTAGAGGATACAAAAGCTAACCTTTGTCCATCGGGAGACCAAGATGGCGCACTGTTTAAGCCTACATAATTTGTTAATTGGTCACGGGTACCTGTCGCAATATCCTGCATATAAATACGTGGGCGTTTGCTTTCAAAAGAAACATAAACCACTTTCCTATTATCTGGAGAAAAGCGAGGAGAAAGAATAGGTTCTTTTGAATTTAACAAGGTAACTGAATTAGCACCATCATAGTCAGACATTTGTAAAGTATAACTATTATTGCCAGCTGAAGTTACATAAAGTAATTTTGTAGAGAAAGCACCTTTTATAGCTGTTAACTTTTCAAATACTTGATCAGAAACATAATGAGCTAACTTTCTAATTTGATTAGGTGAACCCACAGCAGAACCACTAAAAATTTGCTGTTGTGAGGTAACATTATACAAATAGTATTGTACTTGTATTTTACCCCCCACATTACTTGCATTACCTATTAATAAAAATTGTGCATTAACTGCTGTCCAATCTCTAAAGGCAACTTCATTAGGTCTGTGAGGCGTGCTTAACATATTTTGACGAGGTAATGGTTCAAAAATACCTGAATTATATAAATCATTGCCTACCAAAGTCGCAATATCTGGTGTACCAGAATCACCAAATGGCACCACAGCAATAGAAATAGCTTTATTACTGCCACCATCAATAACAATTGCATCTGCTGCATTAGCAGTGCCCATAAAAGCAATGACATATAAGATGAGAATGTGAATAAACTTTTTCACTGTTATAAACCTTTCGATGTAAAAATGAATTTTCTTTGTCGGTAAAGCTGATTAAATGTATTTGAATCTAATTTCTGTATTTCAGGTATTCTTCCAAGATTTTTAGCGGCATTCACTGCCGAAGTATCAAAGGCTGCATTACCACTACTACGACTAACTGTTACATTGGTAATAGTACCATCAGGTAACATCTGAATCATTAATTCTACGGTAGTACCTGGCACAGGATTACCCAACTCTGTCCAATTCTCTTGTACTAAACGTTTAATTAAATCATCAATACTACCTACTACTTGACTACCTGCTTGATCTCCCTTAGTGGCTGCATGCTCAACTTTATCACCTAGCAGATCTGCTAGTGCAGCCGCCTCTTTATCTTCTTGAGCCTTTCGTGCTGCTGCATCAGCCTTGGCCTTTGCATCTGCTGCAGCTTTCTTTTTGGCTTCAGCATCAGCCTTCGCTTTGTCTGCCTTGGCCTTATCTGCTTTAGCTTTCTCCGTCTTGGCCTTGTCTTCTGCTTGTTTTTTAGCAGCCTCTGCTTTTGCTTTAGCGTCTGCTACTTTTTTTGCATCAGTATCAGCCTTTGCCTTATCTGCCTTCGCTTTATCTTCAGCCTGTTTTTTAGCAGCAGCCTCTGCTTTTGCTTTGGCCTGCTGTTCAGCTATTTTCTTTTGCTCTTCACGTTGTGTTGCTGTTTGATCATCTTTTGATAGAGGAGCTTTAGTTTTTTCTGCTTCACCTGCTATCTTTTCAGATGTTTGAGTGGTAGCAGGGCTTTTTGAAGTTACCTCATATAAAGTAGCTACCATAGTAGGCTTAGCAGCAGAAATATCAGGATGATTCGACCAACCAATAAAAAAGCCAGCTAATACTAGCACATGAACTATCACGGCTAATACTATGGGGATCGTATAGTTTTCTGAAGAAATGAAACGCTTAGCCATTAGGAGACTCTGTTATCAATCCAACATTGCTAACGCCTGCTTGTTGTAAAGCTGACATAGCTGCCATTACTAATCCATAACTCGCTGTTTTATCTCCTCTGATAAATACTTGGCTACCTGCATTACCTGGTGCAGTAATAATTTTAGTCACTTGGCTAGTCATATCTTCCAATGAAATTGCCTTATTACCTGCCCCTGTGTTATCTACTCCTTCACCATAAGAAAGATAATAGGTACTATCTGCTTTCACTGATACAGTAAGAATCTTTTGCTTAGTATCAGAAGGTAATGGTTCACTAGTTACTTTTGGTAAATCAACCTTTACCCCTTGATTCAACATAGGTGCAGTTACCATAAAAATAACTAATAGCACCAACATTACATCAATGTAGGGCACTACATTCATCTCAGCAACAGGTTTACGCTTATTACGTCTAGACACCTTATTATGCCTCTTTAGTCATTAAATGAATGCACTTTACGGTGTAAAATAGCTTGGAACTCTTCTGCAAAAGTTTCATAGCGCCCTAACAAAGTTTCTGATCGTGCTGCAAATCGGTTATAACCTATTACCGCAGGAATAGCAGCAAATAAACCAATCGCTGTGGCAATCAATGCTTCCGCAATACCTGGTGCAACCGTAGAAAGTGTTGCTTGCTGTACATTCGCTAATCCCATAAAGGCGTGCATAATACCCCAAACAGTACCAAACAAACCCACATAAGGGCTAGTTGAGCCAACGGTTGCCAAGAACGGTAAGTGGTTTTGTAATTTCTCTTCTTCTCTTGCAATAGCTACTCGCATTGCTCGTTGAGTACCTACCGTAATTGCATCTGGCTCCATACCTGGTAATTGGCTTAGGCGAGAGAACTCTTTAAAACCTGATTTAAATATTTGCTCAACCCCACAATCGGGATCTGGATCAGCAGTGACTTGACGATAAAGTTTTGAAAGATCCATACCAGACCAAAACTGATCTTCAAATTCATCTAAGCCTTTTTTAGCTGTATTCATTACCCTACTACGTTGGAAAATAATAATCCATGACATTATTGAAGACGCTAATAATGCCAACATAATTAATTGTACAACCCAAGTTGCTTGGGTAACTAAACCCCACACAGACATATCATGAACAGTTGGCTGCACGGTTATCTCCTACACTTATTCAATAATTAATTTAAGAATTTATCTACAAAACCAGCAGGCAAAGGTTTACTTTTAAAAAGAACTTTGTCGATTAAAGTAAGCCTAATATCCCCCTCACAAAGTAATACATTATCTCCATTTTCAAGTTTCCTATAAACTTGTTGGAAAAATATAAAACTTGCTCTTCTTACTTCCTTAATAGTAGCTGTTACTAACAATTCATCATCTAACCTACCAGGTGCTACATAACGCAATGAGGCAGAATGCACAACAAACAATAAATCCTCTTTTGCTAATTCGTGTTGAGAATATCCAAAGCTACGCAACCACTCAGTGCGCACTCGTTCCATAAACTTTAAATAATTGCTATGGTAAATGACGCCTCCTGCATCTGTATCCTCATAATAAACACGATATATCTGACTAAAAACTGGATTATTATTGTCGCTTTGCATTTTTTTAAAACCGTACTATTAGTAATGAATAAAAATAAATTATTAGAACGCTATTTTACTCATTAAATAGATCAGGAGTAGAGGATTCAACCATTTTCTTAGGAATATTTAAACCAAAATGTAAATAAGCATGTCGAGTGACCATCCGACCACGGGGAGTACGCATGATAAATCCTTGCTGAATCAAATAAGGCTCTAATACATCTTCAATGGTATTACGCTCCTCGCTAATTGCTGCCGCCAAGTTATCTAAGCCAACAGGTCCACCATCAAACTTATCAATCATGGTTAGCATTAATCGTCTGTCTAAATGATCAAAACCACGCTCATCCACATCAAGCATATTAAGTGCTTGATCTGCCATATATTTTGTAATAATTCCTTGCCCTTTAACTTGGGCATAATCACGTACCCGACGTAAAATTCTGTTGGCTATGCGAGGGGTTCCTCTAGAACGTCTGGCAATCTCATGAGAGCCTTCTGGTTCAATAGGTATACCTAGAATCTTGGCAGAACGAGTCACAATCGTAGCCAGATCAGCAATATCATAAAACTCTAGACGCTGCACAATACCGAACCTATCCCTTAAAGGATTAGTTAACATCCCTGCTCTTGTGGTAGCACCTACCAAGGTAAAAGGCGGTAAATCTAACTTAATGGAGCGTGCCGCAGGCCCTTCACCTATCATAATATCTAATTGAAAATCTTCCATGGCAGGATACAGTACTTCTTCCACTACAGGTGAAAGTCGATGGATCTCATCCACGAATAGCACATCACCAGGCTCTAAATTGGTTAATAAAGCAGCTAAATCACCTGCTTTTTCCAATACAGGACCAGAAGTACTTTTAACAGAAACGCCCATTTCATTAGCAATAATATTCGCTAAGGTGGTTTTCCCTAACCCTGGAGGGCCAAAAATTAAAGTATGATCTAAAGACTCTTGTCTGCCTCTTGCAGCCTTAATAAACAACTCCATTTGCTCACGTACTACTTTTTGACCAATATAATCCGATAATGTAAGTGGACGAATTGCACGGTCTTGTTGATCTTCACGATCTCGAGCACCAGCGGCCAATATACGATCAGGCTCTATCATAACTAACCTTTACCTTTTAATGCTCGACGAATTAATTCTTCGCTAGTTAACTCATCCTTATTTTCTACTGCTGCTACAGCACGGCTTGCTTCCTGTGGTTTATAACCTAATGCAATTAAAGCACTCACCGCATCCATTTCAGCATTGGATGCTGGATTAGTCATCGCCACTTCGGCAGATAATGGAGTAGCAGCTTCTGTACCACCTTCCCAAGCCTTAAAGCGATCTCTTAACTCTATCAACAATCGTTCTGCGGTTTTCTTACCAACCCCTGGTACTTTTACAAGGGCTGCAGTATTTTGTTGGCGAACAGTCTCTATCATTTCATTAACAGATAATGTAGACATAAGCGCTAATGCTAACTTAGGTCCAACACCATTAAGCCTGATTAACTCACGAAATAGCTCACGCTCTTTCTTTTCATAAAAGCCATATAATAAATGAGCATCTTCACGCACAACTTGGTGGATATGTAATATCACTTTTTCATCAATAGCAGGTAATTGATAATAGGTACTCATTGGCACTTCAACTGCGTAACCAACACCATTAACATCAATTAACAAATGTGGCGGTTGCTTTTCTGCCAAAATGCCATGTAAACGACCTATCAAAATAAACCTCTTTTATTACCACTACTAAAAATCAATAAGATCAGATATATCAGTAATATCTATATCTGGATTACCCATACAATCAGGACATAATTCATCATCATAATAGTCTCCACCTTTTGCATAATTATTACAACTAGGCATTCTACAAATGTAGACTATTTTTGAGCAAAAAGAACACTGGCATTTATCTCGACGTAAGGTATTTTCTTCTAAGACTTTAGGAACCATTTGCTTAAGACAAAAAGGACACTTTCCTTTAGGTTTAGCATTTATCATATGCCCCTACTCCTTTTTTATTTTCTTATAGTGTTAAGCGTAATCGACCACGTCTTCTTTTAGCTTTCTCTAATCCTAATGGAATCAAAGTTTGTCGATGGTGAGCATGGCATAAAGCAATGGCCAAAGCATCAGAAGCATCCACCTGCGGGCGCTTTTCTAATTTCAGTAAGTACATTACCATTAACATTACTTGTTCTTTATCAGCAGCACCAGAGCCAGTCACTGTTTTCTTAACTTGCCGTGCACTATATTCAGCAATATCTAAGCCCTCTTCAGCGCCTGCCACAATGGCAGCCCCTCGGGCTTGACCTAACTTAAGCGCTGAATCAGCACTTTTAGCCATAAATACTTGCTCAATACCCATGGTAGTTGGTTGGTATGTTTGAATTACCTCACGTACACCACGGAATATGGTTTGTAACTTATCAGCTAGATTTCCTTCAGGGGTACGAATACAACCAGAAGCAATATACTCTGTCTTCTGCCCAATCTCCCTAATAACCCCAAAGCCAGTAATGCGTGACCCAGGGTCGATCCCTAAAATAATTGTCACGCTGCTACCTCTCTATCTTTCTTTATAGAACTGTTGTTATACAATTTTAGACGAGGCGAATGGCTGAAGACAGTACAACTAGTACGACAAAGCCATTCAACGATGTATAAAAATGTAGGGCAATAGCTATACAACAATTAGTCGCCCAATTGCTCCATAATTTCATCTGCAATATTGGCATTAGAATAAACATTTTGCACATCATCTAAATCTTCTAATGCATCAATTAATCGCATAATCTTTTGTGCAGAATCTACATCTGTTAAATCAGCTTCTGTGGTAGCGATCATTGCCACCTCTGCATTAGCTGGAGTATAACCTGCTTCAACCAATGCTTCTTTAACAGCAATAAAGTCTTGGAAGGTAGTAAATACATCTACCGAACCATCATCATTAGTCACCACATCATCAGCACCAGCCTCTAATGCAACATCTAATAATTTCTCTTCATCTACACCTGACTCGTAGGAGATTTGACCTTTACGCTCAAATAAATAAGCTACCGAACCATCAGTGCCTAAATTACCACCTGCTTTACTAAAAGCATGGCGCACTTCTGCTGCAGTACGATTACGATTATCCGTCATAGCTTCAACAAAAATAGCTACCCCATTAGGACCATAGCCCTCATAGGTTAACTCTTCCATGTTTTCAGCATCGTTAGTACCAGCACCACGCGCAATTGCACGGTCAATGGTATCCCGCGTCATATTCACAGCTAATGCTTTATCAACTGCTAAACGAAGACGTGGATTATCAGCAGGAACACCACCACCTTGGCTGGCAGCTACTGTCAACTCTCGAATGACCTTGGTAAAAATTTTACCGCGTTTAGCGTCTTGGCGACCCTTGCGGTGTTTAATGTTGGCCCATTTGGAATGTCCAGCCATACATAACTCCGTGTTTTTATCTGTTTAAAAATTAATGTGGTACTAAAATAGTACCACAAATTAAAGCTTAGTTAGTTTGCCCTTCAGGCTTTGGTTGCTCACGTAAGCGAATATGTAACTCACGTAATGCTTTAGCATCTACTAAACCAGGTGCATCAGTCATCAAGTCCGCTGCACTTTGTGTTTTAGGGAATGCTATCACTTCACGAATTGAACTAGAGTCAGTCATTAACATTACTAAACGATCTAGACCGAATGCCAAACCACCATGTGGAGGTGCGCCATATTTTAATGCATCTAATAAGAAGCCAAATTTCTCTTGCTGCTCTTCTTCACTAATGCCTAGTACACGGAATACAGATTGTTGCATTTCCTTATTATGGATACGAATAGAACCACCACCTAGTTCAACACCATTTAGCACCATATCATAAGCTCTAGACAGTGCAGCTAAAGGATTAGCTTCTAACTCTTCGGCGCTGCAACTTGGTGCAGTAAATGGATGGTGTAATGCACTAACACTACCATCATCATTTTCTTCAAACATTGGGAAATCGATAACCCACATTGGCGCCCATTTACAAGTTAACAGCTCCAAATCATCACCTAAACGAACACGTAAAGCACCTAAAGCATCACTTACAATTTTTGCTTTATCTGCACCAAAGAACACAATATCACCATCAACCGCCCCAACACGATCTAAGATATTGTTTAAGTTCTCTATTGGAATATTCTTAACAATAGGTGATTGCAAACCTTCAACACCTTTCGCGCGCTCATTAACTTTAATATAAGCTAAGCCTTTTGCACCATAGATACCTACAAACTTAGTATACTCATCAATACGACTACGAGGCATACTAGCACCACCGGGTACACGTAATGCAGTAACCCGTGCTTTAGGATCATTGGCTGGGCCAGCAAATACTTTAAACTCTACATCCTTTAACTGATCAGCAACATCTACTAACTCTAAAGGATTACGTAAATCTGGCTTATCTGAACCATAGCGACGCATAGCTTCTGCATAAGTCATCCGTGGTAATTCAGCGAACTCTACACTTAATACTTCTTTAAAGAGTTTACGAACCATGCCCTCAGTAATTTGCATGATATCATTTTCATCTAAGAAGCTAGTTTCGATATCAATTTGCGTAAATTCTGGCTGACGGTCAGCACGTAAATCTTCATCACGGAAACACTTAGCCACTTGGTAATAACGATCAAAACCTGCCACCATCAATAATTGTTTAAATAACTGTGGTGATTGAGGTAATGCAAAGAAATGCCCTTGATGCGTACGGCTAGGAACCAAATAATCACGTGCCCCTTCTGGCGTAGCACGAGTTAAAATAGGGGTTTCGATATCTAAGAAACCATGTTCATCTAAATAACGACGAATACTAGAAGTAATACTAGCACGTAGTTTTAATTTATTAGCCATTTCTGGACGACGTAAATCTAAGAAACGATAACGTAAACGTGTTTCTTCACTTACTTCTGAATAGTCATCTAAGACAAATGGAGGTGTTTCAGCCGCATTAAGAACTTCTAGCTCATAACCTAAAATTTCAATTTCACCTGAAGCAAGATTAGCATTCACAGTCCCGGCTGGACGTGGGCGTACTTTACCAGTTACTTTAACTACATATTCATTACGTACACGGTCAGCCTTAGCAAAAGTCTCTTCACGATCAGGATCAAACACTACCTGAGCTAGACCTTCACGGTCACGCACGTCAAAGAAAATCACCCCACCATGATCACGGCGACGGTGAACCCAACCACAAATAGTAACTTCTTGGCCATCTAAACTCTTATTTAATTGCCCGCAATAGTGACTGCGCATCATAAGTCTTCGCTTCTCTTTAATTAACTATAGATTCTAATATGTTGATTACCTGAGAATAATCACTCAAATAATAATATCCTGTTGTTATCACTTATTTTACAGCATAAAATCTGCTAAAAATGATAACTTATACTAAAAATAATTATAAATGAGTAATTATATACCTTTTTATGGTCAGGATTATAGACCTTACTATGAAAACTCATTACCCAACTATCTTATTAGGTAAATCTATTTGCTTATTCATACTAAAAACTTATTATAATAAGCAAGTTTGAAAGGAAATTTTATATGAGTCCTATTACTCATTTTTTAGTCGGCTGGGCTTGTTTTGAACCTAGTCTAAAAAATAACCGTGATAAAGCAATAGTTTGTTTAGCAGGATTAGTTCCTGATCTAGATGGTATAGGTATTGTTATTGACTTTATTACTCGCTTGACTGGACTACCAGAAACCAACTTTTATCAGAGTTGGCATCGACTCTATGGGCATGGCATCGCAGCCGCCATTTTCTTTACGTTATTAGCTTCCGCTATTGGTATTGATAAAATTCGTGTTGCCATCTTTACCTTTCTTAATGTTCATCTTCATTTTCTTTGTGACTTAGTGGGTTCTAGGGGGAGTACAGTTGATGACTTGTGGGGGCTCTATTACTTAGGGCCATTTGATACAAATTATCAAATAATTTGGCAAAACCAATGGCAATTAGTTAGCTGGCAAAATACCACTATTACGATTATTGCTATGCTTATTACCTTAGAAAGAGCTAGTCGAAAAGGTTATTCACTGATAAGTCTGATATCTAAAGGTACAGATAAAATAGTTATTGAAGTTTTACGAAAATGGCGATATCAACTATTTAACCAAAAGTTTGAATAATTTTTTTTAACCAATAAGAGATTGGGCAGTATTTTTACTGCCCATTTACACAACCTATTTCACATACGTTAACCAATGCTCATACTTCGCCTCTTTACCATTTACAATATTAAAGAAACGTTGCTGAATTTCTTCAGTAATTGGTCCTCTAGAACCTTGACCTAGTTGTCGTTGATCTAATTCTCGAATAGGTGTCACTTCTGCTGCTGTACCTGTAAAGAAAGCTTCATCAGCACAGTAAACTTCATCACGAGTGATACGTTTTTCAATGACTTCTAATCCCATATCACGTGCAATAGTCATTACTGTATCACGAGTAATACCCTCCAACGCCACGGTTGCATCTGGCGTATAAAGCTTACCATTGCGTACAATAAAAATATTCTCACCAGAACCTTCTGCTACATAACCACTAGCATCTAATAATAAAGCTTCATCATAACCATCACTGGTTGCTTCCGTGTTAGCCATAATTGAATTTAAATAGTTACCATTAGCTTTGGCTTTACACATAGTGATATTAACATGATGACGAGTAAAAGAACTGGTTTTAATACGAATGCCTTTTTGCATTCCCTCTTCACCTAAATAAGCCCCCCAAGCCCAAGCTGCCACAATAACATTGACATCATTAACTGCTGGGGCAACACCTAGTTTTTCTGAACCATAAAAAGCCATTGGACGGAAGTAACAAGATTGCAGCTTATTAGCTTTCACCACATCAATATGTGCTTGATTAATAGTTTCTTTATCAAATGGCAATTTCATTCTGACAATATGAGCAGAATTAAAAAAACGATTAGTATGATCTTGCAAACGAAAAATCGCTGGCCCTTTAGCCGTTTCATAAGCACGCACGCCCTCAAAAACACCCATACCATAATGTAATGTATGAGTAAGTACATGTGTTTGCGCATCACGCCAGTCTACTAATTTATTGTTATACCAGATAAACCCATCTCTATCTGCCATTGACATGTTATTGTTCTCCTAGTAATAAAATAATAAGAATATATTTCTATTAGAGATTATTAAACGAAATAGTTCTATAAAACAACTCAATATTAATAACAAGTTTCATATAAAGAAAGCATTTCCTTATAATCGACTAATCAAATAATCTATAAAACATTGCACTTTAGCGGGTAATAATCGCGTTTCAGTCACTACATAAACAGGTGATGGTGCTAATTTCCACTCAGGTAATATTTGTTTTAAATTTCCAACTAACAAATCCGCTCTTACAATCTCTTCTGCTAACAATGCAATACCCATATTTAGAGTAGCTAATTTACAGGACATCCCAACACTATTTAAGGCAAATCGCCCACCTACTCTCACTTCAACTTTTTCTTGTTTACGTTGCAATACCCAAATATGACTATTTGTTTTTGCTGTCATGCAAATACAATCATGTAAGCTTAACTCTTGAGGGTGCACAGGCTCACCTGCCTGTTCTAGATATTGAGGAGAAGCATATAAACCCATAGGTAAACTAGCCACTTGTCGTGCAATTAAATTTGAGTCTGGTAAATGGCCTATTCGAATAGCCATATCTAAAGGCTCAGAAACTAGATCAGCCCGTCTAGGCGTTAATTCAAAATCAAAACTTATTTCAGGATACTCATTAGCAAAATCCACAATAATGGGAACTAAATAATTAGAAGTAAAATCAGTAGGAAGCGAAACTCTTAATTTTCCACTAGGCTTTTCAATCATATCCGTTAATTGTTCATGGGCAGATTGCACATCTGAAATAATAACTTTACATCGTTCAAAATAGTTACGACCAGCCTCAGTCAACTCTACTTTACGAGTCGTACGATGTAATAAACGTAACCCAATATCTTTTTCTAGTGCTGCTATTTTTCGTGATAACGTTGAATTGGGCATTCCTAATACTTCAGCTGCCCGCCGAAACCCTTTAGCCTTAACCACTTCAACAAACAATCCGATATTTGCTAGTCGTTCCAATTTACTGCTCCATATATGGATCAATTATTTCTATTTTAGCTTATTTATTCCAATTTAAAAATAAAATAGAGTATAGACTACAAACATTAGGAGAATAATATTATGAATTCATTATTTAGTACTGTAAAAATAGGATCTTATAATCTAAAAAATAGATTTGTAATGGCTCCTATGACTCGCTCTCGCGCAGATAATAACGGTGTTCCCACTGATTTAGTAGCTACCTATTACGCGCAAAGATCATCTGCAGGCCTCATTATTACAGAATGCGTCTTCCCCTCCCCCATGGGCAAAGGTTATGTGCGTAGCCCCGGCATTTGTAATGAACAACAAGTAACCGCTTGGAAAAAAGTGACCGAAGCTGTTCATAAGAAAGGCGGTCTTATATTTATGCAAATTAATCATTGCGGTCGTATTTCACACCCTTCAATGCTACCCAATAATGCGACCCCTGTTGCGCCATCTGCTATCAAGCCTGCTGGACAAAGTTGGACAGAAATAGGTCTACAAGACTTTGTAACACCACATCAGTTAACAGAAGCAGAAGTTAAACAAGTCATTAATGAATATCGTCAAGCCACAACGTTAGCATTACAAGCAGGTTTTGATGGGGTTGAATTACATGCTGCCTCAGGCTACTTAGCAGAACAATTCTTATCATCAGGTAGTAACCAACGCCAAGATAACTATGGTGGCTCTGTAGAAAATCGTTGTCGCTTTGTAATAGAAACGTTACAAGCGATGATTGCAGAAGCTGGCAGTGATCGTGTAGGTATAAAAATATCACCAGAAATGAATTTCAATGATATTACTGATGCTAATCCTCAAGAAACATATACCTGCCTAGTTAAACAAATTAATAAGCTTAATCTTGCTTACTTACATGTAGCACTATTTGGTACGCCTGTTGATTACCATAGTTTATTACATCCATTATTTGATAGTGCTTATTTAATCGGTTCTGGTTTAACGAAAGAAACTGCTGAAAATTATATTGCTACTAACAAAGCGGACGCTGTGGTATTTGGTAGTGCTTTCTTAGCAAACCCTGATTTACCAGAACGTTTCAAACAGAACGCTACGTTAAACACACCTGATAGAGATACATTCTATAGTCCAGGTGCTGAAGGATATACTGACTATCCAACATTAGGATAAACATTATTAAGGATTCATTACTTTTATTAAAGATAATGAATCCTTCCACTAAATTAAGATAAAGGCATGGGATTATCTAATAATCGTTGATAGATCAAATAATCCTCCTCACTAAAACAACAAAAAACTACACAGTGTAATGTTTCATTATTTTTTAAAAACTCTTTAACAGTGGTCACTGCAATTTCCGCTGCCTGTGATTTTGGATAATGATAAACACCCGTGCTAATACAAGGAAAAGCTATACTTGCTACCTTATTATCTAAAGCTAACTGTAGGCTATTTCTATAACAGCTTGCCAATAACTCAGCTTCATTATGATGCCCATCATGCCATACTGGCCCCACTGTATGAATAATATATTTAGCTAATAAGTTATAACCTTTAGTTATTTTAGCTTGCCCTGTTTTACAGCCACCTAATAAACGGCACTCATGTAATAGCTCTTTACCAGCTGCTCTGTGGATAGCACCATCTACTCCACTGCCACCTAATAAAGAACTATTGGCTGCATTGACGATAGCATCAACTTGTAAAGTAGTAATATCATCTTGAATAGCAGTTAATTTCACTGTCATACCTTTTTACTCTCAACAAAATTTAGTGCTACAGAGTTAATACAATAACGTAATCCTGTTGGTGGAGGGCCATCTGGAAATACATGACCTAAATGAGATTGGCATTGGCTACAAACCACTTCAACACGATGCATATGATGGCTTAAATCTTCTCTTTCCTCTACAGCATTGGGTCTAATAGGCTGATAGAAACTTGGCCAACCACAGCCTGCTTCAAATTGAGTACTTGTTTCAAATAAAGGGCTATCACAAGCAACACAATGATAAACACCAGGATTTGCTGGTACTTTAAAATATTTACCAGAAAATGGATGTTCTGTACCCTGCAAACGACATACATAAAACTGTTCAGGTGTTAATTGTGCTTGCCACTCTTCTAAAGTTTTTGGTTTTTTAGTCATAAGGTTTATAATTCCATAATCAGTAACATAGTAAAATTATCAAGTATTAATGATATTCTGAAAACTTATTTTATAAAACTTAACTTATGTCTAGTCGTTCTCTAAAAACTCCTTGTGTTGGTCTTTGCTCTACGGTGTATGGTGACGCTGTTTGTCGTGGCTGTAAACGTTATGATTATGAGATAATTGATTGGAACACTTATAATGAAGAACAACAGCAAGCTGTGTGGCTTCGTTTAGAAAATTTACTTGAACAAGTAATGATTGATAAATTAATTGTTACAGATAAACAACTATTAAAAGAAAAACTAATAAAACATAATATTCGTTTTCGCCCGAATCAATCTAGCTACTATTGGGCTTATCAACTCTTACTAAAAGGTTCTCGCTTAATTAAAAATATTGAAGCGTATGGTATTGAGCTTTTACCTCCTTATAATCAAAAACCTTTATGGGAGTTACGTGAGCAAATTGACATAGATTTTTTTGCCATTTCAGAAAATAACTATCCTCAATCCTAAATTACATTTAGCAATTTTTTATAATTTTACTAAAACACTTTAGCTAAATAGTTTAAACTCTCTCTTTTTACACCGCTGTTTTAGGAAGGAACTATGTTAGAAAAATATGTTAAAAATATCCTAACGGCGCCTGTGTATGATGTCGCAATAGAAACACCATTACAGCCAGCCCTTAGTTTATCTGAAGAATTAGGTAATACCGTACTATTAAAAAGAGAAGATTTACAACCTGTATTCTCTTTTAAAATTCGTGGTGCATATAATAAAATTATTCGTCTTAGTGATGAAGAAAAAGCCATTGGTGTTATTACAGCCTCGGCTGGTAACCATGCACAAGGTGTAGCTATTTCCGCTAAAAAACTAGGGATTAAAGCAATTATTGTAATGCCTAAAACAACCCCAGAAATTAAAGTACTGGCAGTTAAATCGCATGGTGCAAGAGTTGTTTTACATGGTGATGCCTTTCCAGAAGCATTAGCTCATGCTCTAAAGCTAGTAGAAGAAAAAGGCTTCACATTTATTCACCCCTATGATGACCCAGACACTATCGCAGGCCAAGGAACCATTGCTATGGAAATCCTGCGCCAACATAATGCACCTTTAGATGCTATTTTCGTGCCTGTTGGTGGTGGTGGCTTAATTGCTGGGGTGGCTGCCTATATAAAATACTTACGCCCTGAAATTAAAGTAATTGGTGTTGAACCAACTGACTCTAACTGCTTACAAGCAGCTATGAAAGCAGGTAAACGCGTTACCTTAAACCAAGTAGGCTTATTTGCTGATGGCGTAGCTGTTACTCAAATTGGTGAAGAAACCTTTAAAATCTGTAAGAAATATATTGATGATGTTATTACAGTAACGACAGATGAAATCTGTGCTGCCTTAAAAGATATTTATGATAATACTCGTTCAATTACGGAACCTTCTGGTGCATTAGGTGTAGCAGGTATTAAAAAATACTGTGCAGATACAGGTGTCAAAGGTCAAACATTAGTAGCCATTGATTCAGGTGCCAATATTAACTTTGATCGTTTACGCTATGTAGCAGAACGAGCTGAAATTGGTGAGAAACGTGAAGCTATTATTGCTGTTACCATTCCAGAAGAATCTGGTAGTTTTAAGAAGTTCTGTGAAGCATTAGGAAAACGCCAAATTACTGAGTTTAATTACCGCTATAGTAACAGTAAAGAAGCTCATATATTTGTGGGCGTGCAAACTCATCCAGAAAATGACCCTCGTGATGTATTGGTCTCTTCACTACAAGAAAAAGGCTTCCCAGTAATCGATTTAACGGATAACGAATTAGCTAAATTACATATTCGCCATTTAGTAGGTGGTCGCAATAAGGCCATTGATAATGAGCATGTATTTCGCTTCGAATTTCCAGAGCGCCCAGGTGCGTTATTTAACTTCTTAAATAAGCTAGGTGGCCGTTGGAATATTAGTATGTTCCATTATCGTAATCATGGCGCAGCAGAAGGCCGTATTTTTGCAGGTTTACAAGTTCCCACAGCTGAAATGAAGCAGTTTAAAGAGGCATTAGATACTATTGGTTATCCTTATTGGGATGAAACTAATAACGATGCCTATAAACTATTTTTATCCTAATTAATTCATAACTAGAAAGTAGCTTTCACTGGCTACTTTCTAATCATTTATTTGCTAGCAAGCTTTTGAATAATAGGGCATTCTGGACGCTCATCGCCATGACAATGGCAAACTAAATGGCGCAGCGTATTTGCCATCTCTTGTAAGCTTCTCGCTTTTTTTTCTAAATCATCAATATGTTGCTGTGTCAGTCGTTTAACATCCTCACTAGCTCTATTTTTATCACGCCATAAGGCTAATAACTCTTGAATTTCAGCCACTGAAAAACCTAAGTCTCTAGCTCTACGTATAAAATGCAACGTTTGAACATCATTTTCAGCATAAGTACGATAGCCTGCCTCTGTACGCTGAACAGTATTCAATAAACCTACTGTTTCATAATAACGAATCATTTTGGCCGAAACACCAGTATCTTTGGCTACCTGCCCTATATTCATAACCATTATAAATACTCCTATAACAAAAACACTTGACCTTACCATAATGGTAATCTTTAAAATAACTCTAACATTTTTATCGATGGAGAGTAAATCATGACATTTGCTATTAAATTTTATATACCCGATATGACATGTAATCATTGTGTTAAAACACTGACTTCAGCCATACAAGATAAGGATCAAAATGCACAACTAGAGATAGATTTAGCTAAGCATGAATTAACTATTCAAGGAACTAGCAATCCATCCCTTATTGAAGAAATTATCAAAGAAGCAGGCTTTACCCCACAGCAAATATAAGACTCTTCTTTAGTCTTACATAGCTAAAACTACTAAAATGTTACTATCAATTTAAGCAAGTACTTTATGAGTGAGTTATGAACCAGCAAAAGTTATCTAACATCGATCAAATTGACCTCAATATTCAAGGCATGAGTTGTGCTGCTTGTGTAGGTCGTGTTGAAAGGGCTTTAAAGAAAGTTGATGGCGTAGCTGAGGCAAATGTTAATTTAGCCACTCATAAAGCACATATTACTCTCGCTAAACCTTTAGCTGATGAGTTATTAACCGCTGCTGTTAGCAAAGCTGGTTATGAAGCGCAAGTTATTAAAGAAGATCAACCTGTCATTGATGATAGCCAGCAAGAACAACAAGATATTGATAAACTTAAGTTTGCTTTATTAATTGCTGTTGTTCTCACAGTACCTGTTTTTTTATTGGAAATGGGAGGACACATTTCCTCTACAGTACATCACTTTGTACTCAATACTATTGGTGAACAAAATAGTTGGTATAGCCAATGGTTTCTAACAACACTTGTGATGCTTATTCCTGGCTTTAATTTTTATAAAAAAGGTATCCCTGCTTTACTGCGTTTAGCACCTGATATGAACTCCCTAGTGGCTGTAGGCACACTGGCTGCTTACTGTTATTCAGTAATCGCTACCTTTACGCCTCAATTACTACCGAAAGGAACAGTACATGTTTACTATGAAGCTGCCGCTGTTATTATTACCCTTATCCTTATCGGACGCCTACTAGAAGCAAAAGCCAAAGGACGTACATCACAAGCAATTAAACGATTAGTACAATTACAAGTGAGTCATGCACGAGTACACCGCGATAATCAACTAATAGAAATCCCCATTGAACAAGTACAAGCAAATGATCTTATTGATATTTTACCTGGTGAGAGAATTCCTGTGGATGGTGTAGTAGTTGAGGGAAATAGCTATATCGATGAATCAATGATTACAGGTGAACCTATTCCTGTAAAAAAACAAATAGATGATCCTGTAGTTGGAAGCACTGTAAACCAGAGAGGTGCTCTAACTATTAAAGCCACTAAAGTGGGTAGCGATACCGTTTTAGCCCAAATTATCCGCATGGTTGAACAAGCACAAGGTTCCAAACTACCTATTCAAGCCATTATTGATAAAGTAACCTTATGGTTTGTGCCTACAGTTATGGCTCTTGCTGTTATCACCTTTATTATTTGGATGATCTTTGCTCAAGAATCAGCACTTAGTTTTGCATTAGTTAATGCTGTAGCAGTGCTTATTGTGGCTTGCCCCTGCGCAATGGGTTTAGCAACACCTGTATCGATCATGGTGGGAACAGGACGAGCAGCAGAAGCTGGTATTCTTATTCGCAAAGGTGAAGCATTACAAATATTACGTGATGTACAAGTAGTTGCATTAGATAAAACTGGTACTTTAACCAAAGGGAAACCTGAATTAACTGATTTTATCTGTATTGAAAATTACGATAAAAATACTGCGCTTTCATTAATGGCCTCTTTAGAAGCTAAATCAGAACATCCTATTGCTGAAGCTATTACTCAATACGCTAAACAATTAAATATTACTTTATTACCTATAGAAGATTTTACTACAGTAACAGGCCAAGGCTTACAAGCCTCTAACCAGCAACAAATGGTAAAAGTAGGTACAGCCTATTTTATGCAACAACAAGGTATTGCTACAGAACATTTTAACGATGATATATTACGCCTTGCAAAAGAAGGTAAAACCCCTTTCTATATGGCAGTAGATAACAAATTAGTAGCTATTGCAGCAGTAGCTGATCCTATTAAAGAAACAACACCTAATGCTATTAAAGCTTTACACCAATTAGGCCTAAAAGTGGCGATGATTACGGGTGATAATCGACACACAGCAGAAGCCATTGCCAAACAGCTAGATATTGATCAAGTTGTAGCAGAAGTATTACCTGATGGCAAAGTAACCGCTATTAAAGAACTTAAAAAGCAAGGTAATCTAGTTTTTGTAGGTGATGGCATTAATGATGCTCCTGCGCTAGCTGAAGCCAATATTGGTATTGCTATTGGTACAGGCACTGATATTGCAATAGAAGCGGCAGACGTAGTATTGATGTCTGGTGATTTAATGGGTGTAGTTAAAGCCATTAGCTTATCAAAAGCAACTATCCGTAATATTTATCAAAATATCTTTTGGGCCTTTGCTTACAATACAGCATTAATTCCTATTGCAATGGGTATTCTGTATCCATTCTTTAGTATATTGCTTTCACCTGCAATTGCAGCAGGTGCAATGGCACTGTCTAGTATATTCGTATTAGGCAATGCTTTAAGATTAAAACGGTTTTCTTTATAAAAATTATAGTTTGCTATATAGCAAAACAATATAAAAGAGGCTTTCTATAAAAGGATAATTAAGAGTAAATTAGACACCTTATTTTTATCAAGTTTAGGTTTAACAAATGCCCCTACGCCATTTAATGCTAATTTTTATAGTTATTTTATCTTGGGGTTTTAGTTTCGTAGCTACTAAATTGGGGTTATTATCTGTACCTCCCCTACTTTTTGGGGCGTTAAGATTTGCTACCCTGATTATTCCTGCATTATTTTTCCCATTACCTAAAATTAAATTTTCTTGGTTAATCATCTATGGAATGGTGATGTGTTTTGGACAATTCACTTTTCTATTCACTGCTATTTATTTTGGTATGCCAGCAGGGCTCGCTTCTTTAGTAATGCAATCACAAGCCTTTTTTACCATTATTATGGGAGCTTTTATATTAAAGGAATTTATTAGACCACAAACTTTATTAGGTTTAGCCATCGCCGTTATTGGTTTGATTATTATAGGTTATGATGCTGGAACTAATGCAACACTTATAGGATTACTATTAACTCTTTGTGCTGGTCTCTCATGGGCAACAGGCAATATCTTAATCAAGAAATTACAGCCAGTGAATACCTTGCACTTAACTATTTGGGGTGGAGTTGTTTCTGTCATTCCCCTAATTGCCTGCTCAATAATATTTGAAGGTGTTACAACGATTAAAGACAGTATTTTAAATATAAACCTTACCACTATACTTTCCGTTCTCTATTTAGGCTTTATTGCTACTTTATTAGCCTATGGGCTATGGGCACAAATGCTGTCACGTTATGCTGCCAGTATTGTTGCACCTTTTTCATTATTAGTGCCAATAATAGGTATGAGTAGTAGCGCATGGTTCTTAAATGAACATCTTACTACCCTTGAAATTATAGGCTCAATTGCTGTAATGATTGGTCTTTGTGTAAATGTATTTGGTTATCGATTATTTTTCTTTTTTAAACGCCCACAATAAAAATGGCGACTATAAAGTCGCCATTTTTTGTAGCTTATGATTTAGGCTATTTTTACATCAATTTTGGCATTTTCGGCCGCTTTAACATAATTAGTCATTTGATCGAAATTTAAATAGCGATAAATCTCTGGAGCCATTGTGTTAATAGTGTCTGCATATTGCATATATTCTTGTACTGTAGGTAATTTACCTAAAGTAGCGGCTACAGAAGCAAGCTCTGCAGAAGATAAATATACATTAGCACCATCGCCTAAACGGTTAGGGAAGTTACGAGTTGAAGTAGAAACTACTGTACTATTAGGTTCAACACGCGCTTGGTTACCCATACATAATGAACAACCAGGAACTTCTGTACGAGCACCTACACGACCAAAGATACTGTAGTAACCTTCTTCAATCAACTGATATTGATCCATTCTAGTTGGTGGCACAATCCATAAACGAGTAGGAATATGCTTAACTTTTTCAAGTAACTTACCAGCGGCACGGAAATGACCAATATTAGTCATACATGAACCAATAAATACTTCATCCACTTTATCACCAGCTACTGTTGATAATAAACGAGCATCATCTGGATCATTAGGAGCACAAAGAATAGGCTCTTTTACATCAGCTAGATCAATTTCAATCACTGCTGCATATTCAGCATCTTTATCGGCTTCTAACAATTCTGGATTAGCTAACCACTCTTCCATTTTCTTAGCACGACGTTCAATAGTACGCGCATCGCCATAACCTTGATCAATCATCCAACGCAATAAAGTGATGTTAGATTTTAGGTATTCAGCAATCGCTGATTCTGGAAGTTTAATAGTACAACCAGCCGCAGAACGTTCAGCAGAAGCATCAGAAAGCTCAAATGCTTGCTCAACTGTTAAGTGGTCTAAACCTTCAATTTCTAAGATACGACCAGAGAAAATATTTTTCTTACCTTTCTTCTCAACAGTTAATAAACCTTGTTGAATTGCATAGTAAGGAATTGCATGTACTAAGTCACGTAATGTGATGCCTGGTTGCATTTTGCCTTTAAAGCGCACTAACACCGACTCAGGCATATCCAATGGCATAACACCAGTAGCAGCTGCGAAAGCAACTAGACCAGAACCCGCTGGGAAAGAAATACCCATTGGGAAACGCGTATGCGAGTCGCCACCGGTACCTACAGTATCTGGCAATACCATACGGTTTAACCAGCTATGAATAATACCATCGCCAGGACGTAAAGAAACACCACCACGATTACGAATAAAGTCAGGTAAGGTATGTTGCGTAGTTACATCAATTGGTTTTGGATAAGCAGCTGTATGACAGAAAGACTGCATTACTAAATCAGCAGAGAAACCTAAACAGGCTAAATCTTTTAACTCATCACGAGTCATAGGTCCTGTAGTATCTTGCGAGCCTACACTTGTCATTTTTGGTTCACAGTAAGTACCTGGACGGATACCTGCTACACCACATGCACGACCAACAATCTTCTGTGCTAAAGAGAAACCTTTACCAGAGTCAGCTGGTACTTCTGGTTTCTTAAATACATCTGAATGACCTAAACCTAGCTCGGTACGCGCTTTATCAGTTAAACCACGACCAATAATTAAAGGAATACGACCACCAGCACGAACTTCATCTAACAACACAGGTGTTTTAAGCTCAAAAGTTGTTATTACTTCATCACTATCATGCTTAGTTACTTTACCCTCATAAGGATAAAGATCGATTAAGTCGCCCATATTAAGGTTAGATACATCAAACTCAATAGGTAACGCGCCAGCATCTTCCATTGTGTTATAGAAAATAGGAGCAATCTTAGTACCAAAGCAGAAACCACCTTCACGCTTGTTAGGTACATAAGGGATATCTTCACCAAAATACCAAAGCACTGAGTTAGTGGCTGATTTACGAGAAGAACCTGTGCCTACCACGTCACCGACATAAGCAACAGGATAACCTTTAGCTTTAACTTCTTCGATTTGTTTTAAAGGTCCTACGCTGCCTGGTTGAACTGGTTCAATACCATCACGTGCCATTTTTAACATAGCTAAAGCATGTAAAGGGATATCTGGGCGAGACCATGCATCAGGTGCAGGTGAAAGGTCATCTGTATTGGTTTCACCAGGTACTTTAAATACAGCAATAGTTACTTTTTCTGGTAGTGCTTTACGTGAAGTAAACCACTCAGCATTAGCCCAAGACTCTAATACCGCTTTAGCGTTAGCATTGCCTGCTTTAGCTTTCTCAGCCACATCATGGAATGCATCAAACATTAATAGCGTATGCTTTAACTCATCCGCTGCTAGGCTAGCTAACTCGCTATTATCTAATAGCCCAACCAAAGTGTTAATATTATAACCACCTTGCATTGAACCTAATAATTTAACTGCTAATTGTTTATTAATTAATGGTGAACTGGTTTCACCTTTAGCAATAGCTGATAAAAAGCCAGCTTTTACATAAGCGGCTTCATCCACCCCAGGTGGAACACGATTACTAATTAAATCTACTAAAAATGCTTCCTCACCCTTTGGCGGATTTTTTAATAATTCTACTAGCTGGGCTGTTTGGTCAGCAGTTAACGGTTGAGGAACAACTCCCATTGCAGCACGTTCGGCTACATGTTTACGATAAGCTTCAAGCACGGTATTACCCTCTTTGTGATTCTTAGGCTGGATAATTTATGATTAGGATTTCCAGCTTTCCCATTAAGACCCTTTATAGGAAGCTGTTTTCAAAGTTTTACGTGGAATAAAGAGGGGTTCCAAGATAATACTCGTGACGCTTTGAAAACAGCTTCTATGATACAAAAGAACCTGATCTTTGTTATTTTAGTACAATCTACTCATAAAGTTAAGTAAGGATAGCAACATACGCCAGTAACCATTGTTTAAAATCCCTGTACTAAAAAGAATAAAATTTTGTCTACAATCAGTGAGACATCTAAATAGACAACAAAATTTCTAATAATTTCCATATCTATTATTAATTTTTAGTATAGTAACTATTATTTATTAGTATGATCTTCATAATTTAAACAAAAACCTACTAAAAGATTAATCACTACTCTCTGTTAAAAGATTTAGGATAATTATTTTTTTCTTTAAGAGAGCTTGCCTAAATAAACCAATTAACTCAATTTCATCTTTAGAAAACTCATCTCTTCTACCAGTAACGATATATAAAATATCAACACCATTTTGATAAATTTTTTCTAAATAATCTATGTCTGGTTTTCGCTTATTTTTCTCATAATTGAATTGAGCTATCTTAGCCACCCCACCCAATTGACCAAACTCTTCTTGTGAAAGATTCAAACGTAATCTTTCTTCTTTTAACCGTTCCCCTACACTCATAAGGAATATATTTACCTTGATTGTTATTCAAATGAATAATAAACTCTATTGAAAGTGGATAATTTACAACATAACGAAACCTAACAATACTTAAGGAAATTATGTCATGTCGACTCAATTGAAACAAGCAAAGCGCCCCTATAAAGAATATTTAGTACGCTTGTCTTTAGATGATGCTCTTCGGTTTGACAACGAAGCAAAAGGTAAAGGATTAAAGGGAGGCACATACATGCGATTACTAATTCTAGAAAATATGAAAACCAAGAACTCCTCAAATCAGTAGTATTTTTTAATTTTTCACTACTTTTAGAGAGGGCAATATGTTGCTTTATAATGGTTCCATATAGTCATAACCATCATTACATAAAGCCTGTTTAAACAATTTTACTCCACAAGGATAACTTCTATTTGTTCATCCTTAGGGAACGTTTTATCAAAAAAATGGAACAGTCTATTTATGAATAACTCTCGAGAATTATTTTTTATAAATAATTTATTCCAATATGGCGTTATCATGCTTATTGTTGGTTTAGCTATACTCCCTTATAAACTTTATTCACAATTATTGAACATTTTTCTTTATCTACCCGCCATTTGTTTAATAATTATTTATCATAAATCATTACTTAGAAATATTAGAACGACTCCCGTATTATGGTTTTTTATTGTTCTCATTGTATGGGCAGCTATTACTACCAATTGGTCACAAGAAATTCAAAAAATAAGAGAATTAAAAAGACTCGTTTACATCATAATTTTTATCTTAGGTTGTGTTGTATGGAACCTTAAACAACCTAAGAAATTTGAAAACACACTATTTATTAGCAGCTTACTACTAGCCGCCTGCGCACTTATTGCTATGTTACTATGGCCATGGCGCAATCCTCTTATTGCAGACCGCATGGCTGCTTTCAATACACTAGAGAACCCCATTATTGCCAGTTATGCTATGGGTATTGCATTTGTCATACTGCATCTTCATAACTGTAATAAAAACGCTTTTATCCAAATTATTCGTTTTTTTGCACTGTTAGTACTTTTAGCTTTTATTATCTGGACAGGTAGTAGAGGGGCTATTGGTAGTTTAGTCATCTATTTACTATTAAGTTTTTTTTGGCTAAAACAACAACAAAAACCGTGGTTTATTTTTATTATTTTATCTGGCTGTATATTATTGTTAATTTTTTCAAGCCACTTACTCTTTGAAAGAGGTTTTTCTTATCGCCCTGCTATTCTACTAACCTCATTGCAAATGATTATAGAAAACCCAATGGGAATAGGATTAGCTACACCTTACCAAATACCATTTACAGTGCAACTTGTATTCTCTCATAGCCATAATTTATTTCTTCATATAGGTATAGGGCTAGGTATGCCAGGACTTATCCTTTATTTAATCTTATGGGTTAATACAGGCTGGCAAGCATGGAAAAATCGCAGTCTACCTATTGGTAAATTACTATTAGGAATTTTTATTTTTTCCTCAATAGCCTTACAGTTTGATGGGATATATTTATGGGATAAGCCGAATGGAATTTGGCTAATGACTTGGTTACCTATTGCTATAGGGTTCTATCTAACTAATCAAAAAACAATATATCAGCCTCATCAGAAAATCAATTTAGAAAACTCTAATCAACATGCCTAAAATATCAGTCATTATACCTGTTTATAATTGTGAGCAATATTTGGATGAAACTTTATCTAGTGTTTTATCATCATCTTTGACTGATATTGAAGTTATTATTGTAGATGATGGCTCATTAGATGATAGTTATAACAAATGTCTAATTTGGGCTAATAAAGACTCTCGCATTAAACTAATAAAGCAAACCAATAAAGGCGTTGTTACAGCAAGAAATAATGCTATACAGATTGCTCAAAGTGAATATATTTTTCCTTTAGATGCCGATGATAGAATTCATCCTTATTGTTTAGAAAAATTGTTAACCACTATAGAAACTAATCATTATGATGTAGTCTACTCTCAAGTAGAATTTTTTGGTACAAAAACAGGGATTTTTAAACTTCCAAAAGCTATCCCAGAAGAAATGATACAACGAAATGTTGTAGTCTGCTCTGCTCTTTATAAAAAGTCTGATTGGCAAAAATATTGTGGTTATGACATGGCATGTCATAACGGCTATGAAGATTGGGAGTTTTGGTTAAACTTTGTTGCTGATAATAAAAAATTTTATCGAATAGATGAGATATTATTTTTTTATAGAATAAGATCTAACTCAAGAAACAATATAATAATCAAAAAAGACTTTCAATATATTTACAGCTACATCAAACAAAAACATCAGAGTTTGTATAATGCTTATTATAAAAAAGTTAAAACCATTAATTTTCTTAACAAACTCTTCAAAATCTTAAAAAGCCCTATAACTATATTTCTTAATAAATCACAAAAGGAAAAATGGAAAAACTTTAGAATTCCCTATCGTATTAGAAGAAAATAATTCATTACCTAATGTCACTCTTGATTACGTCTAAAATATTTAAGTTCTCTTATATAAAATCGATTAGGATGACATGCTTCCATTAAATCTTGCTCGATTGGAAAAGGTTCATTTTCCATCCAACTCGCTAACATTTCACCACATAAGGGAGCAGTTATTAAACCTCTAGAACCATGTGCTACATTTAAAAATAATCCTCTTATCCAATGGCAAGGTATATTGGGTGTTTTTTTAGAATCTTTAATTAAAACCTGATAATCATGTAAAAAAGTATCTCTATCTGCAATAGGCCCCACTAGAGGTAAATAGTCAGTCGCTGTACAACGATAAGCTGCCCGCCCTTCTAAACTATTTATGTCCAAATGATCTACTTGTAACCGATCACCCAAATCTAAAGATATTGTTTTTAATGTTTGGATATTTTCTCGATGCTCTTTGTTACTCAATGCTAAATCTGCTGCATGAAAGTTAAAGGTAGCACCTAAACAATGTTTACTGTCTCTCGCTGGAGAAATATAACCATCACTGCATACTATTGTTGATAATGCTTGACTACTATCAGTTACAGGTAACTCTGTGGTTTGTCCTCGAATAGCTTTAATAGGCAACTTATTAGTCATCATAAATTGCTTAGTGTCAGCTGCCCCCGCCAAGACAACAATATCAGCAGTAGCTAAAGTATTTTCACCACTTAAAACATTCCAATGTGTTACTTGATAATCCAACGATACTACATTTTGATTACACAACACTTTAATATTTGGGTGATCTAATAATGCCTGGCATAACTTACGGGGTTTAACCCAACAGCCTTCTGGAAAAAATAAACCATTATTATTAACAGTTAGGCCTGCTAACTGATTTGCTTGTTGTTGATCAACTGGATATAACAATGAAGATGAAAAAGCTTCTGCTAGTTGTTGTTGGCGTTTTTGTTCTTTATCATCAAAAGCTAATTGTAGAACACCACAATCTTGCCAGTCTTCATTTTTAGTTAATTTTCCTTGATTTGTTAGAGACTCTAGTAAACGTCGGGTATAACCAAAACCCTCTATTAATAAGCGTGACTGTAGTGTTTGATGAGCAGATAATTTTAAATAAAGTATCCCCTGCGCGTTACCTGACCCTTCCAAAGCAATATCATGATTACGCTCTAATACTGTAACCTGCCACCCTCTAGCGGCTAAACTAGCTGCTGACGAAGCCCCTGCCACACCTGCACCAATAACAATAGCAGTTCGATTAGCAAAGTTTGTTTCAGCAAGACGGCTATACCAAGGAGGTGTTATATTACGACGATTAGGTCTAGATTCTATTACTCCTTGAAAATGTCCGTAAAGCATTTCTCGTTTATTAGCAAATCCTTTATCTTTTGCAACAACAAAACCAGCTTCCTGCAAGCCTCTACGCACAAAGCCTGCACTAGTAAAAGTAGCTAAGGTAGTATTAATTTTTGATAGGCGAGCTAACTGTTTAAATAAATCATCTGTCCACATTTGTGGATTTTTTGCAGGCGAGAAACCATCTAAAAACCATGCATCCACTTTAGCATTTAACTTAGGTAACTGTTCATGTACATCACCGACTAATAATGTTAACGCTACTCTACCATTAGCAAAAATAAAATTCTGGTAGCCTTCATGAATAGCGACATATTGGTTAATTAATTCTTTACTGAATTTAGCCAAATCATCCCACAAACTTAGTGCTTGCCCTAAGTCTTGTATAGTCAAAGGGTATTTTTCAACACTAATATAATGTAACCTAGCATGATGAGGAGCTACTTCTTCAAATAATTGCCAAGCAGATAAAAAATTTAACCCAGAACCGAAACCTGTTTCACCAATAACAAAACAGTTATTATTTTTTAAATTTCTAAAACGTTCTAATAAATTATTATGTTTTAAGAAAACATAATAGGTTTCATCTAGACCAGATGTTTTAGAAAAGTAGATATCATCAAACTCAGTTGAAACAGGCTGCCCTTGTTCATCCCAAGTTAATTTAGCATAGGTTGTTTTAGTCATCGCTATTAATAATCAAAAATACTATAGCGTTAATTATACATGGAATAAATTAAATGATATTGTTGAAGGTGGTTAAAAAAGAAAACCCCATAAATCACTTTATGAGGTTTTACTTTATTTAGCCTTTTAAAGCTATTGTCCCTGAAAACTATGCTGTATTTCTACTAAACGCTTAAACGCTGTAGTACAAATCGTACTCTAATGGATGTACGAATGTCCTTACTTTGATTTCTTCAGCAGATTTTAGTTCAATAAATGCGTCAATAAATTCATCACTGAATACACCACCCTTTGTTAAGAACGCACGATCAGCATCTAATGCTTCTAATGCTTCTTTTAAGCTACCACACACTTGTGGAATTGCTTTTGACTCTTCTGGTGGTAAATCATATAAGTTTTTATCTGCTGCATCACCAGGATGGATTTTATTTTGAATACCATCTAAACCAGCCATTAATAATGCTGCAAAAGCTAAATAGGGGTTAGCTGCTGGATCTGGGAAACGCGCCTCAATACGACGGCCTCTTGGATTATTCACATAAGGAATACGAATAGAAGCTGAACGGTTACGTGCCGAATAAGCGAGCATTACAGGTGCTTCAAAACCAGGAACTAAACGCTTATAAGAGTTAGTAGATGGGTTAGTAAAACCATTTAATGCTTTACCATGTTTGATGATACCGCCAATAAAGTATAAAGCTGTTTCAGAAAGGCCTGCATAACCATCACCAGCAAAGGTATTTTTACCATCTTTTGCAATAGACATATGCACATGCATACCTGAACCATTATCACCATACAAAGGTTTAGGCATGAAGGTAGCTGTTTTACCATAAATATCTGCTACATTATGGATTACATATTTTAAAGTTTGTACTTCATCTGCTTTAGTCACTAGTGTGTTGAATTTAACACCAATTTCATTTTGACCTGCTGTAGCCACTTCATGGTGATGAACTTCAACTTCTAAACCCATTTCTTCCAATGCATTACACATTGCTGTACGGATTTCATGGTCATGATCAACAGGAGGTACTGGGAAGTAACCACCTTTTACACCTGGACGGTGGCCTCTGTTACCATCTTCAAAATCAGCATCTGTATTCCAAGAAGCTTGTTCAGAATAAATTTTAAACATTGAACCAGAAATATCTGATTTATATTTTACTTCATCAAAAATAAAGAATTCTGGCTCTGGACCAACAAAAACTGTATCACCAATCCCAGTTGATTTTAAATATTCTTCTGCACGTCTTGCGATACCACGAGGATCACGATCATAACCTTGCATGGTAGAAGGTTCAATAATATCGCAAACTAGAATTAAGGTAGGATCAGTAGTAAATGGATCGATCACAGCTGAGCTATCATCTGGCATTAAAATCATGTCAGAAGCTTCAATTCCTTTCCAACCTGCAATAGATGAACCATCAAACATTTGTCCAGACTCAAAAAAGTCTTCATCAACAACATGAGCTGGAATAGTAACGTGCTGTTGCTTGCCCTTAGTATCTGTAAAACGCAAATCAACCCACTTTACATTATGTTCTTTAATTAGTTGTACCGCTTTTGACATGTTATTCTCCAAGAAATATAGCTGGATTATTTAGGCAGTCCCAGCAAATCAACACCAAGTAAACTGTTAGTTTAGAAACCTTTACTAGTAAATAGCAAATTATATGCCATCCTTAATTATTAATAGAGAATCGCTTACTTAGATAATTGCATAACTCTATCTATTAATAAAAGAACTAAACAACGCACCAAAATAATACTTATAAACAATATAATGCATCAAGTAGGTGCAGAAAATTATTGAGCTATCATAACATGGTTAAATATAAAGAGTAGATGGGTTTTTACACTAATCGCTAACAAGCATCATGTATTTTTTAAATGTACTATTTTCCCAGGATTTAAGATATTTTTTGGGTCAAAAGCACGCTTTAAAGCACGCATCATATCCAAAGCATCTTCACCATGTTCTTCCACTAAGAAAGACATTTTATGTACACCTACACCATGCTCCCCCGTACAAGTTCCGTCCATTTCAATAGCACGTTGCACTATGCCGTGATTAATACGCTCCATCTCCGCAACCTCCTCTGAATTATGCCGATCAATCAATAAAATAACATGATAATTACCATCCCCCACATGTCCTACAATAGTGTAAGGAATGGTTGACTTAGCTAACTCCTGAATAGTTATATCAATACTCTCTGCTAGCCTAGAAATAGGTACACAGACATCTGTACTTACACCACGACAACCAGGTTTTAATTGCATAGAAGCAAAAAACGCATTATGTCTAGCAGTCCATAACTTACTACGGTCTTCCGTTTGTGTTGCCCAACTAAAATCTAGACCACCACTTTCTTTAGCTATCTCTTGCACCATAGTGGCTTGCTCTTCAACACTTGCAGGCGTACCATGAAATTCAAACAACAATACAGGGGATTCTTTCAAAGAAAGTTGGCTATATTGATTAACTGCATTAACAGCCGCAGTATCCATAATTTCCACGCGGGCAATTGGGATACCCATTTGAATAGTACTAATGACACACTGCACAGCGTCTTGTACAGTAGGGAAACTACAAATAGCAGCAGAGATTCCCTCTGGTTGAACATGTAACTTAACAGTCACCTCAGTAATAATACCTAGAGTTCCCTCACTCCCCACAAAAATAGCTGTTAAATCATAACCTGCAGCAGACTTTTTAGCACGACTAGCAGTACGTATTACTTTACCTTCCGCAGTAACTACTGTTAAAGAAAGTACATTATCCCGCATTGTTCCATAACGCACAGCATTGGTACCTGAAGCACGAGTAGCAGCCATACCACCAATAGAGGCATCTGCACCAGGATCAATGGGGAAGAACAAACCTGTATGACGAATTTCTTGATTTAATTGTTTACGAGTTACGCCAGCTTGCACAGTAGCGGTTAAATCCTCTGGATTAATGGCAACAACCTGATTCATTTCAGAGAAATCAATGGTTACTCCACCTGAAAAAGGCAATACATGCCCTTCAATGGAAGAGCCGACACCAAAAGGAATAACAGGCACTTCATACTCATTACATAACTTAACTACCGTCACTACATCTTCTGTAGAACGTGCAAACACCACCGCATCTGGAGGACAAATATCATACATTGACTCATCACGCCCATGATGTTCTCTTACGGCTAATGCAGTGGATACTTGATCACCTAAGGAAAGCTTTAATGCATTTAAAAAAAGATCAGGTAATGGTTTTCTAGTATGAGTATTCATTTCTATCCTACAAAGATAACTAATAATCAAAATAACACAAAGCTAAGACGGTAATTAATACAAATAGTTTCCCATAAACAAAGCATCCTAAAAGAATCATGACTATTTACTTAAGAAGCTAATAGTTACTATCGTCTTTACTATAAAACAGAGTTATCATAATAATCCTTTGTAAAACCAAATACTAACAGCCAACTACAATAGATAACTTATAGCTGACTTCTTTAGTATTCCCACTTTTTAAAATAAACATTAGAGCGTGTTATGCGTAAATCTGCTGATTTTTTTATGTTTCAAGTAATGCTTATACTTTGTGTTACTTGGGGATTACAACAAATCGCTATTAAACTAGTGGTGGGAGATATTGCTACCATTGTACAAGCCAGTCTACGCTCAGGTATTGCTGCTTTTTTAGTAGCTATTGTATTAGTTATTAAAGGAGGTTGGCAGCCTTCATGGCAAGGTACTTCTAAAGCAGGTATGGTGGTGGGATTACTATTTGCTAGTGAATTTTTATTTATTGCACTTGGTTTACAATATACCTCTGCCTCACACATGGCCGTATTTCTTTATACAGCTCCCATTTTTTCTGCCTTAGGATTAAACTTTTTTGTTGCCAGCGAACGCTTAAAGCCTTTGCAATGGCTTGGTATTACTGTCTGCTTTATTGGGGTACTAGTGGCTTTTGGTGGTAGCATTTCCTTTAGTGAAATGAATACCACGATATTACTAGGTGACTTATTTGGATTACTTGCAGGTATTGCATGGGGAGCAACTACGGTAGTAGTACGATCAACTAAACTCTCTGAAGCACCAGCCAGTCTAACTTTATTTTATCAACTATTTATTGCTTTTATTTCACTACTACTGATTGCATTAGTAACAGGACAATTTGCTACGTTTAACTTAACACCTATGTCTGTGAGTAGTTTACTGTTCCAAGGTGTTATTGTTTCTTTTGTCAGCTACTTAGTATGGTTCTGGTTACTACGCCAATATTTAGCCAATAATTTAGCCGTATTTTCTTTTATGACCCCTATGTTTGGTGTAACTTTTGGTGTATTAATACTAGGCGAAAAGCTTACAATTAACTTTATTATAGGCGCAATTCTTATTTTACTAGGTATCCTTCTAGTAAGTGGTGAGGCAGCATTAACACGTTTTATTAAAGGTTTAAATTAGTTAAAATAAACAGAGGTAACAATGATATTGCATCAATGGACACAAAACCCTCAAGAAGCAATTACTATACAAAAACAACTAGCATCGCAAGTGGAAAGAACAGACCAACTCCCTGCTACTATTAACTATATTGCAGGCGTAGATATAGGTTTTGAACAACAAAATGACACCACCTTAACCCGTGCAGTTATTGTCGTATTAGAATATCCCTCACTTAAAGTAGTGGACTATGCACTCCATCGTGAAGTAACAAGAATGCCCTATATCCCAGGGTTATTATCTTTTAGAGAAGTGCCAGCAGCTATTGCCGCCTTTCAGCAACTTAAACAACAACCAGACTTAATTATGGTAGATGGACAAGGCATTGCTCACCCTCGTCGTTTAGGCGTAGCCTCTCATCTAGGCTTATGGCTAGATATTCCTACTATTGGTGTGGCTAAAAAAAGACTCTGTGGAAAATACCAAACTGTTCCTGAACATAAAGGAAACTGGGTACCACTAGAAGATAAAGGAGAAACAATTGGTGCTGTATTGCGCTCAAAAGATAATATTAATCCACTCTTTATCTCTATAGGCCACCGTATTTGCTTAGATTCTGCGATTAATTGGGTAACTAATTGCTTAACAAAATACAAACTTCCTGAACCCACTAGACAAGCAGACCGTTTAGCATCAAGACGGGTAGCAGAAGAACGTATCTTTAAAGAATGGAATATATAGCTGTTTCTATATAATTTTAGACGAGGCGAATGACTGAAGACAGTACAACTAGTACGACAAAGTCATTCAACGACGTATAAAATTATAAGGCAATAGCTATAAATTAACGTTTTCTTGGTTTAAAGCGCTTAACAGACCAATATTCAAATGCTGTAAAAATAGCTACCAAAATAGCCACAATAGCTACTGTTTCCATTAACCATACCATTTTAAAAGTTAATGCGACAACAATAAGCACTAAACAAACAATAACCAATCGAATCCCTGATGTAATTAAAAGCCTCGAACGTCTAACACGTCGTCCAATCTTCATAGCTACTTGTTACCTTTTTTATTAATCTCATTGTTATTTTTAACATAATGGGAAATAAATGCAAGATTATAATAAGCGAAACAACGTTTAATTCAAATTATAATGCTTACTTAAAAATTAAGAGATTAACAAATCTATTAATCTCTTAACGTAAAATTTATTTTTGAATTTTTAAAAGAATCTTATCTAAACTTAATGGCATGCATTTATAATAGACTCGTACCATACATCTGTAGAACATTTCCAATATTTTACAGAGCGATCCTCATTAAAAACTGCCTCTAAAGTAAGCTTTTTTCCTCCAACCGTTGGGGATCGCTCAGCTATATTAGCCACTATTAAACAAGTATTTTCATCAATTCCTTTTTTTAAATTGATTACTGATAAAAATTTATTAACATGTTCTCCCTCCTCCTCAGGGCAATACCCATTATCTTTATAAAACTCCTCTACTTGTTTTTTAAATCTATTAGTTTCATTAAAAGCTTCTTTCATAATTCCTTTACTCATTTGATAGTAGTAAATCATAAAGACTAAAAATATTATTAAAAATATCAAAACTATCACCGCTATTTTTTTATATTTCATAATTAACTCTTAATAAATCTTTTTAATAATTTTCTTTATGATAATGATCTTTTTATACAAGTATTAAAAATACCTCTTTTATTCTTTATTTGTTAAATTTTCTAAATACTCTATAGCTACCCAAAAGCCTAAGTCAGCAGATCTTTTTATATAGTTTATTCCTTTAGAACGATTACTATCTAATACTAATAAATCCAATCCTTTCTGATATAACGCTTCTAAATGTTCTTGTGCAGCTGCTTTATCTAGCCAATATGACACTTTCTCATAATCTTTTGCTAAACCTGCCCAACCATATCTATATAGCCCTTGTAAATGAAATTGAGCTTCATCAAGCCCGCCCTCAGCCGCTTTAGTAATTAGAGCAACCGCCTTTTTATTATTAATTCCTATACATGAACCATACTGATATGCTCGCCCTAACTCCAATGTAGCTTCCAAATTACCATCATCGGAATATTTCTTTAAAAAAAATAGATACTTATCATTCCATTGGGATGATTGCAAACTATCCTTGAAAGGTTCATCTACTCTATAAATAAAGCTAAGCATTTCACAAGCTTCTGGAACGCCTTTATTTGCTAATTGCTCAAATAATTCAATGGATAACTGAATATTATCTTTGTTGTAAAAATCCATTGCTTTGTCATATTCTGCTATTAATTTAATATCTTGTAAGATCATAAGCTTCCATTAAAAAACCATGATATAGTTACTACTATATCATGGCACTTTTGTTTTGTAGTGGTGGTTTCTGTATTCAATGGGCCTTCATTAGCTAGTGTAGATTAAAAACATCATTAAAAATTGAGAAGTTTTTATACATATTTACTTCTCAATTTAAAATAACTATAGAAAAGTTATTTAAATATTATTTTAATTAATTATAAAAATCAAAATTTTAATGGATGTAAAATAGGCATTAACAAATATAAAAGAAAGGGTGAAAAAGCACAAGACAATGCAACAACTACCCCCAAAGCAGCTTCACTCAATTTATTGCAATATTTTACAATAATATTACCTATCAAAATATATAGTGATGATAAAAAAATAGCCACAAAAAACACCCCACTTAACATAAATAAACTTAGTATTAATAATATTAGCGAAGTGTAGATAAAAGTTTGAAATGTTTTTCGAGTCATTGTTGTACTCCATTTTTATAAGTTTTTCCCCAACCTATTCTTGAATCCCCCCCCAAATCATATTACTAAAACCAAAGCCTTGATACCCTCTAACATTTCTATTAGGAACTAAATGGCTTAAATCTCTTATAATATTATTTCCTTTTCTATTTCCTGTGGATTCATATTTATTGGCGCATCTATAGCTACTAAACCAACAAATGCATTTTGATCTATTTTATTTAAATTTATATTAGGAATTTCTAAGCTTTTTTTAACTTCTGGTAATAATGCTTCTGCAAAACATAGGTTTATTAAATTTAATACAATAACAGCATAGATAATAAAAATTTTAATTTTCATGCTCGCTTATCCTTAAAAGGATGAAGTAAAATTATTTATATTATGTTTATTATTTAGACATAAAGAAACTCAGATTTTATATAAGCAATTAAATTGCCTATTTTTACTTTAATAATATCCAAGCTGTCTCTTTACTAACTACACCTATTCTGTAACCATCTTTATGTGGTACACCTATTGTAAAACAAGCCTTAATTAATTTATTTTTTAAATCTTTATCTGTGACTACTCTCCCTGTTTTACTGTCTCTTAAATCTTCCAAATTAAACTCTAATTGATACTTTGCATATGGTTTTGTTACAAAAGGTTGTATGGTAGATATCACTGACATATTAATAGATACTCTAGAATAATTTTTTACTTCTTGTGTAGTAGTATCTTTTATATAAACATGAAAGCCTAAAGGATATACTCTTCCTAACCGACTAGTAGAATAAACATTATTTACTGGTATATTCTCAAGCTCATCTCTGTTATAACCAAAAGGATCATCAATTATAATAAAATCATCAGAAGTATTTTCAACAGCTAATACCACATTATAATTATTAAAATCAATTTCTATTGAAGGAATTAAACTCCTGTAATTTTTATTATTATAATTTTCACATTCTCCCTCTCCATTACAAATATTAATTGTACAAAACAGTAATATACTGATTAGTAATTTATTTAACATCTGTTTTTCTCCCATTGACTTTATTCTTGGCAGTTCAATTATCATAAGAGTAATTATAATTTCAGTAACTTGCTAAACTAAACTTAGTTATCCTAGAAAATTATCTAGGATAACTATAGTTTATCGATCGTGCATTAACCCAATAACTTTACCATCAGTTTTAGAAATTACTATTAAAAATGTACCACCTGCAGTAAGAATTGGTTGTTGTAAAATCTGGCCCGTTATTATCCATTCATTTTGATTATCTGCTATAAGATAAGGTTTTTGCTCATTAGCAACTTTCTCTCCATAATAGTTTTTTATATAAATTTCGGCTAAATCTAATGCCATTACTTTAGAACTAACTAACTCCTTCTCTCCTATCTCATTATTTTCTTCTAGGTATCTCTTATCTAAAAGTTCTAATGCATAACTATTGGTAGGTATAACTGTTGATTTCTGAGCATAGGCAGAGCATGAAATCATAATCACCAATAATATAACAAATATTCCTTTTTTGAATTTAATTAAATTAGTTATCAATCGTTATTTTCTCTAAACATATTATTTATTGGGTATTTTTTTATATTTTATACCCAAAAGTATTTGATATTCCATTAAACACTAAAAGGTAACTCTGAACTCATCCTCTTAAATACTGTAATATTGTATCAATTTACTTTCTAAAACTATCTAAATACTCTATAGCTACCCAAAAGCCTAAGTCAGCAGATCTTTTTATATAGTTTATTCCTTTAGAACGATTACTATCTAATACTAATAAATCCAATCCTTTCTGATATAACGCTTCTAAATGTTCTTGTGCAGCTGCTTTATCTAGCCAATATGACACTTTCTCATAATCTTTTGCTAAACCTGCCCAACCATATCTATATAGCCCTTGTAAATGAAATTGAGCTTCATCAAGCCCGCCCTCAGCCGCTTTAGTAATTAGAGCAACCGCCTTTTTATTATTAATTCCTATACATGAACCATACTGATATGCTCGCCCTAACTCCAATGTAGCTTCCAAATTACCATCATCGGAATATTTCTTTAAAAAAAATAGATACTTATCATTCCATTGGGATGATTGCAAACTATCCTTGAAAGGTTCATCTACTCTATAAATAAAGCTAAGCATTTCACAAGCTTCTGGAACGCCTTTATTTGCTAATTGCTCAAATAATTCATATGGATAACTGAATATTATCTTTGTTATAAAAATCCATTACTTTCTCATATTGTATTTTTTGCTGATTATCTTTTAAGATCATAAATCACCATAAATAGTTATAAGATACCCCCTAGTTATTAATAGGGGGTAATAAAATATCCATAAATAATGGCATTAATAACTGAAGCTTTAACTCTCAAACGGTGTTAACAAGCTTTTGCCTTCTTCTGGACGTAAAAATCGAGAAAAAACTTCACATCCTTCACCAATCTCTTCATCAAGTATTTGATAGCAATTCGCTACACCAATAAAACGCCATTGGCAATGCTCGTTATAACTATTGGAGTATTCAATTTCTTTCTTTTTACCAAGTAAAATAGCCTTTTCTATAGCATCTTCTGATGACAACGCATCAATAAGAAGTATACTTTCCTCCCAACTGCCGTCATTTGTTATTTTTTGATTATTTATATCCATTTCATAAATCAGACTTACTGTAAACCAAATATGTTGATTGCATACTATCTTTGTATTCATCTAAATACCTCCAAATAATATTATTTTTTGAATCTATTATCATTTATTAATTTCCATGCTGTTTTTGCTCTTTCTGTAGCGCGGTTTCATATTTGAACGGTTTTTCTTTCATATTTAAAGCTTAACTACTTTTTCACTATATGCAAATCTTTTTCAAATTTTAGCATTAAGCCCAGTTTTTAGCTGGGCTTTTTTAGTCTATTTACTTTTATTGACCTACTGGGTAGTGGTTGGTTTGGTTTTGGATATGGTAGCGGTTTTACTTTGCAACGTGCTATCCATGATCTTTTAATAAAGTAAATGTATCTAAATTGTGTTAGCGATTGCCGCTTTGCTTTAGATAGGTTATCCATTAAATGCTTATCCCTTGGGCAAGGGTTAGCTTTGCGTACACTTAATAGCATAGAGTGATAAGTTTCACCATTAAGCTCATAAAAGTGTGTCTTATGATGACCAAAGTATAAGAAGTTTGCCGCTTGATATACTACGCCTAAACAGCCGCAGCGTTCATCTGCGAATGATTGTATCCAACCAACCATAGGGCAGGCTTTTTTAATGTACTTAATAGCATAGCTTATGGCCTTACTTTCGCTGTTCCTTGGGGCTATGTCATCTAACCACATTCTATTAAGCTCTAAATAGTCACCTTGTTTAGTGCCTGTTACTATCTTTTCTAAGCCGTATTTTGTTTGGTTTAACATATAGCCGAACTGTAGTACGCCACGCATTATGCCATCTACATATACGCCTAAATGAATATAAGAGTTATTAACTATTCGCTTTGAATAGTGGTTAGCTATAATAATTTCACGGGCTAATTTTGAAGGAATAATAGCTACATAAAAGTCTTTATTACCAAAGCCTGCTATTGCTTCTGTACCTTTTATATAGTCTATTTGTTGGGTTATTGGCGCTTTAAAGATACCTGGCGCTTTTGGGTGGTGGTTGGGTTTTCGTGCCATTACTGCGATCTCTGGCACTTTGAGCGCTCGTACTGATTAGGCTAGTTTGCCTGTAAGATTAAGTTATTAATTGATTTACTTATACGGCATTTAATAGATAGCTGGGTAAAGTCGTTATTGCTTTTAGCTATAGCTAATAAATGGTCGCAATGATTACACCTAATTTCGTTAGTATTGTGGCTAATAATGTTAGTTTGTACTTGCTTACACTTGCGGCATTTAATCTCAGTACTTACAGCATTATTAGCCAGTTTAACTTTAGCTAGTAAGTAGTTACACTCACTACGAAAGTCTAGTATTTTCATGACTGCAAAACCTTTTCATAATATAAAAGTTTATGTTAGCCTTTACGCCCCTAGGGGGTTTAGGCAGCTTTGCAGGCTGGTTCTGCTTAGCAACTTACTTAATGTGTTACAGCACGTTAAGTAAGTGCCTATTCTCTCTAGTTGTTTATCTCCTTTAGTTATAGTTAAAAGTTATATTATGTGCCTGATAGCTTGTTAAACCATCACGCACCGCTTCAAGTTCAACCCGTATAGAACCACTTACGCTGCTTTCAATGTCGTAAGGTTCAGTAGTTGGCGTAAAATTAGCAGTAAAGCGCGCTAATCCTTTAGTCACTCGAACTTGGTCAATATTACCGCTAAAATCATAATTTACATTACGGTTATTCACTTGCGCGCCAATTGCTGTAATATTAGTAATAGCGTCATAATTCACATTATTATTCGCGGTTGTTTCTAATCGACCATCAACAAACAGCCTTAAAACACCATTAGCTCGAGTTACTGCGATATGGTGCCATTCGCCATTAACTAAATTACTAGTACCACGTACATAAGAACCGCCATTATTATAAGAGTAGAAATTAAGCTGCCCTGTACTGCCTATATTCATCTGATAACTTCTAACCCCTGAAATATTATAAAAGTTATCTATTACTATACGGTCTCTACCATTTGTAGTGCTTAATTTTACCCATGCCTCAATAGTAAAATCATTTAAACCAAAAGCAAAAGCGGCGGTATTAGTAGTTTGTAGCCAAGCATTGCCAGCTAATTTTAAGCTAGCATTACCTACTTTATAATCAGTAGTATCAAAACTAGCATTACCTGAGATAGTCCAAAGTCGGCCAGTTTTATCTATTTCATTATCTAGCACTAATACAGATACATCATTAATGCCACCAATAACGGTAAGATTATAATTATTAGCTGTTATGCCCGTTTCGCTTATCATAAGTTCATTATTAAAATACGCCCGTAAGTTATAAGTTGTGCCGTCTTCGGCTGCAATATCGCCTACCGTTGTATCGATTAATTGATCTGCTTGTAATAAACGGTTTCTTTCTACCCAACTAATATTAATAGGATTAGTAGTTACTGAGGATGGATAGCTGATACCATTAATTTTAACGTTTGCGGGTGGGTATGGCTTAGCTTGGCGGCTTTGTAGTGTGATAGTTTCAAGTGGTGCTGCGCTTTCTTCTAGTTGCTCAGTGCCTGTATTACTTAATAGCTTAGCTTCTACTATTAAACCTGTATTATATTCTGCTGGGTCTATAGTTTCGTAACCATCGTAGAACCAAATAACAGCCGCCTTATTATGCTTAATGGGTACAGTATCAGCACAACCGCGAGCTATTAATAGTTGTTTATTAACAAGGTCTATACCGTCAATACGTACTATTTCACTATTAATAATAGCGGCTGTACCTATTTCTACATCTTCTAATAGTGAATAGTCATCAATGCTTATAGTTTTAGTTAAGTAATCAATATCAGTGGCTAAAGTAGCGGTAGGACACCACGCGCCCAAGTCGTCTACTTGGTTAAAACTAGTAGCCCCTTTCACCCGTGAAAGTAAGTTATAGCTTCTACATGAATTATTAGGACTATCAGCCACCACAAAATAAAAAGCGGCTGTATTGTCTACCAGTTGCAAGTTGGCTGGGTCGATCACCCCGGCTAACTCCCTATAAGGCGCTTCTATTAATAAGCGTTTAGTTATTGGCGCTGGTGGTAGTGGTTGCTCTTGGCCGGGGTTCTCTGGGGTTGGGTTAAATGCTATTTTTGGTAAGCCCCATACATCCTGTAAGCAGGACATAGTAATAGCACCGTCTGTAATAAATTTTTCTGTTATCTTTTCCGCACGAACCACAATATCTATATTATTGACACGTTTAAGGGTTTTAATTCTAAAGGGTTGACCATTAACAATGCCACTGGCTCTGCGGTCTAGTTTAATGGTGCAGCGCTTTAAACTGCTATTTTTAGCTTTAAGATCACGATAAGCTAAACGGGTGGCAAGCTCGCCCGTTGGTGTCGCTAAATAGTCTACGGTTTCAACACTGCGGCCACCTTGGGCTTGGGCAATAGCTGGATTGTTAGCCATTACTGAACATTCCGCAAAAGTGATAGCGTCGGTATATTTTACAATAACTTGGCTGGGTACTTCGGTATTATTCGAGCTATCGAACTTAAGTTCTAGTAGCCCCGTATCTTCGGTAAATACGGGCAATTCGTCTAAATTATAATTATCCCTAATTAAAGTAATAGTAGTAAGCCCAGTTAGTGGGTGGGTATCTAATCTAGCCCCTATATGGTCGCAGATCGTATCCCTAAACTTGGCTAGCTCGTCAGTTATTTTCCATTCAATGCATAAACCAAAGCCCTCATTATAAAGGGTATCAGCAGCCGCTTTAAAAGCAGTATCATCCATAGTGGCGCGTGCTTCGCCTGCGCCCCAACTATCACTAATATAACTTTCATACAGCATGTGGGCTGGGTTCATGGCGTGTATTTGGCCATTAGCTAAGCTAATAAGCGCTTTTTCAGGATACCAAGGGTTTTCATTAGGCCATTTAGCAAATATGCGTCTGTGGCCTATCTCCCATGTTTTAGGATAAGGGTTCATTGCACAAAGCCAGCCATCAAACACTAAACTAACAAAGCCCCTAAACGCTGGAATAGCTGCACCAAAAGTAGCCGCTAATAAGCTATGGCGCGGTTGATCTGCACCACCAAATAAGGCAGATAACGTGCCAACTATACCGCCCTCGGCCTTTTCACCACCAAATAAATTAGGGTTATTAATGCTCACCGTTGAATTAGTTTTAATTGAACCACTCCATGCGGTTTTACCACCTACCTTAATTAGATAAATTTCATCAGACGCTAAACCAACGCCCATGTGCATAGTTGCCCCATACCAATAGCCTATAACTTGCTTTTTAGATTTACCGCCCATTATTTATACTCCGCCACTGCTTCGGTTAATGCTTGGTTACTTTGACTGGGGGCTTGGTTACGGGCGAACTCTACTAAATTAATGGCTAAAGCATTATTTGTAGCAAGTAGCTTTTCTTCTTCGATACCATTCGCTACAAAGTCTGCCCAGTCGAGGCCATGACGCTTAAAAAATGCCCTGCTAGCAGTAGCACAGTAACCACTTTTGGCCGTCCAAGTGCTTGTACTTCTTAAGTGCTGTATAGTGATAATCATCGTATTAACCCTTTTTACTGCCTTTAGTTTTAATGGCTTTAGTTCTAAAGCCGCCAGTACCCAATATAATAAAATCCTTAGTCAATACTTGACCAAAGGCTATAGACTTAGGTGTGCCATCGTCACACTTTGGGAACGCTTCACTATTAAAGGCTTGCGGCTTTTGTTTAGGGGTTTTAGGGCGGTTAAATAAGGAAATTACCACCATTACCGCTACAGCTATTAATGACCACATAATAATAAACTCCTTACCAGACTGGATTACCGTCAAAGATTGAGCGCCCTTGTATATGGGGGCAGGCTTGCATATTTAATAAATTATCGAATTTGTTTTGGCATGTGCTGGTTGCTTGGTTGCAACCGGGGAAAAGGTTAATAGCTTGGCCTAGGTTTAAATTAACGCCTCCGCCCCAAACAATAAGCGTTGCGCCTTGGTGATTTTCAATATAACGTCGGTCTAGTTCGCCACTACCCACATCAAATTGAATAAAACCACCATTAAACCAGCCATCAGGATAGTTGGCGGCCTGTATTACTTGAATACTACTAGTGCTAATCTGTTGTACTGTGCCATTTACGCGGTATAGCTCTTTATTTACTTTGCATTTTGTATCATAAATGACCGCGTCACATTGCCTAGCATAAACTTGGGTAGCCCCCGGTTTATTAGCTAGTGAAGCATTAGGGGTGCAGATTATTTTCACTTGGTCTATTTCTGAGTTGTTAATACCATTAATAGCTCCATACCAACACTGTATTAATTTTTCTGTGTTTCGGTGGGCGTTATAGACGGTTAAATATATGCGATTGCTAGGCGCTTGCTCATTATATAGTTTAGCTATGGCAATAGTAGCTGGGGCGATCACTGTAAAATTATCCGTTTGGCTACCGTTACTACGAATAATACCACTATCACTAATACCACCCGTTAAAGCTAAGAACCGCATATTATTACGGGTTATGGCTTCTGAACTAGTATTATATAACCATGTTAAAGCGCCTCTACTGAACTTATAACAGCGTATAGGCTCACGGTCTGCTAATGAATTTTCGATAGTTTCATAACTCATTATCTCTAACCCTTTTAAATGTAATTTTTGAAGCGGCCACGCCCTCGCTATCGGTCATGTGATCTATTTCGACACGATCACTATTTAAGCGACACAAGCGCATAAAACAAACGCGCATAATCTGCTTAGGTTCGATTATTTGCCCTAGAGAACTATCAAGGGTTAATTGTTCCGTACCGTCATTTAATACGGCTGCGTTAGTGATCTGACGATAAAACACCTCACCGCTACAGAGATAAATAGCTATGTGCTGTTTATCGGTATCATTAACCGCATAACGGCTATAGCCACATTCAGTAATAGTTATAAGTGGTTCAGTAGCAGCTATTCGGGCTACTACCGTTAAGTCGTCTGCGTGGCTAGGTATCCAGATAGCTTTTTGGCGGCCTTTTAAATAGTACAGTAAGCTTTTATAGCTGGCGCGATCTTCACGGCCTAACGCTTGCCATTTATAAGACTGTATTAAGAAGCTAAAGCCGCTAGTATCAGTGACTAGGGGTAATGCCATCTTATTATCTAAAGTAATTAATAAGCGTTGATATTCGTTTGTTAAATCCTCGCTTTCTTCGGGTCGTAGCTCAAACACTGGATAATTTAAATAACTAGCAGTAGGTGCTATAGCTGTATATGGGCTAGTTTCGGCTAGTTGAAATTCAATATTAACGGTTTGTAAGTTGTCGGTTTTGCGTACTAGCTGCGGTGTACTATTAAACCGTGCAACTCTTAGCGGATAAATACGCGTACCACGCGCCCAATCATTTAATAAGGGTCTACGTAGGTTTAAACCATCATTAGTAATGGTGGTAATTTCGACGATCTCATAAGTGAAAGGGTCGCGCCATAATATAGCTAGACCATTTTCTAAAAAGTCCATGTGTTCAGTAGTACAGCTTATAAAGCTATCGCCTGTTGTAAGTGGCTGTTTACTTATTTGAATATATGGCCATAACGGAATAGCCCAATTTTTTGCGGACCAGCTCATCATATTGTTAAATAACTGGCGTTCTTTTTGGTGCAAAATAAAATCAGTTTTAAAATAGCGGCGTGGTGTTAAATACAAGGCGCTACGCTGTTCTACGCCACTTTCACTGGTTAAAATATCGGTTGACCATTCTAAGCGCTCGGTTACACCGTCCGACCAATCAGCACGGAAAGTAAAAGCGGTTACTCTATTACCTGTTATATGTATGCTAGGGCTTTCGCTGTCAAATACCCAACTAATATTATTATCAATATTGGGCGCACCATCTGGCGTAATAGTAAGCTTGTAGTATTTCTCTTGTAATGGCGTAAAAGTATAGGGCGCAGTCTGTCCATCTAATACCATACCTTCAGTAAGTCCGCTAATAGCGGTTAGTCGTTTACTAGTAAAGTAAGCATTCCAAAGATAAATATCATGTTCTTGGCTGCTAACAATATTACCCAAGTCTAAGCTGGTGGGTACTATATGCACTCTAAAATAAAAATCATTAAAATAGCAGGGCAATAACTGGCCTTTAATAGCTCGGCCTGCTGGCTGGTTATTACCGCGTTTAACCTTGCCAGCCCCTAAGCTATTAATAATATTGGTACTATAAGGAAACCAGCCGCCTTGCTCTGGGTACTTAACAATATTAGGGCTTGCAGTGCCAATAGCGGTGGGTAGTAGTTGACCAGTTTTAGCCATGTACTTAATCCCCATCATAACGAATAGCTACACCATACGTGCCACTATGCGTTTTATCACTGCTGGTAGCGTTGCGATCTGCTATATTTTTTCTTAACCAAGGGTAAAAGCGCCATTTCTCGTAGCCTAGGGTGACGATCTCACCGGGATTTATATTATCGATACGAGCATAACGGGCATGGCCTATAACGCCTACAATAGAACGCCTATTATCAGGTCTAATAATAGACGGCTGTATAGGGTGTAAGCCTGCGCCGCTATTCCATGTGCTAGGCTCTCTAGTAAGTAAGGGCATTAGTGTTAAAGTGGCGTTTGCTTGGCTTGGCATACCAGACCAAGAAGTTGTAGTCGCTGAACCAATACCATCTGTACCAGCTCCTGACCACTCAGTAGGAAGATCATTAACACCATGATGAAAGAGGCATTTTATAGTTTGATTACCATTGCCAGAAGTGCCGCCCTGTGCAACATAGTTAAATAAAGCACAGCTTATATGACCATTAGCACCGCTATTGCTTATATCACCACTGGCTAAAATATTTTTACCAATACCAGTGCCACCATACCAAATGCCCGTACCCGCTAAGTTTTCAATAGGCGATTGACCAAAAGCTATATAGCTCCAACTTTCTACACTATGGTTAATAAATAGATAAACCTCGTTAGGGTTTTCCATCACGTGTATAAAATAAGTTAATGGGTAAGGTATAGCATTATTAATGCCTGACAAAGAAGTCCAAAGATTAGGATAGCCTGGCACATAATAAGGGTTAGCTTCTACAACTGGCGTATTGATAATAGTAGTACCGCTTTGACCAGTACCCACTAATAGCGCTATAGTACCGTCATTAATAAAGGGTTTAGCGTAACAGTCGCCCTTGCTTAAGATACCGCTTGCCAACGTCCAGCCATTAGCTGTACAGGCATTTTGTAAGGCGCTTAATACTTCGTTTACATTGTTAGCACTTCCAGCTACAAATGGCATTTAATTAGCCCTCATTGCAAAATAATCATTCGCACCCGTGCGCCATACGTCTTGAAAGATAATCCATTCATCAGCGCCAACGGTTACAGTATTGGTTACTACATTATTAAAACCTGTGATATGGGCTACACCGTCTAATACACCGTAATTGCCATTAGTAGTGTCGGTTAGCTCTATTTGTTGTAAGGTATAAGTTCCCTCTGTATCTCTAAAATGAGTACTATTAACGTTACTGGCTGTACCGCAAATATAGCTATTATTCCAAGGCCAGCATTCAGGCATTAACCATGCTCCATTCATAAACATTTTTAAATTACGGTAGGTATAGTTGGGGCTACTTGTTGTACGGTAGCCCTTAAAGCCTATGCCATGATAGGTATCAGAAAAGCGGGTAGCTGCTGCACCCTCTAACATACCAATACACACTAAAGGCTGTGGGTACTTGTGGGGGTATTCAAGGGCATTGTATTTGCCCACGTAGAACGATTCATAAACTGTATTACCGCCTACAGCCAATACACCCGCTATGCGTTGTGGGTTAACTGATAACCAATATTGAATACTTTGATTATGAGCGGGAACACCACTAAAAATAACATTAGGCTGGGTAGTAATAGTATTACTAGGCACATAGCCAAGGGCAGTACCTACAGCCAAATTATAATAATCACTATTAGCATTTTGATAACAGTAGAAACAAAGGTATATTTCATCGTCGCCACTGTAGCCCGTGCCTTTTAAGATCAGTTCTCTATTATCTATCGTGGTGTCATAGCGTACCGCCTGCCAGCCATTAGCAGTGGCTAAGTCGTGGATAATTTGCAATAGCTCATAGTGGGCTAGTTGTGTGCTGTCTGTTGCTGTGCCTGTTTGAAATGCCATATTTTTAACCTTTATCCTAGTTGCAATGCGCTTTTAAATTCTTCTGGGTTTTCTTTCATAACAGTAACAATAGCCTCACGGCCGCTACTTGAGTTAATAGCGTTGGGTATCTCTTTTGGGTCGCGTAGAAATACAAAGCTTTGGCTATTGTTTACGGTAGCACTGTTATTGTTTATATTCTCGGCAGGCTCTACGCCCATGTAAGCGGGTACATCTACATTCGGGGCAGGCACACCCGCCAAGCCGCCTGTAGCATGTTTAACCCTTGGTATAGCGGCTAATCCATTGCGGTTTAAACTATTTAAAAAGGGTAGCATTCCCGGCTGTCTTACTACATCCGACTGAATAACAAATTCATCATCGGATAACCAAGCAGGGATAGAGTCACTTTTGCCAGTGCCAGCACCTTGTACATGGCCGCCATCTTTAAAAGCTTTAACGGCTGTCATTACAGCCATTAAAGCAGCTAAACCAATGGCCGCAGCACTACCAAAAGAAGCAGTAGAAGCTGTGGCTGCTGCTGGTGCCCACGCTGCCGTAGAAGCGGCTGCGGCTGCGGTATTGGTTGCAGTAGTAGTAGCCGCTGCGCTAGCTGCTGAGGCAGTAACAGTAGCATCTGAGGCAGTTTTGGCGGCTGTTACAGTGTTAATAGCGGTTACTGCTTCTGTAGCATTTTGGGCTACATTCCCAAATAATCCCGCTTCGTTGCTGGCTTGCATTGCGCCTAAGCTGCTAACGGCTGCGCTAATCGTTTGCGCGGCTACTATTGACCCTTGTTCAATGCCCATTTGCATAGCTAAAGCGCCTTCTTGTGACGCTGTGCTAATTGCTAAGGCTTGTGGGTCGGTTTCTGTTGTTTCCATACCACCAAGACCAAAAAAACTACCTAAACCACTTAAAGCCCCTGTTATTTCAGTGGCTGCATTTTGGGCTAGTGTTTGTACAAAGTAATTTAGAATACTACTGCCAATACTCTCAAAGATATTTAAAAAGGCTTCTTGTAAATTCATGGTTTGTTGACGTAAGCCCTCTATACTGGACTGTATACCGTCTTGCAAACCATTTCTCAAAGCGTTTTGTACTTCACTAGTCGTGGTTTGTAATACGAGTAACTGGTTATTAATATCGGTTAAATATTGTTTAGCCTGTTCACCCATTGCCCCCGGCATTTGTGCTGCTTTTTCTAAAGCAGGCAGATAACTTTTTACTATAGACGCGGTTTGCTTGTGTAGTTCAGTTATACGCTTTTGGCCTTGGTACTGAGTAATTAAGCCCGCTGTTACTTGAGCTTGTATGCTTTGCTCTTGTAGGTTTTGGTTAGTAAATGCTTTGCTTATTTCATTTTTTACAGCGTCTAGTTGAACTTTGGCTTTGCCTGCATCAAATAAATTTTTAGCAATGGCTATGCCTGCTTCGTTGCCATCCTTTTTTAGTTGTTCGGTGGTTTGTTTAAACTTGTTTTCTAGCTCTAATAGATCAGCGTCTAAGTCTTTTCCTGTAAGCCTTAGTAGATCAATTTGCATAGTGTTATTAGTACGGGCATTAGCGGTGGCTTGTGCCATTTTTTCAGTAGCAGAAACAATAGCTAAAGCAGCTTGGGCGCGTTTTAAATGCTCCCCAGTTAGATTTTTTTCGGCTAGTTCGTACTGTTGCACCTCTGCACGGGTCATATTTAAAGTAGCGGCTTGCTTCTCTAAGTCTTTTACATAGCGTTCGGCTTCTTCGGCTTGGCGTTGTTCGGTAGTTTTACCTGTGCGGCCTTTCTTGGGCTTTTCATCAGGCACAAAGGCTGAGCGATTGCCAATGCCACTGGTAGCACTGCTAGCTGATTTTAAGATAGCTTTGTATTTTTCTAGTTCTTTGGCTAAACGTTCTACCGCTTCTTTAGTATTGGCTATTTCTTCTTCGCGGTAAGCTTGTTCTTGTGTAGAAAAATTAGCCAGATTAGTTAAATAATCTTGCTGTAATAAATCAACGGTATTATTACGATCTGTAAAAGTACTTTCTTGTTCATTAACATAGTTTTGAATATTATCTATCGCATCTTGATAAAGAATAGCAGCTAGTGAGTCGTCCAGATCCTTGTTACCGTCTGCTATTTCTTTTCTTACGCTGGCTAAATGTTCGGCTGCTTTTTGATAAGCTGCTATTAATGGGTCTAAAGGCTCAGTAGTAGTAATTTGTGGTTGTGAGGCGGTGTTATAAAACTCGTCACGCTGTTTTATAAGTTCTTTGTTCGCTTCTTGCATGGCCGCAATATTTTTATTAATGGTGTCCGTTTGACTTTCTACGGTGCGACCTAGTAAACGTTCTAAGGTGTCTAGCTGAAAATCTGGCTCTTTATATTTAGCTAAAACACTTTGTAAGCGGGCAATTTCACTATTATTGTTATTAATAAGTTGTTCAATTCGTACAATGTCATCGGGCGCTATACCGCCTGTTATACTGGCGATTTCTTCGGCTAAAAAGCGCGTAACATTGGTTACATTTCCTACACCCTGTACAGTGGTTTTAGCTACTTGGCCTAGTGCTTGAATAAGGGTGTTAAGTCCTTCCCTTACTGCGGGGTCTTGTAGTACATCCCTTAACGCTTTTACAGCTTCAGTAAATGAGTCAATAAAACCAGCGTTACCCGCTTCTAGTTTAAGTTCTGTCCAGACATTCGTTAAGCTGGTTAGTTGACCTTGTAGGCCGTCGGCGGCTGTTTGCGCGCTACTGCCAAAGGCATTATGTAACTGGTCAGCAAAACGGGGTAAAAACTCAGAAGCAGGTACTAAACCTTTTTTAATCCATTCGCTTAGTTGCTTTGTATTTGTGCCTAAAGCTTGCGCGGCTTTATCAAATGTACCCGGTATATAGTTAGCTAGTTGTTGTAGATCGGTAAGCTGTACCTTGCCTGTACTAATCATGCGCTCAAAATTAGTTAAAATACTGGTCATGTCGCTAGGGGCAAGCTGTAAGGTTGTGCCTACTTCGTTAATACTCTCGAAAATATGTTGTAGCTCATTGGCTATGGCGGGGGTATCTTTAGCCGCTGCATAAAGTTTGCTATAGCTATTGGCAGTGCTTAATAGTTCTGTGTTTAATTTAGAAGATACTGTACGCACATAATCTAGTTGTTTGGCTGCTTCACTGGCAGAACCTGTAGCACTGGTTAAAATATTCTGGGTTTTTTGCCAATTAAGGTTAGTTTCAATAACTGATTTACCAAGATTAACTAGACTATAACCCGTAACAGCGGTAGCCAATAAACCAGATAAACTGCGTACAGCTTTAGTAAGCTTATTAACTTCATTAGTAGACTTTTTCGCGTCGCTGGCTACACCGCTTAAAGCGTTGCGTTTCTGTTGAATTTTCGCCATAGCATTATTAAAGGCGTCAATATCTATGCGACCTTCTCGAAAATGCTTTATAAGCTCCTGTTCTTGTTTGTCCAGATCATTTAGGGCTTTTTGGGTTTTATCTATTGCACCCAATAACTTTTGTAGGCTGGTTTGTTTCTTTTCGTTTTCGGCTGTGGTTTTTTTAGCGGTTTCAACTTGTGCGGCTTCGGCGGCTGCTTGTTGTTCGGCTGCTTGTGCGGCTGCGTGATAGGTACGCATGGCCGCATTTTGGGCAGCTGTGGTTTGTTGCCAGTTACTAGAAACTTGGCTTAATCGGTTATTAACCGTTTCTAAACTTTTAGCGGTTTGTTCGGCTGCTTGGGCTGCTTGGTTTTCGGTTTTAACCTGTTTTTCTAGGGTTTGCTGTAGTTCGTTATGAACCTCTACTGATTTTTTTTGAGCGCTGTTAGCATTTTCTACAGTGCTAGTGGTTTGTTTAATGGCATCATTAAGCTTTTTAGTACTGCTTGCTGTTTGCTCGTTAGCTTGTTGTTGTGAACTATTCGCCTGTTTAACGGCATCACCAACCCCCTTAAGGCTATCAATAACTTTTTTTTGTATATCGGCTTTAGCGTTATTAACGTCAGTTTTAAAACGTATAGCAAATTCAAGATCACGGGACATAGCTATTTACTTAGTAAGTTAAGATATAGCTATTGTGACGAATGGCTAAGGTTAATTCTTTTAGAAAATTCTAAAAAAAAGTGACCTATTTTTTAAGGTCACTTTCTAGTATTTTGAGGGATTTAGTAAAGTCTTTTTTGCTTTGTCTGGAAATATTTACAGCCCTTGCAATACGGGCTATTTCTTTGTTTTGCTCTAAAATTGCTTCATTATAAAATAACTCCAATTGGGGGAACGTATAAGCGCCCAGTTGTTCTTTATTATGGCCTGCCTTGATTAAGGTTGCGAAAATTTTAGCCCAGCTTGTTGTAGTGCTTGGCTTGCTGCTATTAGCTCTTTTAGCATTCCTTTTCGGGTCAGGCGGTTGATAAAAAAACTACCGTTAGCACTCCACCAGCTATCAATTAATAAATCAAAGTCGCTGATAGGTAAACTTCTTACCCATTCGGCAGATTTATCACAGCAAAGCGCTAATAGTTCGCTAGCTTCTGTACCATTATTAAAGAAAATATCCATAGCATGGTCTAACAGTTCGCTATCATGGTTTAACGCTAATTGGTCAAACGCCTTTTTAAGGGGGCTTATTAAGTGACTGTATTCAATGTGGTCATTAAAGGTTAATTCTTTAACCGTTAATAGTTCACCTTGAATAGTTACTTTGATATTAGGTGCTAATATCTGCTCGTCAGTGCGAGCAGATAGTTTAGCGTTTTCCTTTGCAGGGTCAGTAATTTTCTTAGCCATACTAGGCGGCCTTTAGTTGGAAGTCAGCAAAGCCCGCTAGACTGCCATCATCATTTACATTTAATTCATCATAAAGCAAGCTACCTGTTAAGGATAACTGGCCGTATTCTTCGTTAATCAGTGCAAATTCTTCGGCAGGGTCGAACTTACAACGGTAAGCATTAAATATTACTGGCTCTTGGGTTTCGGTATTAATACCATCCAAAATAACATACTTCTCTTTAGGTGTTTCACCAAAGATAGCAAAGTTTGAATTAGCTGTATAAGAATAAGAAACTTTAAGGGGTAATTGTAAGCCTGTTATATCGACTACTTCTAACATACCACCCGCTAAAGAACGTACTTTGACTTGGGCATCTGTTACCGTAGCGGGTGTACTGGCACTATCAGTAATAGTTACAACACCCTCTAAAAAAGTATGATCTAGTTTAATAATATCGCCTGTTTTTAGATTGTCTGGTAGTTCTTCATCGGTAACAGTACCCGCAGTTATTTTGGTTTCTTTAGCATACAGCGCTTGGATTAAGTTAGCTGCAAACAGTTCTTCAAAAACCACATTTAAAGTAGCATCTGTACTGGTAGTTAAACGGCCATAGGGTAAACGTTTACCGCTAAAACTTTCATTATGGGTAGTAGTTTCTGTACCAAGTCCTAATGTAAAAGTAGGTACGTTACCAACCCAAACTGGATTAACTGGCTTACCTAATGGCGAGCGATCAGCAAACAAAACGCGGGCTTGAATGGAATATAAAGACATGGTTAATTACTCCTTAGTCTTACTAGTTTTTTTAGTACTAGTAGCTGCTTCTGGGGTTTCTGTTTCGGTAGCTGCTTCTTTGCTAGCCTCGCCTACCTTACGCTCTACTAGCCAATCGTAAGTATGGGGCGCTACGTCAATAGTATCGCCGGCTTTATACTTTACGCCTTGGTGTTCGTGTGGTTTGATTAAAGTGATAGACTTTAACGCCATAATAAATAACTCCTAAAATGTTGTAGGTTGAGCAATTGACCGAGTTAAGGCCATAAAGCCTTGTTGTAACTCAGTTTTACCAATAGCTAACCAACGTTGGTCAATATCTGGCATTTGTGCAATTTTTTCATGTAAAGCGCCTACCTGTTCGGCCAGTACTTTAACTTCGTTCATTGCATCAATTTCGGCCTGTGATAAATCACGATAGCCCTTAATTTTTTTGTGTTGATCTTTCATACTTAACTTTTACCTATACTATGTTGTGTTTGGTATATATCAGCCCATAACAACGTATCTTTGTCATAGTCTATAACTCGCCCAGATACAAATTGACAAGCCCGTGCTAACGGTAAGCTAGGTGTCCAACCCATGATAGCCTCACGTACAAGGCCAATTAATAGGTAGGCATCTTGGGTGGCTACTTGGCCTTTGTCATAACGAAAATTACGCACCGCTACCACCACACCAAAAGTAACCGTTACTAGCTGCTTAACTTTTGATCTTTCGCCCGGCATACTGTTTCCAGTAGGATTGGGGCGGGCATTTTCTTGCGGTACAATGACATAGGCGCTAGGCGTTCTAAAGTCTGCTAGCTTTGATACTAGTGCATAGTCAGCCGCGCCGCCTATCTTTTGAAAGCCACTAACTTCCGACTCTAATAACCTTACTACTTGCATAAAATCAAAAGGCGCACTACTCATGGTTAATAATCCTTTAGGCTTTCGGTAGTAAATACCCTTGGTGGGTGGCATGTTTTAGGCGCTGCGCTATTCGGTGGGGTTAGGGTGTCATCTTCACCCAGTGAGAATTTACCCTCGGCCACCATCTGTAAGAACTTAAGCGCGTCTTTATAATCACGCACTATGGGGTCGTTACTTTCTAACGCTTGGCGGTTCTTATGTAAAAAGTAGCGGGTAATTACCCTAGACCAGTGAACCACCAAAGGAAATACTTTAATTAAAGGCAGCTTATAACCGCGCTTAGCTAAAAAACCGTCTATTACTCCGTCTGCATCAGTTCTGGCTTCAACAATAACCGCAATGACTAGCTGGGCTATTTCTACCTCGTCAGCAGGCCAGCCGCTTGTATCGCGCCCCCTTAGCATAGCGTCTAATAGATCATAATCGACGGCACTATAGCGGATAGGTGTTGCCACCTGTGATAACTCAGTAGCGCCGGGTTGTTCGGCTAAGTCGTTAAGCTGCACGTAAGCCATTATTTTTTACTCTTTTTCGCTGTAGTTTTAGGGGCTGCTGTAGGTTCTTCTGGGGCAGGGTCTACCGCTACGGCTGGTGTTTCTGCTACAGGTTCTACGGCTGGCGTAGCTACAGGGTTTTTTAACAGTTCTGTATCTGCTGGGATTAAATCAGCGTCTTTGTCAATTTGCCCACGCAGTACTAACACGCGGTTAAAATATTCATCATCCATAGCTATTTGTTCAATAGCTTCATCTAATGAAAATAAATCCGCGTTATTAGGTACTAATCCTTTTAGCTCGCTATAAGGCTCGCCACCACCAATAATAGCCCCAGCCTCTAACAGTGGGGCGGCTTCTTCTTTGGTTAGTTCGATAGAATCACCCAAAGTAAAGACTTTGTTATTATGGCGTAGCTTTTTATTAACTATAAATTTTGGCATGTTTTCACCTATCTAATAATGGCTATTGTTTTGGCGCTACGGCATTCTGGAAGAAATAACCCAAGTCTTTAGCGCACACTACTTCCTCTACCGACTCACCCACACGAACACGCACCCCACCGCGTAGCCCTAGATCAGGGTCAGTAATAAAGCCCGCGATCTTGTCGCCAAATTGTGCCGTAAAGCCAAAGGTAGCCCCACGCTGATTGGTGGCTAACTTGTTACGATAGATAAACGCTGCATGATTACCCCATGTGCGCGCTAGTTGTACATTTTGCCCCGGCTTGGCTATATTTACGTTAGCCTCACCGATTAAGATTTCTTCTAGCTCTAAGTACTCTTTTAAGAAGTTAAGCGGCACCATGCCCTCGTCACCTAAAGTGCCGTTAAAGGCTTTTACTACTTTAGGGTGGCTTCTTAAAATAGTACTAGTACGACGGCCAAGTACACCCACATTAGGGCGCATAATCACATCGTCTAAGGCTTCCATAATATTCTTTAATGGGTCACTGCTAGGGTCGCTCCATTGGCTGCTACCCGATAAAATTTGCTGATTATCAGCGGCATAGTTACTGCCATTAAAAACGGTATTTGCTACCCGTACTTCACGATCAAGTAATACAAGGTCGGTGGTAAATTCAGTAGCAGTGCCTACAGGGTCAGTTTTGCCGCTGGCTTGTGCGTTTAAGCGGTCACTTTCAGGAATAGGACAGTCAAGGCCATAGTCATTGGTTCTGGCTTGCTCTGTGGTTGAATTAAAACTTACTTGGTTAGGTTGACTAGTACGGCCTACCTTAGTATCTGGAATAGTAATGCCTTGCGCTAAGTCGTATTTTTCCCATGAAAACTTTTCAGCATCCACAGGCACACGGGGTAGCACTGAGTCAGCAATTAAGCTCTTATTTTGGTAAGCAATGGCTATGCCTGTTTGGACGGCATCAATAGTAAACGGTAAATCTTTCATTGTTTAAACTCCTAAACACCTACACCCGGTGTAACATAAATTGAACCAATATCACCCTCAACACCTGCTACCTCTGCAAAGCCTATGGTTTTATCGCCTGCGGTTGCTTTAATAGCGCGGCCTTGTGCGTCGCTAGTTACTGGGTCACCTATGGCGATAGTGCCACCGTAAACCACATTAGATAAACCGCTACGGATTACGCTTACATGGCGGCCTTGGGTTACGCCTATTTCGCTTGAAGTACCTAGCAAATAGTCAGTAGCAGCGGTAGCTTGTTTGGCTTCGCCATCATTACCCGTAGTGGCTACAATTAAATTGGCTTCTATGTCAGTAATGGCCATAAAAGCGCTTATAAGTTGTGGGATATGCATTGTTTATGCTCCTTTGGTAATAGCATTCATAGCTTGAGTAATGCTAATTTCATTGCCTAACTTAGCCTGTTCTGCTTTGTAAGCTCGCGCTTTTTTGGCTAATACTTGAGGCGTTAAGTTGTCTAAGTCTTCGCCATCTGCTTTGGACTTTTCCGCAAAATTAATAATTTCGGGCGTAGCGTCTAACAGTTCGCGCAGCACTTGGTTAGCTGGTTTACTAACTGCTTGACCGTTTTCTGAGAACTCCAACGGCTGCTCAGTTGGTAGAGCAAGCAATAATTCCACGACTTTTGATTGCTGGACGGGTAAAAGCTTGCCAGCCTTTGTAAGTCCTTCCGCATAATCCAGCGCTTCTTTGCGTTGCTTTGCCTGTTCTTGCTGTTTGAGTTGGGTTTGTAAGCGCTCAATTTCTGCGTCTTTGTCTTTGAGTTTTTGCGCTTGTTCATCATTAGCCCCCTGTGGGGTAGCTTTGTTTGGGTCGGTCATGGTAGCGGGTTGCTCCGTTGTGGTTACAGTTGCCCCACCGCCTGCTGGTGGGGGCGTTGCCTGCTGTGGCTGTTCTGACGTAGTAGCAGGCACTATGTCAGCGTCGTTGCCCTCTGGTTGGTTGGTATTGGGTGTAGGTTCTGAAAATTCCAACGTAATAGCGCCGTCATTCTCACTAAAATTAATATCAGGCATCCCCTTAATAGCGGGTGGCTGTGCGCCTAAAAAGCCTATATGTCTTAGATAGTGCTTGCCCGGTGTTGGGTTGCCCGGTGTATTGGGTAAGTAAATAGAAGCGCTGCGCTTTTTCCATGCACCTTGCGCCACGCTTTCTGCAAAGTCTTGATTAACTTGTTTAGGGGTGGCATATAACAGGCCATCTTTAACGGTTAATGACTCTGCCCAGCCATACGCAGGGCTATTGTCTTTAGGGTGTCCACAGACTAAAGGCGCTTCGTGTAGCGTTGGGTTATAGGTTGTTGCTATTTCTTGTAAAATTTCAGGGGTTACGTTGATTTCTTCACCACTCATGGCGGTATGTTTACCCACTGGAAATATGGCTATAGGTTTACCGTTCACATGTTAAGCCCTCGTATAGTTGATTAGTCGCGTTTGTTTTATGAGAGTTATCAGTTTGCGCGTTGGGCTGTTTTAAATCTTTTAGAAAATTCTAAAATTTTTACTAGGGTATTTTTAAGGGTGGTTTTAACTAAAATAGATTAGGGATTAGATTATTATTGTTAGATAGCCCTAGGTTTGTTTATAAAGCGTTTATAAGCGTTTTTTTAAGTGAATTTGATAAATGATATAAATAACGGAAAAAAACGCTTAAAATGCAATTTAGGGCTATTGTTAGTTATTAGCTTGTAAATGGTCTTGAATGATTAAATATATTTCTTCTTCGTCATCTTTGCCAACCCCTAACCAGTTACGGGCTGGAATATCGCCAAAAGGTAGCTCTAGGTTTTTCTTAGGGCTTTTACCAAATTGGCCTCTTGGTGCGCCAAAGTGCATTAATGCGCCATAGATTCGATCAGTACCGACGGCTAATTCATTATTGCTCACTTGCCAGAATATCTGCCGGTATAAACCGCCTTTACGTTGTAGGATTTTGCCGGGGTTTGGTTTTTTGTATTTTAAGTAGTTGGGCGAAAGGGCTTGCCATGCGTCGCCATCGGGTGTTTGTTCTTTATCAAAGTTATCTTTAGTGCTAATAACTAAATACTCGCCAATATCCTTAAGCATCAATTCTGGATTAGCTAAGGTGTTAAAAGCGTGTTGTAGCGTATCGTCAATAATAGTGCTATTGGCTGTTATCTCTACCCGTATTCCCGCCATAATTAGCCCCTTAGATTTCCTTTTATCACTTGATAACCTAGGTTAATAAGTGGGTTTGATTCTATATTGATTAGTTTTAGCTGTTGTAATGGGTTGCTTAACTTAGTAGCGAATGGGTCTGTTAATAAGTGTAGGCTTACATCAGCCATTAGCTTTGAGGTTTCGCTATAGTCGTAAACATAACGCAGCGTATTAGTATTACTATTGAGTAATACCGCTTGTGGATTGCTTAACACCGTTGGCAATTGACTAGCTAGGGCAGCATCAATAGTAGGCTGTGTTAATATCTGGCGTAGCGTGTTATCACTTAAATCTATACTAGCGGTTTGTAGTATTTTGCTTTGTTGTTTCAATGGTTCAATAATGGCAGGCTCAATAGTACCAATAAATAACTGGTTATTGTTCATGCGTTGGTTATTGCTTACTGCTTGTATAAACTGGGTTAAATCAGTTTGTAAGCCACTGCTTACCGCTTCATTGCTTAGTAGTTGTTGGTTCATGGCGGCGGCTGGTTCGGCTGGTAGCTTGGTTGTTTTTTCTAAACTGGTTTGTATTTGTTGGGCAAATTGACTGCGCCCCGGTGCATAGTTCCAGCCGGGGTCTATGCCTTTGGGTACATCTTGCCATTCACCTTTATAGAATACTCTTACTGTTTCATCTGCTGGGGCGGTGTCTGCACCTGTTTTGCCCATGCGTTTTAGGTCGCGTAAGTTATGGGCTGTAATATAACACTGACAACCCCAGCCATTAGGGGTGTAATGTGTTTCCCACCACGGGTTATTCCATAATAATACTAGTTTATTCCATGCCTCGTGTTGTTCGCGTGGGGTTATAACTGCGTCTGAGTGGTTATACATCCAATAGGGGCGCACATCGCGCAGTTCCATTAGTTGACTATAACGGCCTGCATTATAACTAACACGTAGATTAGTTTCGTAGATGACACTGCTTCGCCATTCTCTGCCACCCTCTGGTTCCCAGCCGTAGTGGTCAAGTACTGCATAAAAGTCTTCGCGGAAGCGCTCAAGGGTTGAACCATCACGCATAGACCGCATTAACACTTGGTGTATATCTGTTATTAAGTCGGTACGATTAGCACCCGCTACTACAAAGGCGGTATTGTGAGCATCACGGCTAACAGTAGCATAGTCAATGCTAGGCAGCTTACGCTGCATGTAGTTAATCTGTTGCTCAAAGGGTAAGCTACCATAACTAGCGGCTATTGCCATTGCTATTTACCTCGTCTAGTACGTCGTTTTGGCCTGCTAAGTTAGCGGCTGTTATGGCTTGTTGCATAACGTCTGTATATTCGTCTAGGCTTAAACTAGGGGCAAGCGCTAACAGGGCTTTCTCTACTTCTTCAAAAGTAGTGGCCTGTTCAATGGCTGCTACTAAGGCTTCGCCCCATTTTTTAATAACAGGTTGCATATTTTTAGCTAATAGCGGTGTCATGGCGGCGGCTGGGTCGCTGGGGGTTGGTTCAGGCTCGGCAAAGCTTAGATTATTGTCGTTATCCGTTGCGGTGGTGTCGTCAATTTCCACAGCATAAGTATTTACAACATACTCAGTAGTAGGCTGCTTACCAGACATTTTAAAGACGATTTCATCACGTTTAGCGCGTTCTGTTTTGTCTTCTTCTTGCTCAAGATTGCGGGTTACTTCGGGTATTTCAGCGCCTGCAAAGTTCCACAAGGTAAGCCACTTAACCACGTTAAGGGTAAAGCTTTCATTAATAAGATCAGAATAGGCTTGCGTTATATTGTTTAATACGTCGCCTTGTAGTTCATCATTACCAAGCCTGCCCGGTGTGCCTTGCGTACTGGCGGTTTGTCCTAGAATAATCTTAGCAATGGCATTATTCATGGCCTCTATAAAGCTTTTGTAGTCACTAACACCATTTCTAGTGGCTTCGATTAGCGCAATTTCTGCCCCTTGTGGAATGATTATGCCGCTATCGGTTTGGATAGCCATAATAGCTTCTAGTAATTTGTTTTGTTCTTCTGGGGTGGCATTTATTGGAAATTTACCAACGGCCGTTGGCATGGCGAACTTTTCCATAAACATTGCCCAAAACTTCATACCGTTACGCTTAAAGAATACAGGCCAGTATAAGTAATGGGCTAACCCTAGGCCGTAAGGCTCGTCGTCATTGTCTGCACCTGTGGCATAGTGCCAGAAGTAAGGCGCTGGGCATGGGATACCCTCAAACATACTGGAACGGGTTAATAATCTAAGCTCGTTTTGTGTATTAAACCTAAAGCGCCTACGGTCTCTAACCTTAACGTCTTTTAAACCAATATAACGGCCATCTAATTTGTAGATGATTTCAGCTACTGCAAAGCCATAGTAAACACCGTATAGCATCTTGGTTGTAATATTATCAAAGCCTATGTTTTTTATTTGTTGCTCGATAAATTCAGCGGCTAGCTTATCTATGGGGCGATCTCCACCCGGTTTAACTTCCCAAGCATGTTTAGTAATACCTAGTTGTATCTGCTGAAAACTAGATTTTACTTGATCGTCGCTAAGTACTTCTTTGTAAATATCAAAATTACCACGCCCTCTGATTTTTAATACTTTGTCATTAGGTAGCATTAAGCCGTTAATATAAGGGCGTGTAATATCTCTACCATCACCCGTAGTGGCAATTTCAAGATTAAGCTTTGGTTTTTTGGGTATGTTATCAGTCATTAGTCGTTATAACCTCTGTAGTTTGTGCCACTAGTAACAGTTCCCCAGCCTTTAACAGTGGTTTTAATATGGTTGTCAATAATGCTGCTACGGGTTATGCCTAGTGCTTGAAAATTAAAAGGGGTAGTTAATTGGTTAAGCATGGCATAACGTAATAAGATAAACATTGCTGCACTATCCGCGTGGCGGTATAGCTCAGGCTCTTTTAAGTCTTTGGCACGAATGGCCGGTATCATCTTAACGCCGTCTATCTCGGTAATTTGTAGTAAATCTTGGGATAGATTGTTATCGCGTGGAATATCAATAAAACCACTTTCAAAAAGGTCTATTAATGGCTGTGTCCATTCTTTGTAGAAATTTCTAGTAATGTTAATCTGGTGGACGTACTCACGGCTGTATAGGTCGGCTAAGTCTTCGGCCAAGCCTTGCCCATTACCCGTAGCATCAATAGCCGCACAGGTAAATCTTGGTAGATTTTCTATAATGTATGAGGCTATTTGTACTTGTTGCATCTTGGGTACTTTGTGCATTTCAACCACAAAAGGCACTTTTAATTCTAAGATAGGGCTAATTTCACCTGTACCAATTACCGAAAAGTCTCTATGTCTGGCGTAGTCTTGCGCAAAAACATGGTTTAAAGTTGGGTCTACATATTCTTTTAAAACAGGGTCTATGTATTTATGTATCCAGTCTTCACCATAACTAACACGATCACTAACGGGCAAGTATTCAAAATCTTTATCTAATGACCAACGCAACACGGGGCGCACTTCGCGCATGGCGTTGTCAATCCATATACTAGGTAACGCAATACTAGTGCCAGCACGGGGTATGCAGTCTAATTCCTCTAGCATGGCGGCTGCCCTTGAACCATACGCACTGCGAATAGTTGTATACCATTCTTCTTTGCCTTGTGCGGTAGGTGTTTCGTTGGTCATTAAGCAAACACGTTCATAGAGGCCATTAGTTACCGCATCATCAAAGGTGGCTTTGTATACTATGGCACTGTTACCAAACTTACCGCCTTTAATATCGTTTATTAATTGGTTAAACGGGTTTTTAATTCCATTATGCGTACTGATAATACGAATTTTACCGCCCCAAATTAAAAGGGCTGTAGCAGCATCAATAACGGCCTGTACATCACCATGAAAAGCGGCCTCATCAATAACCACTTTACCCTGTAAACCACGAATATTGGCAGGGTTAGAAGATAACGCGACCACTTGAAAACCAGAACCAAAGCGAATGCGGTAACTGGTAATATATTTACTGTTGCCGTTTTCGTCTTGATCTTCAAATAAAAATTCTTCAATATCAGTAACGCCAAGCTTTTGTACTTTGGCAATACTGCGGGCAAACTTGGCTACATAGCCGATAAACTCTAAGCCTTTTTCTTTAGTATCGCCTATGTAGTAAACATTCATACCGCCTGCCTGTTTACTAGAAGCAGCTACTAAGGTATCTATTAAAGCTTCTACAAAGGTTATCCCCGTCCTACGGCCTTTTTCAGCCACAATAATTGGCGCGTCGAGTGCCATGTACTCGACTTGGTGCGCCATTAAAATGCCTTTAGCTAATGGGTTTAAATCAGCTTGTACTTGTTGTGTTGAGGGTGGTAGTTCGTTCCATTCAACAATACGCCTTGTATTTTTTTGTGGCTTTAATCTTTCGGGGGTAACTTTGCAGGCCATATTAATTAACCCCTAATACTTCACGTTTTAATAGGTCTACATAGTCAGCGCTTAAGCCTTGGGCTTTAGCGGTTTTTTCTAGGTTGTCTTGTTGTTCACGTAGTAACCGTTTGCGGGCTTCTTCTTCAATAGCTAAACGTTCTTTTAGTGATAATTCTCTAGCGCGCTGTATATCTAGGGCAGCTTTAGCCAATAGGCCAGCTTCTTTGATAATGATCTGGTTATCGTCTTTGTCTAGTTGCTCCATAGTTACCCGGCTTAGTAGCATGGTTAAAGATTGGGCTAAAAACATGCCTGTTTTATCGTCGGTATTCTCGCCAAGTTGACTAACATAAATATTAGCCATTTCTTTAAATTTGTTATGTTCTTCAAAACGTTTATTAAAGTTTTGACTAAAACGCCCAAGCGCAGAACGGCTGGGCTTGTTTTCTAGCTCAGGAAAATTATTATTAACCTCGTCTAATAGCTCACTAATAGTAAGGCGGTTTTCCCTTAGTAATTGCTGGATAAACTCAATTACTGGCTTAGGTAGTTTGTCTAAACTAGATTTACGCCCCATGTCTAAGCCCTCGGCCTTTTAACACCATCCACAGTGGCAAAACCGTTGGCTACATCTTCGCCACGTTCTGTAAGGGTGGCAATAAGTACCCCGTTAATATCTTCAATGGTTATTAACCCTTGCTCATCTAACCACCTTAAATGGGTTTTTACTTGGTCATGGCTTACCTTTAAGCCCCATTTTTTTAGTAGCTCTGTAATAATCGAATTATTAGAGGTGTAGCCGTTTAATTCGGTTAATACCCTTAGAATAACTAGTCGCTCTTGTTCGGTTAATAGCTCTTTGTAGGTTTGTTTCATTACATAGCCTCATTTAATGCCATTATTAATTAACGATTCATTAATCAATACTAGTGTGTTGTTCATGGCTTCTTGTTTGCCGTTAAGCTCTCTAACCTCTGCTAATAACTGGCTAAACTGGTTACTAGTGGGTAAGTATTCGACTTTTATTTCTAACTTGGTTAAGCGGTCTGTTAGCTCTTTTACTTCGGCTGTTTTGGCTGCTTCTCTACGTGAGAACAACGTAAATAAAAAAATACCAATCAGTAAAATAAACTGGATTAGCTGCCCTATGCTGTATTCTTCAATCATTCATCACCTCTAGGAAAAATAAGGTATTGAATAAGCGCAGCATGTCGCCAAGCGCATAGCCCGTACTGGTCGTATAGTTCTTTTAAGGTCATTACAATACTATCGCCTGTGTTGTGGGTTATCATTACTGGTGGGTCGCAATACACCATCAAGGCTGCTGGTATCGGTGGCGATTGCGGCGGCTGCGGCACGACTACGGGCGGCTTTGAGTTGCTGCATGATGACATCATCAAACACACAACTAGCCCTAGCATTTTTAGTGGCTTCAAGGTCATGTTCAAACTCTACAGTGGTTTTATAGTTAGCCTCTTTAGCTTGGGCGATAACTTTTTCAATCTCGCTGCTAGCTTTTTGGGCTTGTTGGGTTAAGTTTTTGGATTGGGCAATAATTGCCCTTAGTTCGCTAAGTTGTAGCGCATTGTGGGTGTTTTCGGCTTGTTGCTGGCCTTTGGTGTAGCCTATGTAGTAAATGCCAACTAAAGCAGGAACTAGACCGAATACGGCCATAATAGGACGGGCTAAATAACTCATAGACCAGCCTCGCACATGTTACGCTCAGCGGCACGACGATTAACTAGACCTTTTAATATTTTTACTTGTTTAGTGTTGCGATCTGTGGCTTTTATCCATTTCTCAAGCTCAGCACATGCCCCCAAATAATCAGTATTATTAAGTTTTTTAAGTAGAGTTGATTTGCGGAAATTCTCAGAACCAACATTAAATATAAACGACCTTAAAGCCGCTTCTAAGTGATTAGATAAGGGTACTTTTACATAGTTGTTAATAGCTTTTGTACCGTCTTCTAAGTCTTTAGCTAGAAGCTGGTAGCACTGGGCATCGGTTTTATATTGGCCTGCTTTGGCTGTTGCAGTATGGCCTATGCAGATAGTTACAACGCCTACAGGGTCTACATAAGCTTTATTATGCTTGCCTTCAAAGGGTAAAAGTAAGCCAAGTAATAGGATAAGTACAGGAATACTAATGCCTGTAATTACAGATAATTGTTTAATTGTTGGTTCATCAGCGACCATAAAAAATACCCCTTAATTATTAAGAGGTATCTTGCTTTTTTTATGGTTTTAAATCTTTTAGAAAATTCTAAAAAATTTTAATCTTACTATTTTTAAACTATGGCATTAGTCTTGCTCTGTCGGCTTGTGGTAACTCAAAGCCACTCATTCTTGAAATGCGCGTTAATACATTATTATTAAATTGTAGTTCTACCATTTTAGTTTTAACGCCCATAGGGTCTGCACTAGAAAAAACAAAAACTAAAAAAGTACCACTATCATTATTTACTGTTTGGTATGGTGTACCTTTTAAAATGCTTTCGGCATCGTATGGGGTAGTAACACCTATTTGTAATTGGCTAATGTTTTGTTCTTTAAAATCATAGCCAGAAGTAGCACAGGCAGTCAATAAAACAAAAGCAGTGATAGTAAAAAGTATTTTAATTAATTGCATTAGTCCTCCTTTAACGCTTTTTAAGTAAATAATTAATTAGAAAATATAATAAATAACTTAATGCTACAGTTAATAAAGAAATTAATAAACTACTAAGAATGGCTCTATTAAAGTTCTGTACAATATGAAAAATATTTTTTTGATTTTCGACTTTAGTCAAATATAAATTTAATACAGTTAGAGTTAATGTTAGACCTACTGTTAATAAAAAAAATAACTGTAGTTTTTTTGCTATTTTTAAACGGTTTTGTTTTTTTTGTTCTTCTTCTAAAATAGTTAAACAAGGGTTGCAAATATCATCATTTAAATTTATCCAGCTTCTTTGACAATATGGACAGGGTTTGTATTTGTCTGGATTAATATTGATATTTACATAGTCACGGCCAGCTAAAATATTACCTCTATTGTTCGAGCCTTTTATTTTAATATCAGTACCCACAATTTACTTCCTCAATTTGATATTTCCCGTTGCTATATTGCCAGTATTATTGTCGCCTTTTATTGATACTTTAGTATTAGCTTTGCCTTTTTTCTTCTCATCACTGCTGGAAATATCAACACCCGTTAAAGCTAAAACCATCAAACGCTTTTTATTTTCTTCTGGTAGTTTTCTATAAGCGTCTAACATCACTTGTTCTTCTGGTGTTATAGCTGCCTGTGAACGTTGACCAGTTACAATATATGTGACATCAACGCCTACAGTATTTAGCGCGGATAACTGCAATGCTGTAGGGTATGTTGTGCCTTTCTCCCAATCGCTTAACGTTCTTTTTCCAGCGCCAGCAATTACCGCAAATTCTGACAGTGTGAGTTTTAGTCTTTCCCTTTCTTCTTTTATTCGAGCGCCTATCATTTAGCAATTATCCGCAATATTTATATTTACAATTGCAGATTTCCGCAATATAATAAACATAAATTAATTTAAAGTATTTTGATAATTTTACCAACAATAGGAGAAAGGTCAATGCAAGTACCATACGCACTGCCCAAAACAAAGCCTTATACACATGAACAAGTAAAAGCCTTATTTAAAAAGGCTGGTATTCCTATAGCTCAATGGGCTAAAAAAAATAATTTTCCTGTAAACCGTGTTTACTTATTAACGAATGGATTAATAAAAGGCAATTATGGTGTATCCCATGATATAGCTATTAAATTGGGGTTAAAAATCCCAGAAATACAAGTAGCATAAGGGGTTAAGCCATGATTGAAGAAACAGGCATAAACAAAAGCGCCTTAAAATCATTAGAAGTATTAAAAGCCATGCGCGGAAAAAGTATTGCTGGTTTTACTAATAATGAACTAGCTACACAGTTAAAGGAAACACCTACCAATATTACCCGCGCCTTAAATACCCTTATAAGTGCTGGCTTAGTTGAGAAATGGGACGATAACCGATTCCGCTATAGCTCTCTACTGCTTGAAATAGCACACGCCCATACTTTAGAAACACAAGAAACAGTACAAAGAACTAACCAACGTTATAACCAAATTACAGCAAATGCGAGGGCTTTATTAAATGGCTAAGAAAACCAAGACTACTGTAGCTGAGACTACAGAAAACCAAGAACTAGAAATAGTACAAGAAGTAGCTGTACAGTCTTCTATAGCGGATAACTCTGTAATAGCTTCTTATGAAATTTTCAAAGCTATTGGCCGTATTGAAACATCACATTTTTATGCGACAATTTCAGATTTAGCCATAGCTAAACAGTTTGAAGAAATAAAAAACAGCAAGAAATATAAGGACTTACCATATAATGACGCCGACGGAAATGTGCGACATGTCGCAGATTTAGAGGAATTTTGCCAAGTCTTTTTACATAAATCCTACAGACGCTGTGCCGAACTTTCGCAAAACCTTAATTTATTAGGTGAGGAATTATACCAACAAGCCGAACAAATAGGCTTTAGGGCTAGGGATTACCAAGCATTAAAGGCTTTGCCTGCTGACGATCAGGAAATAGTTAAACAAGCTATAGAAACTCAAGACCGCGACAAAGTAATAGAGTTACTACAGGAAATGGCTGTTAAGCATAAAAACGATAAAGAAAACCTTACTAAAGACCTTGAAGAAGCCAAGGGCAGCTATGACGCTTTAAGCAAAGTAACCGAAAAGAAAGGAAAAGAGTTAGACAAGGTTAAGCTGGAACTTGAAAAAACCAAAAAACGTATAGCTAACCTAGAACCAGAAGAAGTGGGCGAAGAACTACGCCAAGAAGCCACTGTAGCTGCTACCACTGTAGAGGGCATGATATATGGCAATTTATTAATAGCTATGCAGGCTTTACAAGACCATCAAAACAAAACAGGCATAGACCATGAAGCAACTATGACAGGTTTAGTTATTTCTGTTAAGCGCGCTGTTAATTTTGTTAGCAACCAATTAGGACTACCAGACCAATTAACCGAAAGCCTTGTAAATGACTGGCAAGCACCTAACGCTGAGGAACTAGTAAAAGCCGAGTTAGGTATAGGGGAATAATTGCAATGAATGAATTTAAATTTAATACCTTAGTTACTTTGTTACTTGTCATTCTTCTAAACCAGTATGTAGCCAGTAATAACCTTGTAATAGCAAGCTTAACCGCTATTTTAGTTATTGCTAGTGGTTGTGCTGGATTGTATTTTTATTTTAAAGGTAAGTAAGCCATGAATAACCCTGCTATTAATCAACTTATTGCAGAAGCAGCTAAACAGATAGCCAGCGCTAAGCATGGGCAAAACATGGCTATTTATGAGGGATTAGCAGCAAAATTAAATAAATCAACCCGTACAGCTATTAACTTAGTTAAAAAGTTTGTAGATAAAGGTACACGTAAAAAACGTAGTGACGCGGGCAAGTTTGCGCTTTCAATCACTGACGCGCAACACATATCCGCCTTATTAATGCTTAGCCTACGCAATAACAACAAAAAGCAACTTTCTAGTATTGAATTAGCGGTAGAACGTTTACAAGCTGAGGGCATGATTAATGCCGTATCTACTAACGAAGAAACAGGCGAAGTTAAACCACTTTCAACCAGTGCTATTATTAATGCTCTGTATGGTTATAACTTACACCCTAAACAGCTATTACAACCAGAACCAGCTACACGCTTAGCCAGTGAACACCCCAACCACGTTTGGCAAATAGACGCCTCTATTTGCGCCCAGTATTATTTAGATGATAACGGCCTAGAAAAAATAGACCCCTCTGAATACTACGACGGCAAGCCAGAAAACCTTAAACGCATAGAAAAGAAGCGTTTACAACGTTATGCAATTACAGACCATGCCACAGGCACTATCTATGCTGAATACACGCTAGGCAGTGAAAGTGCCGAAAGCCTATGCAATTGTTTAATTAATGCCATACAGCAACGGGGCAAATACCCCTTTTATGGTGTACCTAAAATAATCATGACAGACCCCGGAGCAGCTATGAAGTCTGCCATGTTCCGTAACCTATGCAGGGCGCTTGGTATAACCTTAATTATTAACAAAGTTAAAAATGCACGGGCTAAAGGTTCAGTAGAGAAAGCACACGATTTAATCGAATGTAATTTTGAAAGCGGTTTAAAACTACGCCCAGCAAGTAACTTAAACGATCTTAACAAGTTGTTGCATGTTTGGATGCACCACTACAACACCTTTAAAACCCATAGCCGCACAGGTAAAAGCCGCTACAGTGTTTGGCAAACAATCACTAAAGAACAGCTAAGACTAGCCCCTAGTGCAGATATATGCCGCGAATTAGCCATAAGCCAACCCCTAGAGCGTAAAGTTAATGTATACCTAACAGTATCATTTAGAGGCCATGAATATGACGTTAGCCAAGTACCTAATGTGCTAGTAGGTGAAAAATTACTTATTACCCGTAACCCTTGGCGAGATGATGACAGCGCCCAAGTAGTGTTAGTTAATGAAGATGGCCGCGAGTACTTCCAAGTTGTAGAGCGTGTTAATAAAAATCAATACGGCTTTACAGATACCGCCGCCATTATTGGTACTAACTACAAACAACATGCCGAAAACCCAGCACAACAAAACATTAAACAACTAGACCAGTTAGTAACTGGTACTAACAGTGTAGAAGAAGCAGAACAAGCCAAGAAAGCTAAGCAACTACCTTTTAAGGGTGCAATTGACCCCTTTAAAACCATTAAAGATACCGAGCTACCCGCATTCTTACCTAAACAGGGTAGCGAGTTAGAAACAACAATAGCTATACCTACTGTAGTAGAAGTTAATTTAACCCTAACCGCTATGGCTAAACAGCTTAAAGGCTTACTGGGTGAATGGTCGCCACAACACATGGCATGGCTACAAAAGCACTACCCACAAGGCGCACCAGAAAACGAACTTAACACCATAGCAGAACGCTATAAACAACGCCCCCGCTTAAGTGTGGTAGGAGGTTAAAACAATGCTACAGCTTAAACAAGTCATAGCAGATCACAGGCTTAAACAGTCGAATTTAGCCCAATATCTTAATGTTAGTAATACCGCCGTATCTTTATTAATTAACTTAAATACATGGCCTAAAAAGACAGATAAGGCCGAATTTAAGCAACGCATTATTAGCTGGTTAGCTCAAAAAGGTATAACTGCTAATGATAGTGTTTTTAATGTAGTGACTGAGGGCGGCCACCCCCAGCCACTATTGGAAATATCCCCACCTACAAATAATGAGGACTATTATATGATACTTGAAAAACAGCATTTAACCAAAGCTGCCGGAAATGCTTTTGATTTAAAAGTAAATCCCTTTGACGAACCGCGCAGTATTGACGACCTTTATCTATCGCCAGAAGCAAAAATACTCTATGAAGATTTATATATAGCGACTAAATGTTCACAGTTTATAGCTGTTATTGGTGAGTCTGGCAGCGGCAAAACAACCCTTAAAAAAGCATTAAAAGCCCGTGTAGCTAGGGCTAAAGACAAAGTTATCTTTGTAGAACCCTATATTATAGGAATGGAAAGCAACGACCAAAAAGGAAAGTCATTAAAAGTAACCCAAATTATAGACGCTATTAAGGCTGCTATTGCGCCTACTGCTGCTAAACCTAGATCAATAGATGATCGTTTTAGACAAGTTCATACGTTAGCGGCTGAGGCTGTCAGCAATGGCTATCAAATTGTTATTATCATAGAAGAAGCCCACAGCCTGCCAAATGATACGCTAAGACACTTTAAGCGCATACTGGAAATGGAAAGCCCAGACGGATTTAACAGCCTATTTACTGTGCTACTTATTGCCCAGCCAGAACTATTGCTAACCTTAAGTAAGCATAACAAAGAAATTCGCGAAGTAACCCAGCGCTGTACAATAGAAAAGCTAGCCCCTGTAACTAATTACTTAGAAGATTATCTAGCCCATACCTTTAACAAAGCCAATAAAAAACTAGCCGAAGTGATCGACCAAAGCGGCATAGATGAACTTAAGCAAAAACTTAGCTACCGCCGTTACGGTGAAACAGAACCGAACCATTATCCACTAGTGATTAATAACACCCTTATTGCCGCTATGAATATAGCAGCCGAAACAGGCCAAAGTCTTATTACTGGGGAGATCATAAAAGAGGTGTAGCAATGTCCACCTTTAATGATTTTATGAATCACTTAATGGCTAACAAAGGCGGCTGCTGTCATGCACCAAGCGGCCGCTATTGTGAACAAGGTAAACGGCTTAAAGAAGCTTATACTCACGAAGGTAAAAAAGCTTATGACAAACTTAGACAACGTAGAAACACAGGCTTTAACAGATACTAAGGCTATTGTTAATTGGCGATTGATTGGTATTGCTTTAGTTTTTGCACGTAGAAGAAAAGAAAAGGTAACCATAGTAGCCAAAGGCAAAAACTTTTTTCATTTATTCCAGCATGGCCGCGTTGTTGGCTTTGCTTCTGATTATGTCAATGCACTAGATAAGGCTAGCAAATTAGAGCGAGGTGTATTTCATGCCAAAGCATAAAACACCCGTTACTACTATAAAGCAAATACTAGCGGACTTTGATAGAACTATGCTTGCTAACCAAGTCGAGTTATTTGTTAAAAATGGCGGAACTATTAAGCAGCTAGCCAGCTATAAAGACAAGCAGCTAAACATTAACCCTTGTGGCTGGCAAAGGGAGACATTATGACCGATAAAAAAATACAACTTTATAGACCTAGTAATAGCTATGAGGGCGACTGGTTTCATTGCGAATGGTGTCGCAAATGTGCGCGTGATTCTGCCATGAATGAAGGGTTATCAATAGATGAATGTGACGATAGCCAAAAATGCGAGATTTTGGGCGATACGTTTATTTATGAGGTTGACGATCCTGACTACCCTAAACAATGGCAATACAACGAACAAGGCCACCCGATCTGCACTGCTTTTATTGCAGAAGGTGAACCTATACCGCCTATACGTGAAGATAAAACTATAGATATGTTCGAGGGTGAACAATGATTGAAGCTAACAAAGTATTTACAACTAAAGAGCATGGCGAAATTGTAGCCCATGCCAACACTAGAAGTGATGGTACGCGCATAGAATTTAAGTATAAATATCTAGGCGCTAATTTTACTACCTCTATTTACATGTTTCCAAAGGAAGCAAACGAAGCCGATCTATTAAAAGCTACTGATTTTCTAAATTCATTAACTGAGGAAAAAGCCGCCCAGTTATTGACCAACTACAAAAACGGCTTAAAACCACAATACAACGGAGATTTAAACAATGTCTAAGACTATTAATCATGCAGACTTAGTAGAAGCTGTAGCAGCTAAAACCGAAGAAGCACAAACGACTGTTAAAAGTGTACTAGCTGCTTTAGCAGAAGTAGCTACAGAAAACTTAAAAAAAGATGTAATTGTTACATTACATGGCTTAGGTAAGTTAAAACCTATTAAGCGTAATGCCCGTATAGGCCGCAACCCTAAAACACGCGAACCAGTAGAAATAGCTGCTAGTAGATCAGTTAAATTTACTTTAACTAAAGATTTAAAAGAAGCTTTAAATTAACCCTAATTGCCCCTAGCAATAGGGGCTTTACCTATGGTGGCATTATGACAAATGAACAACTAGCTATTTTATTAAGAGATATACAAACGTCTTTAGACTGTGGTATTGCACATGCTGAATACATAATTAAAACAGAATGCCCAGAATTAAAAAATGTTTTAGGAAACCTAAAAACTAACGCTTTTATGTCTTTAAAAGCATTAAATGATGAACTAAGGCAAAAAATTAACTCTTTAACTCCAACTAAATTTCCTTAGCAGGTATTGTGTTATGGCTAGACAATCTCAAATAGCTAAAATTCATATTGCTAAACAGCAATTAAACATACCAGAAGACGCTTATAGGCTAATGCTTAAGCGCTTTGGTGTTACATCATCTAAAGATTTAACTATTGTACAAGCTGAAAGGGTAATAGATGAATTTATAGCTAAAGGCTGGAAGCCTAAAAAACCTAACAAGGCCAAAGGTAAACCACATAACTTTGATAATCAGCCAGCTATCATGCAAAAACTAGAAGCATTACTAGCTGACATGAAACTAGATTGGAATTATGCCGATAGCATGGCAAAGCGCATGTTTAAAGTTGATAAAGTAGCATGGATTAAAAAAGAGCAACAATTGCATGATATTGTTGCAGCCCTTTACTATAAGCAACAAAAAGACTACTACCACAACATAATTAATGACCTATGCCAAAAACATAATATTTCTAATGAAGAAAAAGCACGTTTTTTAAGTTATACCAAGGGTGGCGAATGGGTAGAGCGCAAACAAAAATTTGAAGATGTTATTAATACTTTAAGTAATTTAGAGGGGCGTAGCTTATGAGTAAGGTAGCTATATCAACGCTTAATAATGAGCAACTAAGGCAGCTTATAAAAAACAAAATTTCTAGCCGTAGATTATCAAAATACTATTGTTGTGTATTAGTAGATTATCATTCAATACTTTTATGTGCTTCTATTATGTCATCTTCTAATCAAAGCAAAATTATAGATGACGCAAAAAAACTGCTTACTTTAATGTTTGGTGAAACTGTTAATAGTTCTTTGGTGAATAAATGATACAGATTCAATGCCCCTGCTGTGCTGCTACTTTTCCTCTTGAAGCTGGTTTTGTAGAAGTTGACGGAAAAAAGCTAGCAGCTTTAACTGGTGAATTGCAACCAGCACTAGCAAAGGCTGCTTTACTCTATTTAAGGCTGTTTAGCCCTGCAAAAAGTGCTTTAAAAAATAGTAAAGCTATTAAGTTATTGGATAGTTTAATAATACTTATTAAGGCTGGTACTGTAACTAATGACGCTCGAACCAATGAAACAAAGCCAGCAACTATGGAAATGTGGCTAGCAGGGTTAGAACAAGTAACAGAGCAATATAGCAGCTTAACCTTACCGCTTAAAAACCATAACTATTTAAGGGCTATAGTGTGGGGTATCGCCAGCGATCCTAAACAAGCACAACTATTAATACCTAAAGCAGCTAAAAAGGTAACCAGTACACAAGAAGAAAAAAACGAAAAAATAGCCGCAATTTATTCCGATCTGCGGCTAGGTCTAATTAATGAAGAACAAGCACACCAGCTTATAAGCCAATTAAAGATTGGGGGTTAGTATGGAATATCATGTATCAGAACAAGCCAAGCGTAGAAACGGTTTTTTTGAAGATTTAATAGACGGCTTAACGCGCCACTTGATAGCCAATAATATTAATGAACCAGAAAAAGCAGCCGAAGAAATAGCGCTCAAACTTCACGAAGAATGGAGAGGGCAAAATTTAAATTTTCCAGCTAAACCGCGTTTATACTTTGAGCGGTTAAAAGAGCAAGTAATCTCTGAATATACAGGCTATAATAAAACGGAATTATTAAGACGGCATAACATTTCCGAAAGCACTCTTTATAAATGGATGAACCAAAAATTAAAAGAAGCTAAAAAAAGGGAAATAGATCAAAATGGGCAAGTAATGTTTAAACTTTAAAATATTTATTTTAATTTTTAAGGTTAAATTGTTTACTTTAAAACTTGCCCTTTATTTTTTCACTATTTGAAAACCTTTTACAATTTTAATCCCACTATATACCAATAATAATTATAATATCCCGCAATTATGAAACTTTTTTCTATTATTTATGAAGCTAGTAAACATCTTTCATTACCTTGCTGAGATAATTTCCAGATGTCTTTAATATTACTGTTCAAAAACTCTTCAGGAAATTTTCCTCGAATACTTCCTTTGCATTTTTCTTGTATCCATTTTGAAGCATTAGACTCCATTTTTTTTATAAACTCATTTACGATTCTTGCATTCTTTGGATCCAAAGAATCTAGTAAGTTTTTTAACCCTTTCACATCACCTCTAGCCATATAAGCTTTTATTTTGGCATGTTGTGTCGAATCACCTGGCAAAGGAATAGCTAACCCATAAGGGTCATTATATGATATTGGATTCCCTTCAACATAAAGAAAAGTATTCCACCCCCCCTCAAGCCCTATAGGATCACTCTGACTATATCTACCCAAATCAGGAATATAGGTTCTAAAATAGTTATAGTGGAAACCTGTTTCTGAGTCAAAATACTGACCAGCAAAACGCAATGGAATAGTGGTATTGACTCCTGTACCTAACGGGTCTTCATTTGCCATTGTAGTACCATAAGCATCACTTTGCCAACTCCAAACTTTTTGTCCATTTTGGTTAGTTGCCCATCTTGGGGTATCTAAATGGTCACTATGAATATAGTAGACTGTTTGCGCACTTGCTACACCATTCGTAAAAGGAACTTCTATTTGGGCAATTGGCATTGTATCTAACCATGCCCAGTAGATTTCTTTTACTTTTTCCTTGTTGGCATTATATTGTGTTTCACTAATTAGCTGACCAATATCGTTATACATAAATGTACTAATACTGCCATCTTCCTTAACTTTAATAGTACGCTCACCATAAGCATTATGAATATAACGAGCTAACGTCGTTTGTACATTATTTTCTGTTTTTATCACTTTTGAAAAACGATTGCTTTCATCATACTCATAGGTTTTTGTGTTGTCTTTAAAGGATGTTATATTATTTATAATGTCTTTCTTATAGTAAGTACCATTGATACCAGAAAGGACATTTCCTCCAGCATAAGTTGCTTGTTGTAGACCTTGATCACTCTGACGTGTAGTTCGATTACCCACAATGTCGTAACTATAGGTGATAGTTGACTCTCCTTGCTCTTTGGTAAGTCGATTGAATTCATTATATTCATAATTGGTAGTACCAAATTGGCTATCGACTATTTGGGTTATATTGCCATTAACATCATATTGATAATTAGTAGTAACTGTACCTATGGTTTGTTGGGTGAGTTGACCATCTAAGTCATAACTACGGCTTAGCATTAAACCATTTTCCCATGTTAATCCAGTAATACCTTGTTGGAAAGGTTGGTAGGTAATGTGGTTAACTAAGGTAAGTGTTCTACCATTTTGAACCAATGTAATGGCAGTAATTTGCCCTCCTATATTTCTCGTATATCTTAGGGTAGCTAGACCATAATCTGTTGTTAATACACGACCTGCTTTATCATAAGTGTAGTTAATAACTTGTTGATCGCCTAATAACTCGCCATCTAGTTTTAATTGCCTTTTTTCCTGAGCAACTAATCCTAAATTATTGTAGTTATATTCTGTAGTACCACTACTATCATTAATCGAGGTTAAATAACCTATATTATAAAAACCTGTCACAGGTTGATCATAAATATATTCTATATTTAATTCAGGCTTATTAGGATAAACTTGGTTGATTAAGCGATTAAGTCCATCATAACTATATTGAGTAATATGACCTCTAGCATTAGTTTCTTTTACTAAGTTACCTGCTTTATCGTATCTATTTGTTGTGGTACCAGTTGCACTACTTTGTTCTTCAACCACCTGATTAAGGTCACTGTAAGCAAACCAAGTACTACTATTCCCAAAATCTTTTTCTATAGTCACATTACCATGTACATCACGATCATGATAATTATAGTATTTACCATAATAATCTCGAGTTAAATAGTTATCTGCATTATAACTGTGGGTAATTTGAGTACCTTTTGGATCTGTTTCTGATAAAGGTTTGCTATGAGTACCATAAGAGTATTGATAGGCTTGATTAGTTGATCCTACTAAAGCTAATACACGCCCTAACTCATCAAATTGACGTTTTAATTGATAGGTAATAGTGGTACCTTTTTTAACTATTTCTTCGGTACGATTACCCATTGCGTCATAAGTATAATTAATACTGTCATTAAGATTATTTTTAATGGAAGTTAATCGCTTAGCCTCATCCCACGTATAGCTTAGTACACTATTATCAGGAAAGGTTACTTTCGTTATTTGACCTATTTCATCATAGGTAAAACGTGTTGTTGATTCAGCCGTTGTAATACTGGCTAGCCATCCTTGCGTTGTATAGGTTAGTGTACTAATAATAGCATTTTCGTCGGTTATCGTTTGAGGATTTCCATAGTTATCAAAATTACTATAAGTAACAGTATGACCTAATGGGTTTACAATACTTGTTAATTGTCCATCATTGTTATAGTTATAATGTGTAATATCTTCCACATCATAGCGTGATCCATCAATACTCGTTATTTGCCCCATATTATTATAGGTATACTTTATTGTTTGCTCTGCATGAATTGTAGATACTGCTAATGCAAGCAGCATCGGTATCACTTGTTTTTTCATTGTAGTTCCTTTGACTATTTAAAAGACAAAAGCACCCCTTAGTGCATAATTTTTATATCATGCTCTTGATACTTTTTGTCTTATTTAAAAAATTAAAATTTAGTTATTAAATTAATGTTTACTCCGTAGGACTACCATTAAAAAGGTAGGGCTCGTGACTTGGAGTAAAGTTTTTTGTATATAAGGCTTTTTTAGTAACACGTAATTGATCAATCTTACCTTTGTAATTATATTGATATTCTCGCTCACTAGCACTTGCTCCAATAGCAACAATTACTTTTTCATCTAATAGATAATTATTTTTATCTGTTTGATAATTTAATAATTGACCATCAATAAATATTCTTAAAACTCCATTTTCTCTACTATAGGCAATATGGTGCCATTGATTATCCAATATTTTTTTACTGGCTCTAAAATAAACCATTTCATTAGTACCATGATTGTAACCTTGCCAATAGACATATCCTTGAGTAGTGATATAAGTTGAAAATGAGGATCCATTTCCTTGCCTAAAAGTACCATCTAATAAAGTAGCAGAATAATCCGTTTTAGCCTCTGGTTTTACCCACATTTCAATAGTAAAATCCTCTCGACCAAAGTCAAACACGCCATTATTATTGGTTGTTAGGTAAGCATTTCCATCAAGGTATAGGGTATTATTTGCAATAGCTTCGTCATCTTGTACTATTTGTGGATTATTTACTGGCGTCCATATATTACCTGCTGCATCAGAAAAATTATCAAACTGCAATAATGCAACATCATAGCCTTGTCCTATATGACTGAAATCTTTAAAGCCATCAGTAAATTCAACTAATCTTCCATCTTCATCATATTGGTAGGCTTGTTTTTGTCCATTGTGATTAACTTCTACAGGTAATGGTAATATATCATGCCACTTCGTATAAACGGTATAATTCAAACCTGAACCGACAAGTTTACGCTCTGTTTCAAAGCCACGATCATTATATTTATAAGATGTAGTAGCACCATTTTCATCAGTTTTACTGGTTAATAATCCTTGATAGTCATAATAATACGCTGAATTACTTGCAACACAAGAATTCATAGCAATCCCTTCCACCTTTGTTATTTTTCTCTTATTTAAAAAATTGCCAAAGTGATAGATAGTTTGCTTACCTAAAGGGTTAGTTACTTGAGTACGATTACTATCTAAAAATTCCAATTGATATTTATTAGCACCTCCTATATTTTCACTGCTAATAGCTTGCCCTTTATCATTATACATCCATGTAACATAACGTATATTACGCTCATCAGTAATACCTGTTAAAGCATTAGGAAATTGTGTATTTTCATAGTGATACTTCTTGGTTTTAGCATTCTTTACTCTAGAAACTAAACGATTTTGAGTATCATAACTAAAAGTTACTGATAAACCTACATTACTTGCCACTTTGGTAATTAAACCTTTAGTGTTATAGGTTAAAGTCAGTGTTCTAGCAGTATTGTCTTCTAATAAAGTTATCAACTGACCTATCGTATTATAAGTAAAGTTGATAGTTGGATAACCATTCTTACTATAGTTAATCAATTGCCCTTGATTATTGTAAATTTCAACATTGCCATTTGCTGTTATTACTTTCCAACCATTGTTATTAGGTAGAGAAGTTAAACTTAAATTAGTACCAACCGTTCCTTCCCATGCGCCATTTTCTTTAGGTGTAAAGATATAGCCTGAACCATCATCTCTATAAAGCTTAACTTGATTTTTATAGGTTAGCTTCTGAATATACATACGCCAATTAAACTGCCAACCTAAACCTACATTACTAACATTTCTTCTACTACTCCAATAGTTTCTTTTGAAAGATAATGCTGAACCATTAATACTTAAATCTTCCTCAAACTCTACTTTTTGCCCAGTTGCTATTAGTATAGGGTTACCTACAAACTCACACATATCGGGCTCAGGATTACAATGCCCTGTATTATCATTTCTTCCATTTGGACAGTCATCTGATTGTGGTTCACCTGCAACTCCAGGAGCAGGCACTTGCTTATCTGTATTCTCACAACTACCTAGATCACTATTATATTGTGTTCCTGTTGGACAACTATCTCCCCAACGAACAAAACATGGTCCCTTACTAGAACCATAACAAACACCCCAACAACCATACCAACCACCAGGGCCAGTTATTGGATAACTGGGCGTTCCTCCAGCATCTGCACAAAGCTCATCTGGTGAGCTATAATTTGGACCTGAATTAAGCCAGCTCCACGAATAACTTGTTGCACTAATATTGATATTAACGAACATCAACATTACTAGTAATGAAAATAAATATCTTTTAATTTTCATATAATTTATTCCTACTAAATAATTAAATTTTCTTTTAGTTAAAAACTATTTTTATTTAAAAAATTTCTAACAACCATAAAAAAACGCCTAATAGGCGTCTATCATCAATAAGTAAGCCTCAAAATAATTACACTATTTATCTTTCTCCTCCTTATCCATTTTTCGATTAATAATCTTTAAAAGTTTATCTCTCAATGTTGTTACACCTACAAATCCTATAGCGCCACCAATAGTCACAGTTGCACTTGTAGGAAGGCTTAACATTTCCACAATACTACTAACACAAAGTGCTAATGAGCCACAAAGTAAGGCTTCTAATATTACGCTGATCATTTTTGTTTCTTGATCATCATAAAGTACTCTTAAAGCTGCAATAATTGTGGCAAGAATTGAGCCTTGCCATATAGGACTTGTAGTAATTGAAATATATAAATTTTGCCAAAAACTTGGGTCTTTATCAGGCATTTTTTACTCCATAAATAATTAGATAATGATATTTTTTAGAAAGAACTTAATTTGTTTCTTTAAACTGTTTTATTAAGCTGCTAATTGGTATGAGTGCTTGTTTATCTAACTCATTACAGATAAAAAGCATGTTGTTATAAAGTGGTTGCCAAACTTTTTTCCAGTCTGAATATTGCAATTCAACTTGGTAATTATCTTTGATAAATTTAATAATTTTTTGTGGTTTTTTTAAATAATCCTTTTTATTAACCACTAAAGTTTGGTAACTTTTCAAAGCAGCTCTTACTAACCAATAAGCTTTTTGTTGATTTTCTTTATTAAGATGGCTTTGAGCAATTTGTTTAGCCAAAATACTCCACACTAACTCATGCGCCACATCTAAATCATATGCAGTTGCTATTGGTGAATAGAGGTAATGACCAAAACACTGTAAAGGAATTGGTAATACATCTATGCAATGCTGTACCTTACCTGCCAACCATTGATGAATTATTTGATAAGTATTATGATGTTTTAAAGGCCGCTCTACTACAATCCCTAATTGTAATGAATCTAAACCAAATGATGTTGTGGATTTTATATTGGGATAATAAGCATCATGCCATGCTTGTCTGCTGTTAATTAATCTCATCTTCTTTACTCATAACTACGCTAATGATAGAAGATTACAGAGATTTCCTATGAAAGTATTTTTGCCATAGCAAGAATAAATTTATTGATATTCTGTAGTAAATAATTTTCTAGCTGGCTGCTTTAATTTTTGGTATTTACTGTAAGCTTTGGCTACATTTTCATGAATCTGTTGCTTTGATAGATTATTAACATAGCCATCCACTAAAGCATAAACTACATATCCTTCAGGCGCCATATAGTGTGTAGTTAGAATTACTGGAGATATGCCTGTTTCCTCAAGAGGCTTAGAAAAATATTGTTGGCTTTTGCAGGCAAACACAGCCGCTGTTCTATCACTTTGCAGTTTTCTTTGTTGTTGTGATATAACAGGAGAACTGGGTGGATAAAATATACTAGATAATGACCAATCCATTAAACCATTATGTCCTACATAAATAACTAGATTTGCTTTACCTCCAACCACTATTTTTTTATTATTTATAGTTATAGTCAAGTCGTTCAAACCAGCACTGTAATTTAAAAAATCCTGTATAGTATTTCTAATATATTGGCCATCATACGCATCTGCTACTAAATAAATATCTTTTTGCTTATTTTTATAAATTAATCGCTCCAAAATAATTGATTGATTATTTTTCTCACTACTAATCAATTGCCAATCTTTTTGTTTATTAAAATAAGTTTTCAGACCAAAACCCGCTCCCCAATAAAGATTATTACGAGGATCTTGTCCATTGCCAATAGCAGTAGGAACAGGGACAATACCTTGATATTTATTATCACATAATGCAACTAAAACATGAATAACTTTAGTTTCTGCATAAGTATTTGTTACACTAATACAACTGAATACTAGAAATGCGATAAAGTGTTTTAACATATAAGACTCTTTAAGTTTTGTAAAACTTCATTGATTGTATTGTACCCAAACAAAAACACTAAAATCACCTTATTTAATATAGAGAATTTTTATGTCTATCAAATTTTTTAAAGGAATATGCTACACCCTTCTAATCACTAGTAATCTAGCTATTACATCTATTGGCTATGCACGCGTTTCGGAAACTTCTATCCATACAGCAGCACAAATTGCTTATAGTCGTGCTCAGCAAAATAATGAAGGTAAAAATGCTGACTATATTCCAGCTTTAGCTAAAGTTGATCCAAAATTATTAGGTGTTAGTATAGTAACTGCCGATGGTACTGCTATTAATATAGGAGATTATAAAACACCTTTTGCCATTGAATCTATTTCAAAAGTTTTTACACTTGCCTTAGCTATGAAAGATCATAATGCTAAAGAAGTGTTTGATAAAATTGGTACCAATCCAACAGGATTACCTTTTAACTCTGTACTAGCTATTGAGCAAAACCAAACAGGTAAAGCAGCTATGAATCCTTTAGTCAATGCAGGAGCTATAGCTACTACTAGTTTAGTGAAAGGAAATAATGCTGAAGAAAAATATAAACGTATTGTTGATATTATGTCCGATTTCGCAGGCCATAGACTATCTTTAAATAAAGAGGTTTATGAATCAGAAGCTGCTACTAATCAACACAACCAAGCTATCGCAGTATTACTTCAATCATATGACAGACTCTATGATGATCCTTTCACCACCACAGATGTTTATACAAAAGCGTGTTCAATTAATATAACAGCTCGTGATCTTGCAGTAATGGGTTCTGTGTTAGCCAATAATGGTATAAACCCTATTACTAAAAAACGTTTATTAACTGAAGAAGAAGTAGCTCATATTTTAGCTATTATGACAATGAATGGATTATATGAGACCAGTGGTGATTGGTTATATTGGACAGGATTACCAGGTAAAAGTGGTGTTGGAGGTGGCATATTAGCTATTGCTCCTGGCAGAATGGCAATTGCTGTATTTTCTCCCCCTTTAGATGAAGCAGGTAATAGTGTACGCGGCCAACAAATTGTAAGAGATATAACCAGATCCCTAAATCTCAATATGTTTAATCAAGCTCCACCACAATACTAAAAACTAACAAAAAAGGCTGTAATGATACAGCCTTTTCTATATTTATATTAAAACTACTTATCCCCACCAATAACGAACCACATGGAAAAAAATAGGTGCTGCAAAACAAACAGAGTCTAACCTATCTAACATGCCTCCATGCCCTTCAATCATATGCCCCCAGTCTTTAATACCTTGGTCTCGTTTAATAGAAGACATCACTAATCCTCCCATAAAGCCAAGTAAAGTAATCATTAACGAAATCATCCCAGCCTGCAAGAAACTAAAGGGGGTAATCCACCATAAGCATGCACCGATCAAAGAAGCCGAAACAATTCCACCTAAAAATCCTTCTACCGTTTTAGAGGGTGATAAAGTAGGTGCTATTTTTCGTTTACCAAATAACTTACCAAATACATATTGCAATACATCAGATATTTGAACCACTATTACTAAGAAAGCGATTAATAATAAGTTACGGTTTTCATAGCCTTGAATATCTAAAGTTAATAAAGCAGGTACACAAGATATACAGTACACTGTAATCATTAGTCCCCACTGCACCTTTGCTGTTCTTTCTAAAAAGTTTTTAGTACTACCCTTAATAGAAGCCAATACAGGTAATAATAAAAACACATACACAGGAATAAAAATACTGAACATACCGTACCAGTTTATAGCAACAAAAATATACTGCACTGGTAAGGCAATATAAAATGCAAACAGCAAGGCATAATAATCATCAGAAGTGGTAGGTGTTATGGTAATAAACTCTCTTAAAGCAAAGCCAGATATTAAAAAGAATAAAATAATAACTGCTGTATTCCCCAACCAAAAAGTACAACCTATTACTAAAACCATTACCCACCAAGCATTAATACGGGCATTAAGGTTTTCAATAACAGGGTTATTACCTTTCACTAGCTTTAAAGCAAAACCAACCACAGAGGCAAAAACTAAAATACCACCAATTCCACAAAATAAGAGTAAAGTATCTTTATCATAACTAATCATCTATTTACTCTCCTTTACCCAAAGAAATTAATGTTGCTCTTGCTCTCTCTAAAAATTCCTGACGTGTTTCATTTTCTTCAACTTGAATAGGTTCACCAATAGTTAATGAACAAAGTACTGGTAACGGTATTAAATGACCTTTTGGCATTACTCTTTTTAAATTATCTAGCCAAACAGGTACTATTTCTACATCAGGATAAGCTACTGCTAAATTATAAACTCCGCTTTTAAAAGGCAATAACTCCTCTTCTTTATTACGTGTTCCTTCTGGAAAAAGAATAAGTGAATCGCCTTCTGCTAAAGCTTTTAGCATGGGTTCTAATGGATTGCTGTCTTCTTTACGAATACGGTCTACTAACACCCCTCTGAACATTTTATGAATCATAAAACGGTGTAGTTTAGTTTTTGACCAATAATCAGCTGCTGCTACAGGTCTTGTTTTATTGCGTAATTTTGGGGGAAGTGCAGCCCAAATTAATACAAAATCAGCATGACTTGTATGATTAGCATAATAAATGCGTTGCTTTGGCTCAGGATTACACCCTTTCCAGACACAACGAGCCCCTGTTAAGGCTTTTGCAAACCCTATTAGTAATTTGGAACACACCTTTGCCAACATACCCGAAACACCTCTGAATAATTACTTTAAGGCTGTTAATAACCTACTTCACATTACTATATAATTAAAATTAGTCTACTTTCCATTCAAGTTATTAATTATAACCCTTTCATTGACATCATCATTAGAAAAATAACTGGCATTAAACAACGAATAGCTTGCTACCTTTTACTAATTAAAATTACTAGTGCAGTATCTTTAGAAGCATTTACTATGGCTGACCAAGGACAATAAAAGAATTCCAAAGTATCATGGCTAGTAAATTTTTTTTAATTGTTAGAAACCTCATTTAATCCTTGTCTAATACGATTTACCAACGTATAAACTAATAATCCTGCAATAATCCATAGCAATGGATTAATCCATGTTAATGGTAACCAACCGATAGCAATGCCTGCACTAATGACACCAAAAGCCAATGCCCGATCACTTTTTCCCATAGGTCCATCATAACGACGTGAGGCGCCAATTAAAGGCCCCATCACTCCAGCATATTCCGTTAACAAGGAAAGAATAACAACCAATACAACTAACATAGGGTTAACACCACTAACAAAAACAAATACTAAAAATAAAGCACTATCTGCAATCACATCCGTTAATTCATTAAAATAAGCACCTAAGTTAGATTTTTGCCCGAACTCTCTGGCTAACATACCATCAATAGCGTTAAGTGCCATCCGCACAAACATCCAAAGAGGAATTAACCAAAACACCCATAAATGAGAACTCGCTAATACAACTAGTAATGCAACCAATAATGAGCCTATACAAGCAGCAATAGTCACCTGATTAGCTGTCACCTTTGCATCAAATAATTTTTGTACTAACGGTCTGAGTAATGCTTGAAACTTAGGTTTAAGCTGATAGACAGATATCATGCTTTTACATCCTTATTTATATTAAAAATTAACAATTATTTTAACTAACACAATAACTCAAATTTTTATTGTCGACTACTTACATTATTTAAAACTTAATAAATACTTCATATTTTTTTGTAGTAAGTATTTACTTATTATTATTTTTCATTAAGTAACAGATAGGTAAACTCAAATATACCTATAAAAATAAGGTATTACTTTTATATTCTGCCTAATATTTCTCAAAGAAAGGTTATAATTAATTACTGAGATGATTATAAAAACTCCATTAATTTAATAATGAATAGTTAACAACTATAATAATCTCTAATTAGCAACCTCTTTGACATAATAATTAACTTATAAGAGGCTTTTCATGGTTGTAGATTTTATTATTGTTGTAATTTATGCGCTGTGCATGTTATTCCTAGGTTACATTGGCCTCAAACACACCAAAAATAATGAAGAGTTTTTAGTGGCTGGTCGTAATTTAGGGCCTAGTTTTTACATGGGAACTATGGCAGCTACTGTCTTAGGAGGAGCCTCCACAGTAGGTACTGTTAAACTTGGCTATACTTATGGAATATCTGGTGTCTGGCTTTGTACAGCACTAGGCATTGGTATTATAGTGATTAACGTCCTATTAGCTAAGCCCCTTCTAAAACTACGTATTTTTACTGTTACTCAAGTATTAGAAAAACGTTATAACCCTGTTGTTAGAAAAATTAGCGCCATCATTATGCTTGCCTATGCACTTATGTTAGCAGTAACTTCTGTTATCGCTATGTGCAAAATTCTAGAACCACTATTTGGTTTAAACCACTGGATGGCTGTTTTAATTGGCGGAGGTGTTGTAGTTACTTATTCAGCTATTGGTGGCATGTGGTCACTGACACTAACAGATATTGTACAATTCTTAATTAAAACTATTGGCTTAATGTTTATTTTACTACCTATTTGTCTTTACCAAGCGGGTGGGTGGTCGGCATTAGCTGAAAAGTTACCAGCAAGTAGTTTTGATTTTACAACCATTGGTATATCAACCATTATCACCTACTTCCTGATCTATTTCTTTGGTATCTTAATTGGTCAAGATATTTGGCAACGTGTTTTTACTGCTCGCAGTATAAAAGTAGCTAAATATGCAGGAACCGCTGCGGGTATTTACTGTGTTATCTATGGCTTGATCTGTGCAGTTATTGGTATGTGTGCAAGAATTATTGTTCCTGATCTAGCTGATGCCAATAATGCTTTTGGTTATGTGTTAGAGTCTGCACTGCCTATGGGCATTCGTGGTCTTATTATTGCAGCCACTTTAGCCGCTATGATGTCTACGGCTAGCGCTGCTTTACTTGCCTCATCTACGGTATTCACAGAAGACTTACTACCCAGTTTAACTCACCATAAAACTAGCGTTACATTAAATCGCATTGCTACTTTTATATTTGGTGTTTTAATTCTAGGTATATCTATGGTTGTAAATGATGTAATTAGTGCATTGACCCTAGCCTATAATCTACTGGTAGGTGGCATGTTAATCCCATTAATCGGTGCTGTTTATTGGAAACGAGCATCAACATTTGGTGCAATGTTAAGTATGGCTCTTGGCTTTATTACTGTTATTATCTTTATCATTAAAGATGGTCTAGATGCCAATAGCCCCATTTACTATAGCTTAACTATTGGCCTACTAAGTTTCATCATTGGCAGTTATATGACTAAAACAAGTACTGTTGCTCTTTTTCAACAAGAACAAATGAACACAAAAAAAGACATTATTTAATTTTAATATAGAAAAGGCATAGAGCGCTCTATGCCTTTTTATTAAACTTCTAAAGATGCTCCATAATGTTCAGCCAATAACTTACGGAAAGCGCGTATAACCGGCTCATGCAAACCACTACGTTTAACAACTAATGAAAATGGCGCTTTATATCCATAAGATTCTGGATCTAACATTCTAAGCCTTTTATTATCTACCCATGACTGTGCATAATGCTCTGGTAAATAACCAATATAAGCACCTGACAAAATAAGTATTAATTGAGGCTCCATACTATCAATTGTTGCAGCACTGCTTTTAAAACCCTGCCTAGCTAACTCAGCATCACTCCAATAGCTTCTATTTACTACACGCTGATTAGCAATAGTTTCTTTTGATATCTCTTCTTGTACATATAATGGATGCAAATCACTACAATAAAGACGCTGTTGCTCTTCATATAGCGGCTGAAACCATAGACCATTCATTTTATTTGGGAAAGCGCCTATCCCCACATCTAACTGTCCTTCTAAAATAGCCATTTGCATTTCATAAGGACGCTGTATTTGTAAGGTAAGATGCACATTAGCATATTCTTTATTAAATGCTGCAATTATATCTGGTAGTGGGAATTGTGCATTAGTTACCATAGCATCCAACAAACCAATCCTAAGGCTACCTATTAATTCCCCTTTTAAATTTGATAAGTAATTCCCTAAACTATCTACTTCTCCCAATAAATGCAGCGCTTTTTGATAGAATAAAGCACCTTTACTGGTTAATCTAAAACCACCACGGCCACGATGGCACAACAGCATACCTAGTTCTGTTTCTAACTGTGTCATATAATTACTAATCGCTGAAGTAGACAAGTTAAGCTCTTGTTGGGCTGGTGCAAACCCTTGACAACGCACAACAGTTACAAATATATTCAATAACTTCAAACTAGGTACTTTCATAACAATCACTCTTATATTCGTTTTAATAAAACTATAATACAATAAACTTCATAAATTACTGAACTATTTATTTACTAAACACCATTTTTTATATTATAAAAATTACCCACAATATAACAAATATAAAAATAACGGATGAGGTTAATAGATGAACAAAACATTACATCAACCCTTAGGTGGTAATGAAATGCCACGTTTTGGTGGTATTGCAACAATGATGCGTCTTCCCCATATTACAGATTTAAAGGGCTTAGACGTTGGTTTTATTGGCATACCTTTAGATATAGGTACATCATTACGCAGTGGCACAAGATTTGGGCCTAGAGAGATCCGTTGCCAGTCAGTTATGATTCGCCCTTACAATATGGCAACTGGCGCTGCTCCTTTTGACTCACTATCAATAGCTGATATTGGTGATGTAGCCATTAATACATTTAACCTACTTGATGCTGTTAAAATTATTGAAGAACATTACGACAATGTTCTAAAACATAATATTATTCCCCTAACATTAGGTGGCGATCATACACTCACACTACCTATTCTGAGGGCAATGCATAAAAAACATGGCAAAGTTGGTTTAATCCATGTCGATGCTCACGCAGATGTTAATGACAACATGTTTGGTGAAAAAATAGCTCATGGCACTACTTTCCGACGCGCTCAAGAAGAAGGCTTATTAGATAGTAAACGTGTTGTACAAATAGGCTTACGGGCTCAAGGCTATGAAGCAGATGATTTTGACTGGAGTCGTAAACAAGGATTCAGAGTTGTACAAGCAGAAGAATGTTGGCACAAATCGTTAGCACCATTAATGGCAGAAGTGAGAGAACAAGTACAAGGAGGACCTGTTTATTTATCATTTGATATTGATGGCATAGATCCAGCTTGGGCTCCCGGCACTGGAACGCCAGAAGTAGGAGGCTTAACCACTATTCAAGCACTAGAAATTATTCGTGGTTGCAAAGGACTTGATTTAATCGGTGGAGACTTAGTAGAAGTATCCCCTCCTTATGACACAACAGGTAATACTGCCCTACTAGGTGCTAATTTACTCTATGAAATGCTTTGTGTACTACCAGGTGTAAAAACCAAATAGTAAAGAATAAAAAGGCTTATTCAAAATAAGCCTTTTTATTATCTATAATCCCATATTTTTCTAGTAAAATCGTCAATTGTGCTGTTAGTCACGTTTTCTACTGTTAAAAACAGTTAACTTATAATAAAGTAATCACCTAAATAAAATATCAGGAAAATACTATTTTATGAATAAGGTACTTATTACACTACTAATGATCACAGCTTCATCATTAGCACTTGCAGAAAATGAGAACTGGATAGAAACACAAAAAGAATCTCATATCTTTATCAACAAAGACAGCATTACCACTGATAAAGAAAATCCTAATCTTAAAACAGTTACGATATCCGTTAATATTCCATCCATGCAGGATAGAAAAGCTAACCCTACAAAAACCAAACTAACTAATCCTTATCCATTATCTTACCTCACAAAATTCACTATCAATTGCCAAGATAAAACCGCAAAGATGGGCGAACAATACTTACACGAGAATTTTTTTGGTCAGGGAAAAGTGCTAGAACAAGCAAATGCTGATCCTCAAGCAGAATTTATTCCATTAGAAGGTCCAGATGCAAAACTGATATGGGAAGTGACTTGTACGCCAGCACAACCTGCCATCTAACCTTTACTAGCTTTAAGGGGCTCAAAGGCCCCTTTATATATCTTTGCTTAATATCATCTAGCAACTGATTTACTCACAAATAGTTATAATTATTTAATTGATAATAAAAACAATAAACATCACTATGAAAGAAATTGTGATGATCATAATTATCAACTGTTATTTAAAAAGTAACTTTTTAATACTTTTTGTAGTCCATATATACAATAAATCTTTGCGACAATCACTCTTACTAACAAATTCAAAGAGCATGGAGTTAAATAATGAAAAACGATATGCGTACAAAACCTTTTACTATTTCCCAAGTAGCTGCTGGCAAAATTACTACCTTACTGCAAAAACGCATTACAGACGCGGAACAAGCTTTTTCTAGTAGCGTACAATCAACCTATGAAAGAAATATACAACCTGTTATCAATACCAGTCTTTTTTATCAACCAATGCAACTTTGCCAAGCATGGCAAAACTATGTTATTGATTCTACAGAACGTAGTATTTTATTTTGGGACACATTAAGACAACGTGGTGACGATTACTTAAAATTAAAAGATGAAGGAAACCCTCCACTACTCCACTTTGATTATGAAATACTACTTGATGCTCGTAAATTTGCTAAACCTGTTAACTATGCACTAGCACGTATTCTTCCACCGACAGGCGTAACTATAGATAATAAAAAACGGCCTTATGTCATTATTGATCCACGTGCAGGTCAAGTACCAGGTATAGGTGGTTTTAAAGATGACTCTCAAGTAGGTGTTGCACTAAGAGCTGGACACCCTGTTTATTTTGTACTTTTCTTCCCTACTCCAGAACCTAACCAAACAATTTTGGATGTTACTGATGTAGAAGATATTTTTGTCAAAAAAGTGTGTGAACTTCACCCAGAAAGTTCAAAACCTATCATTATTGGTAACTGCCAAGGTGGCTGGGCAGTGATGATGCTTGCCGCAGCTAATCCTAAAGATGTAGGAGTATTATTGCTTAGTGGTTCACCTCTATCCTATTGGGGAGGTGCTTGGACTAGTGGTAAAGGCAACAACCCTATGCGTTATGCAGGTGGACTAATGGGTGGTAGCTGGATGTCCTCCTTAGCATCTGATCTTGGCAATGGTCATTTTGATGGTGCTTATCTTGTTCAAAACTTTGAAAATCTAAATCCTGCTAATACACTTTGGACTAAATACCGTGCGGTATACAATAAAATTGATACTGAGCCACCACGCTTTTTAGATTTTGAAAAATGGTGGGGATCACTATCCCTCATGAATGGCAAAGAGATGGATTGGATTGTTCAAAATTTATTTGTTGGTAATGAATTATGGACAGGAAAGATTCGAGCTAACGATGGTAGGCCATTAGATATTCGTAATGTACATTGCCCTATCGTTATCTTTGCATCTCTAGGTGACAACATTACTCCACCACAACAAGCTTTCAATTGGATAGCTGATATTTACTCATCAACTGATGAAATTAAAGCACGAGGTCAAGTCATTGTCGGTTTACTCCATGAAAGTATCGGCCATTTAGGTGTTTTTGTTTCTGGTAAAGTAGCTCGTAAAGAATATAAAGAACTCGTTCCTGTTCTTGATAACATTGAAGCACTAAACCCTGGTTTATATGGTATGAAAATTACTGAAAAACCAATTAAAAAAGGCCAAGATCCTGAATATGATGTATCCTTTGTAGAGTATCGCTTAGAAGATCTAGCTAAACAACTTAATAAATATGAACGTGCTGATGAACAACCCTTTAAAGCGGTTGAAGTTATTTCAGAATTCAATCAAAAAGCTTATGAACTATTCGCACAACCAATTATTCAAGCTTATGCAAGTGAGAATACAGCAGAATTAATTCGTGAAATGCATCCATCACGGGTAGAAAAATGGGCGGTTTCCAGTGGCTTTAATCCATTTATGAATATGCTGCAACCTATTGCAGCTAAAGTAAGAGCTAATAGACAACCCACAGATCGTTCTGATAATCCTTTTGCTATATTAGAAGAAGCTGTATCAGAAACAATTGAAACTAACTTAAATCTTTATCGAGATATTCGCGATACCATCACAGAGTCTTTATTCTTTTCAATATACACCTCACCTTTCGGTATATATTTGATTCAAAAAGATACTGAAAGTATCGAGCCTAAAGAACCTCAAAAGATTAAAAACCCTACCAAACAACCTGTTGTACAACAAGCACTATTGGACATCAATAAAGGTGGTCTAATCGCCGCAGTAGTAAGAACCATACTTCTTTTAGAAAAAGATGGTGAACATATTACCCTTGACTGTTTAGAAACTAAAAAAGAAAGTGTACAAAAATATCTACACCTGCTTGGTCCATTTGAAATAGATGATGTTCGCCAAATTAGAGGTAGAGAAGAATTACTCTGTTATTACTACCCAGAAAAATCATTACAAACCTTACCTAAACTACTTAGTAAACCGAAAGACAAAGAAACTTATGTAAAATTCTTTAGCCTGCTTGCAGAAGATGCAAAAGCTACTGTCAAAGGTAAACTATGTGCTCAGCAACAGCGCTTAGTAGAAAAAATCAAACATATTATTAATGTCTAATTGTTTAGACTTCTTGCTATATAACCAATATAGCAAGAAATCAATTATTAACAAGAGAGAAATATAAATGCTAACACCACATATCTTAGGCCCTGAATTTAGTAGCTTCTTACGTGCTGTTCGATTATATTGTGAGGAGTTAGGTATTAACTACACTTATGGCCTAGAAGTTAATAGAAAACATATTACTTTAGGCAGCGAAGAATTAAAACAATATCATCCTTTTAAAAAAGTACCTGTGCTGATCTACAATAATACAGCTATTTTTGAGACAACTACTATTTGTCGTTTCCTTGATATTATTTCTGCACCAAATAATTTAACCCCTAAAGATCCTTTAACAATAGCCCTAGTAGATGAGTGGGCTGGTGCCTTAAGCCTATATGTTGACAATATTCTCATTCGTCAGTACGTTCTAGAGTTTGCTTTTCCTAAGGGGCCAAATAAGAGTATTCGAGAGGAAATAATTAAAGAAATAACACCCAAAGTAATAGAAACTCTAATATTTTTAGATAAACACCTAGCCGACAAGCCATTTTTCTGTGGTATTTCCTACAGCATGGCGGATGCTATCCTTACTCCCATACTTGACTATGTAATACAAACCCCTAAAGCTACTGAACTATTTAATAATACAACAAATCTTATACCCTATTTAACAAGGATGAAAGAAAGGCCATCAGGCAAAACAGTTTTAAAAAAATAACTTTATTACTATAAAATAAAGTAAATTTTATTTTTACTATCGCCATTAACAAAATCTAATGTAACATGTCATAATGTTTATATTATTTTATTAATGGCTGCTAACAGATTAAACAGTTACTATGCGGATGCGATTACTTTTATTAGGTGGTGGTAATTTACTAGGACAATCTCTAATAGAACAGGGAGCGTTAGAAGGTGTTGAATTTCATACCCCTAAACCACCTAAAGAAGGCTGGAACCCAGATAACTTAGCTATACTTCTACAAGAAGTGCAACCTAATTGTATCATTAATTTAGCCTATTATTTTGATTGGTTCCAAACAAGAGAAGTAGATACAGCAAAACTTAGCTCACAAATAAACATCATAGAACATCTTGCTAAACTGTGTCATCAACAGTCTATTATTCTATTTCAACCTTCAAGTTACCGTGTTTTTGGTGGTACTCGTATTACAGCCTACAACGAAGAAGATGAACCACTACCTATTTCAGTATTAGGGCAAGCACTGTGGCAAATGGAACAAATAGTTGCAGAAGAATGCCCTAAACACGTACTTGTTCGTTTTGGTTGGCTACTAGATTATAGTGCTGATGGTAAAGTGGGAAGACTAATAAAACGTGCAGAAACACTTCCAGAAGTACAACTAGCAGATGATCGACGAGGTAATCCAACCCCTGTTGATGATGCCGCTCGTGTTATTTTAGGCATTTTACAACAGCTTGATTGTAAATTTGAACTGTGGGGGACTTATCATTATGGTGGAATGGAAGCAACCTCATCACTAGCTTGGGGACAAGTTGCCTTAGCTGAAGCACGCAACTATGATAAAAACCTAACAGAAAACATCATAGCTAAACCGCACACAGACTTTAATGATGCCACCGTAGAACCCCAATACTCAGTTCTTGCTTGTAAAAAAATTCTTCATACCTTTGGTATTAAACAACGTGCTTGGCGTGCTGCTATTCCTGAGCTATTTAAACTATTCTATAACCACTCACAAACAGATAAATAACAGTATAAGTTAACTGTAAACTATGTTATTGCAAGTTCTTAGTAAAAAACTGCTAAAATATAAAACGACATCATAAAAGAGTTTAAACAGTGATCAATACCCTTTTATTACATTGCCGTGCAGGCTTTGAAAGTGAAGTTTGTGCAGAAATTACCGATAAAGCCAATACTCTTGGAATTATTGGCTATGCCCGAGGCAAAACCAATAATGCTTATGCAGAATTTATCTGCCAAGACCCAGCCCAAGCAACACAACTTATCAACAAACTACCATTTAATGATCTTATTTTTCCTAGACAATGGTCCATTGGGCAATACATAGAACTTCCAGAAAGTGATCGAATTAGTACACTACTCAATACCTTAGAAAACTATCCAACATTTGGTAGTGTCTGGTTGGAAATGCTTGATACTAACGAAGGAAAAGCATTATCTAACTTCTGTCGTAAATTTGAAAAACCACTTATTAATCACCTAAAAAAATCAGGTAAATTAGAGGACGATCCCAATAAGCCTAGACTACTGCTTACCTTTTTTACAGGACAAAAAGTCTTTGTAGGATATGCCCTTCCTAATAACAGTGCCAAATGGCCTATGGGTATCCCTCGTTTAAAATTTCCACGTGAAGCACCAAGTCGATCCACATTAAAACTAGAAGAGGCTTGGCATCAATTTATTCCAAGCAAAGAATGGGATAGCAGATTAGCCCCTGCCATGAAAGCTGTAGATCTAGGAGCAGCACCAGGTGGTTGGACATGGCAACTGATAAAAAGACACATGTATGTAGCAGCCATTGATAACGGCCCAATGCAACAACAACTGATGGAAACAGGCCAAGTAGAACATATTCGTGCAGATGGCTTTACTTACCAACCACGCAAACCCGTAAACTGGATGGTTTGTGATATTGTTGAAAAACCAGCGCGCACAGCCGCAATGGTACAAACATGGTTAACTGAAGGTTGGTGCAAAGAAGCCATTGTTAATTTTAAATTGCCCATGAAGCAACGTTATCAAGAAGTCGTTAAACTAATTGAAAAAATGTATGATCATTTTATTAACCATCAAATAAAAGTTAAAATTACCTGCAAACAACTTTATCATGATAGAGAAGAAATCACCTGCCATTTACAACGACTCAATTAGGGCTACAAAATGACTCAAGATATATTACAACCAGATGACATATTAGACGCTACAGGGTTACTCTGCCCCGAACCTATCATGCTATTACACAATAAAATTAGAGATCTACCTGCTGGCGGTCTACTTAAAATAATTGCTACAGACCCATCAACACAAAGAGATATTCCTAAATTCTGCAATTTCTTAGAACACCAATTAATTGCACAAAATAACGATAAAACCACTTATTACTACTGGATACGTAAAAAAGCTAACAGTTAACTACTAGCGACTGCCAACTTTTTTAGTTGATTACGGCTTTGATACACAAAACGTGCACCCAACATTACTGAAGCAAATGTTAACCCAATAATCAAACTAATCCAAAATCCTGCTGGCCCACTTGGCTCACCCCAATAATTAGTTAACCCCAATGTATAACCTATAGGCATAGCAATAACCCAATAGGAAATCAGCGTAATCAACATAATGATTCCAGTATCCTGATAACCTCTTAAGGCACCTGCACAAGTCACTTGAATAGCATCTGGTAACTGATAAATAGCTGCAAAAATAATCAAATGACCAGCCAATAGTAATACAGCCTTGTCAGTTGTATAAAACCCTGCCACATACTCCTTAAAAATCCACATCAACACAGTTGACACACCAGAAAGTAAAAAAGCAACTAAAATGCCTGTATGTGCTGAAAATTTAGCTGCCATAGGCTCTTTACGTCCCACAGCCTGCCCAACTCGAACAGTAATAGCAATCGAAATAGATAAAGGCACCATAAACACTAATGATGAAAAATTCAGCGCTATCATATGCCCAGCAACAATATCATCACCTAATTTAGCAATCAACAACGCAATAATACTAAAAATACTGGCCTCTGTGAAAACAGCAATGCCAATAGGAACTCCAACTCGCAACAAATCACCCACTGCTTTCCAATTAGGCATATCAAAACGTTTAAAAATTTCACATTCTTTATAAGCAGGACCATAAGAAACCCACCATAAAAAACCAAAAAACATAAACCACATTACAGAAGCACTAGCTATTCCACAACCAGCACCACCCATTGCTGGAAAACCTAATTTACCAAATACTAAGACATAATTAACTGGAATATTTAAAATCAACCCAATAATGCCTAACACCATGCTAGGCCTAGGTCTACTAATACCATCACTTAAACAGCGAAATACCTGATAAAACGCAATAGCAGGCATACCACCCGCAATCCCATAAATAAACTTCATAGTAAGTGCTGCTGTGTCCTCTGACGCACCCATAATAAGTAACAAAGGATGAGCACTAACAAGCAATGCAATAACAACCACAACCACCATTGCTGCCATCCATAACGCTTGCCTCACTAATGGCCCTATTTCCTTGTTATTACGTGCACCAAATAGATTAGCAACCTTAGGTGTGGTTGCCAAAATAACACCTGTCATCAACAAATAAATAGGCACCCATATAGAGTTACCCAAAGCAATGGCTGCTAAATCGTGCTTACTAAAATGTCCAGCCATGACCGCATCAACAAACCCCATTGATGTATAAGCCAATTGGGCAATCAAAATAGGCAATGTTAACCCAAATAGTGCTTTTACCTCAGGAATAAACTGATTCTTTGACATAGCTTGCATATTTTCTACTAATAAATAAAAGGACATTACAGCTTACGAAACTTAAATAATAAGAACAAGCGCTTTTAAAAAATAATTTAAAATTCTACAAAATTAAAAATAATTTAATTTTTTTTCAATTTTTACTTGACGGCCTTCTAAAATCTTAATAGAATGCGCGCCACTTCTTTGATAGACGAAGTAGTAATTGTCCCCTTCGTCTAGTGGTTAGGACATCGCCCTTTCACGGCGGTAACAGGGGTTCGAGTCCCCTAGGGGACGCCAATTTAAGCGGAAATAGCTCAGTTGGTAGAGCATAACCTTGCCAAGGTTAGGGTCGCGAGTTCGAGTCTCGTTTTCCGCTCCATTTCTAAATTTATATATAGCCAAGTATCGCTATAACATCTTGAAATATATTGCTTTTATAGCTAATTTCACTTCTTATAAATCTACACAAATCTACCTCCAACTACGGTTTTTTTGTACATTATCCTGTACATCAGAATTTTATGTTTGTACATCAAATCTATGTTATCTTCGTTACAGTCATGGGCTTGTAAATCAAGGATTTTTAAGTTTTTACCATGATAATAAGGAGGATATCTAATGGCCTTAACAGATGCTGTTGTTCGTCAAGCAAAACCCAAACAGAAATCATACACACTAAAAGATTTTGACGGGCTTTATCTCTTTATTGCACCTAATAGCACAAAGAGTTGGCATTTTAGATACCAATTAAAAGGAAAAGGTGTACGTATCTCCCTTGGTACTTATCCAGAACTTGGCTTAAGAGATGCCAGAATACTAAGAGATGAAGCACGAACATTAGTTGCTAAAGGGATGGATCCACGTCAACATAAAAAAATTGTCCAAACTGTTGATTCTGATACTCAACAAGTCACCTTTGCTGTTTTTGCAGAGCATTGGAAAACATTCAAACTAAGAAAACTTGCTACAGGATATACAGGAGGAAGACAGAGTACGTTGGTACAAATAGAACGTTATATGCGAAAAGATTTGCTACCTGCTTTAGGCAAACTTCCATTAGAAAATATAACACGAGTAGATATACTTAAAGTACTTCGCTCAATTGAAAATAGAGGGGCTTTATCCATTGCTGAAAAATGTAGAGGATGGCTCAATGAACTGTTTCGTCATGCTATTGTAGAGGGGCTTATTAATCATAATCCAGCAGCCGATATGGACATTGTGGCATTACCACAAAAACCAACCCAACATAATCCCTATTTAAAAATGGATGAACTACCAGACTTTATAAAAACACTCAATAACTATCAAGGAGCACTACAAACCCAACTAGGAATAAAGTTATTATTACTCACAGGAGTGCGTACGGGTGAACTAAGGCAAGCCAATAAAGATCAATTTGATTTACAACAAGGACTATGGAAAATCCCTGCTGAACAGGTTAAACAACTCCAAAAAAAGGTAAGAACAGCTACCAATGAAATACCACCTTATATAATCCCATTACCAAGACAAGCGATAACCATTGTAGAACAACTAATTAGTTTAAGTTACCCGTGGCAAAAATACTTACTATGTCATCGCTCAGATCCAAGCCAGCCTATTAGTGAAAACACCCTAAACCAAGGATTAAGACGTATGGGATATAAAGACAAACTAACAGGTCATGGTATTAGAGCCACACTATCAACAGCACTTAATGAACTAGGTTATCCTAAAGAATGGATAGAAGCCCAGCTATCACATTCAGATAAAGACCAAATTAGAGCGACTTACAACCATGCTCAATACATAGAGCAACGCAGAAATATGATGCAAGAATGGGCTGATAAGTTAGATCAAATGATAGATCAACACGTTATATAATTTAAGAAGCCACTAGTGAATAAGGTTATTCATTATTGATAAGCAAAAATAAAATTGTTTTATTTGCTTATACAAGTAATAATTTAACTTTTATTTTATCAAAGGATTAAATCAATGGCAGGGGCTACCTTTCAAACCAATCCCGTTGATCTCTCAACATTACTAAATGAATGCCATACTGGAAAATTACAGTTACCCGATTTTCAAAGAAGCTGGGTTTGGGATGAAGATAGAATAAAGAGCCTTATTGCTTCTATATCCCGTTCATTCCCTATTGGTGCATTGATGACGCTCTATACAGGAGGCCCTGTAGAATTTAAACCTAGAATAATAGAGGGCGTGCCAGAAGCTACTAAATCGGTGTTACCTCAATCATTATTATTGGATGGTCAACAACGTATTACCTCCATGTATCAAGTAACATTACGCAAACAAATTGTTGAAACAGTAACTCCTAAAAATAAAAAGGTTAAGCGTTGGTTTTATATTGATATAGAAAAAGCATTAGATCCTACTGTAGATAGAGAAGAAGCTATTTTAAGTATCCCTGAAGATAAAAAATTAACCAGTCAATTTGGACGAGAGATAGAGTTAGATATTTCTTCACCTGAAAAAGAATATGCTAACTTCATTTTTCCTATGACGGATGTATTTTATTGGGATGAATGGCAAGACGGTTTTGATAGCTACTGGGCGGGTGATGATAACAAACCTAAAAGAGATTTATTTAGGCAATTTAAACGAGAAGTTTTAGAGAACTTTAAAGCCTACCGAGTCCCCGTTATTGCTTTAGATAGAGAGACGAGTAAAGAAGCAGTCTGTGTGGTATTTGAAAAAGTAAATACCAAAGGTAAGGCACTAGACGCCTTTGAATTAGTTACTGCTATTTATGCAGCAGATGGGCATGAACTGCGTAAAGATTGGTATGGCGATGGTAAAAACCCAGGTAGACAACAGCGTTTTATAGAAGCCTACCGATTAGCAGGTCGTAAGGAAGGTATTATTAGTAATGTCTCCAATACAGACTTTTTACAAGTGATCTCACTGTTCTATACAAGAGAACGGAGACGTCAAGCAGAACAAGCAGGTAAACAAGGTAAAGAATTACCTGCGGTATCTGGTAATCGACATGCTTTATTAAATCTGCCCTTAGCAGCTTATAAGCAGTATGAAAAACAAGCTGAAGCAGGCTTTGAAAAAGCGGCTAAGTTTTTGCATATGCTGCATATTTATCAAATATTTGATTTACCTTATCAATCACAAGTAGTTCCTCTAGCTGCTATACTGGCTGATATAGGCGATGCTTGGGAACATGAAGCTAATCGACAAAAATTAACTCAATGGTACTGGAACGGTGTATTTGGTGAGCTTTACGGGTCTGCAGTGGATACACGCAATGCAAGAGACTTTATGCAAGTACCTGCTTGGTTAAAAGGTGATATAGAGCCCTCAACTGTCAGCGAAACGCTGTTTAGACCTGATAGGCTAAAAACCATGAAAACCCGTTTATCTGCAGCCTACAAAGGGGTCAATGCATTATTAATGAAACAAGGGGCACAGGATTTTCGTTCAGGTCAAGCATTTGACCATACGGTATTTTTTGGAGAATATGTGGATATTCATCATATCTTTCCTAAAGATTGGTGCGCGAAGCAAGGCATTAGTTCTAAGATTTACGATTCTATTATCAATAAAACGCCACTAAGTTATAAAACTAATCGTATTATTGGTGGTTCTGCTCCCTCTAGTTATTTACATAAATTGGAAACAGGAGACAGTAAAACCCCTGCTATTCAGCCTGCTACCTTAGATAGTTATTTAAAATCCCATTGTATTAATCCAGAGTTACTCAGAGCTGATAACTTCACTGCTTTTATGGAAGATAGACAAAAACAACTATTAGTGCTTATAGAACAAGCAATGGGTAAAAAAGCCTACCAAGGAGATCTACAAGAAGAAGGAGTAGATTTGGATGACGAAACCCAAGAGGCAGAATATACTCGTCCTTAATTCAGTTACTAACCTAGTTTTAGTTAATAGCAAGCTAGGTTAGCTATTTAACAGTTACTTGACCATTCATTAGCATGGGAAGTAGCCAGTCTCTTAGTGTAGCAAGTTGTTGGTTTTCTATTTCAAGATTATATTGTTTTTGTAAGATTGGTTTAATGACAGCAGTAAATTTTTCTATACGCGGCAAGCTTGGATAAGCAAAAACAAACGTTTTTAATATCCCATGCCTGATCCCTTTATGAACACTACCTGATGATGAGTTTTTTGTAAAAACTTTCATTTGCTCGCTTGATAAAAGCTTAAATAAATACTCACTAGTTACTAATGAACTATTTGCTCTAATAGTAAAAACAGATTCATTAATATTCCAATTAATTGGTTTATTATGAATTAAATATGTAAGACCAACAGGTTGTATGCTTGTGAATAGAATATCACCTTCTTTAAGGTCTGATCGTTGATTAATAATATCGAGAGCCTCATCACTTATTCGATCTGCTTTATCAGAGAATAAGATCTTATTCTGTTCAATATCCTTAATAGTAATATAATAATTTTTACCTTCTCCCAACTTAAAATTATCTCTTGGATTAAGACCTGTTCCGATACGTGCAACTACATTTCCTAACTGTATATTTTTCCACCCCTCAGGTATTTCACGCTTTAAGATTGCATTGTAAACCATTTTTCCACCTGTGCTTTTATAGGGTTTACCATCTTTGTTGGGAAAATCAAACTGTACAAACCAGTAGTCATATAAAGTTTTTGCCATAGCTTCCAGTTCAGTATTAATACGTTTATTTAGTTCGATTTTTTTATCAATCACTGAAAGAATATTTGCTATTTTTATTTGTTCTTTTAAATCAATATACTTAAAACTAAGTCGGCCTAATAACTCTAAATTTATATTTGGTTGAGATGATTGAGCAGACAAGCTATTTATGTATTTATTTACACTGGGCTGGCTAAAAAAATAATATATGTAATCAACATTGGCTTTTCTTTTATTAAGCCTAATAATGCCCACAGCCTGATTTGTATTCGCAGGTAAGTCAATATCTTGCACAATTGCTAGTTTACCTAAATAAGCTCCAGCAATGGAAAAAAGTAAATCATCTTTTTCAAGTCTTGATCTCTTTAGTTTATCATCTGTCTCACTATCAATTTTCATAAAAAGTGATGAATCTAGATGTTTGGAGTCTTTAATACTTTCCGATTTAACAAAATTTATACCTGTAGAAACAAAATTTCTACCAATACTAGTTGGTGTTGTCCCTTTAGTAATTAATATAGAAATATCTTTTAGTGTTAAAAGATTACTCATACTTCAACCCCGCCAACTGCTTTTTAATTTCTTCTTCTAATTCATGGGATTGTTTAAACAATTCTTCTAAGTTTTGAGTATAACCATGCATTTTTGTAGCAAATTCTTCTGGGGTAATATCTACATACTCAATCTTTACATCAAAATATTGGCCTGCGCTTAGTGAATAGTTTTTATTGGTAATTTCTTCATAACTTACTACTACTGAAAAATCTTCTTTAATTTCCTTTTGGTTAAAAGTATTTATAATTTGTTGTTCTTCTGCTTGGGTAAGCACGGTTTTTTGATTTTTACCATCTTTAACCTTTTCACCTAAGTTAGAAGCATCTATTAATACCACTTTATCTTTATTGGTAGCATCAATAAAGACAATAGATACATTAGTCCCTGTGGTGGCAAAAATATTGCTAGGCATCGAAACTACGCCTGCTAGCATTTTATTATCTATCAAATGTTGACGGATTTTTTTATCTATACCTGCCTGTGCAGTAATAAACCCCGTAGGCACTACTACTGCTGCTTTACCTGTAGGTTTTAAGGAGAAGATAATATGTTGTAAGAACAATTGGTAGATTTCCATTTTGTCCTTGTCTTTGGGTTTGATTTTAGGAATACCTGCAAAAAACCGCTTATCATTGTCTTTAGTATCTAAAGCGTTTCTATAGTCACTAAAATCCAATTTAAAGGGAGGATTAGAGACGATATAGTCGAAATGTTTTAGCTCTTTACCTTCTTTATGATAAGGGTGCAAGATGGTATTACCTTGTATTACATAAGGAATAGAATGCACTAGATTATTAAGAATTAGGTTAAGCCTTAGTAAGTTGGAGGATTTTTGGGATATATCTTGGGTGTAGATACTGCATCTATTTTCCCCTATGGCATGGGCTACATTCATTAATAATGTACCTGACCCCGCCGAAGGGTCATAGCAACTTACATTATTAATTTTTCCTCTTTGCTCTTGTGGCACTAATACTGCCGCCATAATACGCGCTACAGCATGGGGTGTATAATATTCGGCATATTTGCCGCCACTATTGCTGTTGTAGTCTTTAATAAGGTATTCAAAAATAGTAGCGTAAAAGTCAAACCCTTTAGAGAAGATATGTTCAAAACTAAAAGTGACTAGTTTGTTAATAATAGCTCGGCAGAAGTCATCTTTTTTGCTGTCATCTGCAATAAAGTTACTGATACGGTCAAATAAAATAACTTTAGCACCACCTTCTGTTTTAACAGAGAATACTTCTGTATTACTACTGGCAATATCTATTAAGGTATCGTCAAAGGTTTTAGCAAAATCTGCTTGGTTTTGTTGGTTAAATAGTTGACCAATAAGATGGGCTGTTTTTAAACGAGCGACGCCTTGTGGGAGGTCTAGCAATAGTCCACCGTATTGTTCCTCTGTCATTTCATAAAGAGGCTCTTCCCAATTGGGGTTATTTGCCAAAGAGGGGATTTTCTTTTTAACTTCAAATGCAAACTGATCGTTTAGAAACTTATAGAGAAAGGCTTGGGTAATAATTTTAAATTCGTTACCATCATTGCCTAAGCCATAGTTAGCACAAATACCTTTTAAACCATCAATAAGTTCTTTAGTTTTTTGTTGGAAGGTTAGTTCAACTACCACTGTTGTGCTCCGTTATTAAATTCTTTAAGGTATTCTTTTACAACAAGATCATTAATGTAATGAGATGCTTGCAGGTTGAGTTCAATGGATTGTTCTTTGATAAAATGGTTTCTTACCTTTGGCATGACCATTTGTTTAAAATAACTTTCATTATTTAAGACTTGGAAGTTTTGCAGCACTTCCGTATCGGTATCTTGTTTAACCCCTATCAGGGCTTCAAAGATTTTACGTTCAGATTCGGTAATACGGCCATGTTCTTGTAGACGTTTATGGACACGGGTATATTTTATATCACCGAGGTATTTTTGGCGAAGTAGATTATTGTTTCTATTTAGCTCTTTAACACGCTCATAAATTTTATTGAGTGTATCGGTATTGGCTTTCATCTCATCTTGGGTGATGGCACTTAAATTCTTTTTCTTAAATAGCCGCTCCAACTCTTCTTTAAGAGTGATAAATTTAGGGTCATCTTGGTCAAAATTACTTACTAGAGCTTCTCTGGTACGTCTTAATGTTTTGTGGTACTCATTAGCTGCTAATTGTAGCTCTTCTTCACCTATTTTAATAAATTTAAAGATAATATCTTCTAGGGCGATATTAAGTAAATTAGTGGTTTCTGTACCTTGTTCTAAATTAGCTTTTAAATTAAGCAAATTAAGATGATTCGTTGTTTCTCGGTAAAGTATATTAAGCTTATTAAAATCAAGCTGATCCAAAAAGCTATATTCGCCCTGTAGCCTAATAAGGTTATATAAGCTCTTAGCATCTGCTAATGCTTTTTTTAGCGCTAATATTGTTTGACGATCTTGTATCTCATTAATTTGCTGAGAAAAAACTTCGGCATTTTCGATATTGAACTTAAAGAGTACATCTTTAATATGCTCGATTTCTGCGGTAATTTCTTCTTGTGATTTAAATAGATGGGAATAGCTGTCTATTTCATCCCCAAGCTCTTCTTGTAGTTCTTTAAAATAAGCTTTATTAGTTTTATCAAACTCTTTACGTATATCAGCAAAATCCACCACATAGCCATAACGAAACTCTTTATAGGGTCTATTAACACGTGTTAGGGCTTGTAGTAGATTATGAGAGCGGATAATACGCCCTAAGTAGAGTTTCTTTAAACGTCTTGCATCAAAGCCTGTTAATAGCATATTAAAGACAAATAGTAGATCTATCTTACCTGCTTTAAAAGCTTCAACCCAATCTTTGCGTTCTTCTTTAGTACCTATATCATGCAGAATAAGCGCAGCTGTTTTAATCTTATTATCTTGCTTACGTTTTGCTGAGTAAAAAGCTGTTTCTTCAGCTACCTTTAATAGAGCAGCATTACTTTCGTTAGCTGCTACTTGATTTATTAACTGACTATTTTGTGGATAACGACTATTAAATATCTCAAACATTTTTTTAGCTTGATCAGCACTATCACAAATCACCATTGCACCGATGCTAGACTCGCCTAAAGCCCCTCTGCTTTTTTCAAAGTCAGTAATAATGTAATCCAACATAGGTTCAACAAAATTAGGATGGGCATAGATTATTTTTCTATCCACATCCCCTTGTTGAATTTCTACTTCTTCTAAGGCTTTTTGTAAGGCCATTTTATAGTTAGTCGCTATTTCTTCACGAATTAGTCGTAAAGTGTAGCCGTCTGCAATAGAAGAGTTATAGTAATATTTATGAATATATCCGCCAAATAAACTACGAGAGTTATAACTTTCCCCAAGTAATGGTGTACCTGTTAAACCTATTTTAATAGCATTACGATCAGACTGATCTAAGTTAGCTAAAAAACTGCCTTTAGGATTATAGCTACGGTGCACTTCATCTAAAAAATAAACCCTTTGGATATTAACATCGTAGTCCTTAGTTGAAATAACATCGGGATCATCTTTAAATTTTTGAATATTGACTACAGTAATTTCGGGCTTACCACTGTTATTATGAATAACCTTAGTGGCTTTAATATCTTGGCTAAAGGCTTCACGCGAGTCTATGGTATAAACCGTTAAGCCACGACTAGTAAATTCCCGTTGTGCTTGGATCAATAAATCAATCCGATCCACAATAAAATAGAATTTAGGAATAACGTGTTGACGTTGAAAATAATCGGTTAAAAACTTGACATTGTAGTAAGCCAATGCTGTTTTACCACTGCCTTGAGTATGCCAGATAATTCCTTTTTTAGTTCCCTCATTAAGTTTACTTTCTATAGCTTTGGTAGCAAAGAGCTGAGGGTAGCGCATAATATGTTTTTCTATACCCTGTGTTTCTGCCACATAGGCTAAGGCATACCTTAATATAAAGGATAGCCTATCTTTGCTTAATAATGAGGTGCAAATACGGTTTGTAGGTCTATGCTCACCCTTATTAAGTTTAAACTCTTCATTATTACGAATAATTTCTTTATTAGTATCTTTTAAAACCTCTAATTCTTTTTCTTCAGCTAATGGTTTAGAAAGCTCTGGTAATGCTAATAACTGCTCTTCCCTGAAATAATTAAAAATAGGCGTGCGATAAGACGCACTCGCATAAAAGGCACCTTGTAGAGGTTGTATCGCCTCATCATCATATTCCATATTGTTGGAAAAGATCATAAACTGAGTGATATTAACAAAGCGTTTAAACTTTTTGTTTTGAAAGCGCCTACTAATACGTTCCCGCTCAGCTAATATACCCTCTGGATTATTAGGCTTTTTAACCTCAATAAACACCAAAGGCATACCATTAATTAACAAGGTAATATCAGGCCGAAACTCTTCATCACCATTTTGATAAGTAAGCTCTGTTACTACATGAAAGCTATTGTTTTTAAAGTTTTCAAAATCTATTAGCTTAATACCTGAACGATCTGTTAGTTTTTCGTAGAACGCTTTACCTAAATCTTCATTATCTAAGGTTAATTTAACTTCTTCTAATAATCGGCCAATATCATCTTGCTCTAAGTTAGGATTAATTTTAGCAATAGCTTTACAAAATAGCTCAGGGAAAATATTAGTACCCATATCCCATTGGCATTTTTTAAGCGATAAATACTCATACCCTAAACGCATTAAATGTAGGATTACAGGAATTTTTACACGAGTATCTTCATTAAACATGGTATTTCCTTTACTTTATAGACCTTAATATTTTAACTAAGCGTTAGCTAATATAGATACTTACTGTTCATAATATTAAAGCAATGTTGGTAAAACATTAATAAATAAAGGGCTTATATTATCATATTTGCCTCTACTCCCCATATATGCCCATAGTATTTATAGGCATATATGACTAATCAGGGCAAATATGGGGCAATTGCCAAAAAGTTTTAATATCTTGACCAAAACCTTCTTGAATAATTTGTATATTGAGTTTTTCTCTAGCGGTTCTAATTTGTTTTTCAGTAAAGCCATTGTCTTTCATTAGTTGTTTTATTTTATTACTAGGTAGTTTATCTCGTTGTAAAATGCTTTGTAATGTAGTGACTGGTTCAGTATGTGTTCTTTGGTCTGTTTTTTGTTCCAGTTGGCTTAATTGTCGTAATGCTTGTTTATTGACAGGGTCTCCCCAATTAACACAGCTAGCACTAAAGCCTTCTGGTAAATCTACTTGTTTAAGGTGGTAATAAATCCCTATATTATCTTGCCCAATATTTGATTTAGCGATAGCTAATAGATGTTTATTTTCATCATGGTCTTTAGCCGTCACCCAGACTATTCTAGGTAATGCTCCAAACGCTAAAGAGCCTGTGACGCGTTCTAAGGGTGAGCTGTGTTGTGTTCCTTTAGAAAAATGCGTAATCCCTAAGATGGCACAATCAATCCTATTAGCAAAGTCTACCAATGGTTGTAATGAGCTTCTAACATCCGTTGATTTATGCATATCGCCTTTAACCATAGATACAATAGGGTCAATAATCATCAAATCAACAAAACCTATATCTTTTACTGTGTCTATTAATAAATGAATATCTGTAGCAGGATCAAAAGGTTCTATTTGCCCCGTTAATTGATTTTTTCTGCCTTGGATAATATAGATAGTGTTTATATTAGCCTGTAAAGCAAGAAGTCTAGGTAATAATGTATCATTTAAATCATCCTCAGCTGACCAGATAAGCACTTGACCTGACTGCTTACAACAAAATCCATCAGGAAATTCCCCTGCGTTACTAATGGTTGCTGCAATAGCTAAAGCCAAGGTAGTTTTACCTGTTCCTGCTTGGCCGCTTAAAATATGCAATTTGCCTCTGGCTAAATAGTTAGGCCATATCCATCTGATGCTCTGTGGTGTTACTGTTGAGGCATTAACTAGTAATGCTTTATAAATAGATGAGTTATTATCATTATCTACTACTGAAGCAGAGGTTTTATTAGCTAGTGTAGTCAATGATGTTTTATGCCACATCACTAATGCGTGTAAATAACTTATAAAATCGTTCTTTGATAAGTTAGCTCCATCTACTAACTGTTGATGAGCAATCCCTATTATATAGTTTATTTTTTCTTTTTCTTGGCGAGAAATCTTTTTATGGTCCAGTTGCTTTAATAAATCAATCAATGACCGTTCATTATCAGTATCTAAAAACTCTAAATGATTACAGCTATGCATATGTATTTTATATCCTATATATAAAATTAATAATCAATACTTTGTTTATATAAAATGATTAATACATTTAGTTGCCTCCTTATTGGAGACAACTAAATGTTGTTAGATCATTAGCTAAAACTAACGATTAAGCTGATTTCGATTATTAATTTGGTCTGCAATCCATTGTTGAATTTCGTTATACTCCCAAAAACTACTACTCCCTACCTTAATACATTGAGGAAACTTATCCTTTTTTATATAAAGATAAATAGTTGGTCTAGCTAATCCCGTTAACTCCATTACAGTTGGTAATTTAATAAGACGGCGTTCTTCTTTGTTATTCATAAAATACTCCAAATAAAAAAATAAAATGAATATAGCTTTGAATAAACCATTCAATAGCCGTCAATAAATCTATATAAATTAAATAACGTTTTGACTAGTTAAATAAAAATTGGTCATTTTTATTTAGCTTCTTCTTTTTATTTTTGAAGACTAGAAAAATTATTTTACGCAGTGACAGTATTTTATATTTACTGGTAATCAACAGATATAGGGAAATATTTTAAGTGATGGGTCAGTGATAGGCTTATTTTTATCTGATTTTATCGAAATATTTTGATATATAAAGCTCTTGCAATAAACGCTTGACATCTATTTGTTAATACATAAAATTAAGAGTATGAATCGTTATCGTTGATAACATCATGCCCAGATAGCTATAACCTTAAAAGCTATGTATCCATGTATGGATAGGTTAACCCAAAAGTCAGTTAAGCATACGGCAGGCACTGACGATTACCATCAACGGTAATAGTATGTTTCTTTTAAATACAAACAAGTTAACGCCATTAGGGTTGTTTACTGTTACTTAATATAAATATTTGTCATTATGTTGTTATTAACAGAAGACAAGTACAACATAAAATCAAATGTTATGTTCTACATTAATGATGTAGGGGCATAGCTTTCAAACTAGCAATTTCTGATCTTTTGTTTTTTAAGATCAATGAATTGTTACCAGAATCTTTTTAGCAAAAATAATAGCTAAAACACCTTCACAGCATTGGGTTATAACGATTGGCTATAAATCCAATTTATCCTAAGGGTTCGCTACGCCTTTAGGACTCGTCACAAACTTGGGTGCAAACCCTGCAAAACCAAATTGCATGGGCTATGACTTATCTTTTGATTTTGCTGTAGCAACTATTGTCTGCATGATTCCAACAGGAACAGCAATAGGGTCCTCCTTTTGAGGCAACAGGCTATTCCGAGCCTGCATTGGCTTTACTTGTTCTTTATTAGTTTAAAGAACAAGATTTCACAGTAGTGATGCACTGTAGAACTGCCATTAACACTAACCTTTAAATCATCGGAATAACAATGTGAAGTACCAAGATAATTTTATGAATCAAGTACCAGAAATGACGAGGCAAAACCTATGGCAAATTTAAAACATGGCATTATTGGCATCTGTAACCATAATAAAGATGGTTCTTATACCACTCAAAAAGACCGTTTACGAATATTATTACAAGCCGCAGACCAATTAAAAACACTTAACTACCGACAACTAACTATTCATTCTATTAAAGGTAAACATATTAATGCATTGATAGATCAGTGGAACGAACAGCATAAAATCAATCAACTTTCTATAGCCACAATAAAAAACAGAATGTCAGCATTAAGATGGCTTTTAAGTAAACTAAATCGTAGTCAACTTATTCCCAAAGAGAATCAGGCATTGGGTATTGCAAGAAGAGATTACAAAAAAACAGTAAATAATAATAAAAGCCAGCAACTGGATAGCCGAAGTGAATTAATTACTGATAAATATGTACAGTATAGCTTAAAGCTGCAACAAGCTTTTGGATTAAGACGAGAAGAATGCATCAAATTTAACCCTGTTTATGCAGATCAAGATCACTATATCCAACTAAAAGCCTCATGGACAAAGGGTGGCAGGCCAAGAACTATTCCTATTAGAAACGAACAACAAAGAGCCTTAATAGATGAAATCAAACAATTGGTAGGCAATAACTCACTTATCCCAGCACATAAAAGTTACATACAACAAAGGAACCATTACGACAACCAAGTTAAACAAGCAGGCTATAATAATCTACATGGGTTAAGACACAGCTATGCTCAACAACGCTACAGAGAAATAACAGGATCTGAACCACCTATTTGTGGAGGGAAAACCAGTAAAGACTATACCCTACAAGAAAAACTACTGGATCATCGAGCAAGGCTTACACTTACTAAAGAGTTAGGACATGGGCGAGAAGAAGTAACTGTACAATATTTAGGGAGATAGCAAGTTCTAAATACAATTTATACTTGATATTTATATATAACCTATGAAATAGCTACATTATTAAAAGTGATGTAGCTATTTAGTACTGTTGCTATATTTTGTTTATTTAGTACAAATTATTTGGATTTTAATTTTGTGTACACTGTACACAGTTTTTTAGTTTTAAAACTCAAAGGTTAATTATGTATTTGTCATCATCTGAGTAATTGTTTCAATGGTTGCATTAACAATATATAAGGGTTTTTATCTAATTATTCTCTTGCAAGGGATATACTAATAATATCTTTCCTATTATTAAGCATACAAACAATAAATCTTGCATAAATATCGATGACTTTTAACTTTGTATACAGTGTATACAAAATTTTTAATAGCTATATTGAGTTATTTAATAATAAAAATTTCACCTTATATCCTTATTTATGTGTTACTTATATAAATACCTAGAAGGCCAAAGCTCAGTAACAGAAATATTAAGCGCATCTGCAATCACCCTTTCTAATTGTGAATATTTAAACTGTAATCCTTGATTTAGTTTATGTGTTCTTAATAATTCATAAAGTTTTATACCTCGTTTATTAAGCGCTTGAATAATCTCATTAGGTGTCCAGTCTTCCTCTAGCATATTTATATCCTATTTATCAACATGAAATAACAGATAAATCTATTATCCCATTTTGGGATAATTATGAAAATAGTTGATATTCGAATTTAGGATTTTTTTGAGATAACCATATGAGTTCTATTTATACTAAAGAATATCAACTAATCATTAATACGTTGAGAAGTGCAAGGATAGCTAAGGGTATCACACAAGTACAATTAGCTGAGGCTTTAGGCAGGCCACAATCATTTGTAGCAAAAATAGAAAACGGTGAAAGACGACTAGATATTGTGGAATTTATGTATATTGCCCAGTTATTAGCGCTTGATCCTTTTAAAGCACTCAAACAACTTACAATAAAGCATAAGCCTCTTACCTCAGCTAAATAGCCATGACCAATAAACAACAACCTGATTACTATAAAATCATTCCACAACATTTATTAGCCGATGCTGACGCACTCATAAATTACGTACGTTATTTTCCCTATCAGTTTCCAACTAAATGTCCTCATTGTGAATACAGTAGCTTTAAACAATTAACAACTAGAAATGTTGTAGATGAACCTCGTTTTCAGTGTTATTTTTGTAAAAAAGAATTTAGCCAATTGACGGGGACTTACTTTGCACGTATGACTCGTATGGAGTTATGGCCTGATTTTATTATGTATCGACTGGTAGGGTTACCTATTAAAAAGATTCATCAGCGGCTGAATATTTCGCAACATGCCTGTATTGTTAGAGAAAGAAGATTAAACCAAATGATGCAAGACCTTTTTCCTAAGCTTTACCAGTGGTGGAAACCGCATCATGATTATACTGATCACACACTAACAGCCGAAATTACCCAAGAGCAGAAAGTTATTGTCAATTGGGTTAAAGAGCGTATAAACCAGCAAACAGCAACCTGTTCCCAATGTGGACACTTTATAAAACAACGAATCAATTTAAGAAATAAAAAAGAAGGTGTACATAAAAATAGACCTTATTTTGAATGTGGTAAATGTGCTTATAAATTTAGTATATTTAAAGAAACTCCACTTAATAGACTACGCCACAAGGATTTTTGGGTACCTTTTATTAAAGAACTTTGTCAAGGCAAAAATAATGAAGAGATTTTAAACACCCTTTCTAATCAACATAAACTTAAATTAGGCTTAGGAACTATTATAAACTGGCGTAAGCGTTTTATTGAACAAATGCAGATATTAGGATTAACTAATTTAGTAGCATGGTTAAAATGGCAGCGTGTTCGAAACAAAGCTGCTGAAACGCGAGAAAACAAAAAACAAGTAACTTATAAGAAAAATAAAAATAAATTATAAGCGTTTTTATAAAGTAATTAGTTAACAAAATCAGATGATTAATACATACTATACCTGGAGCATAAGTGGTCATTATGGCGGCAATGAAACCAATAATACCAACAAAAAAAGTTAAAAACTTGCTCGCTCCATAACTAAAAGCAATAACATGGGTACGCAAAGCCATAGGCGCATAACGAATAGCCTGTTGGTCTATGGCGTTACCTGTTTGATCTAGGCTATAGGTGCCTGCTTTAATGCCTTGTTCTATTTGCTTTTGTAGTGTTTGATCATAGTCATTGCGACGCAAATAGTCTGGCGAATGCTCTTGAAAAATAAGTTAGGCACTACAGGTTCGGTATAGCCCCAAGGCAGCAGAATTTGTGCAAATTGCTTTAGCCAGCCCCTTTTTGGGGGCTTGGCTTGAGGGGGTATCACTTCGGAGTTATAGGTAGTCGTCGTATAGTAGTTATTATTATTTATCATTTATTACCACTATCCTTAGTTTATGGTGACTAGTTATTTATTGCTACTTTGCGGCAAGCCTTGTACATGGTAGCTCATTAGATCAGGGCGACCTATGGTATCTAATTGACGGGCTTGTAAACGCATGTCACTGCAAAGTTGTTGAAAGTGTTCATCACTCATTCCCATCCAGTAGTTAGGGTCTCGACCTGTTTGCTGATCGTATTTAACCGTCACAGGGTCATTTTTGCGGTAGTAATCCCATGCAGGAATATCGGGTAACGGTTGACTAATATCCATAAAGTTTTGCAAACAATCCCATGCAGCTAAAGCATTAGCTTGATCTGGCCCTAAGGGGGCAATATGGCTTAAATCAATAATCTTTTTGGGCTGGTAACGATGAATTAACGAGAGTTTATAGTACATTACTCCTGAATTGGTAGGCACCATACCTAAATAAGCATCCCATTCATAAAAAGGGGCGCTAAAATCCCCTTTACGGTGATTAACAATAGTAACCATGCCAGTACGACGATTAAATTCCCATACGATGCCCTTTCTACCTGTAGCTAACCACCAATTAGTAGGCAACCAATTCATTACAGCATAACTAATTAACCAAATAATTAGAAAGGGTAACCAACACAAGAATGTCAAAAGTAATAATTCTAAAGCAGACCATTCTCCACCTGCAGCTAACCAACTAATAAAGAAGAATGGTACTAAAAGAATAGGAAACCATTTAGTAAGAGTTTCACCAGCAGCATGGGCATATAGCCAAAAACGGGTACGAATCGCTAAAGGGGCATAACTAAATACTTCTTCAGTTAAATCGCCCCCTAAATCTAAACGACCAGTAATAGCCTCACCCTTTGCCCGTAGCTGTTTTTCTTCTTGCCAATCCGCCACATTACGCCGTAACAGAGAGGGTAGCAGAATATCAAACATATTTTGTGAAGCCACTGGCTGGGTATTGCCCCATGGTAAGCGAGTGGCGGTTGATTTTTCTAACCCTGACCATTGGGTAGCCGCTGATTGATCAGGGATGGTTTGGGAGTTATAGGCGGTAGTACTATAGTAATTACTCATACATATTTTTGCTGTTGCTAAAATTGGGATTATTTATTACTTTTATTTGTTAGTATTTTTATTTGCTCGTTAATTAAAGATTCCTCAGTAGCCATCATAAATTCTTCATATTCTAAAGCTTTTCTCTCTATTTCAACTTGATAATTTTTAAGTTCTTCTGCTGTCATTGTTTTTTTTCTTAGCTCATGCTCTGCTAACTCTTGTTGTATGGCTTTATCCTTACAAAGCCGCAATTTTTTTGCTCTTCTAAATATATTTCCTCTAGTAACTCAATTTCAGCCTTCAACTCTTCTATATCCTTCATTGTGCACCATAATAGTAAACCTTATAGGCAATAATCCCTAACTGTAACTGCTAATTATTACTACTTTGAGGTAAGCCCTGTACGTGATAACTCATTAGATCAGGACGCCCCATAGTATTTAATTGGCGGGCTTGTAAACGCATGTCACTACAAAGTTGTTGAAAGTGTTCATCGCTCATTCCCATCCAGTAGTTAGGGTCTCGACCCGTCTGTTGATCATGTTTAACAGTCATAGGATCATTTTTGCGGTAGTAATCCCATGCAGGAATATTGGGTAACGGTTGACTAATATCCATAAAGTTTTGCAAACAATCCCATGCAGCTAAAGCGTTAGCTTGATCTGGTCCCAAGGGAGCAATATGGCTTAAATCAATAATCTTTTTGGGCTGGTAACGATGAATTAATGAGAGTTTATAATACATTACTCCTGAATTGGTAGGTACCATACCTAAATAAGCATCCCATTCATAAAAAGGGGCGCTAAAATCCCCTTTACGGTGATTAACAACAGTAACCATGCCTGTTCGACGGTTAAATTCCCATACGATGCCCTTTCTACCTGTAGCTAACCACCAACTATTAGGTAACCAATTCATTACAGCATAACTAATTAACCAAATTATAGGGAAAGGTAGCCAAAAAAATAAAACAAAAAGAAATTGTCCCAATATATCCCCAGTTCTTTCTGTTAAAACAAAAGTAAAAAAGCATGGAATCAAAATAGCTGGAAACCATTTTGTTAATGTTTCACCAGCAGCATGGGCATATAGCCAAAATCGGGTACGAATCGCCAATGGTGCATAACTAAATACTTCCTCGGTTAAATTACCCCCTAAATCTAAACGCCCCGTGACGGGCTTGCCCTTTGCCCGTAGCTGTTTTTCTTCTTGCCAATCCGCCACATTACGCCGTAACAGAGAGGGCGGCAGAATATCAAACATATTTTGTGAAGCCACTGGCTGGGTATTGCCCCACGGTAAGCGAGTGGCAGTTGATTTTTCTAACCCTGACCATTGAGTAGCCACTGGTTGATCAGGGATAGCTTGCGAGTTATAGGCAGTAGGGGCGTAATAATTACTCATGAACGTTCTTTCTCTTGCCAAAAGGGTTGACTACCATTGTTAAAATCAGGTGTATTATAGCGTGACCCATCCGTATAACGTACATTACTATTTTCGATTGTAGGCGCTGGGAAATAAAACCGTTTACCTTGATAATTAACGGCTAGTTGTACCTTGGTTTTAAACTTAGTCCAAAGTTGTTCACTAAGTGCGCCATTGCCCACTAAATGGGGGGCAGTAATAAAACGACGACCATATTGAGTATCATGGGTTTCTACCACCCTTTCTATTTTATCATCCACCCCAAAGGCTAATGCTCTGCCTACATAACGGCATTCTATTTTGTAATCCACTTTCACACCTAATAAGCTAACCAGATGATTATTCACTCGAATATCATCAGAAACACCTACTTGACGCATCATGCCATAACGTGTTTGATATGTGGAAACAGTGCGATCAGTACGGTAAATATCAATATTAATGCCTGCAAATAAACCTATTAAACGATAATAAGCTTCAGTAGGATCCAGCAGATGAGTCATTGACGTACCACTGGCACTAAAGGGGCCATTTTTTAGCCAACTTTCTAGTTGAGTATCTTGGAATAGATAAATTAACCCTGCTGCTATTAAGCCAATAATAAGTGCTGCCCACATCATGGGGGTTAATAGTAAGAAAGTAGCCCCCGCAAAATAAGGGGCAATGATAGCAAGCGCACTGGAAGCGACCATTAGCCAACGAGCAAACCGTACTAGGCTATCTTCACGCCGATGGGCAGTAGTCATTACATCATAGAGACTATTGCCTAAAGCAACTACACCTAATATAGATTGTGCAACCGCTAAACGGGAAATAGCCGAGCCTAAAGCAAAAGGAGATTTAGCGCCAAAGATTCTTGGAACTTTATTAGTATCTATATTCCAAATTACTTTACGTAACCCTGTTTCATTAATATTTTGTTTAGCCAAAAAGGCTACATAATCTTCTATTGCAAAACCTAGATCAATAAATCCAGCAATTATACCAGTCCTTCCTCTAATATCTCCATCACTATACTCTATAGCTCTAGCAAAATTATAAACCTGAAACCCTACAATAGCCGCTTTAAAATAGCCTGTATTAGCAATACGGTAAAGGCGATGCTCCACTACCTGGCGCATATTTTGTTGTTGTTGCATAATATCTCGACTAACAATACTCATATCGTTTAGATATCGATCATAAATAGCTTTTTCTCCTGCTAATACATCGCTTAGTGCCTTTTTTGCATTAATAGCTGTTTGTAATTCTGCTTGAGCCGTTGTTAATTGGCCTCGTTTAACATCTAAGTCCTCTTCAGCATGTCTAATAGCTACCCGATCTGTGCTTTGTTGTGTTTCCAACACTCTTGTTTTTGCTTCTGCCAACGCTTTTTCTGCATCTAATACCCTTAAATGTTGTTCAGAAATTCTTAGCCGTTCAACTGGATTATTAACAAGGTGTTCTTGATAAAGTCTATTTTGCTCAGCTTGTTTTAAAGCATCATTTAATCTTGCTATTTCTGCTTGGTTAGCACCACTGCCTTTGCTAATTTCTGCAGCCAATTCAGCACGGATTCGTTGTTCTTCGGCTAGCGCTCGACCATATTCAGTTTGGCTAGTTCTAATTTGTTGTTGATCTGCCAGATTTTGCTGTCTTGCACGTTCTAGTCTTATTCTTTCCTGCTCGATTGCTTGTCTTTGCTCATCACGATTTAAACTAGAAACAATGGGGGTGCTTGTGTCACCTTCATTTAGTTCAGAGATAAGACGTTCTAATTCGCTGCCTTTACGGGCAAAAATAACACCCTCATATTCAGGCATAATATCTGCTGATACACCGCCTACAGAAGAACGAGTAGTACCTGCATTTACTCCCCCTTGTCCATCTGGCACTATTCCGCCAAGGGTTTTTAAGTCATCAAAATGTAACCCTTTTAATGGCATTCTCACTAGCACACCGTCAACCATAGAGCCATCTATATAGCGTTTGAATGGCGCTATATAGGCATCTTTTAACATACCACCAAGAATATTTCGTTGGTTTTCGAATAATAACGCACGCCATACTGGTATTGTACCTTGACCATCAAACAGACGTATTCTAGCAGCGAATGCTTGAGTAGTATTACGTGTATTTGCTGATGCTTCGCCAATTAGCTCTGATATATTTTGAATAGCTAACCATTGTTTTTGTGCATAAATACTGATTTCTTGACGATAAATTTGTCGATTTAGTTCTGTTATTTGCTGTTTCTGATCATTTATTGGTCCGTCTAACTCAGCTTTTCTAGTAGTTGTTTGCTGTTCCTGTTGTTGTATATCAACTTGTTGATTAGCTACTGATTGCTGTCGACTCTGAACCTCTTGTAATTTTTGATCATAGTTTTGTTGTGCTGAGGTGTATCTGGCTAATGCAGTATTAAATTGTGGGGTGATATTATTTAACGTTTTATTTAGTGCATCAAGTTCTTTAAATGCTTTAACAAATAAACCATCAAGAATATTAGCTGCATTACTAACAGCGCCTATTAGGCCTTTTGCTACTGCAATTGTTGTATCTGTGTTGCTAGTTCCTGTTTGTCCTGCAGAAGCTTCACTGCCATAGATTAGTACAATAGTTGCTGTATCTATAGTATTTTGTTTATCCTGTGGAATATTACCACTTTCTATACACTCTGCTAGCAAATCTGGTCTAGCCCAACCTAATCCATAGTTTGGAGTGGCCGCTACTTGTTGTTTTGCATCTGCCAGATCATCTCTATTTAAGGGGGCAAATAACATTTTATGTAATGTCATTTGTGGATTTTCTATTACTGCTCTTAGAAAACTAAAATTTGCCTTAGCATCTTTAGTAAACATGGCTATATGTCTTTTACCATAATAGATACGATGGTCTGGACTCATGTAGGGGTCAATTTCTGGCGTTGGTGTTCCTAACATACCCAATGTAGTAGCTAGAAAACAATAAGCTGCCGCGTAATGTTCTTTGCTATTTAAGCTTAAGTGGTCTGCCCATATATTGAGCTGATAGGATGATTGAAATGAGGTCAGTAAATGGCGCGTAACTTCATCATAACGTGCGGCAATTACCGCTCTTTCAAGAACTCCACTATGATAAGCTAATTTTTTCTCACCTTCTGCATCTAATTTATTTAGTGCACTGCTATGGGTATTGTCTTTATCATTGATTTTTCTTGGAGATACTACTTGTTGTATGAGTAATGCACTATCAAAATACTGACGTTGTGCTATATCGGCTGTCATTTTACCCATTACTTCTTGACTACGACTAGCTGCTTGCACTGAATGACGTATACGATAGTGACTATCATCTACACATACGCAGTATATTTTACGATCTTGGGCATCTTGTAAAGCATTAATAAAAGGTTGTGCAGATGGAGCATCCCATATTGAGTTGTCTTTTTTATCATTAAATACGGCAGGATTTTCTCGTTGTACTTCGCCTATTACTTTATTGATTGAACTCATAAAGTAGCCAACTGATTCAGGCTTTTCCTGTTCATTTTGATTTTCATTTGACACTGACGAATTTGTTGTATTCACTGTAGGAGAATAAGGTACCATTGAAGAGTTAAAAATTGACTGTGTACTAAGCAGTTGGGCCACCATTGCTTTGATTTGAGTACGTTGTTCTAGGGTATATTGTAATGCTCCTAACTCTAATATTTTGCCATTAGGTAGTTCATTACCTTCTTTGGCTTGGTCTAGAAACTCTCTGGAAAAAGCTATAGCATCTGTTAGATAGCTATTTGATTCGTCATAAATATATTTACTGGGGAAATCTAATAAGTTTTCAAATAGATGATCTCTTCCCCGTTGAGGTGCCATCTCTGTGGCAGGGAAAGCTGTGCTTTGAATTTTTTGTATTGTAGTACGTACTCTGGGTAGGTCTGCATGACTACGTTGTACAGCCCCTGCATAATTACCAAAACGTGGCCTAATATAGGTTAATGCCGATGCTTCTAGTAATTCTTTACCTTTTAATAAATCTTTTGTTACTGTTGCCCAGTCTTGCGCTAACGACACAGTTCTTTGTGGATGCTTTACACTATCACCAGCAATTAATAATAAGTTTATCCGTACGGCACTTAATTGAACTTCTGAATAAAAAAAGCTAATTTCACTTGATACATCATCATTATTGTAAACACTTGGCACCCAAATCTCTTTTAACGGTGCACCTGATGCCTCTCGCTCATCTGCCTTAAAAATAAGCTCCTGATTGTCGTAATATTGTGTATCTGATAAGGCAACATCTTTATAAATTGGGTACAGTGTACCTTCCTCTTGTTCTATTTTTATTTCACGCCAGAGTTTACCTGGGCTAAACATATAAAGATATCCTTCTCTTGCTAACACAGGAGCGCCTGAGTTAGGAATACTTACTGTGCTATTGTCAACATTATGCAGTTGAGTACAAGCAATGATAGGAACTATTTGATTAATTTGTTTATCATACTGCTTTGGCGTTTGAACTACATCCATATGCAATGCAAAAGTAATTGGAGTACCTTTAGTATTAGTAATTTCTAAATAAGCCCCTAAACCACTTTTATCTTTAAGATTTTCCCAACTCCACATATAAAGGGTACTAAGTAGTTTACCTTTAGCATAGGTTGTACGCGTGGGATTTACCTCTTCTAATAGTTCTTTGTTATCAGGATAATACTTATTACCTTGATCATCCATTACAAATAGCTTTTGTTCTTCTGGGTGATCTTTACCCATTACTTGGATTATAAAACTAGGTGTATCACAAGCTATTTCTGTACAGTAACCATTAACTTTATCATTCATTATTGCACTTCCATTTTTAATTCATTTAAGCTTTTACTATATTATTTGCTGACTTATGCAAAATAATGTTCTAAGTAAATTAATCGATGCTCTAAATTATCCGTTGGCCATTCTTCTGGCTTATTTTTAGTTGGGTATTTTGCTCTGATAGCTAGATATTGCTTTAAATTAACCTCAGTATTAAAACCATCCTGTATACCTTGTTTAACCCATAAAATAACTTGGTCTATACCAGCATTATTGGTATTTTCTGTTAAGTTTTGTTGCCAATGATAGGCAAATTTTTCTTCCTGCATATCTTGTAATGCAAGGTGTTGGTTTTTTCCTAAAATGGGCGTTGGCTGTGTTTTCTGTTGGTTGCTTTGCCAATCATTAACCAATTTATTATCCCAAAACTGCCATTTATCAGACTCAAAAACTCTATTACGCCAAGTAATGTTGTACCATTCAATGCGACTAATAGGTCCTAACCATTGAGCAGCCTCTTGCTCACTCAAACTGGTAAAAAAATAACTGGCTATGTAAGGATCATAGTAACGAAATAATCCTTTATGTTCAGTTGTTACATAAACTATAAGTATATACTTAAGTTGTTGTATTACTGATTTTTTTGGAAAACTGCTAGTCACTATAAGACCTGCATTTTTTTCTAAAAAAGAACGATAATTACTAGTAGCAGTGTTATCCTCAATTAATAAAGGACTTTGCTCTTTATAATCTGCAAGCTCTGTATCTTTAAATAAATAATCTACTTGTGGTTTTTGGAATTTACCACTAAAGACTTTTTCTAATGCGCCATTTTGTTGATCTAATAATAAATATTGGGTCATGCCATTGCTCCCTGTTCTTTTTTACGACAAGGACAATCAGTTAATGGACAATCAGCAGAGGTACCACCTTGTTTCTTGCCACATAGCAGAATAATAGGAGTATGCTGTTGCTGAGCCTGTGTTATTTTATGGCTTACTACAGGCGCAGAAGTTACTTCAACGGCTTTATCCTGATTTAGTGGTAACAAAGGTGCAGCAGGAGTACCAATCATAGGAACACCCCCAGTCCATTGCGGAGTAGTCATCCAAATACCCATTGGGTTTAATACTATATGCTGTCCGCCTGCTTTGAGTGTTAAGCTCAAGCCACCATCTATAACTAGATTCATACCTGCCTTAAGATGAATTTCCTGGCCTGCTTCGATAGTTTGTACTGTACCAATAGTAGTATGTTGGCTTATACCAATGGTTGTGTGATCATTGGCTAGTAGTTGGGTTTTTCTGTCTAATTGAGTTAAATGATGTTCTTCACTCTCGTTTTTGGTGTATCTGTTCTTTTTAATGGTTTCTGAGTGTTCGTTATTAACTTGTAGATGGCTGTTATTGTTTACTTGTACTGTGTGGTTATTTTTTGTGAGTTGATCAAAGTCTTTTTGGCTTTGCACAAAGATTTGTTCTTGACCCGCTTTGTCTTCTATTCTTAACTCATTAGAACCTACACCACCTTTTGATGAACTTGTTTTGAAGACACTTCTGGTTTTATTTGCAGGAAGATCGTAAGGGACTTTGTTAACCCCATTATGAACTGCGCCTTTGATTAGGGGTTGATCTGGATCTCCTTCTAGGAAATCTACCATGACTTCCATACCCACTCTAGGTATTACTACCGTACCATAACCATCATGTGCCCAGTTACTGGCTACTCTAATCCAATGGGAAGAGTTTTCATCCATAGTACCTTCACGATCCCAATGGAACTGAACCTTCACGCGACCATATTCATCACAGTAGATTTCTTCACCTGCTGCGCCTGTGACAATGGCTGTTTGACTACCCAGTACTTTTGGTTTTGGATGGGTATGTTGTGGTCTAAAGGGCACTTCTTGGGGTATGGCATTAAATACATTGAAGTAACCCTGTTGTTGATTTTGAGCAGGGAATTCCAACTCTAAGCTAGTATTGGGATCAAGGTATTTATCCAGTTGGCTGGGTAGGGTAGTATTAGTGGCGCTGGCTTCTCCACCAAAAGCCTCTAATACCTGTGGTTGGTATGCTTTATGTTTAATTTGAGTAATAAGCCAAGGTTTAGTAGCATCTAGGGTATCTAAACTAGGATGATCTTCTATACTAATATAATAACCACTATGTAAGGTAGGTATATCACTATAGCCTTCTGCTGTTAAATGCTCTACGCGTAAACGTTCTATTTGTACTTTAGCGAGTTGCTCATTTCTCGCTTTATCCATCCCAGTGGAAGGATAATCATAAAACTCTAGGTTAGGTTCTGTGGCTGAATTACCTTTTTGACTTTGTTTACCCTCACTTGTGCCTTCAGGGATCTTCATATTAGTAAAGTTATAATCACGCCAAGCCGCTGTTTGGGTTTTAGAGGCTAAAGACACATCAAAATATTTTAAAGCCTGAGTATCCGCCACCATTCCCGTATCATTCATAAACTTAACGGCTTCAGCCACACTAGGGAAAAAAGGCATGGCATCGGTAAAAACCATCTTATGGGCATTAGCAGAATGTTGGAAGTGATAAGCTATTCCTTCCTCTTGGCAAAGACGCGATACAAAATGATAGTCGGATTCATCATATTGCACACAAAAGTCTCGTACAGGATACATACTGGCGTCTTTAAATTGATACGCAAAGCCTGATTCAGCATTCTCCATAATACCGTGTTCTTCTAAAATAACTTTAATAATCTCAGGCGTCGTTTTACCCACAAATTTACGCTGATTCACTCTTCTCATTAGATTAGAAAAACGTGGCGTAATCACCATAGAAAATGTCGCATAATGCTGCCCAACAGCACCACGCTTAACGGATTGAACAACTCCATGAATACCAGAGCCAGACTTACCTTCAGGCGTAAAAGCTAAAAACACAGACTTACTTAATAACTGGGTGATATCAAAGCGTACATGCTTATTGACTAACACCACTTCAAACGCATAAGGTGAAGAGATACCTTCGGTACCCATAAAGGATAAGACTTGTAATTTATCTAAAGCGGTTTCAACGTTAGCATTAGAAAGAGTATCTTTTAGACCACCACTTAACGCAGTAGTAAGCGTAGAAAAGGGATCTAAGGATTTTGCACTGCTAGCCAAAGAAGAGAGTTTATCACCTATACTACTGCCTGTATTACTAGATAATCCTGTAGCAGAATTTGATTCATCCCAAAACAACTGGAAGTGGCTGTCATTAGCTTTATAATACATTCTGTAACTTCCCTAATATAATTTTAGTATAACAGTAAGTAATATATCTCCACTTACTGAGAGCCAGATAGACTCCATTATTGGGTTTAATTATAAACTAAAATACAAAATCATATATAGATTTTAGTACAACTAAGTCCAATTAAACATTTATAGAGAGAAAAGGCTCCAAAAACTAAAAGGGCTTAAAGGAAAAGATATTAAAGGGTAAAGGACTTATCTTGAAAAGGCTTTTAAAAGGTTTGTGTACATTAAAAAATGACATGATATTCACTCTTAAATCTATATAGAGTACAATAAATAACAGCATATCAATTTGATTTTCAAAGTAGTTTAACTTGTACATCATATTGTACAATAAAATTGGTAATTTACTAAAATATCTTGAATAATTAATAGGATAGATAACTGATGAGAATCTCGTTTTCCGCTCCAATTTAAAGATTTAACTTATTGATTTAAATAAAATTAAAGTTTAAAAAATCAAAACAATACTTCTATTCTAAATTAATCTAATAGAAATTTACATTATTTCTGACATAAAAATTAAATATTTAATTACCCTCATTAAGTGTGACTAATATTAGCGTTAACTTATAGTTAACATAATATAACTAAAATTAAAAATTCTATTATTTTTATATTAGTATTTAAAATAAATATACTGCTTGAGCTAAAGATACTATAAAAAAAATACATGGTATAAAATTGCAGATTGTACTTTTTTGAAAGGTAAACTACATGGCTTTTAACTATATACCATCCTAATGGTCAAAAAAGTGTTACTATAAATTTTATCCATGACGAAAAAGATGGCATAGAATAAAGTTGGGATCAAAACGGCCATCTATTTAGAAAAGTAGCTTATAAAAAAGATAGCTCTACTCATAACATATATTATGATGAAAAAGGAAATATCTCACTTGAATGAAGTCATGAATCAGGATTTATTAAAATCAGTAATTAAAAACTTGTATACTCTCTAATACAGGAATCAAATGCTTAATCGCCTGATCTAAAGGCGGTGCGTTATTGGTTCTATCATACTCTAGATTTTTAATAAAGGCATCTATTTGAATAACTACAAAAGGATTATTTTGGGCAATGGCTGGATCTTTCAGCTCACCATAAACCCAATAGTGGTGTTCAGGCTGTTTAGGGTCTCGTGGTTTTTCTTCAGTAATTTCCCAACCTTAAGCTCCAAGGTATAGCCTTTTTTAAAGTAATCGTTTGATTTACAGGTGTACCTTTATATCCTTTATTAACAGTTGGCATACGGTTATGTACTACAAAGTGGAGAGATATTATTTCATGTATAAATTACATAGGCGATATTGGATTGATCAGTAAAACGAAAACTATTTTTATAGCATAGTCTTCATTACCATTATCATTAATAAAACGCTTTAATACATCATAGATTTATTATATCGTCGCATTGGTTTCTGGTAAATCCCCATTTGGCTTTACCCAAATTAGACATATAGTCACGACCATCTTTTCTAATAAATGCTTGTTGTTGGGGATAGTTTACGGTATAGGCTTCATCTAGACGTTTTTTAGCATCTTCAATATCTTTATTAGTAATAATTTTATATTTAGAAACTTCTTCTCCTTTTGCCAATGTTGATGGTCTTTTAGTTCTGTTCGATATATTTGCATGCATTGTCTTTTTAGTCAAAATGGGGCATCTTTTTAGTATCTAAATAATTGGTGCTGCACTGGGTTTGACAAAACTTCTTTATTGCAATTCCATAGAATGAATATTTCATATTATAAAGCTTATTAATATTCTTTTTGCTTCTTTCAGAATGAATTAATAATAATTTTCAAAAAAAACACAAGATATAATATTTAAAGTAATGATTTTTTTTGTTTTAAACTCTAACTTTATTTCAGTTCATATTTTTCTCAAATATGTAGGTTCAATAATGTTAGGTATTTTACTCAATCTGCCAAAAATAAAACTCTGACTAATAATAGATTTACTTACATTAGCTCTTATATAACCAGATCTAGATGCTAATAGCTCTACTTCTCATAGTATAATCTTTCATCCATTAGCCACTTAACAAACATCACTCTTTGAGTACATTTAATTAAACTATATTGGCCACAACAGAAAACCCTCTTACAGTTAAATTAACTGCAAGAGGGTTTCTTCTGGAGTTTAGCTCTATAGAAGTACTATTCTGACAATTAAGCAGAGATAGGTGCTCTCCAATCGTCTGAACCAGAAGTACCTGCAACTTCGTGAGTCCAAATGATTTTACGATAAGTCATATACACATCTTCTAAGTGAGTGAAATGAGACATCGCAGGATCTTGACAGTTAGGCATATATGCTTTTACGTCTACGATCACAGCATCTTCTAATTTAACTGTGAAATAATGTTCTTGTACACCAGCTGAAGAAGTTCTGTACCATTTAATAGTACATTCGCTTAAACGCTCACCTGAAGTTAACGCATTGAAAATCAATGGAGAAGCTTTATCGTAAACTTTAGTGATCATTAATGGCTTGTGTACACGTTGACCTGTAGGTTGACCTGATTGAGGGTCACGTGGAATAATAATTTCATGACTAAACGCTTGAACAAGTGCTTCGTCCTCATGACCTTCTTGATAGATGTTACCTACTGAGTCTTCAGTAAAAGTACCAGCTGTAATTAAACCTTGCTTAGTTCCTACTAGTGTTACATACGCGGGAGTTGGCATAGTATTCTCCTAAATTAATTAAAATAAAAAATAAAAGTACTTGTTTTTGAATTAAGGGTACTATGTATAAAGCAAAGCTTATGCCATATTTAAAAATTAACGATTAAAAATATATAACACAATGATAATTAACAATAAAAAATAATTTTAATTTATCAAATAATAAATAAAGAATATTTTTTACTAAAACTCACTATAAATTAATGAAAAATTGAGCAATTCTTTTCACATACTGTACAAAACTTTGCTCAACACATTAAATATAATATTTTCAATAAGTTGTATAGAAAATAAAGCTATTTATAAAAATAACGTGCATCTTATTGCACAACTGCATTAAGACCAAAAAAAGAAATGTTTAGAAGTAGATTGAAAAACTTCTTTAAGCTCTTCAGCAGTTACAGTTCTTTCTTGTGGTTTAATTGCTAAACCACAAGCTAATGCCTGCCATTGTTTTTTTGATAAATCTTTAGGCTTAGGTGGACTAACAGAATATTTAGTTTTCTTATCAATATAATAAGGGTTTTTACCTGTTAATAACTCATAAATTATGCAACATAAGGCAAATATGTCTGTTTTTGTTGTCAATGAAATATCCTCAAGTAATTCAGGAGCAGCATATTTGGGTGTCCATGCATTAAAACGGTTTCTGGATATTTTAGGTAATCTTGCAAGCTCCCCTACTAATACCTGACCTAATCCATAATCAAATAATATGCACCCTTCATTAGTTAGCATAATATTACTTGGCTTAAGGTCACCGTGAATAGTATTGTGTTGATGGCTATAACACATTGCATCAATGATCTCTAACAGCATGGGTTGTATTTTTTTAAAATTCCCCCCTAATGGATTCTCCATCAACCATTGATCAAGTGTTAAGCCTTTTAAAAACTCTAAAGTTAAAAAAGCACGTTCACTTTCAACATCGATATCAAATTGATAGGCTTTTACGATATGTGGATGGTTTAAAGAGGTAAGTAAAGCATATTCACTGTAAAGTAAGTAACTTGCATCAGCAAAACCTGCAAACTCTTCTTTAAACATTTTTACAGCGACATAAGGGAAAGGATGTTTAAAGTGTGCTGCTAACTTATCATAGGCACGATATACAACAGCCATACCACCAACACCTAAAATACGTTCAAGTTTATAACGTCCAGCTAATATATCAGGTAACGCTTTGGCCTTAGATTCATCAGTAGCTATTACTGACTGTTTTGCATCATCTTTGCTAATAATAGGACTTTCAATAATAGATGAAGAATCTATTACACCTTCATCAGTATTTTTATTTACTGACTCAGTGTCTAAAATTGGCTTATCATTAGCCATTGCTGTTAATTCGCTTTTCTCATTCATGGAACGACTATAATAGCTGTTAAATTATCTTTTGCTTCTGTAGCTAACACGTCATGAAACAATTGCTCAATGGCCAAATTAGGTGATGCTTTACTCATTGCTTGATAGAGCTGATCATAACTAACATACTGATAAATTCCATCTGAACAAAGCAAGAATCTATCACCTTCGGTGATTTCCATCTCTACTATTCCCAGACTTAGTTCTTCATCAGCACCAATTGCTCTAGTTAAAGCAAAACTACCTTTTTGCTGTTGAGCCTCTTGCATAGAAAGTTGTTGCTCATCCATTAACTCTTGCCAAACCGCATGATCTTTTGTAACTTGATAGATATTGCCTTTTCGAAACAAATAACAACGACTATCTCCAGCCCAAATACAAGCCATTCGATAATCTTCTATCAATAAAGCAACCACCGTTGTTCCCATTATAGGTGGTAGCTGCCCTTTAACAACAGTTTTATCCTGTTGAGTCAGTTGCTTATTAACAAACCTTAAACTACGCGTTATTTGTTTTACACGCTCATCAAAATCCTGAGCCAACTCAAGATCAGCTAAAGCCTCAACCACCATACGGCTAGCAATCTCTCCGTTATCATGACCTCCCATACCATCAGCAACAGCCCAGATCTTTCGATCTGGGTAGTTGATAAAAGCATCTTCATTTTTTTCTCTTACTTTGCCTTGATCTGTCCTTGCAGCACTTCGTAATAACATTGCTATAGATTATCCCTTAGAGCAAATGCACGATATATTTTCACATCAAACGGATTAGGTGAGCGTTGTGTTGATAATAAGTAGTTAGCATATTTACCATCTACGTTAGTTTTTAGAATCATCACATCACGTCCAGAAGCGTAAGATATTTCCATTTGATCAATAAATCTAAACAGTGACCAAGCGCCTGGCTCAGTTTGATATAAAGTACGATTACCTGATAAATCCTCAAACTTCTCAGATACTACACTGGTATCCGCATTCTCTGTTGGCCACGTAAAGCGATTAGATAAAATAGGACCATGGCGATACTCTATTTTTTGATCTCCAATTTGTAAGATCACTCGGCTTAAAGTCACCTCTAAGAAATGCGGTTCAAGTTTAAAACTTACTGTTGGGTGTTCTGGGTTTTCGCTAAACAAACCACCCTGAATCACACGAACAACTCTAAACTGAGCTAATGAGGCACTACTAATAGGTAAACCACGACCATCAATTGTTTTCACTTGATAGTAACTACCATTTGTTGACACAAAAGGCTTTAAATTACTTTCATAGAAACTATCCATGATGCCGCCTACTTTAAAGAAGCGAATAAAGTCAGACATAGCCACATCCGTATTAGCTTTTCCATTAAATGGATAACGTCCTCTAATAGAGCTGTTGTAGTATGTATACACATTAGCCTTATAAGCTTGGTTAATGTAGTTATAAGAACTTGCTAAAATGATACGCCAGTTATCATCCGCTATTTGGGTATACCACTTATCAAATGGTGCAGGTAAACGCTTAACAGCATTTTGTACAGCCGATAGTGCATCTTGCTGTCCTTCCATTCGATCTTTTGCCCATGCTAACGCTGCTTGTTCTGGAGCACTATCTCTAGAAAGCATTGATACTTTTTGGTTAAGATCATTCAACGCTTGAGAGGCAGCTGCATAGTCAGAACTAGGTGAACCATCATCTAATAATAATCGATGATAGGGTGTAAACATTTGCACCATCCGTTTCTTACCTTGCTCAGGTACAGCCGCTGCAGCTAATTTCTTCGCGCCATCAATACCAGCATTAACACCTTTAATCGCTGCCTTCTTAGTGGCTTGTTTAGCCATTTGTTTAACAGAACTATTAGTATTAATTGCACCTGTTTTATCAGCTATAACATCTTTATCATCTTCGTCAGGTTCAGGAACAATACCTGGTAATTTAGTATGCTCTTTAATTTCACCCAGCAATAATAAGAATGGACTATTAGCTGCTGTTAAACCTGTTAGCTGTGAATCACTCTCAGGGAAAGAGTTAACATTAGCCACTTTCAAGCCACCAATTGTATTGCTCCATTGATCTGTATAATCAATAAAGTATAACTGTTCTACCTGTACCAATATTTTTTGTAACTCAGCAGGAGATAACGTATCAGCACTACCTAATACCCAATTATCCCTTAATGTCTTGGTAATAAAATCTAATGCTTTCTTAGATAAGAAATATTGATTATAGCCAGACTTAGTAAAGAAACCTGCTATCTTTTTATCAGCCCCTTTAATCAAATAGCCTTGTGAACCCAAGTGTTGCGATAAAACATAATCAGGTAATATTTTTGCATCTTGTTTCATTGAATTGTAAACAAGATTAGCTAAAGGTTCGTTACTTAGAACACGTCTAGCCTGTGCAACCAATTCATCATTAATAGGATAAACAAAATCTAGCGCCAATAATCTATTAAAATGACCTTCTAAATCATCTTGTAGCTCTGTATTATTTGGATAGATATTAGCCCAATAATCAGTCATTGTTGCTGCCAAATACTCTTTATCACGATGTTTTTCATAATTTAACATGAGATAAGCACGTAAACTATTTAACAGTTTCTCTCTATTAGTAAAATTCGATCTAATTTGTGCTTCTAACTGGCGAGCTACAGCTGGCAACATTTGTTTTAATAACTCATCATGATAAGTTATTAAAACAGTAGGTGTTGTTTTTTCACCTTGATAAAGCCCCAATTGATGGGTTACTGATAAATCTTTATCAGTAGGAAATACTTTATATGCTTTATAACTAGTATTTAGCACAGACTCTAGCTGTGACAAATCACCTTTAGGAATTAGCTCAGTGTGCTGTTTAGCTAACAATACACCTAACTCATTAGTTTGCTTCAAATAGTTATTATTAGCAGAAAAACTATATCCCCAAAGCAATCCAACCCCAGCTAAGGTAGCTACTGAGCCAATATATAAACTTCTTTGTTTCCAGCTAAGACGCTTTCTTTCCGTTTCATCGAGTGTCGCTAATTCTGACTCAGGGAAAATAACAGAAGTAAACAATTGATAAAGGAAACGAGGTTTACCTTGACGATAAACAGGCAATGCTTTACTAGAAAGTCCTAAATTTCTACCAATTCTAACTGTATGTTCATCAAGATGTTCTGTCACATGAGGGGCACTCATGAAATAGAAACCTCTTAGATGACTAGCCTCTTGATAACGATTACCTGTAGTTGCCAGTTCAATAAATAAACATAGCTGCTCAGCAATCAAATTAAATTGGTAAGGAAAATCTAATATTTTGCCACGACGTTGAATATCACGCTCTTGATGCAAGTTATTAACAACTTGTTTATTCAAACGTTCCAATAATCTTTCAAACTCAAAACGAGTTAGATCAGCACTGACTACTTTCTGCTCTTTAGTAAAGGTTACTCCCAATACTTGGGCACTTTCCTCTTGGGAAATATTATCAAAGAACTCATTAAAACCAATAATATGATCAGCTTTACTAAATAAAATATAAACAGGACATTCTGTACCTAAACGCTGTTGAATATCATGTAACCTTGCACGTGTTTGACGAGCAATACGCTCCAAATGAACCTCATCATGACTTAACAAGTCATCAACAGGCACATTTACTAACACACCATTTAGTGGTCTGCTTCTTTTACGACGGCGTAATAAATTTAATAGTGTTAACCAACCTGCATTATCAACTTCACTATTTTCTTGAGAGAAATAGCGACCAGATGTATCTACTACTACACCATTCTCAGCAAAATACCACTCACAATAACGTGTACCCTCGATATTTTTAGTGAGACGCTGCTCAATTTGGTTAAGTGGAAAATTTAATCCAGAGAAATCTAAAATACTCGTTTTACCACTAGACTCTGGACCTATCAATAAATACCAAGGTAAATCATGCTTCCAACCTTGACTTCTGCCTTTATAAATACTCGACTTCTTAAGAGTCTGCATCGCCTTTTTATATAAGGAAGTTACAGCTTGGCGTTCTTCATGTATTTTTTCTTCAACAATTAACTTTTCCTGAGCTTGATCAGAAGTAAGTTTTTTCTTTTGTTTTGCCGTTTCTCGCCAATTTAGAAAAACTAATAACAATCCCCATAATAGGAAAATAATACAAATAGTCACTAAACGAGATGTGCTTGATTCCCATGGTTTTGATTCGCCAAAACCAAAATAAGGAAATAAGAACCATACAAGCAATGCTAAAAACAATGCAATACACAGTGTCCAAACCCATCTTTTTTTGAAAAAAACAGCTAATTTTCTAAAAAATCTTTTCATCGAAAAGTCCCTTATCACTGTGTGTTATTTTTAGTTTCTGAAGTTAAAGTAGTATCTAGTGTATGGTAAGGTTCTAATGACTGCTTACGCTCTTGATTTAGTACAAAGGCAAAACCAGAATACATAATAACTAAACAAATAATAGTAAAGATAACTACCATCCACCAAGGCACAATTTTAATCAAACCTCTACGATATGGTTGCAATCCTTGCCATTGTGGAGATAAGGCCTTAGGTACATCACCACGCAACTGCTTAATTTGGCGATATAAACTATCTCTAATAGCCTCTAGTTCAAGTGTTCCACGGTTCATTACACGATATTTACCTTCAAAACCTAACGATAAACAAACATAAATTAATTCAATTAAAGGTAAATACTTAACAGGATTACGAGTAATGCGATCTAATAATTGGAAAACTTTTTCACCACCAAACGTTTCATTATGAAAAGAAGCAAGCAAGCTATATTTTGCCCAAGCACTTTCCACACCCCAACTAGTACAAACAACTGCCTCATCTAATACCGTACACATTACATAACGCGCACTCATCACTTGGCTATTTTCCACACCACTTTGTAAGGCTATACGCTCAAAACGTTTAATCGCTTCAATATAATTATGTTGTAATGACTCTAAATCTTCAGGTGGCGCATTATTACGTAACCGTACCACTTCAGAAAGAATATGAGCACCAGCTGAAATCAGAGGATTTAATCCTACAATGTTTTCGTCAACTGGACGTAATCTTGCTGCAAACACCATTTTGTCATCTAGTGAAGCATAGTTTGGCGCATCAGAAATATCAGTTAATAATGGTACTGAACTGGTATTGCTGTCATTAAATCTACTACTAATGACCGTTTTATCATCTCTTTCCATATACTTTCTTCTCTGATTTAGTTACGAATCGCCCAGAATTTAAGATCCAGATTGTCAAAGCTACCCGACACATGGAAAGCAAAACCACCTGAACTTTCAAATTGGGCAAGATCATCAGAACTTAACTCTAAAGCAAAATAAATTTTTCCAGAATGGAACGGTATTTGTCTAGGCGCTACTGGTAATGACTTCACCTTAACACCCGGTAAATGCAAATTCACTAACTGACGAATACGTTCTACAGGACCACACTTCAAGTATGCAGGTAAATTTTTGCGTAAGTACTCAGGATCACAAGAAGCACTCGCCGCCAAGATAAACTTCGAATTACTAAGCATAGTATGATCGTGTAATGGTGATACTTGAATACCATAAGCACGCTGTTGTAGCAGCAGCTCAATAGCGTGCTGTTCAAGTACCATTGACAATACTTGACGAAGTCTTTCCATTAACTTTCTATAACATAATCCTTGATCACTATGCATATAGTAGTAATCGATACTTGGACGTTTACTTTCACTCGCATAAGTAGCTAATTCACCATATAGATAAAGTAACTCTTTATAGACATCCTCTGGATGTGCCTTATCTGCTCGTAAATAATGACGCAATAGAGGTTCAACCCGATTAATTAATTGCAACATTAACAAATCGCCTACTTCCGCACTTTGTGTTTTACCACTGGCGTTAATTCTTTCTGCTAAACGATCACCACGATGCACTAACATACTGATCACCTCTTTTAGAGATGACAATAAAACTGAAGAGGCATGTAAATTTAAATAAGTAGGCACATACTCACTATCTAACACAATCGTTTTGTCAGAACTACAATCTAAAATATGACATATTTTCAAACATACAAAGGCACTGTTATTCTCTTCGTCACCTAGAATCAATCTAAAATCAGGCTGACAACAGTTAATCATAATAATATTAGAATCAGCAGTATTTGAATCAACCACTTCAACTTCACGCATTACATAACGAGCTAACACGTCAGTTTGTGAAGCTTCTCTGGTTTCAATATGGTTATCTGTAGTTAACGGTAATGCCAAATAAACAGGTTTATTGTTTGTATTAGTAGGAATATCTAAAGTTAATGGCTCTAATTCCTGTCTAATATCAAAGAATGAACCATCAGGTAATACCCCTTTAGCTTCATTAACGACAATCTTTCCCATATTCAAATACTGGGGATCTATCTGCAAAGAAATAAATCCCCATGTATTACTGGATGATAACTGAGTGCGCACAGCTAATTGATGATTATAATACCTGTCACTGTGTTGAAAGTGCTGAGGTCTTAATAACATCCCTTCTCGCCAAACTACTTTTTGGATACTCATAATAATAATGCCTACCTCAATTATCTTTCATTCATTGGCAAAGTTTCGTTAACTTTATAAGCTCTAGGGTCTGTATTCTGATAGATACCATCGCTTGTTAACACCACATTCACATAAAGCTTTTCTTTTGGTACAGTTTTAACTACATAACGCCAAGTAGCTGTTGATAAATCACGGTAAGCAGCAATAATACCTACATACTGGCTGGTTTCTGCCACACGGTAACGTAAATGTATTTTTTGTCTAGGCGTTAACTCCATTTCCTCAACAGCAACTAAGTCCTCACCTAATACATTTTTTGCATCATTATATAAACTAAAAAAATCTGCATTGGTGAAGTTAACTGCATTTTTTAATTCAAAAATGCGTACAACCACTGGTGAAGGTCTGCCTCTTAAATCTGGATTAAGATAATCACTACCGTTTAAACGAATATTAACTTTAGTAACATCTGAGTAAGGATTCATCCAAGAACAACCAGACAATAAAACTGCCATCAACAACAAGCTTATTATTCTCAATTTTGCCATCTGTATTACTCCTTAATCATCATTCAATGAAGCTAATAAACGCACTTGCTCTTCGTAATAGGTGGTGAAGTCTTTGCTAAATAAACGATCACTCCACTCTGCATCTTGTTGTAATAAGTTATGGTAACGACAATAGGTACGCCATTTCCAAGCACTACCTTTGATCACTCCCTTATCACCACGTTGCTCGAACGCTAAAATTAATTGTGCTGGTGAGAACTGGTGAATAACACTACGCACAGCACCACGACAAGCGGCTAATAAAGCGACTTGATGTGCTTGCAAATCCCTAAATGCACGATTAATTGCTTGTTCTGGGGTTAATTGATTAGGGTTATGCTTTTTCAATAAATCATTAATAGCACTTTCTGCATCAACTGTATAACGTAATGGATTATTACCTGTTGCTTGCACTGTAGTAATAGGCAACCGTAACTCATTTTTCAAATCAGAACGTGTCCGCAAACTTTGTTGGATACCTGCAATACATTGCTTAAACAGTTTAGCCGTATGAATAGCTAACTGCTCTCTTTCAGTCTCATCTAACTTTGCTATATCAATCCCTAACTCTGCTGCAAACTTATCCCAAAAATCACTAGAAAATTTAGTTGGTGTAGCTGGCGGTGGTACATATACAGGAGTTGGTGTAGCTTTAACTGGTTCAGGCATTTTATCCTCTACTAATTGAGGAATTTCTAAACTTTCAATATCAACCCTTGCATAATCCTTACGCTGCTCACCATCCTGTTGTTCGTTGGCTTTCATAAAGTCTGCTAATTCATCCATATCCACATATTGGAATGGCTGTTGCTCAATCGCTTTAATTGGATCCAAATCTAAGAAAGCATCATCAGGAATAATACTACCTGCTTCCACAGACTTTCCTACTACATTTTCAAATACTTCAGGATCATAAACTAAACGAGCACGAATATCATAATCTCCCATTGAAAACACAGCACCGTGCTCAATAAGAAATTGTTCGCCAGCAGGTAATCTTGAACCTGTATTTTTTAGAATAGTGCCATTACTACTAGTATCAGTAATATAAAACTGATTATTTTTAGTAGTAATCAATGCATGATGCCCTGACACATAACGCTTTGGATCAGCAATAATCCAATCACAATCAGGCGCACGACCAATCACCCCACCCGCACTTTTAAACTCTTTACTAACGACAGTATTATCAGCAAACTGCTGATCACTGATGATCTCTAAAATAAGTTCCACAATAATTACCTTTATTTTGTTTTGTTATCAATGACTATAGGTGGCTGACCGATAGATCTATATCTATCATCACTCGTTTTGTAATTACCAGCACAACCACTGATAAAAACACCTAATAACAACAACATTATCAATTTATTAATAGTAACCATTGGATCTATTACCCTCTCATTAAACCAAAAATTCTTCTTTTGATATATTTAATTTCTGCAATTTATATATCAGCGTACGCCTTGAAATTCCTAATTGTTTAGCTGTTTTAGTCTGATTTCCTTGATTACTTCGTAAGCTTTTCACTAAGTGCTCACGCTCATAATTAGCAACACTGTCTTTAAAGTTATTATCCTGATCTTTTCGCTGTTTATTAACGTCCAATTGTAAATATTGATCTTCTAACAACTCATCATCTGCCAATAAAATGGCTCTTTCTAATAAACCTTTTAACTCACGAATATTTCCTGGAAAAGAATAACTTAATAATTTATCCATAAAATCCTGAGTTACAACACTTCTCTTTCTATCTAAAAACTGACAGGTCTTATTTATAAAAAAATCAACCAACTCTACAATATCATCATCCCTATCTCTTAACGGGGGTAACTCTATTGGGAATTTAGCTAAACGATAATAAAGGTCTTCTCTAAAACTTCCCTTACCAATTTCATCTAATAAATGACGATGAGTCGCAGCAATAATACGTACATTTACTTTATACGTTTTACTACTTCCCAATGGCCTTACTTCACTCTCTTGTAATACTCTTAATAATTTTGCTTGTAACACTAGTGGCATATCACCTATTTCATCTAAAAATAAGGTACCACCATCTGCTTCTCTAAACAGTCCTAAATAATCTTTATCAGCACCAGTAAAAGCCCCCTTACAATAACCAAATAGCTCACTTTCCAATAAAGCTTCTGGCATAGAAGCACAATTCTGTACAATAAAAGGCTTACTCTTTCTTGAACTATATTGGTGAATAGCTTTAGCTACTAATTCTTTCCCTGTTCCTGTTTCACCTGTTATTAAAACAGTATAAGGAGTATGTAACACTTTGCTAATCAATGAATAAACTTTTTTCATTGCTTGGCTACTACCCACTAAACCATAGTGCTTATTAGTTATTGCACTTTCCTTCTCTACTTTTAGAGGCTGCTGTTGTTTAACCTGCAATGTTATTAGTCGATTATACTGAATTAACATCAATCGACAAAAAGATTCTAAAGAAGTTAGCTTATCATGCCAGTCTATTACTTTATAACCTGCACAAACTAATAAACCATAAATATGCTGTTGCTTATTCAATAATGGTAATACTAATAAACTGCGCCAACTCTTTACAGTACTCTGTGGTAAAAAATTATGCTCTAATAAAAGGCTATTTATGTCCTCTGAAATAATTGACTTATTCTGAGTTAAACAATATTGCAGCAATACATCATTGTAATAATCACAAGAGATATCTTGCTTTAATAACATTTTACCTGCAAAGGATTGTCCGTAAAGATTTAATTTAGTTTTACTTTGATCTAGCAAATATAATTGTGCTAACTCTGCTGATGTTAATGTAGTAGCCACAGCAAGCACACAAGCAATTAAATCCTGTGTACTTTCCGCCTCAATTAAAGAGGAATAATATTTGGCCGCTACATTATCCATAACTAATCTCAATAAAACTCACAAACTACAGCTTTATCTTCTCCTACCACAATATTGACACGTTTTAACTCTTCCTTAGTTGCCATTGCTGCCAGTAAACGATCTGTAATATGAGGCACAATATATTGATCTAATAATGAATCAATAAGACGTGCACCACTATCACTGTATGTACAACGCTCAGCCAACACATCAACCAAGGCTTTATCATAAGTTAATTCTAATTTACGCTGTTGCATACGATGAGCTAAACGACCTAATTTTAATTCAATCAACTCATGTAACACTTCACCATCTACAGGATAATAAGGAATAACCTTCATCCGTCCTAATAATGCAGGTTTAAAATGTTGACTGAGGGCTGGTCTAATTGCATCTTCTAACGCTTCTGGCGATGGACGAGCACCATCTTTACAAAGTGCTACAATCCGATCACTAGCAAGATTTGAAGTCATAATAATAAGGGTATTTCTAAAGTTAATTTCTCTACCCTCACCATCATTAGCTATACCTTTATCAAAAATTTGATAGAACAGATTCATTACATCTGGATCGGCCTTTTCGACTTCATCTAATAAAATAACTGAATAAGGTTTTTGACGTACTGCCTCAGTTAACATGCCACCCTCACCATAACCCACATAGCCCGGTGGAGAACCGATTAAGCGAGAAACCGTATGCTTCTCTTGGAACTCTGACATATTAATAACTGTTAAGAAACGATCACCACCATAAAGTAAATCAGAGAGCGCCAGCGCTGTTTCAGTTTTACCTACACCACTAGGACCAACAAATAAGAATACACCAACAGGAGTTTCTGGACGATTCAAACCAGCAGCAGAAGTACGAATAGCTTTATCTAAGGCTACAACTGCTTGCTCTTGTCCACGAACTCGCTCTCTTAAGTCTTCAGCAAATTGCATTACCCGTGCATTATGCTCTCTAGCTAACTGCTCAACAGGAATACCAGTCCAGTTACTAATCACTTCTGCTATCAATCTTGGACATACTTCAAAACTAACCAGACTTTCTGTTTCCTGTGCTTTATCAAGTAACTCATGAGTCTTGTTAAGCTCTTCTTGAACTTGCTTTAATTGTTCAGCCACTTGCTCAGGAGTTACTTTTACTGTGACAGCCTCTATTACTTCCTCAACAATATGCTCACCCTGCTCTGTAACTTCCTCAACGATAGTATCTGTTACTTCTGTAACAGATACTTCTTGCTGTTCATTAACTAACTCAAGCTCTAAATCAGTTTTGACTTTCTGCAATTGGCTATATTGTTTTCTTAAGCCTAATAGTTGTTCCGCAAGCTCTTTTTGATGTTGCCACTGTTCGTTTAATTGCTCTAACTTAACTCTATTTTCAGTTAAAGTTTTTTCTAGTGTATCAAGCACTTCTTGATCAGTTTTAATACCTGCTAACTTATCACGGGTTAATGCTTCATATTGTCTTTCATCAATAGAAATACGATTACGTAGTGTTTCAATTTGCTCAGGTGCCGAAGCCAAACTAATTTTCACTCGCGCACTGGCCGTATCTAATAGATCAACTGCCTTATCAGGTAATTGACGACCTGCTAAATAACGAGCGGACAACTCTGCTGCTGCAACCACTGAATCATCTCTTAAATAGATGCCATGGCTGTGCTCATAAACAGGTGCTAAACCACGTAAAATAGTCACAGCTTCTTCAATAGTTGGTTCATGTAATTGTACTGCTTGGAAACGACGGGCTAATGCAGCATCCTTTTCAAAATACTTTTTATATTCAGACCATGTAGTGGCTGCAATGGTGCAAAGCTCACCACGTGCAAGTGCAGGTTTTAATAAGTTTGCAGCATCTGAGCCACCTGCATCTCCACCTGAACCAATCATCGTATGCGCTTCATCAATAAATAGAATAATGGGTTTAGGTGACGCTTTAACCTCATCAATTAAACCTTTTAAGCGACGCTCAAACTCACCTTTCATACTAGCGCCAGCTTGTAAAAGCCCCATATCTAAGGTTAACAACTCAACATTCTGTAAGATTTCAGGTACATCGCCTTTTGCAATACGAATCGCCAATCCTTCTACCACAGCTGTTTTACCAACACCTGCTTCGCCTACAATAATAGGATTATTCTTTCTACGGCGTGCCAAAATATCGATCATTTGACGAATAGCATCATCACGACATAACACAGGGTCTAATTTATTATCACGTGCCAACTGAGTAAAATTATGAGTAAACTTCTTCAAAAATGATTCAGCACCTTCTCTAATAACATTAGCAGAACTTTGCTGTTCTACTTGATCTGCCAATACAAAATCTTTAAGACGCTGCTCATCAATCGTAGAAAGTAGCTTGTAATATTTAGTTCCTACATAACGCATACTATTGCGAAGAAACGCTAAAATAAGTGCAGCCTGATCTACATAATTTCTTTCTAATTCTAAATTAGCTAACAATAGGGCATCTTGTAACCATTGTACTAACTCAACTGAGAATACTGGATTTTGTGTTTCACTTGATTCTGCACGTGGCTGCAATACAGAGAGTAATTCACCCAATTCAATTTCAGCATCTATGATCGCTTTATTAAGTAAACTTTCAGGTGTAGCTAACATGCTAAGTAACATGTCTTCTATTAATACTTTACTTCCCCCTCTTACTACACAACCCTCAGCAGCTTTTTCAAGTTCTTTTCTAGTTTGAGCATCTAATGCCTGGATTAACTGTTGCAAATCGATATTAATCATCAATAATCCCTTTTACATTTGGTTCTTTAATAAAATTTCGCCATCAGCCATTTCTTTGCCTAGCCAACTTGTCCAACCTAGGAGACACTCACTCTCATCCCCTATTGTTAAATCTCTTATCTCATCCTTTAATAATTGCAACTTAATGTCGTAATCTAAAGGATCTCGCAATATAAAGCCAACTAGTGTGCTCAATTGACCATACTCTTTATAAATCGGTAAAAACTGATGGAAGCGATCCCATGTTAATTTCAAAATATGAATCCGAAACTTACCACCTCTATCACGCACCTCAGTACCTATTACGAGGGTATCTCCCATTATACTGTTACTTAAACCCAACCGATTTAGTTGATCCTCGGCAATACTTACTCTACGCTCAATACATTGCTCTACAAAAATATCTGAATGTTTAAAGTAATACCTTAATACCGCCTCAACCAATACTGCTGAATGTGCCCGTAAACTAATCATTCCCAAATAAGGCAATAATCGTTTCCAATTTAAATTATCTGACTTTCTTAATGCATCATGCCCTAGGCCTATTAATGAAAACAACTTTGCTGAAAAAACATCCATTGCACCTGACTGATAAAAAGCGTAATAACGATATTTTTTCCAAATAGGCAGTAATAATCGCTGTAAGCGATCATTAAAATAATTTAAAAAATCCCTTGTAGTATTATCTTCCTCTGTACTATCACCAAGCGCTTGCTCACCATAGAAAACTGGCATTGGCGAATTAGCACCAATTAATCCCAATGGATTAATCCGCATTTTTACTCGAACTTGTTCGTTCTCAATAAAAAATTCAATATATTCAATATCACAGGTAGGAAATCCCAAACTAGGATTCGCTACAAACTCAATACGCTCGTACAATTCTTCATCAGTAACCGCATCAGATGTAATACTACGCAGATAATCTATCGTTAATAGCACACCTTGAAATAACGAGTACTTTCTAACATTTTGCTTATGCCATAAAGGCAATATGGGAAGATATTCTTTAACATTTTCTCGATAATAAATATTTTTAGCAGTCATGCCCTTACCATTCCTAACATCATAATAAGGCCTGCTGCCCTATACGTAATGGCCATTTATAAGTTTGGTTATGAGTACTATGTACTACGAGCTCATGGAATGAATTTAAACTCACATAGAGTACAAAAAACTCATTCAACATAGACGCAAACAAAAATAAATCGCCATCACCAATATAACCTTCTGGATTGATAGTTATTTCTGTTCTAATACCACGTAAAGGTAATCCTTTATGTAATCTATCAACAGGCTTATATTTAATATCTTTTAAACCTGCTAATAATCTTCGACTAACCCGTTCTTTTTGCTGATCGTAATAACGCGGAAAATCATAAGTTTCTAATACAACCTTTAAAGGCTCCACATCCGCTAACGATAAATAGTTCAATGACATATTGCTGATAATACGCCATAAGAAACCAGTTTCTATCGGTGGTGTATAACTTGCGGTAGGTGGTACAATATTTCTAAACACTAAATTATCAGGAATACTTTCGGTTGCTACACAAATATCACCTACCCTTAATTGTTTAGGAAGGTTCTGGTTGGTACAACTTAAATCAATAGATAGAGTATCTCCTGAAAAAATAGTGCTATCTTTACTAGCAAAACGTAAATAAGTATCTAACCCATCATGGGTGATAGACTTTTCCTTTCTAATAAAGTAATAAGGCTTTACTTCATCTACATCAAAGCTAGCATCATGTTCAAAAGATTCAAAGGGTACATATTCTTTATACTCACTACGAGTATTACTCCAACCAACCACTTTATCTACCGAAAATACCTCATAGTGCCCTGGTGTATTAATGCTTGGTAGAATATGGTATTCATTATCAGTACCCGTAAAATTAATAGGCATCGCACTATGTGAAAATAAATTAACCACAGGTGTACAATATAACCGAATATTTTCCGTAGTCGGTTGGATCCGTTGCATATTAGCTTTACGAATATTAAAGCGAACCATTACCCCTTTTGCTCGCTCTAAAATATCCTCAGGCAATGTCTTTAAAACGTTTAGCTTTTCAAGATCAACAAATAAAAATTTATCTTGAAAAGCAAAATATTCTTGAATATAGCGATAACCACGAAAAGTATTAGCAGGATAAGGTAATAATGCCTCATTTTCAGCATAACCCACTGCCTTAATATTCTCAGGACCTATTGTTTTTGCCCCTAGAATATTGCCATTACTATCAGTAAAAGGCTCCCCTTTTTCATTTAAAGGAATCAACTGAATATCTTCAAGATGGCGTAATAAACAAAGGTATAACATTTGGCTAATATAACGCTCACCAGCCAAATGTAGCCTTAAACTATCGAGTGGGGCACCAATTAAATCACCTTCACCATTCAACAGTAACTTTAAGCTAAAAATAGCCCCACCATTTTTAATGGCGTAATCCACACTATCCAATTGTAAGGCATATATTTTTGTTTCAAAGCAAGTTTGAAATTGACAAACTGTTCCATCAACAGGAACTGAATTAATCATTGATTGTCGAGGTAACGTTATACAATCCTCTGTTTCTTGCACTGCATCAAATTCTACGATGCTAAATGCAGGCAATGACCGCATATAGTTTGGCCATAACAAGTTCATTAATGAATGGGCTAATTCTGGCAGCTCATCATCCAAACGTTGTCTTAAACGTCCAGTTAAAAAAGCAAAACTTTCTAATAAACGCTCAACATCAGGGTCACGACTACCATCACCAATGAATGGAGCTAACGCAGGATTTCTTTGCGCAAACTGCTTACCCATACGACGCAGGGCTGTTAACTCTTGTAGGTAATAATAATTAAACGACACTGAATGAAACTCCTTAGAAACTCTCTATTAACTATAATAACGTTTCTTTATTTTCACTTGTCCTGAACCATTTAAAGCAGCAGAAAAAGATACTTCTCTTTTCATGCCTCCCACCTCTATCATTCCCTCAATAGTAAAAGATAGGTTTAATGGGTCATGGGTCCTAGGCAAAGGAACTACCCTAACTTCAGATAATCTAGGTTCATAAGCTTCTACAAACCGTTCAATCGCTGTTCGTGACTGTTGTAGCGAGTCATGTAACGACAGATTTAAATCATTTAAGTCAGGCAAACCATAATCAGGTAATGTTTGTACACTACCTGCTCTGGTACTTAACATCTTTGCTAAATGATCAGCAATAGAAAGAGTAATGGCAGTCTCGTCATCAAGCTTTTTTCTGGTTTCAGGTACACCTGCTAATCGCTCAAAGAGACTACCATATTTACTCATTCCATCACCCTCATTATTCCTTATCCAATTTACCAACTAGAGATAAGGTGAAATCCGCACCCATATATTTAAAGTGAGGACGAACATTAACAGTTACACGATACCAACCTGGTTCACCCTCAACATCAGTCACAATAATTTGTGCTGCACGTAGAGGACGACGACCACGCACTTCAGCGCTTGGATTTTCTTGGTCAGCAATGTATTGTTTAATCCACTTATTAAGTTCACGCTCAAGATCTGTACGCTCTTTCCAAGAACCTAATTGTTCACGTTGTAATACTTTCACATAGTGAGCAAGACGGCTAATTACGAATAAATATGGTAACTGGGTACCTAATTTATAATTAAGCTCTGCTGTTTTACCTTCTTCACTAATACCAAAGAATTTTGGTTTTTGCACAGAGTTAGCTGAGAAGAATGCTGCATTATCACTACCTTTACGCATGGTTAATGCAATAAAGCCAGACTCAGCTAATTCATACTCACGGCGATCAGAAACCAATACTTCAGTAGGAATCTTAGTTTCGATTTCACCCATACTTTCAAAATGATGTAATGGTAAATCTTCAACCGCACCACCACTGCGTGGACCAATAATATTTGGACACCAACGGTATTTAGCAAAGCTATCTGTTAAACGTGTAGCAAATGCAAATGCTGTATTACCCCATAAGTAATGCTCATGATTTTCAGATACATTCTCTTTATAACAGAAGCTTTTCACAGGATTTTCTTCTGGATCATAAGGATTACGTAATAAGAAACGAGGTAATGTTAAACCACAATAGCGTGAGTCTTCTTGCTCTCTAAAACTTTGCCATTTAGTAAATAAAGGACCTTCGAAGTGATCTTTCAAATCTTTCATATCTGGTAAACCAGTGAAAGCTTCTAAACCAAAGAATTGAGGACCAGCTGCTGCAATAAATGGTGCATGAGCCATACAAGCTACTGCAGAAAGATACTGCATTAACTTAACATCTGGCGAACTCGGGCCAAAATAATAATTACCAACAATAGAGCCTACTGGCATACCACCGAATTGACCATATTCAGCTGTATATACGTGCTTATATAAACCAGATTTAAAGATTTCAGGTGCATCTTCAAAATCATCTAATAGGTCTTCTTTAGAAACATTTAAGATTTCAATCTTATTGTTTTCACGGAAATCTGTACGATCAACTAATAGTTTTAGACCACGCCATGTTGATTCTAAACTTTGCATCTCAGCGTTATGAAGAATTTCATCCATTTGGCGGCTTAATTTCTCATCAATTTCACTGATCATACGATCAACTAATGCTTTCTTGATAGGTTCATTTTTATTTTGAGGCTTTAATAATTCCTCAATAAATACAGCAATCCCCTGCTTTGCAACGTTGTATGCTTCGTCCTCTGGGGTTAACTTAGTTTCTGCAATGATACGATCAAGAATACCAAGCTCGGTAGCGACAGACTTGGACTTTGCTTCTTGTGAGCTAGCACTCATTATTTATCTCCTTTCTTATCTTTACCAGAGTCTTTTCCATTAGCCGCAGCTTCCGCAGCTAAACCTAACTCTTTAAGCACTTTGTCACGAGAGTCATCATCAGATAACACACTCTCAATTGCTTTACGGAAAGCAGGCGCATTTCCTAATGGACCTTTCAATGCTACTAATGCATCTCTTAACTCCATTAGTTTCTTAAGCTCAGGCACTTGCTCAACAACACTAGCAGGATCAAAGTCTTTCATATTCTTGAACTTCAAGCTCACTGCTAATTCGCTATCTGGATCTTCATTTTGAAGACGATTCGGCACTGATATATTTAAATTTAAATTCTGTTTTTCCAATACATCATTAAATGTATTTTTATCAACACTAATCGGCTTTCTTTCTTCTAAAACACGATCATCTGGGCGATGAGTGAAATCACCAAGCACCATAACTTTAAAAGGAATTTCAATTTCTTCTTGAGCATCCCCTATTGCAGGTTTAAACGTAACGTTAATCCGCTCTTTAGGTGCTACTGAGCTTTCTTTCTTAGCCATAAATCTCTCCATTGGTTACTAAACTTTGGATAAAAACCAATAAAATTATTGACCTTCATCCACAATTAAATCCATGTCCAAAAAACACAGTCTTTTATATAATCTCTCTTTTGACTCTCTTACTTGCTGTGATTGTGGTAACAGCTCACAACACTTATATAACAAGTAAACTACTTCTAAAGCTAATGAAGGCTCCCACTGCTCAATTCCTAACTGATGAACATGTTCATCTAAATTTTCCAATTGAGTTTTTGCTAACTCATACTTCTTATTAGCAAAACAGAGTTTAGCCATACATAGCTGCCAGAAGAACTTTTCTCGCCCCCCAGTAGCCATCTTTAAACCAGCTACTAATGGTGCCATTGACTCTTTTAAACCTTCTCGTGACAAGTTAGTAATACACTCCTGCAACACATCGTCCCAAGCCTCTTGACCTGTACCTCCTGAAACAATATGCGCATTAATATGCCCTGCTTGATTACTTAATCGTGGTAATACATGGTCATTAATCCAAGCTACTGTAGTTTCACTTGCAAAACCTGTATTATCGTGAAACTTTAACTCTGTAACACGAGGAACACGTTGCAAAAATAACGCTAATTGCACCTCTAGCTCCAACATAGCGGCATCCATACGAAGAGCATGCAAACATTGCCAAACTATATATTGTCCATCTAACCAAAAAGGTGCTTTTGAAATGCTTATTTCTACATCTGTTATCAAATCTGAATAACGTCCTTGAGCTAGCCTCTCTTTATAATTATTTACTTTATCTAGAGGTACTGGACGTAATGTAGTTACATCATCTTTACTATCAGGTAATGCCTCTATAGCAATCCATAGTAAAGTACGATTTAAACGTAATGCTTTAATATCAGTTGGTCGTTGGTTTAACCACCATATACAAAGTGTTCGACCATTATCTTGTAAATTGCGTAATAACTTACTAGCATCCCGCTCATTATCTAGTGTAGTAATTATTGATTGAGGAGTTGCTGTACCTGTAACTATTTCTTTAGCTTGTGTAATAACTTTTTCTACTACACTTTTAGACTCTTTATCTTTATCAACTAGTTGAGTAGTCTCTGAAATCATCCTTTCGATGCGGCGACAAGTAGGTAATAATAAAGGGGACTTATCCTGCCACTTATCTGTTAAAAACGTATCTAAACGAATTAATTCTTCTAATAATTTTTCAAATAAAGAAATTTGGTCTTTAACATCTATAGACTCTTGAAAAAGTTGCTCTAACCTAGAGCTTAACCACTCAACAGCCGACATCTTTGTTCTTTGCTTAGTAGGAAATATATCATCCCAACACTTAGCAATTAATTCATTGAGAAAATAAATGCCCGCATGCAATCCAGTAAAAGAATCTGTTTTAAAAAGTCCCCAAGAGAACCAAGCAAGCACTCGTATATCTTTTGCCTGAGAAGTTAGTATTTTTTCACTTAACTCTACTACTCTCTGCCAATCCGTCCCTGTACTACTAAAAAGTGAGGTCGATCCTGACAACATACTTTCAACTTCTTCGAAAGCAGCAGAATAACGAACATCTTCACCTACAAAGCTATCACCATTAATAGCCTCTAATAAAGATGAATAATTTTTTAGTAAGGGGTTAACAAAAGACATCTTTACCCTGCTTCCCTGATAAATAAAGATTATTGATTGATAACCAAGATCATATTATTAATTTTATGTATAGCAACATGGCTTAATACATCAATTTTGTATCTATTATAATTTATATGTACAGCTATCATATAATATATCCTTTATTGACCACTATAACTTCATGATTCTAAAAATAATTATTCATTACTTAATTATTTTCTTAAAACCATACCTTACCGCTAAACTTTCATTTTTTTTGTTTTAAACTATTACTAACAGGGCAAGTATTCAAACCCTTATAGCCAAAAACAATATTCTTCCTATCTGTTTCAAACTGAACATTACAACAAACAACTTCAGGTTTTAAATAATATGTATCATTATCTCTAATCCCAACAGAAGATTGCCCCGTGGTTTTGCATTGATGCCATGTATAGCGCTTATAATCAACCCAATCTTCAATCACATCAGGATTTCTACCAAACCCATCAATAACTACTAATATATGTTGTCCTTTTAAATGAACGAACTCATCTTGTTGTGGTTTATTCCATAGACTACAAGCAGTTAATACCAATAACATATTAATACAAAATAACTTACTCAAAAGATAGAGCATCTTCCTAGGTTGCGTTGCTATTCCATTATTAATATCAATCACTACTACTCAACCATATTTGAATAAAGTTATTACTAATATATTCCATATGTCAGTGCTACTATGAAATTCAACCATTCAACTATTGTTTAATTTCCTTAAATTTCCATTAGACAATAGGCTTAACTATTTTGTAATAGTATATCCTTACTTTTAATAATAGTTCCACACTTAAATTAAATTTTATTAATTTAAGTTAACAAACCAGCAAAAAAGGTTACCTAAATATCACAACATCAATTACCAATCCCTTATGACAACAATAGAATAAATACCTTAATTATTCCTTAAAATGAATCAAATTGACTATATTTTCTTTATAAACTTCCATCATCTAATCATAATTAATTATTTGCATAATAATGAGTTTAACTCATTATTAAATTATACTTATAGCTCTATAAGCATAATACGTTCTAGGGCTTGCTTACCAAATATTCTTTTAAAATTAAGTGACTTAAGAAAAATATAGCCTATATGACAATCACAAAATCCTCTTCTACAAACTCTTTCTTGTAGTATCTGTTGCCAGTTATTTTGATGAATATTACCAATAACTTGTTTAATAAAATGACAACGATAAATATCACCACACTCATCTACAACAATAGCATCTTCGCCAGTAGAACAAGGTAGATCTATAGAAACATAAGGCTTATTGAATGGAAATAATGGATCAATTGCTGTTAAAAACAACCTTTGCTCTTCTGTATAGATATAATGCTGATCTTTATCTACATAAGCATTAATCCATAAATAAGTGCTAGGATTTAACTCTTTACGTAATTGCTGAATCTCATCAAATAAATCAGGTTTCCCTACCACTCCTACACTGTATTTAACATTATTACTGTCCAAAAGTTTAGTCTTACTAATAAACTTTTGTCTAGCTACTTCCGTTGGGTGATAAGTACACCATAATCTAAGTTTTGAACTATTGATCTCCGCTAAAAAATCTAGCTTACTACTTAAATTGGTTTGAAAAATAATCTTATTAACATTAGGCATTACTGCTAATTGTTTAATTGCTTGTTGGTATCGTTTAAAGACTAATGCCTCCCCCCATGGAGTAAAAAATATATTAAAGTTAATATCTGTATTATTAGCTATCCAGCTTATAAAACTATCTAGCCCAGCAATATCTTTGGCCTTTTTCTGGCTAGTTTCTTTACTCTTCGCAAAAGGACAATAGTCACACGCATAATTACAAGTCTCTAAAGCTCCCCTATAAAAAACCGTTAACTCCTTTAACATAATAAGTTTCCATGGAAACTTATAAAATCATATAAAAAGTAACTCACTATGCCACACGCTATAATATACTTTTTCAACATAGGGCATAACCCTTTTGACAATTCTCTACAATGCATAATTTATTTCAACTCATAGCTACTCATACGTTGCTCAATATCTGGCGCATAAAACCATGGGCCTATTAAATCAGCCAGCTCTAAACCTCTCTCAGTTAACTGCCAATTATTTTGCTGGTTTTGAATTAACTGCAATTCTATTAACTCATTTAATTGTGGATAATCTATAAAAGGTGAGCTGGCAAAACGCTGTTGATAAAGCTCAATAGACAGCCCTGTCATATGTAAAATAGATTGCAGAATAAAACGACGTTTTTGAGTATCTTGATCCATTTTAAAACCATAAGCTATTTGCTTAAAATCAGCTTCGGTTCTATTGTTATAACTTTCTAAGATAGCTTTAATTCCTTTACGACCAACCGCGTATTCATTAGAGTAATGTAACCCTCGAGTATAGGATCGCGCTCCACAACCCAAACCAACCATACCATCTTGTTGGCAACAATAATCTGCATATTCAATCTGACTAACGATAGGCTTTCTAAAATGACGCATACTCATTTGTTGATAGCCTGCGTTTAATAACATATCTCGTCCTTGTTGATAAAGTCTTAACCGCTCATCATCCCAACTAAAACCAAATTTACCAATACCTGTTAAGGGTCTTACATAAAGTGGGTATAAAAATATTTCTTCAGGTTCAAAGCTTAATGCTGCTTGTAAAGACTTTGCCCAACTAGTTGGATCTTGATTAGCTAAACCATAGATTAAATCTAGATTTAAAATAGGAAAACTAAACTTTCTAATCTTTTCTATAGCATGAATTACTTCTTGATTGCTTTGCCCACGCCCAACTGATTTAATCTCAGTTGCAGAAAAGCTTTGCACCCCCATACTGACACGTTTGATATGGTAGTTTTTTAAAATAGCTAAGCGATCTAAAGTTACTGTTGCGGGGCTGGTTTCAACACTGGAAGGAATAGCTGCATAATCTAATTTAAAGATAGCCAATGCATCAAATAATTGTTGCAACTCTTCTGCCAATAAATAAGTAGGTGTACCTCCTCCTAAAGCAAAACGACTAAATTTTGCCTGCTCTCCTAAGGCTTCATAGGTTACTTTTGCTTGCCTAGTTAAGGCTTCAATATAAGCTTTGGTTAGCGCTAATTTAGGATTAGCAGTAGTGAATAAATTACAAAAGCCACAACGCATACCACAAAAGGGAATATGAGCATAAAGAAATAATTGTGATTTATCTTCTACAGCCCAAGCACTTTTTAATGCTATAGGCTCAAAATGTTGATAGCTTGTTTTATGGGGATAGGCATAGGTATAGCCTTTGTAATATTCACCCTGCTCAATCAATGCTTTTAAACTCATAGTACATCCAAAACAAATTCTGTATAAGGTACTGTCCAAACTGTTTCATGGGCTAAACGGTGCCCATAATAACCATCTTCACCAAACGCTTCACCATGATCTGAGGTTAAAATAACTAACGTTTTACAACGTTTTTGCTGCTCTGCTAGTAAATAAGCAATATGTTGTTGTGCATACTCCAAAGCTGCTTGTTGCGTTTCCTTAGAATCTTCTTGCAAGGTTGGATGATAAATACAAGTAGGTTGGTGGGTGGCGGCCACATTAATAAATAAAAACTTTGGTTTATTATTTTGCTGTAAAAATTGAAGAGCTTGTTTAACCTGTAACTCGGTAGAACCTTTACCTGTTACCCCCATTTCTATATTCCAATAAGACTCTTGAAATAAATTAGGTAATACACTGCCTAACTCTGCTTGTTTATTAAAAAACCCCACACCACCTATACAGCAGGTAGCATAACCTAAATTCTTCAATGCGTTAGGCAAGGTACTTTCAGCAAAAGTAAAGGTATTAGGCTGAGTAGTGGTCGAACCAGCAAAAGCGGAAGCAAATAATCTTGGAGCAGTAGGGTTATCAATAGGGGTTGGTAAAAAGCCACTAAAAAAAGCATGATGTGCTGCATAAGTAAAAGTAGCTGGAGAATGTCTTGCCTCCCAATGAGGTACAAATACGTTTAACTGAGGCATCTTGGCATTTTGTAATACATCAAAACGTAAACTATCAAAAGTAATAAAAATAATATCTACTTTATTAGCCACCAACTCTTTTACATTAATCATTACTACGTCCAATTTTATTACGTGTTAATAATGCTAATAACTCTGCTTGATAAGTATCTAGCCCTTGATAATAAGTATTAGGATGAAAATCACCAAAAGTATTTGCCTCTAATAAATAAGGCTTTTTGGTATTTTGGCTAACTAAAATATCAACCCCTGCATATAAACTATTAGGAAAACATTGCATTGCTTTTTCTGCCAGCTCAGGTACTAACTGCCAACTATTACCTAAATAATTTTTAATCTGCTCAAGATCTCCCCGTCCATTACCTAAATGTAAGTTAGTAATGGCCTGCTTACCCAATCGAATTAAAGTATGCATCGCTTTACCATTAATCACTACAACTCGAATATCAAATACTTTGCCTTGATAACTTGCTTTAGGAAGCCACCTTTCTATTTGTAGTTTATGATATTTTAATAACTCATCTATTAGCTGAGCTATTTGCTGCCAAGTATTATAACGAATGAGTTTACGATTATTATACAAGCGAATACCCTTCTGGCTTTCTACCATTTCAATGGTTGTAATTGCTTGAATTTGATTTTTATTAATGGCTAATGCGATTGTGCCACTAGCACCACTACCATGTGCTAACTTAATAAAAACTCGATTTAACTTTTGTTGATTTAATACTGAGATCAACTGTTCAAAACTCCTCACCTCCTCAGTTACTTGATACGGAGTTGGTAAGTTTAATAACTGCCAAAGCTCTGATGTTTTTCTTTTATCAAATAATTGTAATCCTTCTGAGAAATCCACTGTACAGTAATGACTAGGGCTTTGTACAAGCTGTTCTTGAACAATACCAAAAAACTGCTGTAATCCTGCATACCATTGATTAGATGGGATTATCTCCCCTTGCTCCAGCTGTAAATCAGCAATATTTTCAATCACACCGTTTGTTATATGTTGTTTACCTAACTGTAATAACAAACGCTCAATATCACTAGACTCTCCTGATGTCTCCAGTCGAATGATATTGCCTTGGTGTACTGTATGGATAAGCGATTGTGGATTTTCTATTATCTGTTGATAGGAAATAACCTTAGCTAATGGCCAATTAATTTGCTGTAATGAAGATTGAAAAGCAGCAACTCGACGGCTATTAGGTGGTGCTATAAGCACCACCTGTTGTGGATTACTCACCAATGCTGACATAGCGCCAGTCATCATCCTCATCATAATCAGCATCAGAAGATACATCAATAGTAAAGCCTTTGGCTGCAGCAAAAGCTTGTAATTTTTTAGCCATTTCTTCTGATAAATAGTTATGGTTTAAATCGAGGTGTTTTAAGTTATCTAAATTTTTAGCATCCAATAGTGCTTGGGCACCCTTATCACCTAATGTCCCTAATGATAGATCTAAAGTATCTAGATGAGTAACTACAGGCGAGTTAGCCACTGCTTTAGCAATATTATCTTGCTCATCACAGTTCATTAATCCTAAATAGGTTAATTGATTAAAACGATCTTGCAGTATCGGCTGTAAATCTTCTACCGATCCTGTATAACCATACTCTTCTGTACCTAAATAAATTTCCAGATGTTTTAGTTTAGGTAAATTAGCATTGGCTATTTCTTTAATTGTTGTAGAATCTAAACCACCTGATTGAACAATTAATGTTTCTAACTCTGGTGCATTTAAATTAGTAAAACCTAAATCATTACCACCACGCGTACCAAAATGTTTTAATTTAGGAAAGGCATGAATTAAGGGCGCATTATCTGTATTAATAATCCATGAAATTTCATTTTCTTCATAGGTTATATCATTAACAAATAAGGTATCCAATAACGGTAATTGATCTTTAGCAGCAATCACAGCATTAATTGGGCCCGCTGAACTTTCTTCATACATTTCTTCTGAATAAGCACCCAATACCAACCCTCTAGTTTCTTTAGCATTAGATTCTGCTAGATATTTACTTAATTTTTCATCCCATGTTTGCTTATCATCGTAATCAACAGCAATACGATATATGGTATTTTCTAAGTTTTGAAGTGGTTTTCCTGGCTCCCAATCTTCAACTTTATAGCCAGCAAATTTATCTAAATGGTTACCTATTGTCATAATAATCCCCTTCCTGCTGAATTAAATCATATTGCTGTTGTTAAAAATAATTTCTCTAGTTTATAAATTTATACTTAATAATATATTAATTTACCGCAATATTATGATGGTAATATTTTACTGACAGTTTCTTCAACTGTAAGTAAATCTGTTCTAAATTGATATGCAGGGTTTTCAGGAGTTTCGTAAGGTGCACTAACCCCTGTAAAATCTAATAACTCACCTGCTATTGCTTTAGCATATAATCCTTTAGGATCTCGTTTTTGCAAAACAGCTAAAGGAGCTTCTAAATAAATTTCAGTAGCTTGTAATTTTTCAATAGCTTGTTGTCGAGCCTCTTTATAAGGGCTAATAACACTGACAATAACCACTATTCCCTGCTGCTGTAACGAATAAGCTAACTCCGCTATCCGTTGAATATTAGTATCGCGATCTTGTTTAGAAAACCCCAAATCAGCACATAAAGTTTTTCTTAGCTCATCACCATCTAACACTTGATTTTTTATATTAAGGGCTGTAAGGCTTGCTGCCAATGCATTAGCCAAAGTAGTTTTACCTACTCCTGATAATCCCGTTATCCAAAAAGCTAATGACTTACTCCCTGTTCTTTCCATAGTTGATTCAACTCACTTTTAATTTTCTACCAACTGCCACTGCTTAGCTAATCGCTTATCTGAAATAGGCATTTTAGTACCTAATTGCTGAGCAAATATTGATACACGATATTCTTCCAACATCCAACGATATTGTTGTAAGGCTATATCTCGTTTACCTTCTTTTAGATGTTTAGTTAAACGTGTTTGATATTGCTGCCAATATTCGGTTAACTCACTGCTATAAACTCGATCTTTCTGTAACTGTCCTGCTAATTTCTCAAGACGTTGTTCAACGGCTTTTAAATAACGTGGATACTCTTTTAACCATTCAATGGGAGTATCCCTAACAAAATGTAGATTAACTAAATTTGCTAACTGTAGTTTTACATCAGCTAAAGCTACTGCTTGGGTTAGATCTATTTTACCTTTTAAGCGTCTTTGTAAACTGTGATGTAACTTTAAAATACCTAACACAAGCTTAACTAATCGATCTGCATTATCAAACCAGCTACCACGCTTAGTCTCTGCTAAGCTAGCTAAACCAGCCGCATCACGAGGTAGTGTCTTTTCATCAGCTAATACAGTTTCATCAATACTGGCTAATAAAATATCTTCTAATAAAGCATCTACTCGACCAATATCTTTAAAATAAAGGCCTAGCTCTGTTTGTAAAGGAAGTTTGTTACGCAAAAACTTTGCTTGGTCTGCTAATTGTTGTGAAAATAATCGTTGTAAAGCTCGACGATGTTGATAATCTGCCTCAGCTTGAGTAGCAAAACGCTCCTCTTTGATAACACCATTTTGCTCGGCTAAAGCAGGATACACGGTCATGCTTAAGCCAGCCACTTTATGTTGTTGAGTAATTGGCAAGGTATCAAAACTGTTTGCGGCAATAGGCTTGCTGGCTTGTTTTTGTTTAGGAATTGCCAGTGCTGCTTGGCTTTCTTTATTAAAACGTGCTACCAAGGCTGCCAAATCCCTACCCTCACCTAACAACTTGCCCTCTGCATCCACTACCTCAATATTCATTCTTAAATGATCATCAAGGTTAGCTTCTGCCTCTAACCATGCTTCATCACTAATTCGTACCCCTGTCATTCTTAATAACTGCTGACCTAATGCTTGGTATAAATCCCCCTCAGCAAAGCTAATAGTTGCCAATGCGGCTTTAACAAAATCAGGAACAGGCACAAAGTTTTTACGAATAGCTTTGGGTAGATTACGTACTAACGCAATACAACGTTGTTCTAATAAACCAAGCACTAACCAATTTAAACGCTCTTTAGCTAACTGGGGCAATAATGGTGCTGGAACTTTTACAGTAACACCATCACGAGGGTTTCCTGGTTCAAACTCATAACTAAGTGGCAGGGTTAAATCGCCTAGCTGTAAGTAATCTGGAAATAGGTTGGTGGTAACCTCATTAGCATCCCTTGCTAATGCATCAGCCTCGGTCATTATTAATAGCTTAGGATTATTTTTACTCTCTGTCTGATACCATTTATCAAAACTAGCTGTTTGATAAATATCTTGTGGAATATATTTATCATAATACTGATAGAGCGTTTCTTCATCAGCAATAATATCGCGACGACGGGCTTTAGCTTCTAAATCATCTAATTTTTCCATTAGTTGATGATTGGCTTTTAAACATTTTGCTTTAGATAAAATTTCACCCTGCACTAATCCCTCACGAATAAATAACTCCCGTGCGGTTTGTGGATCATGCGGTCCATAATGCACTGCTCGTCGCCCAACAATAATTAAGCCATATAAAGTAACCTGCTCAAAAGCAACGACTTGCCCTCGTCTTTTTTCCCAATGGGGTTCAAGATAAGTTCGCTTTAATAAGTGGGCTGCTAGGTTTTCTAACCAACTTGGCTCTATTTTAGCGACTATACGGGCAAATAATTTAGTGGTTTCCACTAATTCAGCCGCCATAATCCATTGGGGACGTTTTTTAGCTAGCCCTGTGGATGGGTGTATCCAAAACCGTCGTTGTCTAGCACCAAGATAATCATTATCTTCTGTTTTTTGACCGATATGACTTAATAAACCAGCTAACACCGCTTGATGAACCGCCTCATAATTTAAACTTGCTTGCTCATTATCACTATGCTTTTGGTGATTTAATAACTTCATTTCTCGACAAATTAATAATAGTTGTCGATGTGCATCACGCCACTCTCTTAATCGTAAATAATTTAAAAAGTTTTTTCGACACCAATTGCGTAGTTGATTGCTGCCTAATTCTTGGCGTTTTTCCTCAAAACCACGCCATAAATTAATCAGTGCTGCAAAATCAGAATCAGGATCTTTCCATTGAGCATGAGCTTGATCTGCTGCCTGTTGCCTTTCCATTGGTCGCTCTCTTGGATCTTGAACCGAAAGCGCACTACTAATAATTAATAATTCATCTAATACCTTACGCCGTGCTCCCTCAATAAGCATACGCCCTAAACGTGGGTCAACAGGCAAACGTGCTAACTGTTTACCTAAATTGGTTAACTCACCTTTTAGCGTAACTGCTGATATTTCTTGTAATAAGGTAAAGCCATCTTTAATAGCCTTACTTTCAGGCGGTTCAATAAAAGGGAAATCCTCAATTCTACCTAAACGCAAATGAAGCATTTGCAAAATAACTGCAGCTAAGTTGGTACGCAGTATTTCTGGATCAGTAAACAGTGGTCTACTCAAAAAATCTTGCTCACTGTAGAGCCGAATACAAATACCAGCCTCTACTCGCCCACAACGCCCTTTACGTTGGTTGGCGCTGGCTTGAGAAATAGCTTCAATGGGCAAACGTTGTACTTTAGCACGATAACTATAACGACTAACTCTTGCCGTACCACTATCAATTACATAACGAATACCCGGCACAGTTAATGAAGTTTCTGCCACATTAGTAGCAAGAATAATACGTCGCCCTGCATGGGTCTGAAAAATACGTTGCTGCTCAGCAGGTGTTAATCGAGCATAAAGGGGCAAAATTTCGGTATGCCGTAAATTAGCTTTACGCAGTATATCCGCTGCATCACGAATTTCCCTCTCACCCGGTAAGAAAACCAGAATATCACCTAATGCTCGTTGATTAGATTTTTCATATTGATCTAACTCTGCGATAGCCGCCAAAACCCCTTGATCGACTGATAAATCATCTTCTAAAGGATTACCCTCTGCGTCTAACTCACTCACTAAAGGACGATACCAAGTCTCTACAGGATAAGTACGACCTGATACTTCAATAATAGGTGCATTATCAAAATGCTTAGCAAAACGTTCTAAGTCAATGGTTGCAGAAGTAATAATCAGTTTTAAATCAGGTCTTTTAGGTAATAAGGTTTTTAAAAAGCCTAATAGAAAATCAATATTTAAACTACGCTCATGAGCTTCATCCACAATAATCGTATCGTAACGATTTAAAAAGCGATCATGTTGCGTTTCAGATAGTAAAATACCATCTGTCATCAACTTAATCAGCGTTTTATCCGTACTTTGATCCTCAAACCTAACCTGATAACCCACTAACTCACCTAAGGGAGTGGTCAACTCTTCAGCTACCCGACTAGCCACACTACGAGCAGCGATTCTCCTAGGTTGAGTATGCCCTATCAAACCCTGAACACCACGGCCTATTTCTAAACAAATTTTAGGTAATTGAGTTGTTTTTCCAGAACCTGTTTCGCCTGCTACCACTACTACTTGATTTTCTAAAATTGCTTTTTTTATTTCTTCTCTTTTAGCTGCAATAGGTAACGCGTCATCATAATTAATAGGTGGAATACTTTGTTGGCGATTGACTACTGTTTGACAAGACTGTTGCAAACGCTCACTCCAACGTACCAATTTTGCTTCATCAGGTTGTTTTTTTAAGGCAAAAAACTCCTTTCGCAAAAAATGACGATCAACCATCATTGCTCGCTCAATACGTTTTAATAAGGAATTATCTAATTGCTGTTCAGTAGTCATCTATCAAGTATCAGCTAATACAAAAGCGAACATTATAATACCTTTACAGATACTGATTAAAATAAACTTTATTATTTATTACATTATTAATATAACTTTTGACTAACTCATCAAAAAATCTATTAACTCCATCAATAAAAATAATTTTCTTGCTACAGCACACTAGAGGAGAATACAACTTATATGTTATTGTCTACATCTTTCAACTGCTATTGTTTATGGAAATTTTCTGTGCATAAAGTGCCTGATGAGTAATATAATGACTGACTTACCTATTGAAGACTTAAATGTTGTATCAAATAATGCTTTGATCACACCAGAACAACTTAAAAAAGAGCTGCCATTAACGGCTACTGCTTTAAAAACTGTTTCTACTGGTCGTCAAGTTGTACGTGATATTTTAGATCGTAAAGACCACCGCTTGTTTATAGTGTTAGGTCCTTGCTCTATTCACGATTTAAAAGCGGCTAAAGAATACGCTGAGCGCCTTAAATTACTTGCTGAAGAAGTGCAAGACACGCTCTATCTTATTATGCGCGTTTATTTTGAGAAACCACGTACCACTGTAGGTTGGAAAGGCTTAATTAATGATCCTTATTTAGATGATTCTTTTAAAATTGAGGATGGTCTAAAGATTGGTCGTCAATTACTATTAGACTTAGCTGATATGGGTTTGCCTACTGCTACTGAGGCATTAGATCCTATTTCACCACAATATTTGCAAGATTTAATTAGCTGGTCTGCCATTGGCGCACGTACTACTGAGTCACAGACTCACCGTGAAATGGCCTCAGGTCTCTCTTCTGCAGTTGGTTTTAAAAATGGCACAGATGGTGGTTTAACTGTAGCAATTAATGCATTGCAATCTGTTTCTAATCCGCATCGTTTTTTAGGTATTGACCAAAAAGGTGGTGTCTCTATTGTAACCACAAGAGGTAACCCTTATGGTCACGTAGTATTACGTGGTGGCAATGGTCGCCCTAATTACGACTCTGTAAGTGTTTCTCTGTGCGAACAAGAATTAACTAAGGCGAAAATCACACCTAATATTATGATTGATTGCAGCCATGCTAACTCTAACAAAGATCCAGCTTTACAACCTTTAGTAATGGAAAACGTAACTAATCAAATTGTTGAGGGTAACAAATCCATCGTTTCACTAATGGTAGAAAGTAACTTAGGATGGGGAAGTCAATCTATTCCTAAAGACTTAAAGCAATTAAAATATGGTGTTTCCATTACAGATGCATGTATTGACTGGGAAACGACTGAAAAATCAATCCGTTCAATGCACAATCGTTTGAAAGATATACTTCCAAAACGTAATTAATGCACTAGCAAGTTAGATGGTATTATTACCATCTAACTTATCCTTTTAAATCAACCCCTTACTTTGCATATATTTTTCAACATACGAGCATGTTGGAATAATTTTTAAGCTGTTCTGCTCGGCATAATCTAACACTGCTTTAGTTAGTTCAGCAGCAATTCCTCTACCCCTTAAAGCCTCAGGAACAAAGGTTCGATAGCAGTCAATTGTCCTATCTCCCATGTTAGCATAGGCTAGATAAGCACAACTCTCATTTATATTTACTTTAAATTGATGCTCCATTACATCATGTATTATTTCTACTGCTATATCAGTCATGCCAAAATCCTTCTATTGCTTTTTTTTATTATTATGATGTTTTTTCATAGAAAGAGAACCGTAAAAGGTGAATAATGAGACCTATGTCTAATAATTCACCTATAAATAGTAGGATATTCGTCTAAATTACTATATTTGCCCCTAAAAGTTTAACAAATTTAGCTAACCAATCAGGATGAGCAGGCCAAGCTGGTGCAGTTACTAAATTACCATCAACTACAGCTTGATCAACAGGTATATTCTGATAACTACCACCGCCTAAACCAACCTCTGGCTCACAGGCAGGATAAGCACTACATTTCTTACCCTTTAAAATACCCGCTGCAGCCAATAATTGGGGACCATGGCATACAGCCGCAATAGGCTTATCAGCCTTAGCAAACTCTTGTACAATTTCAACAACTCGTTTATTAAGACGCAAATATTCTGGTGCACGTCCTCCAGGCACTACTAAACCAACATAATCAGCTACATTTACTTTATCAAAATCATAGTTTAATGCAAAACCATGACCAGGTTTTTCACTGTAAGTTTGATCACCTTCAAAATCATGGATAGCTGTTTTAACCTTCTCTCCTGCTTTTTTATTTGGACAAACAGCATGCACCTTATAACCCAGCATTAATAAGGCTTGAAAAGGCACCATAGTTTCATAGTCTTCAACATAATCACCCACAATCATTAGTAATTTTTTATCAGCCATTTGTATCTCCTTACAGTATTAAAAAAGTCATGACTCATTGTATATACTGAGAGCAATCTTTATAAAAAGAAAGTCTATCTTAACCTTGTCAAAATTAAACACAATAAAAACAAAACCATATATCTATTCATGAACAAAAACTAAATGATTTGTATTCCTTTAAGTCATATTTATTTAAACAATGATATTATGAAGCTAACTTTATTTAAAAGAGTGTTTCGTGCAAAGATTATTTTAAAACTAGGAATTGCTCTAATGCGTTATAAGTTTTGTTGTATTTTTATCCTTTTTAGCTTGTATACTCCATTCGTAGTTATGGCAGAATCAACTCAAATTTGTTCGCAACAAGCTATTGAAGAAGCAAATAGTCAATATTTACGAGAAATATCAAACTATATTAGCGAATTCACTAACAAAAAAAATCATGTCGCTGTGGCTGAATTAAGCAAAATAAAACCAAAAGCTTCTTTTAAGAAAAAGCATGCTGCGGAAATCAAACAATTTGGTCATCCTGATTATCAGCCTTCTCAAGAGTTTTGTGATGATGCATATACTAATCTTAAAGAATTAAAACAACAAATAAACAACATTATTGAAAAACATAATGATGATATAGAAGAAACTTCTTAAGAAGAAGAGAATCTTTTTATATTGCTTCTTAAACTCAACAAGATAATTACTTGATACTTGATTAAGTTAAAACTATTTTCATCTGTCTTTACATTTTTTAATTAGTTATCCACAATAAAACATCTTACTTTACATAAAAAAAGGAAAATAAATGGACAAAGTTATTGTCTCTGAAAATAGTTTTAATAGCATTGATCCCTACGATATCATTGACTCCAATATCAGTTTTATTAACTTATTAAGGGAAGAAGGCTTTGAGGAGGAACTTTGTCCAGAAGCTCAAACTAGTTACTATGTAGACTACTATTATTCACAAGTTAAAAATGGTGGTTTCTCTCAGTTTGTTTATAACAGTGGTTGGAACGATGAGTTAAATGCTGTTATACGTGATGGCCTTGAAAAAATGCAGGCCACAGATCATTTAGCTTTTTTTAATCAGCAAGCTATTGTAATAGATACCTATGATGAACTTGAACTAGCTAGATTCTTAGACGGTGATTATTTTGGTAAAAACCCAACCCGTGATGCTTTAAACAATGATGACTTCTTTAAGATAAGAGAAAACCTCATTGAGCTTAATGCTAACTGGTTAAAAAGCTTGTCTAATCTAACAGTATTATCTATTGAACAAATGTTCCAAGCAGCTGAAAAAATATTAGAAAAAGCAATTAATCGAGAATAAGTAACTCATAGGCTATGTATTACATAGCCTATATAATTATTCCTGTTGGTTCTTTATAGCTTTAGGAAGAATAGCTAAAAAATTATCCCTTGCTACTTTATGAGCAACATCTTTAGGTAATGCATCCAAAAAAGGATTAAAACTTTCCAAATAACTAGGTAAATTATCAAACTTACCTACCACATCAGAACCTAATAAAAATCTATCTGGATATTCTTCTACTAGCTCTATCCACTTAGGATCAGGCTTCTTATCTTTATCAATAAGATAAGGTTCTAATACAGTCCATGACAAATCAATATATAAATTTGGATAAGTTTTTAATAAACGCTTTACTTCTGGTAATAGAAAATCCAACTTTTTTTGATGGCGATGAATTTCTGCACTTGTTCCTGCATGCGCCCAAATAAATCGTGTTTTAGGATGTTTTTTTACTGCCTCTTCTAGCTCTTCTAAGTAAAGAGGCTTACGCTCTCGCTGAGAAGTTATATTACTATGCAACATAACTGGCAGATCATGCTTAGCTGCTAAATCATAAACACGATCCAATGCCTCATTATTAGCACGGGGAATATCCCCTGTAGTTAAAGCTGTTAAATTATCATGACGAGTAAATATCTCACCAATACCCTGCCAAAACCCAGGATTCATTTCCAACACACGCTCTATATGCTGATCAGCCATCTTATCTACAGGATTAAACCCTGTTAAAAAAGGATGAAAACGTTTTCTTTGCTCCTCAGATAAATCTTTAACTGCATCAAGTACAATTACATCAGTTGCACTATACCAATAAACAGCAGCATCATCGCCTGCATAATAGCGTGGCTTTTGAGGTTCATCTTCATGCCATTTCTTAGCTACAGCAACACCACTAATCATTACATGATCAATCTTTCCCTTATCCATTGCTTTAAGCAACTTATTCATACCATCTGTATCTTGGAAAAAGTCCACATAATGCAAATGAGCATCTGAATAATGATAATCACGGGCATTAGCTGATAATACAAATAATGCTAAAAAAATAGCTAATATTGACTGAGATAATTGATTTAACCTAGTCAGAATACACATAGATAATAATCCTAATGGATAAATAATATCTATTCTGCCAAATTATTACTATTAGACTCAAAGAAGAAATGCAACAAAATATAAGGGCTTACAATTAGCCTTTTAAACCATAATAGAGTTTTTCCCAAAAAGTATCTTTTGGTCTTTCACGTAAGGGAGAAGTCATTGCTGCAACAGTTGTTTTACCCAATTGTTTATAACTGTAGCGACTTTCCACTAACTGCTGACCTGCTTTAGCAATTTGTTCAGCCTTTTCTGGATTAGCCCTTAACTCTTTTAATTTTTCTTGAATATCTTGTAGATTACGGTATAGAACAATATTCTCCATATCTACAAAACCTAAAGCTTGGTTTTCATCAACACCTTGATCATAAGCGATTAATACACAACCACAAGCCATCGCTTCAAAATTCTTAATCATATACTCGCCAAAACCAACATCAGCACTAACGAAGAACTTAATGCGATTTAAAGTATTAACATACTCTTCACCTGATTTAGTTTTGGTAATAACCAAATTCTCTGCTTTAGCTACAGCTTCTAATGTTTGCTTACGTAAGCTATAGGCCTCATTACGAATACTCCCCACAAAGCCTAATTCAATTTCACGCTCTAACCCTTTATTACAAAGCAATTGTTCATCATAGCCTTTCGGTACAAAAACAGCATCTACACCTTCTTGTTGTAATTTTTTAGCGATACTATGACCTGATACTAATACCCTAGCCCAAGGTAAATGATGATAATATTGGGTAAATTTGCCATGATACTTACCTGCTGCGTAATTTTGCCAAGCATCATGCTCTAAAATAACTAAATTAGGCACAGAACGTATAAAACCTACTTGTTTAATTTCTTTTTTAAAGCGTAAGAAAAATAAAATACGATCATACTGAGAAGTATCTACTTTCTCTTTAAAGTAACGTTTTAAATTTGCTTGCTCATCATCTGTTAACCAGCGAGTATCACAATCGCAATTAGCCTCTATACTTTCATACAGTCTATCTAAAATAATTCGCTGCTCTTTTTGAACAAGAAATAAAACTTTCATAATCACCTTACTAAAAATCTGCGTCCCAAAAACACATCTGGTATCATATGACAATTGTACTGAAAAATAATCCAATTGCAGAGTTTAATTATGACTAAAGAAACAAATCAGTCATGGGGTGGTCGTTTTAATGAGCCAGTAGATGCTTTTGTCGCTCGTTTTACAGCCTCCGTTGATTTTGATAAACGTCTTTATAAACACGATATTATGGGCTCAATTGCCCACGCCAAAATGCTTACTGAAGTAGGTGTATTAACCGCCGTTGAGCGTGATGCTATTATTGAAGGGCTTAGCCAAATTCAACAAGAGATCGAAGCAGGTCACTTTGAATGGCGTGTGGATTTAGAAGATGTTCATATGAATATCGAAGCTAAATTAACTGAGCGTATTGGTGTCACAGGTAAAAAACTTCATACTGGACGTAGTCGTAACGACCAAGTAGCTACCGATATTCGCCTATGGTTGCGCGATGAAATAGACCGCATTAAAGCTGAAGTTACTCGTCTACAACAAGGTATTTTAGAGCTGGCTGAGCGCGAAGCTAATACTATTATGCCTGGTTTTACTCACTTACAAACCGCCCAACCTGTCACCTTTGGTCATCATTTATTAGCATGGTTTGAAATGTTAAGCCGTGATTATGAGCGCCTAGTTGACTGCCGTAAACGGGTTAATCGCATGCCATTGGGTAGTGCTGCATTAGCAGGTACAACGTATCCAATCGACCGTTTAATCACTTGTGACTTACTAGGATTTGAAAGCGTTTCAGGTAACTCTTTAGATGGTGTATCTGATAGGGATTTTGCGATTGAATTCTGTAGTGCCGCCAGCCTTATTATGATGCACCTTTCTCGCTTTTCAGAAGAGCTAGTATTATGGACTAGTGCGCAATTTCGTTTTATTGAATTACCTGATCGTTTCTGTACAGGTAGCTCAATTATGCCACAAAAGAAAAATCCAGATGTACCAGAACTAATACGTGGTAAATCAGGACGTGTTTTTGGTGATTTAACAGGTTTATTAACCTTAATGAAAGGCCAACCATTAGCCTATAACAAAGACAACCAAGAAGACAAAGAACCCCTATTTGATGCCGTAGATACTGTAGCAGATTCATTACGTGCCTTTGCTGATATGGTACCAGCAATCCAAGCCCGTCGTGATAATATGCGAGAAGCAGCCTTACGTGGTTTTTCTACAGCTACAGACCTTGCTGACTATCTAGTACGCAAAGGCTTACCTTTCCGTGATTGCCATGAAATTGTTGGTCATGCGGTGCGTTATGGCGTTGAGCATGATAAAGACTTAGCTGAAATGAGCCTATCTGAATTAAAACAATTCAGTGATAAGATTGAGCAAGATGTGTTTGCTGTGCTAACCCTCGAAGGTTCAGTTAACGCACGAGACCATTTAGGTGGCACTGCACCTGCTCAAGTAAAAGCAGCCATTGAGCAAGGTAAACAACTATTAGCTAATCGTTAGAATACTAATAAGAGGATTATAGCAAAAACAGTCCTTAAACTAGAACACTCTACTACCTATAAAACATTTAAGACTAGTCTTACCAACTAGTCTTTCTTATTTTCATTTCTCAGCCTAGTAGCTACTGGATTCATCTCCTGCAAAAGAGTAAAAGCATCATTTAATAGCAAACTGGAAGCAGAACATACAGCCTGTACTGCTGTACTTTCACACTTATCAAACTCATAAAGACTTTCCAATAAATTAATTACTGCCAGTAACCTACCTGTTGCACATTCAAAAATATCTTCAGCTGCTGCATTAGCATTATAGTAAAGTACATTCTCTTTATTTGACTGCGAAGTAAAATTCAAGGGAATAAAACAAGGGGAGATGTTAGTCGCTTTGCTCATCGTTTAACTCCTGTAATTTGTTTAGCCTCCCTAACCAGATAAGGAGGCAGAACTATGCACAGGTTCGCGGACCGACACACACGGAATCGGCACACCCCGAAAGGTGTCCCGTGCATAGTCCGCCATAAAAACAGGCAAAGCTATACTACCAACTGCTAGATCGTTCTAGCAGCGAGCCGTGTGTGGATGAAACGGGCCGCGACGCCCATGCTATAGATTTTGCTATAGTCTTTTTATTGTAAGGCTAGTTAACGCTAATCAGCAAGTTTTTTACTAAGATGCTAAGACTTAAGTATTTCGCTATAGATTATTACCTTAGCCACAATAATAACTTTAGCTAATCGCTAACTAGGCTAAAACTCTCTATAATAAAATAGAAGACTAATAAAACCACTTACAGTACTATACTCTCCCATGTCATATATTAGTTCTGGCGTAGAATACGCATTACATTGTCTACTTTATCTTAGCCAACCAATCAATGCTAAAGGGGTAAGTGTGCGAGATCTTGCAGAGCTGCAAAATATACCTATTGACTATTTAGCCAAAATTTTTACCAAGCTTCATAAAGCTGGAATTGTCATAGCTACAGAAGGTATAAAAGGTGGCTTCTCTCTTGCTAAAACTGCTGATCAAATCAGTGTGCATGATGTTATTGTTGCTATTGATAACTACAAACCACTGTTTAAATGTAAAGAAATACGGTCTGGCTGTGCTGTTTTTGATAAAAAAATACCTGCAGAAGCGACACAAGGTACCTGTACTATTCATGCAATTATGCTAGATGCAGAACAACAACTACGCGATACTTTATCCCAACAATCACTCGCAGATATTGCCCAAAAAGTGACAAAAAAATTACCCAAAGACTATCCACAACAAGTTATCAAATGGTTAGATCATCGTACAATTAATCGCCAACCCAACAATAAATAACTAAATCTTCCCTTATTTTTATATTAAATAATATACACATACTTGCATTTAATATAAAAACTATATAAATTAACTACGACAAATAATATCCAAGTTTAAAAAGGAAATTTCTTATGAAAATCATGCATATCGATGCAAGTGCAAAAAAGCCTGAACAATCCAACTCTCGTATGTTAGGTAAGTTCTTCTTAGAACAACTAAAAGAACAAGGTGTTAACTTTCAAATAGACTATCTAGACCTTACTAAAGATATTCAACCACATCTAACACCAGAGTTTGTTGTTGCCACATATAAACCCGAAAACGAACGTACCCCAGAAATGAAAGCAGTATTAACTGACTCCGATGCCATGTGCCAACGAGTTATCAGCGCAGATACTTTAGTATGTGCTATGCCTATGTATAATTGGACAATTCCTTCAACCTTTAAAACCTTTATTGATACCATTATTAGAACTGGCGTTACTTACGACCTCTTTCCCGATGGCACTACCAAAGGCAAACTAGCAGGTAAAAAAGTATTATTTATCACTACGCGTGGCGCTGATTTACGTTCAGGTGCTTTTCAACATATGGATGCAATGACCCCCGTACTTAAAGCTGCTTTTAGTTTTCTAGGCATAGATAACCCACAATTTGTAGATGCGCAACCATTACAGTTTTCTGATCCAGAATCACGCTTAGCTGCACTAGCAAGAGCTAGAGAAGAATTAACAACTATTGCCAAACAATGGGCTACAACGATATAAATTAGCAAATATATCATTACTATTTTTTGATTGGCTGCTTATTCAGAGTAATGTAATATGTTGTCTAATTATATTCAAAATATAGCAAGTAAAAGGAACCATCATGGCAGCTAGAGGTATTAACAAAGTTATATTAGTAGGCAATATCGGTAATGAACCAGAAATGCGCTATATGCCTAATGGCAATGCTGTAGCTACTGTTTCATTAGCTACTTCTGACGCATGGAAAGATAAAAATACAGGTGAACAACAAGAGCGTACAGAATGGCATCGCGTAGTATTTTTTGGCAAGCTTGCTGAAATTGTTGGTCAATATGTACATAAAGGTTCTAAACTTTACGTGGAAGGCCGTTTACAAACCCGTAAATGGACCGACCAACAAGGTGTAGATCGCTACTCTACCGAAGTGGTAGTCGATATGGGCGGTACAATGCAATTACTAGATAGCCGCCAAGGTGATGCGGGTGGTTACCAACCTCCCCAACAACCTTATCAACAACAAGCACCTGCTGGCAACCAATATGGCGGACAGCCTGCACCAGCACAACAACCTATGCAGCAACCACAAAATCGTCCTCAACAGCAGCCACAACAACCTGCACCAAACTTTGACGATTTTGATGATGATATTCCGTTCTAAAACTCATAGCTATAACTTTCATCCACTATACCTAGTGGATGAAAGTTAAATAAATTCCTTCTCTTTTCTATATTATTTACTCTTTATCTTCTCAATTTATCCCATCGTATAGTATTTATTTCTACTAAACAGGAATAGGCTATCTTCTATTGTTATTACCTAAAAATAACAAATTACTTTCATCTCAAATTACCCATATGGAGAAATTACAATGAAAGCTGCTATTGTAAGTAAAACTAATCCCGGTCGTGTAGATATAAAAAAAGTAAAAGATCCTGTGATTAAAGCAGGTCAAGCCTTGGTCGATGTTGAATATTGTGGCGTTTGCCATACTGATTTACATGTTGCCAATGGTGATTTTGGAAAAGTACCAGGTCGTATTATTGGTCATGAAGGTATTGGTATTGTTTCCAAAGTGGCGCCTGATGTTACTCATTTAAAAGTAGGTGATCGTGTCAGTATTGCTTGGTTCTACCAAGGATGTGGGATTTGTGAATATTGCTTAACAGGTAGAGAGACATTCTGTCGCCAAGCAAAAAATGCTGGCTTTTCAGTAGATGGCGCAATGGCTGAAAAATGTGTTGTAGAAGCTGATTATGCAGTAAAAGTACCTGATGGATTAGACCCTGCACAAGCAAGCAGCGTTACCTGTGCGGGTGTTACCTGTTATAAAGCAGTTAAAGTATCCCATATTAAACCAAGTCAATGGATTCTTATTTCCGGTTGTGGTGGTTTAGGTAACTTAGCTATTCAATATGCAAAAAATGTATTTAACGCTAAAGTTATTGCTGTAGATATTAACGATGATAAATTAAAACTTGCTAAAAAAATTGGTGCAGATCTAACCTTTAACGCTAAAAAAGAAAAAGATGTTGCTAAAGCTATTCAAGATAAAACAGGTGGTGCTCACGCTGCAATAGTTACGGCTGTATCTAAAGCTGCATTTAATCAAGCAGTAAATGCCGTACGTGCAGGTGCAAAAGTAGTAGCTGTTGGTTTACCACCAGAAACTATGGATCTTTCTATAGTAAAGACCGTATTAGATGGTATTGAAGTAGTAGGTTCTTTAGTGGGTACACGTAAAGATTTAGAAGAAGCTTTTCAATTTGCAGCAGAAGGCAAAGTAGTACCTATCGTAAAAACACGTAAATTAGATGAAGTTAATGATATTTTTGAAGAAATGGAAAAAGGTGAAATCTTAGGCCGTATGGTTGTAGATATGCATAAACATTAATCACTTTTATTTATTTTACAGTGAGGCTAAAATCTATTTAGCGTCACTGCCATTACTTATTAGTAAACCACTCCAACATACTCCTGCTATTTCCTACTAAATAACACTAATTTAATGTTATTTCGGCTATAATAATTTGTTTTTATAGACTGATAAGGAATAATTATGAATACGCCTCCTCAATGTCCCGTATGCAGCATGGAAAACACTTATTTTGATGGTACATTATTTGTATGTCCTGACTGTACCCATGAGTGGGCAGCTGGTGAAGAAAGTACAACTACAACTGGCGAATTAGAAGTAAAAGACTCTAACGGAAATATCCTACAAGATGGTGACTCTGTTATTTTAATTAAAGACCTTAAAGTAAAAGGCTCTTCTCTAGTCATCAAAAAAGGCACAAAAATCAAAAATATTCGCCTTTGTGAAGGTGACCATAATTTAGACTGTAAAGTAGATGGTGTTGGCCTTAAATTAAAATCAGAATTTATGAAAAAGGCTTAACTTTTAATATTACTCTAAAAAATAATTAGAATACTATTAAACTAACTGCTAGATACTTACTCTAATCCTTGCCGTACAATTTATATTAGAAGAAGAGTACAATACGCACTCTTTCTTCTAATAAATAACAGAATCCAATAATTATAGCTCAGCATTTTCTAAGGTTTTTTATGCAATTGCTTCATACTATCAAAGAATTACGCACATGGCGCAAAGATAAAGGATTTATTGGTTTTGTACCCACGATGGGCAATCTTCATGATGGGCATTTACAGCTCGTTAAAGAAGCAAAAAAACTAGCAGATCATGTGGTTGTTAGTATTTTTGTTAATCCTATCCAATTTGGAGAAGGTGAAGACTTCGACTCTTATCCAAGAACCTTAGATCAAGACATGGAAAAACTAGTAGAAGCTGGAGTTTCTGTAGTATTTGCTCCAGAAGTAAAAGAACTCTACCCTATTCCACAAACTGTTTTTATAGAACCATCAAGTATTCAAAATGAACTTTGTGGCATAACTCGCCCTGGCCATTTCAGAGGCGCAGCTACTGTAGTAAACAAACTATTTAATATAGTACAACCTAATATAGCTTGTTTTGGCAAAAAAGATTATCAACAACTGTTTGTTATTAAAGAGATGGTAGCAAATCTAAATATGCCTCTACAAATTATTGGTGTTAATACAGGTCGTGCTAAAGATGGCCTTGCCTTATCAAGCCGTAATGGTTATTTAACTGATGCCGAACGACTACAAGCGCCAACTCTTTATCAAACATTAACCAGCTTACAGCAGACAATTAAAGCAGGAAATCGTGATTATCAAAATCTACTAGATGATGCTAAAAAACAACTTAATGATTCAGGTTGGCAAGTAGAATATATTGAACTACGCAATGCAAATACTTTGCAACCAGCTAAACTTGAAGATACAAAATTAGTTATCTTAGCAGCTGCTCGCCTAGGTAAAACACGTTTAATTGATAATATTGAAATTACTTTATAGCAATAATTTGCACTAGTAACTGCTAGTGCAAATTAATATTTATCAATTAATACTAAGCAAGAACACGTCGAGGAAATAAAAAGCTTAATAAAAATAATGCTGCAGCTGAAACAACAATAGCTGGGCCCGTTGGTGCATTAGAATAATAAGAAAAAGTTAACCCCAAACACACCGCTAACACTCCTAAAATACTAGCACCTATCGCCATTTGTTCAGGGCTTGTTGCATGACGCTGAGCAGTAGCTGCTGGAATAATTAGTAAAGAAGCAATTAATAAAACCCCAACTATTTTCATGGCCACCGCAATAACAATGGCCACTAATAACATCAACGCTAACCTAATAATTGTAACAGGCATACCTTCTACAGCTGATAACTCTTCATGCACTGTAATAGATAACAACTGGCGCCACAAGATAACAATAAGAACTAGCACAAATAAACTACCACCCACAATCCAATATAAATCTATAGGAGTAATAGTAAGAATATCACCAAATAAATAATCCATTAAATCTACACGGACATCTGGCATAAAGCTTAATACAACTAAACCTAATGATAATGTGCTGTGAGCTAATATACCCAATAAAGTATCTGATGCTAAAGGTTGTTTACGTTGTAAACTCACTAACAAAATAGCAATTAAAATACAGCAAACAATTACTGCGAAGGTAAGATTTATTTTTAACATAAATCCCAGTGCTACCCCTAATAAAGAGGCATGGGAAAGCGTATCACCAAAATAAGCCATTTTACGCCAAACCACAAAAGAACCTAGTGGTCCTGCAACAATTGCCAAAGATAACCCTGCAATTAAGGCATAAAGTAGAAAGTCAGGCATGTTTACAGTCATCTCCACATTGATGTGTTTTAATAACCTGACCATGCAGGTTATGTTGATGATCATGGTGGTGATGATAGACAGCAAAACTATTAGCATTAACCCCAAATAATTCTTTAAATGCGGGATCATTACTCACATGCTCGGGATACCCAGAACAACAAATATGTTGATTCAAACAAATAACCTGATTGGTATTAGCCATTACCAAATGTAAATCATGTGAAACCATTAATACACCACAATTATAATGATCACATATTTGGTTAATTAATTGATAAAGCTCTACTTGCCCATTAATATCAACGCCCTGGGTAGGCTCGTCTAATACCAATAATTGCGGTTTACGTAACAATGCCCTTGCTAACAATACTCTCTGTAATTCACCACCAGAGATACTTTGCATTGAACGATCCAAAATATGGGAAGCACCTACTTCTTCCATAGATTTATTAATTTGCTCATTAGAGATATGAGGTATTAGCTTCAAAAACCGTTTAACCGTTAATGGCAAACTAGGATTAAGTTGTAATTTTTGAGGAACATAACCAATAGTTAGCCCTTCTTTTTTCCATATATCGCCAGATGTAGGCTTAATAAGCCCTAACAGTGTTCTTAATAAAGTTGTTTTACCTGCTCCATTAGGCCCAATAATAGTAACAATCTGCCCTGCATAAATGGATAAGCTAATATCATCGAGAATAGTTTGTGCTCGTAGCTTAACATTAACCTGCTTAAGCTCAACTAATAATTCTTTCATCATTATCAATTACGCTCTTGGCAATTATTACATAATCCAACTACTTCTACAGTTTGGCCTGTAATTAAAAAATCTGCTTTCTTAGCAGCAGTTTCAATTGCCTTATTAATAGTAGTCTGCTCCAACTCAAGTACATTATTGCATTGACTACAAATCAAGAAATAACCTTCATGAATATGTGCGGGATGAGCACACCCCACAAATGCATTACGTGAAGCTAAACGATGAATTAGCTGATTTTCTAATAAAAAATCTAATGCACGATACACAGTAGGTGGTGCGGCATTGCGTCCATCCTCTGTAGCTAACACATTAAGAATATCATACGCACCTAATGGTTTATGACTTTGCCAAATAAGTGCTAATACTCTTTTGCGCAAGGAGGTTAAACGAACTCCACGCTCCAGACATAACTGTTCTGCTTGTTGTAAAGCATTATCAATACACTGTTGATGATCATGTTTATGGTGTGACTTAAATGGAGTATTCATAAAGAAAGTTCAATGCTATATTTTGTTATGTTATTATATAACATATTATTGGGAGGAGCTACATGCGTACTATTAAACTTTTTTTCTTTAGTTTGCTATTTGTTACTACATCTATTACTGCACAAGCTAAAGAAATTAAATTACTCACAAGTATTAAACCTTTACAGCTTATCGCCGCAGCTGTTCAAAATGGAATTAACCAGCCAGATGTTCTTCTTCCACTAGGTGCTTCTGCCCATCATTATTCATTAAAACCTAATGACCTACAGCGCATTCAAGATGCCGACCTGTTCTACTGGATAGGCCCTAATATGGAAGTCTTTTTAACCAAAACATTGCAAACACGCACTAAACCTAGTGTTGCTATTCAAGAGCTTGCTAACATTCAATTACGTCATTTTAGTGAAGGACACGAAGAACATGATGACAATGACCACCAACATCAAGCAGGCAGTTTAGATCCTCACCTATGGTTAAACCCTACCAATGCCATTACTATTGCTACTAAAATAACTGAAGATCTGTCTAAGCTAGACCCCTCTAATAAAGATAGATATAAAACAAACTTAGTAGAGTTTCAAAAAGACCTAAATATAACAGATAAAGCTATCCGTCATAGTTTTACTTATACTAAATTAAAACCCTTCTTTGTATTCCATGAAACCTACAACTATTTTGAAGAAACTTACGATATAAAACATAGCGGTGTATTTAGTTTAAACGCTAGCATTCAACCTAGCATAAGACACGTTGCTGAAATGAAACAACGGCTAGCAAAAGCAGGTGATAGCTGTATTTTTTATGAGCCTCCTGTCAAGCCAAAACTAGCAGATACATTGACTCAAGGATTACCTGTTAGTGTATATATGCTTGATGCAATGGGTGCTGAGATAACAATGAATAATCAAGGCTATCCTAAACTTCTGGTATCTTTAGCAGAACAACTACAAACATGTAAATAATAGTCCTGTATAACTATAGATAAGATACTCCTATATCTTATCTATAGTTTTATATTAATGATTCTGTATACTAGGATCTATCCTAACAGGTAAAAATCTCCAAACAAAAAAAGTTAATACTGTTAATAAAAAACCTGCTGTTGCTAATACCAACACATGTGCATTAATAAAAGCTTCTTTTGCTGCCATAATCAGGCCATTACTTAGTATTTGTTGATCTTCTAATTTACTTGCTACCAACAATGCTTCATTAATCGAGTTCGTTGCTTGTATGGCTAACTCTTCAGATATTCCTGCTGGAATATCTATATTATTACTAAAAATAATGGTTAACATCACACCAAATAGCACTACACCAAAACCAGCACCCAACTCATATGCCATACCTTCGATTGCCCCTGCCGATGCTGACTTATCAGAAGGTGCTGAAGACATAATAGCTGCTGTTGAAGCTAATAAAGCTGTACCTATACTCAACCCTAATAAAATCATTAATGACCAAGCTAAATAAGGAAAACGCATAAAGTCACATAAAGATAAACCAAAGAAACTTAAAGCACTAATCCCTATACCAACAGTAGCCACCATACGCAGACCTAACCTTGCTACTAACCAGCCCGCCAATGGTCCACCTAAGCCACTAGCCAACATCAATGGCAACATAAATAAACCTGCTTGCAATGGAGTTTTACCATGAACAAATTGCAGCTCTTGCGCCATTAATAACTCAAATCCTACAATACTAATCATCGCAGTCATGGCCATTACAACGCCTATTGCCATAACTCTTTGTTTAAGCAATCTAAAATCCACCATTGGCGATAAACTATCTAACTCTTTTCTTATAAAAATAAATAAAATAACAAATCCCAATATGCCTATTAATAAAACTATCAAAAATGAGCTATCTGCTCTTAATCCAGACTTAATAGCGTAAATTAATAGTAAAATACCTGTAATAAGTACTAGTGCTTTACCAATTTCCCATTTTTGTTGATCATTCTGTGCTTGCTTTGGAACAACAAGCAATATAGCAACTATCGTAATCACAACAATAGGGATATTAATTAAAAATACTGATCCCCAATAAAAATGTTGCAATAAATACCCACCAACTAAAGGACCTATCGCAGCCCCTCCCACACCAACAGTTGTCCAAATACCTAAGGCAACAGCTCTTTCCTCATCATTTAAAAATGTTTTACGCACTCCAGCTAAAGTAGCTGGCAAAATCATGGCTGCACCAATAGCTAAAAAAGCTCTAGCTATAATTAACATCAATGAAGTAGGAGCTAACGCCGCACTAATAGAAGCAAAACCAAAAATAATTAACCCTAAAATAGCTAATTTTTTATAGCCTAACCTATCCCCTAATGCTCCCATTGGCAGTAATAAACCTGCCATAATCAATGAATAAATATCTATAATCCAAAGTAACTCATTAGCAGAAGATTCTAGTTCCAAACTCAGTGTTGGAATAGCCACATGCAAAACAGTAGCATCAATTGATACTGGTAAATACATGAGGATAATCAACGCCAAAATTAGCCATTTATTACTCATCATACCCTCTTTAAATTTTCTGAACATAAGTTCAAGTTTGTATATTTTATATAAAAGTTGAACATTCGTCCATATTTATTGCATAATTATCAAAACTAGTAACAACTCGGATATTAGAATGGCCTACCTAAAAAAAAATGAAAGATACAATGCTATTTTAGCAACAGCCATGAAAATAATTACCCAAGAGGGAATAGCAGCAATAACAGCTAGACGTGTTGCTCATGAAGCCAATATAGCTGTGGGCCAAATTCACCATCACTTTAAATCTGTAGGTCAACTAAAAGCTGAAGCCTTAGCAAGGGTAACAGAAGAATTAATTACAAAAACCCAACTCTCTTATCAAAATGAATCCATCATTAACCAAATCATCAATATTATTAGTCCTATTGAAGGAGAAATAGGTTCTGTTATGAGAAAACTATGGAATGAGGCCGTTTTTCTTGCTGAACGTGATCCAGATATAAAATTAGCCTATAAACAATCTATTGAAGAATGGCACAGTGCCACAACCAAACTAATAGAAGAAGGTAAACACAAACAACTTATTACTACACAAAATAGTTCTGGATTAGCATGGCAACTAATCGCCCTCAGCTGTGGTTTTGATAGTTTAGCCGTAGTAGAAGAATTTAGATTTGATATTGATACAATAAAAAACCACATCATCAAAATTCTTTGTCAAAAAGAATAGAATAATAATTAGTCAGTTACTCAAACCTACTTTCTTTTTAAATTATTAACCTAATTGAATGCTATGATAATAATCACTTCTATCATATTGCTTTATTTATTCCCTTTTCTTAACAGGTTTACCCTGCCAATACCCTGCTAATAAAGAGCCCGAAATATTATGCCAAACAGAGAAGATAGCACCAGGCAAAGAAGCTAATGAAGAGAAATAAGTTTGTCCTAAAGTAGCAGCTAATGCTGAATTCTGCATACCTACTTCAATAGACATTGTTCTACAAGTGGACTCATCAAAACCAAATAATTTTCCACCCCAATAACCACCTAATAAGCCAATTGCATTATGCAATATAATAGCTAGCATAATAGTCACTCCCACATTAGCAATTTGACCTCTACTAGCAGCTACCACAATACCAATTAGAAATATCAAACTACACATAGATAAAAAGGGTAATATTGATTCAACTTTTTTCACCAATTTATTAAAAAAATAATGAATAATTAAACCTAATATAATAGGTACAAGCACTATTAAAACTATATGCTCAAACATCTCCCAAGCATTTACTTGTACTGACTGACCTACTAGTAATAACGTAAGTAAAGGAGTAACCACAACCCCAACTAAGGTTGAAACCGAAGAAATAGTTACTGAAAGTGCTACATCACCTTTAGCTAAATAAATAATCACATTAGAAGCTGTTCCACTAGAAACACTACCTACCAAAATCATTCCCACTGCTAAATCAGTAGGCATTTGAAAAATTTTGGTTAAAATTAGAGCCGTAAATGGCATCACAATATAATGTAATACCGTACACACAATAACTGCTTTAGGCTTAGCAAATACATATTTAAAATCTGCAAAACTTAAAGATACCCCCATAGTAAACATAACAAACATTAGTAAATAGCTAATACTGGGTTTAAATGGTGTAAATATAGTAGGTATATAATAAGCAACAACTGCTATAGCAGTTGCCCATAATGGAAATAATTGACAAACTTTAATTAATATTTTTACCATATTATTATTGTCTTTATTAAAAAAATCCCCACATCATATGATTGGGGATTTATATATTTTATCACTTAAATATAAACTACTATCAAATAAAGGAAGTTTTTACTGCACATTACAATACAAAGCTTTAATAAATAATGTAAGAAGAAGTTATGAAATTTCAAGCATAACGAAGCAGTCAAATACTCATTCGAAACTTATAACTAATCAAAATTCACCAAGCGCATCACCTGCTGATAAACCACCTTCGCAACTATTAGGCACATATGCCTGTTCTATTGTAGTTCTACATGCCCACTCAATAGAACCTACATTAAACCTACCAGCTAAAACAATAACATTATCAGCAACTGCTGGACTAAGTTTACTATCACTTGTTGATTTTGTCAGAACCATAACCATACAAGTATATTTTTGTCCACCTATATTTCCCGCAGCACCAAAGACAACTTGATAGGTATTAGGAACTTTATCTTTCACTATTCCTGAAGGGCACATATTCTTCATACTAACTGTTTCTGCTATTTCAGTTTTATATCTAGTCAATACATTTACAATTTCTGTTACCTGTATCTTAGCAATATGTGTTCTATAGGCAGGTACAGCAATAGCGGCCAATATACCTAGAATCGCAATAACAATCATCAATTCAATTAATGTAAAACCACGTATTCTATTCATACAACAACCATAACTTCTATTTCAAAATGACATAAGCACTTTAACAAAAAATATTATAAAGATCCATTAACCCTACTTGAACAGAATAAAAAATTTGTTCAAAAACATAGAAATAGAAATTAAAATGAAGAGCATTAAGAACTAACATTATGCTTGGATTCCAGCTGCAGAAGACAATTCTGTAATTCACTTATATATTTTCATTACTCAATAAAAAAGCCCCATCATATAAGTTTATGATGGGGCTTTTGTTTAGGAGCTTGAGGATGACCTACTCTCACATGGGGAGACCCCACACTACCATTGGCGATACGTCGTTTCACTACTGAGTTCGAGAAGGATTCAGGTGGTTCCAACGCTCTATTTTCCTCAAGCAATTCTTTATGGTGAGAAGGTTCTTGGTTATCTTACCCCATCACCCAAATCAGATATGCTTTTGTATGCTGTAAAGATTAATCATTATTTCAGTCTAGTCTACGCTTTGGCAAACGAACTCATTTGCTCACTTTCGACTTTTGCTTGTCTTTCTTTGGTTAACTAAATAACTTGGGGTTATATAGTCAAGCCTCTCGGGCAATTAGTATTGGTTAGCTCAACGTATCACTACGCTTACACACCCAACCTATCAACGTTGTAGTCTTCAACGGCCCTTTAGGGGGATTAAATCCCCAGTGAGATCTCATCTTGAGGCAAGTTTCCCGCTTAGATGCTTTCAGCGGTTATCTCTTCCGAACATAGCTACCCGGCAATGCCACTGGCGTGACAACCGGAACACCAGAGGTTCGTCCACTCCGGTCCTCTCGTACTAGGAGCAGCCCCTCTCAAATCTCAAACGTCCACGGCAGATAGGGACCGAACTGTCTCACGACGTTCTAAACCCAGCTCGCGTACCACTTTAAATGGCGAACAGCCATACCCTTGGGACCGGCTTCAGCCCCAGGATGTGATGAGCCGACATCGAGGTGCCAAACACCGCCGTCGATATGAACTCTTGGGCGGTATCAGCCTGTTATCCCCGGAGTACCTTTTATCCGTTGAGCGATGGCCCTTCCATACAGAACCACCGGATCACTAAGACCTACTTTCGTACCTGCTCGACTTGTCTGTCTCGCAGTCAAGCGCGCTTTTGCCTTTATACTCTTAGCGTGATTTCCGACCACGCCGAGCGCACCTTCGTACTCCTCCGTTACTCTTTAGGAGGAGACCGCCCCAGTCAAACTGCCCACCATACACTGTCCTCAACCCGGATAACGGGTCAGAGTTAGAACCTCAAACATGTCAGGGTGGTATTTCAAGGTTGGCTCCATTAGAACTAGCGTCCTAACTTCAAAGCCTCCCACCTATCCTACACAAACAGGTTCAAAGTCCAGTGCAAAGCTACAGTAAAGGTTCACGGGGTCTTTCCGTCTAGCCGCGGATACACTGCATCTTCACAGCGATTTCAATTTCACTGAGTCTCGGGTGGAGACAGCGCCGCCATCATTACGCCATTCGTGCAGGTCGGAACTTACCCGACAAGGAATTTCGCTACCTTAGGACCGTTATAGTTACGGCCGCCGTTTACCGGGGCTTCGATCAAGAGCTTCGCCTAAGCTAACCCCATCAATTAACCTTCCGGCACCGGGCAGGCGTCACACCCTATACGTCCACTTTCGTGTTTGCAGAGTGCTGTGTTTTTAATAAACAGTTGCAGCGGCCTGGTATCTTCGACTGGCTTCAGCTCCATTCGCGAGGAACTTCACTTACCACCAGCGCACCTTCTCCCGAAGTTACGGTGCCATTTTGCCTAGTTCCTTCACCCGAGTTCTCTCAAGCGCCTTGGTATTCTCTACCTGACCACCTGTGTCGGTTTGGGGTACGGTTCCTAATAACATAAGTTTAGAAGCTTTTCTTGGAAGCATGGCATCAATCACTTTCCATTTAAGATAAATGAATCGTCATCAGTTCTCAGTAATAATCTCCCGGATTTGCCTAAGAGATCTACCTACAGCCTTTCAAGTGGACAACCAACGCCACTCTGATTTAGCCTACTCCGTCCCTCCATCACTGTTATTAGAAGTATAGGAATATTAACCTATTTCCCATCGACTACGCTTTTCAGCCTCGCCTTAGGGGCCGACTAACCCTGCTTCGATTAACGTATCGCAGGAAACCTTGGTCTTTCGGCGTGGATGTTTTTCACACCCATTGTCGTTACTCATGTCAGCATTCGCACTTGTGATACCTCCAGCCAACTTCTCAATTGACCTTCACAGGCGTACACAACGCTCCTCTACCGCTCACGTAAAACGTGAACCCGTAGCTTCGGTATTTGGTTTGAGCCCCGTTACATCTTCCGCGCAGGCCGACTCGACTAGTGAGCTATTACGCTTTCTTTAAAGGATGGCTGCTTCTAAGCCAACCTCCTAGCTGTCTATGCCTTCCCACATCGTTTCCCACTTAACCAAAATTTTGGGACCTTAGCTGACGGTCTGGGTTGTTTCCCTTTTCACGACGGACGTTAGCACCCGCCGTGTGTCTCCCATGCTAGAACTTTCTGGTATTCGGAGTTTGCATCGGGTTGGTAAGTCGGGATGACCCCCTAGCCGAAACAGTGCTCTACCCCCAGAAGTTATACATGAGGCGCTACCTAAATAGCTTTCGAGGAGAACCAGCTATCTCCAAGCTTGATTAGCCTTTCACTCCGATCCACAGGTCATCCGCTAACTTTTCAACGGTAGTCGGTTCGGTCCTCCAGTCAGTGTTACCTAACCTTCAACCTGCCCATGGATAGATCGCTTGGTTTCGGGTCTATACACAGCAACTAGGCGCCCTATTAAGACTCGCTTTCGCTACGCCTCCCCTATTCGGTTAAGCTTGCTACTGTATATAAGTCGCTGACCCATTATACAAAAGGTACGCAGTCACGGAACAAGTCCGCTCCCACTGCTTGTACGCATACGGTTTCAGGTTCTATTTCACTCCCCTACTCGGGGTTCTTTTCGCCTTTCCCTCACGGTACTGGTTCACTATCGGTCAGTCAGTAGTATTTAGCCTTGGAGGATGGTCCCCCCGTCTTCAGTCAAGGTTTCTCGTGCCCCGACCTACTTTTTGTGTACTTAGATCCACATGCGTATTTTCGTGTACGGGATTATCACCCTCTATGATTGGCTTTCCCATGACCATTCCACTAATACATATGCTTCTGAACACTGGCTGCACCCCGTTCGCTCGCCACTACTTGGGGTATCTCGGTTGATTTCTTTTCCTCAGGGTACTTAGATGTTTCAGTTCCCCTGGTTCGCTTCTCAGTACCTATGTATTCAGTACTGGATAACTGAGGTTCTCTCAGTTGGGTTTCCCCATTCAGACATTTACGGATCAATGCTTTGTACCCAGCTCCCCGTAACTTTTCGCAGGTATCACGTCTTTCATCGCCTCTGACTGCCAAGGCATCCACCGTATGCGCTTATTCACTTGACTATATAACCCTAAATTATCTAGTAATCTAAAGCTACACAACCAAAGAATCGACATTTGTTTCGCCGAAAATTTGCGCTTGAGTTCGCAATATTTTCACCTCAGCATTAGTAATTAGACCAGTAATTACTAATTAATCTTTACTTCTTTGCATATCTAATTTGTTAAAGAACAGTCTAACTTTAAAAGTTAGAAGGTAATTCTCTTTGCTTAAAAGAATTAGCTTCTAGCTTCTTTTGATTATTATCTGGTGGAGCCAAGGAGGATCGAACTCCTGACCTCCTGCGTGCAAGGCAGGCGCTCTCCCAGCTGAGCTATGGCCCCATTTAATTGGTGGGTCTGGTAGGACTTGAACCTACGACCCCACGCTTATCAAGCGTGTGCTCTAACCAGCTGAGCTACAGACCCTAATCTGTTAACTTTTTAGGCATCCGCCCAATTCGTTCTTTGCAATTATAAATCAAGTAATTCGTGTGGGTACTTGTAGTACCAGCTTTCGTTTAAGGAGGTGATCCAGCCGCAGGTTCCCCTACGGCTACCTTGTTACGACTTCACCCCAGTCATGAATCACTCCGTGGTAACCGGCCTCACGAGGTTAGCCTAGCTACTTCTGGAGCAACCCACTCCCATGGTGTGACGGGCGGTGTGTACAAGGCCCGGGAACGTATTCACCGCGACATTCTGATTCGCGATTACTAGCGATTCCGACTTCATGAAGTCGAGTTGCAGACTTCAATCCGGACTACGATTGGTTTTCTGAGATTAGCTCCGCTTCACAGCTTGGCAACCCTCTGTACCAACCATTGTAGCACGTGTGTAGCCCTGGCCGTAAGGGCCATGATGACTTGACGTCATCCCCACCTTCCTCCGGTTTGTCACCGGCAGTCTCCTTAAAGTGCCCACCTTTACGTGCTGGTAACTAAGGATAAGGGTTGCGCTCGTTACGGGACTTAACCCAACATCTCACGACACGAGCTGACGACAGCCATGCAGCACCTGTGTTCCGATTCCCGAAGGCACTCCCACATCTCTGTAGGATTCCGGACATGTCAAGGCCAGGTAAGGTTCTTCGCGTTGCGTCGAATTAAACCACATGCTCCACCGCTTGTGCGGGCCCCCGTCAATTCATTTGAGTTTTAATCTTGCGACCGTACTCCCCAGGCGGTCAACTTATTGCGTTAGCTGCGCCACTAAAACCTCAAGGGTCCCAACGGCTAGTTGACATCGTTTACAGCGTGGACTACCAGGGTATCTAATCCTGTTTGCTCCCCACGCTTTCGCACCTCAGTGTCAGTATCAGTCCAGTTAGTCGCCTTCGCCACTGGTGTTCCTTCCTATATCTACGCATTTCACCGCTACACAGGAAATTCCACTAACCTCTACTGTACTCTAGTCAGTCAGTTTTGGATGCAGTTCCCAGGTTGAGCCCGGGGATTTCACATCCAACTTGACAAACCACCTACGCGCGCTTTACGCCCAGTTATTCCGATTAACGCTTGCACCCTTCGTATTACCGCGGCTGCTGGCACGAAGTTAGCCGGTGCTTATTCTGTTGGTAACGTCAAAGGTGAGTCGTTACTTCACCCCTTCCTCCCAACTTAAAGTGCTTTACAATCCGAAGACCTTCTTCACACACGCGGCATGGCTGGATCAGGGTTTCCCCCATTGTCCAATATTCCCCACTGCTGCCTCCCGTAGGAGTCTGGGCCGTGTCTCAGTCCCAGTGTGGCTGATCATCCTCTCAGACCAGCTACAGATCGTCGCCTTGGTGGGCCTTTACCCCACCAACTAGCTAATCTGATCTAGGCTCATCCAATAGCGGTACAATAAAGCACCTTTCCCCCGTAGGGCGTATGCGGTATTAGCGCGAGTTTCCCCGCGTTGTCCCCCACTACTGGGCAGATTCCTAGACTTTACTCACCCGTCCGCCGCTCGTCAGCATCCCGAAAGACCTGTTACCGCCCGACTTGCATGTGTTAGGCCTGCCGCCAGCGTTCAATCTGAGCCATGATCAAACTCTTCAGTTTAAAATCTTTTGAACCATAAGGTTCTAAAACGGCTCAGTAATCTAAAAACTCAATCTATGACGAGTTGTTTATATTACTGATATTTCTTACCAGTACTACAAACACCCACACGATTTACTTGATTTATATTGTTAAAGAACTTGTATCTTTAGAGCTTTACTCTGCAGATGAGGCGCGCATTCTACGCCTTTTCCTAACTTTGTCAACGCCTTTTTTAATCTTTTTTTGATTTATTTTTATCTACAAAATTAATCAGAAAATATTAAACAACCTTAACTAGTAGGGACGAAAAATTATATAGATTTACTCAACTTTGTCAATTTGTTTGATTAGTTTTTTGAGTAGAACTAACGAGTTTAACTATAGATTCATTAGGATCTCTAGACTTTCCTTGCTCATTTAGTTGTTTTAAATAGTCATCCCAAATATTTTCTTGCTCTGTAGCTAATTTATATAGATATTCCCATGTATATAGCCCCGTATCATGGCCGTCATCAAACGTTAATTTGAGGGCATATTGTCCAGCAGGTTCTATTTTAATTAATTTAACCTCTTTCTTAGCGTATTGTAGTATGGGATTACCATGTCCTTGCACTTCAGCTGAGGGAGAGTTAACTCTTAGATATTCAGCCGATAACTGATAGAGCTGGCCTTGGTAAGTAAGCTCTAGTAGGTTAGATGTTTTTTTTAACTTAATAGCTTCTGGAATTTGCATAGTTAATCCTACAATTTCACTTTAACTTGCTGTGATACATGCTTTGCTTTATTAACCGCTTGCTCTATAGTTTCTGCTCTTGCAAGTCCAACTCCCATTCTTCTTTGGCCTGATACTTCTGGTTTACCAAATAAACGTAAATCTGTTAATGACTCACTAATCGCTTGCTCTAAATTAGAAAAACTCACTTGTTTAGACTCTCCCTCAACCAAGATAACTGATGAAGCAGAAGGTCCATATTGTTCTATATAAGGAATAGGTAACCCTAGAATAGCACGAGCATGTAACGCAAATTCGGATAAATTTTGTGAAATTAAAGTAACCATGCCTGTATCATGGGGTCTTGGAGAAACCTCACTAAACCAAACTTGATCACCGTTGACAAACAATTCAACACCAAATACACCTCTACCACCTAAGGCTTCAGTCACTTTAGTGGCTATTTCTTTAGAGATAGACCATGCTGTTTCTGTCATTGGTTGTGGTTGCCAAGACTCTCTATAGTCCCCTTTTTCTTGCCGATGGCCAATTGGTTCACAGAAAGATACACCATTAATATGACGAACAGTTAATAAGGTAATTTCATAATCAAAATCTATAAAACCTTCTATAATTACATTGCCACCACCTGCTCTGCCCCCTTCTTGAGCATATTTCCAAGCAGTATCAATATCAGCCTCACTACGAATTAAGGATTGTCCTTTGCCTGATGAGCTCATTACAGGCTTGACAATGCAGGGAAAACCTAACTCTTTTATGGCTTGTTTATACTCCATTTCATTAGTAGCAAAACGATAAGGTGAAGTAGGTAACTTTAACTCTTCAGCCACTAAACGACGAATTCCCTCTCTATTCATAGTAAGCTGAGTAGCTCGAGCTGTAGGAATAATTGTATAGCCTTCTTTTTCTAGAGCAACTAATGTATCAGTGGCAATAGCTTCAATTTCTGGCACGATATAATGAGGCTTTTCTTGCTCTATTACTTTACGTAAAGCATTACCATCTAACATGCTAATAACATGGCTACGATGGGCAACCTGCATAGCAGGTGCATTGGCATAACGATCTACAGCAATCACTTCACAACCTAAACGCTGTAGCTCAATCACAACTTCTTTTCCTAATTCTCCAGAGCCACAAAGCATTACTCTAATAGCTGTAGCTGATAGTGGTGTGCCCAGTGTTAGCATAAATTATCCTCATGATACGTAGGTTTTTAATAATGTATATATTGCCATATAATGATGAGCTTACCTAGTAGCCAAATAATATAGGAATCAGCATGTTTAATTTTGATCAAGTTATTAATCGAGCTAATACCGATAGCCTTAAATGGCAAAAATATGCTGCTAAAGATATCATTCCGCTATGGATAGCTGATACTGATTTTCTTTCTCCGCCTTCTATTATGAACGCATTACAAGAACGCGTAGCAGAGGGAGTTTATGGCTATGGCGGACAACCAAAAGAGTTAGCTAAGGCTTTTATCAATTGGACAGACAAACACTATAATTGGCAAATACAACCTGAATGGCTAGTTTTTTTACCAGGATTAGTAACAGGTTTAAATATTAGTTTACGTGCATTTACTAATGAGACAGAAGCTAGTATTTGCCCTTTTCCTATTTATCCTCCCTTTATGGCAGCAGCAAAGCATGTCAATCGTAAGCAATATTATGCTAATTTATTGAATAAAAATAATCGTTGGGTCATGGATTTAAGTACTCTTGAAAATAAATTAGATGGCAACGAAAAATTATTAATGCTCTGCAATCCGCAAAATCCTGGTGGTACCGTTTATCGTCATGAGGAGTTATTAGAACAACTTGCTTTTGCTAAACAACATAATATGATTGTTTGTAGTGATGAAATACACTGTGATCTTTTATTAGAGTCTAATTTAAAACATATCCCTTTTGCTTCTCTTAATGAGGATGCTGCAAATCGCTCTATCACTTTAATGGCTCCTTCTAAAACTTTTAATATTGCTGGGCTTGGGGCATCCATTGCTATTATCCCTAACCCACAACTTCGTCAAAAATTTATGCACGTAATGGAGGATATAGTTCCTCATTTAAATATTTTAGCTTACACTGCTGCAATTTCCGCGTATACAGATACAAGCGATTGGTTAGCAGAACAATTAATATATCTGCGGGGCAATAGAGATTATCTCTATCAACAAATTAATAGTATTGAAGGCTTGAAATTATTGCCTATCGAGGCTAGCTATTTAGCATGGATTGATGCAACCAAACTCCCCATAGAGAATCCTCATCGTTTTTTTGAAGAAGCTGGTGTTGGTTTATCAGATGGTAATGATTTTGGCTGTGATAAATTTTTACGACTTAACTTTGGATGCTCTAGAGTATTGTTAGAACAAGCTATTGAACGAATGAAAATAGCCTGTTCTAAACTTTAATTATAGATAAAGATATAAGCATTAAGGTAAGTAGCAAATAAAATCCATAATAAATAAGGTACAAATAACCATGTACTTATTTTACTTACACTATAAGATTTTATAATATAAAAGATAACAATAATATCAAGGATAACTATATCAGTTAGGCCTAAAAAAGGATTCTCTAAATAAAAGAAAAATACACTCCATAAAAAGTTAGCTATTAATTGAAGTATGAATAAAACTATTAAAGTTTTTTTTAAATAATGAGAACTCATTGTTATTAAACTAATAGAAATCCCCATTAGCATATATAAAATAGTCCAAGCAATTGGGAAAGCTATATTAGGTGGTGTTAAAGCAGATCTACTCAATGTAGGATACCAATGAGTTATAGCTTCTGTTTGAAAAAACTAGGAGTAAAACCAACCACTAAACAAACTAATACGCATATACTACTAATAACTATTTTTTTCATATCTCAAAAAGCCATTAAATTTTTATCTATTAAAATGGTTTTTAGAAACTAAATCCATTGACCTTTTGTAGTAATTTCATTCTATCAATTATTAACTTTGTAGATATCTAACAATGTTATGTATTTAATATTTCATTTGTTGTATAACAATATTGATAAATTCAATAAAGTTTTTCTCTAACAATTCTTTATTATTTCTTTGTAATGAGTTTTTAAGCACTGCATTATTGTTATATCTAAAAATAATATAATCACCTTTTTTAGTATAAACTCCAAACTCTTGAAATTTATTTATTCCCATATACTCATAATAAGTATCAGAAGCCCAAGAATATACAACTGTGTTTGGTGAAGGATATGCTGCTTTAGAGCTTAAGCTATTATTAGCTTTATCTCTCTTAAATACTTCATATGCATTTTGTTGCTTAGCTAATCTAACGCCTCCAAGCTCACGATCATCACTTTTATTTTCCAAAATAAAGTCTATTGAACAACCTGAAACCATTTTGCCTCCAGTTCCATACCCACTTAAAGGCATATAGTTTCTTGTAGTACGAAGATTGACAGTAACAGGTTCACCATCAAATAATGTGCTAAAGGCATTCTTATCAAATAATTTTGCTATTTTTATACATTCATCAAGATCTGTCTCATCGGTTTGCTCACCATAACTTATTAAAGGAAAAATTAAACTACTTATTATGATGAATAGCCATTTTATTAAATATATTCTAGTCACATTGTTACCTACTGTATGAAAAGGTTCTAGTCAAGGGATAAAATGTTTATTGACTTCACGATATGGAACCTCTTCTATACTCTTCCAACACCAATTTGGTTTATTATCTTTATCAATTAGTTTGGCCCTAACACCTTCAATAAAATCCTTTCTCTTACAGCAATTTTGACTAATCACTAAATCCATTTCTAATACTTCTGTAATTGAACAACGTGATAAACGTTTTAATTGTTCCCAAATTAGCCATGCCGTCATTGGACATCCACTTACAAGGGTTTTAGCTGCCTGTGCTAAAGCTTCATCATTACTATCTTGCAAGCTAATAATAGCATTACAAACACTTGGTAAATCAGGTTGATCCAAAGTTTCTTTAATAATCTTTAATCTAAACTGCCAAATAGCGTCTGGTAGTTGTGGAAATGCTTGTTGTTCAAGAGACTTTAATAACTGCTGTAATTGTTGCTCAGCATTACATGCCCAATTAATTTGTTGTAAACCTTGTAATAAAATGTCTTTCTGGTCATTTAATAAGAAACGATCGGCCCAACCAAAATATAAAGCATCATTAGCATTCAACTGACTAGCTGTTAATGCAAAAAATAATCCTAAGTTTTGTGGCATACGAGATAAAAACCAAGCCGCCCCCACATCTGGAAATAAGCCAATATTAATTTCAGGCATTGCCAGCTTACTGGTTGGGGTAACTATTCGAGTTGAACAACCTTGTAGTAACCCCATTCCACCACCTAATACATAACCCTCACCCCAACCTATAATGGGTTTAGGATAATGATGTATAAATGCATCCAATTGGTACTCTTGTGAAAAGAACCTTTGTGCAACCTCATCAGGTTCGCCTAAATGTTGACAACATGACTCCACAATTTGCCGAACATCGCCACCTGCACAAAAAGCTTTAGCAGAAGAACTATGCAAGAAAACACAGGCTAGCTTAGGATCAATAGCCCATTTTTCTAACTGCTGATACATAGCTTTGGTTATTTGGTAGTTTAATGCATTAAGATTTTTAGGTGAGTTTAAAGTAATTACACCTACTTTATAGTTATCTAAGCAAGACAATTCTTCAAAATGTACAGGCAATTTTTATACCTCTATTTTTTCTATAATTAGGTGCAATTAACTTAAATTAATGTCTTAATAATTCCACGATACAAGCATAATCTGCAGGAGATGAGCCCGATACACTAATATCCTGTCCGCCTGATGTGATTAACGTATCGTAACGACTCAATGCCTGAGCAGAACCACCTGTTGTAACTGTTACTTGTGGCGCTGCTGAGAAAACTAATACTGTATCAGCCATTGAGTTGAACGTTTGAGGTTCAGTACCTACCTGACACCACTGATAAGCGCCAGTATAAAGCTCATTGTTATAAAGTAGACTTAAATCTTTTACAGGACCTGCCGGTAAATTAACATTCGTTGCACTACCTGCCTCTAAACGTACTAAATCATAAGTCTTTAAAGTATTTTCATATTGACCATTAATCACTACATTAGCAGCTGCACCTTCTAAAACTGAAAATATCCGGATAAAGCCATTAAATGGCGATAAAGCGCCTCCTTGTACATCTTCCATGGCTAAACGCCAATCAAAAACCTCTTTACTAGGAGAGTCTTCATTTCTAGCAATCTCTGTACTTATACCAGATGTACATGGCCAATCCATTTGTTGATAATCTTTTAATTTTTTGATTGTTCCCATCGTTCCCTACTCTCTTACTTATGTATTAAACTCAAACTAATAATACCAGTAATTTAAACTATTTTTAAAATACTTATCATCAGTAACAAGCTAATTATACTAACCCTTTATTAACGTTCTCTTAATTAATAATATAAGCTGACAATTATTATATGTTTACTCAAACAGTATTTTGATAAAATTCAAGTTATCAATTATTTTCTAACTTCTTTCTTCCTAAATACAATAATCAATATTTTTAAAAATAAGAGGATACAACATTATGTATATAGCTATGAATCGCTTTAAAATTAAACAGGGTGAAGAACAGCGCTTTATTAATATTTGGCAAAATCGTGATAGCCATTTAAAAGAAGTGCCTGGATTTGTTAAATTTAATCTACTACAAGGTTCTACTCAGGATGGTTATACACTGTTTGCTTCACATGCAGAATGGGAATCAGAAGAAGCTTTTAAAAACTGGACTCATTCCGAAGCCTTTCGTAAAGCACACGCTAATGCAGGTGATCCTAGTACGCGTGAAATTTACTTAGGGCCACCACAATTAGAATGTTTTACTGCCGTTATATAACGATTGATTAGTGATTATTATTAAATAAATCAACCTTTACAAGTAAAATTTTGTAGAATGATCAACTACCTTATCTGATTATTTATAAATCACTAATGACCAATCAACTACCCTTTGCCTTAAACTTTCCATTACAAGGAAGTCAACTAATCGAGGCCAGTGCTGGAACAGGTAAAACGTTTACCATATCTACACTGTACTTACGATTAGTATTAGGCCATGGGAGTGAAAAAACTAAATTTAGACGCCCCTTATTACCACCTGAAATATTGGTAATGACTTTTACTGAGGCAGCAACTCAAGAACTACGTGATCGTATTCGTACACGCCTAGCAGAAGCTGCTCGTTACTTTCGAAATGAATTAGCCAATCCAGATGAGATACTGATTAGTTTACGTAATGATTATTTAGAAATGGAATGGCCTACCTGTGCCCAACAATTAGAAATTGCTGCACAATGGATGGATGAAGCAGCAGTATCCACCATTCACTCTTGGTGTCAACGGATGCTTAAAGAGCATGCCTTCGATAGTGGCAATTTATTCCGCCAGCACTTAGAACCAGATCATAGTGATTTACTTGCCAGTGTTATTCGTGACTATTGGCGAATTTTTTGTTATCCATTAACAGGTATGGCTTTAGATTGGGTAAGAGAAAATTGGCAAACACCAAAAAACTTACAAAACCAACTCACTGATTTATTAATAGCAGACTTACCAGAACAGACAACGCCACCTGCCGAACTATTAAAACAACAACTCAACTTACGCCAACAAACAATTACTGAGTTAAAAAAATCTTGGGCTGAGTGGGCAGAAGAACTTAGATTGATTTGTGATGAAGCAGTTGCAAAAAAACAAGTAGATGGCCGTAAATTACAAAAACGTTTTTATGATAGTTGGTGCAATAAGCTTAAAGAATGGGCAACAGATAACGAGCAAATAGAACTTGATCTAGGTGTAGGGTTTGAACGACTATCGTCAGAAGGCTTTGCTGAAATTTGGAAACAAGGTTCACCTCCTAATCACCCTGCATTAGAAGCAATGCCAGAACTGGTTAAAGCATTAAACAATCTACCAAACCCAACTTTAGCTGTGTTAACCCATGCAGTACAGTGGGTTAAACAACGCTTTGAACAAGAGAAAGTACGTCGTGCTGAAATTGGCTTTGATGATCTATTAACTCGCTTAGATGAAGCATTACAAAGACCTTCTGGTAACCGCTTAGCTAAACTTATTCGACAACAATTTCCAGTGGCTATGGTTGATGAGTTTCAAGATACTGACCCTATCCAATATCGCATTCTGTCTAAGATCTATTTAGAACAAGAAGAGGATGTAGGGCTATTTTTAATTGGTGACCCCAAGCAAGCTATTTATGCCTTCCGTGGTGCAGACATCTATACTTATCTACAAGCCCGCTATCATATTGAAAAACGTTTACACCAACTAGATACAAACTATCGCTCTAGTCAAGCTATGGTAGCTGCCACTAACTGTTTATTCGATTATGCGGAACAACATAATGCGACAGGCGCTTTCCATTTTAAAACAGCTCAGCATAATCCTTTACCTTTTTACCCTGTTAAAGCACAAGGCAAAAAAGAAGCTTTTGTTATTAATAATCAGCAGCAAACGGCTTTAAATTTTTGGTACCAACCTAGCGATGCGCCTATTAGCACAACTGAATACTACAATCATTTTGCAGCAAGTTGTGCCAGTGAAATTGTTCGCTTATTAAATCTAGGCCAACAAAATAAAGCTGGCTTTCAACAAGAGGATTATTTATTACCACTACGTCCTTCTGATATTGCAATCCTTGTTCGAAGTGGTAAAGAAGCTAAAGCAATACGAGATGCACTAGCTACGCGTAATGTACGTAGTGTCTACCTATCTGATAAGGATTCAGTATTAGATACTCTTGAAGCACAGGACTTACTGCTCTGGTTAGAAGCCTGTGGTCAGCCTGAAAATGAACACTTATTAAGGGCTGCTTTAGCTACTGCAACCCTTGATCTAACCTTACAAGAATTAGACAGCTACAATCAAAATGAAAATATTTGGGAACAACGTATTTTACAATTCCGTTTCTATAAAGAATTGTGGAGAACCCAAGGGGTACTTCCCATGTTACGTCGTTTCTTACAAGATTTTAAACTACCACAACGGTTATTAAGTAATTACCAAGAAGGTGAAAGAAAACTCACCAACCTATTACACCTTGCAGAACTATTACAACAAGCTGCTACCGAGCTAGATGGCGAACAAGCATTAATACGTTATTTAGCAGAACGCTTGACTGAAAATAATAAACAAAGTGATGAATATATTGTTCGCTTAGAAAGTGATGAGCAACTGGTTAAAGTTATTACTATTCATAAATCTAAAGGCTTAGAATATCCCTTAGTATTTTTACCTTTTATTTGTTCTTTTAAAGCAGTGAATGGAAATTTTTTACCTATTCGCTACCACGATGAACAAGGTAATTTGCAACTTTCCTTACATAGAAATACTGAAATTATTAATCAAGCAGATAAAGAACGTTTATCCGAAGATTTACGTTTATTATATGTAGCACTAACACGGGCTAAATATAACTGTTGGTTAGGTATAGCTGATTTAAAATATGGCAATAATAAAGCTTCTGTATTGCATGACTCAGCGATTGGTTATTTATTAAATAATGGCTCACCGCTAACTGACTCTAGCCATTTACAAAGTTGTTTAGAAAAATTTACTGAAGATTGTTCAAGTATTCAACTACAAGTATTACCAGAAAGTAACCTACAACGTTTTAATGAACAACAGTTAACTGTTATAAAACCACAAGCACGAGAAATGGCAAGAAGTATTTCGCGCTTTTGGTGGATATCGTCTTATAGCTCATTACGTTTGGCTGCAACAACGATTGAACAAGAATCAATAGAAACCTTAGCTGTACCTGAAACGGCAGCTAATCAAAACTTATTTGATGATGATAACAGTAGCTTCTCAACCAATACACCAATCACCAATGACATTCATGGCTTTCCACGGGGAGCATTAGCAGGCTCTTTTCTACATGGCATACTGGACTGGGCTGCTAATAAAGGTTTTGCTGAAGTAGCAAATAACCCAACCGAAAGCAGAGACTTTATTGCAAGGCGTTGTAATATTCGTAGCTGGGAACATTGGATTGATATTTTACAAGACTGGTTACAAGGTTTTATCAAACAGCAACTACCGTTAGTTGATAGAACCAGTTCATTATTAGAACTCCCCCATTACCTTTCAGAAATGGAATTTATGTTTGCTAGCCATTGGCTTAATCTTGAACAATTAGATACATTAGTAAAAAGCTATATTTTACCTAATCAAATTCGCCCACCTTTAGAAAAAGGTATGCTGAATGGTATGTTTAAAGGCTTTATCGATTTAACCTTTGCACAAGATGACCGTTACTATATTGTTGATTACAAATCTAATTGGCTAGGTGAAAATAACCAAGCCTATACCCTATCAGCTATGAATGAAGCCATGCTTACTCACCGTTACGATTTACAGCTAGTACTTTATCAATTAGCCCTACATCGCCAGCTTAAAGCCCGTTTAGCTGATTATGACTATGAGCAACATACAGGTGGCGTACTCTATCTATTTTTACGAGGTTATCAAAGTGCAACGGGCGGTGTATTTTATGAGCGTGTGCCTTTTGAACTGATTGATAAATTAGATAATCTATTTAGCAATAAAGCTAAGGAGCAAGCATGAATCCATTGCTGCCCATCAGCCAACAACAGCTAGATCAAGCTGAGCAATGGTTAACTTTACGACCACTAACATCTACTACAGATATGCTAGTGGTATTACAGCTATGGGTAACAGCAGGTTGGCTTCGCCCATTAGATCATGCTTTTGCAGCGTTCTTAGCAGAACAATCACCAAATACTGAACCTAGTGTATTATTAGCTGCTACATTAACCAGTTATCAATTGAGCCATGGTCATGTTTGTTTAGATTTAGCATTAACTTTACAACATCCAGAACTATCTTTATCTCTTAGTTATACTTATCAACAGCAACCTTGGTATCCAGTTCAATTATTAGCACAGCTTAATCTTGCTGATTGGCAACAAGCCATTATCAATAGTGATTTAACTTCACAAGGTGAAAAGCAAACCCCTATGGTTTGGCAACAGGGTAGACTGTATTTATGGCGTTATTGGTACTACGAGAAATTATTAACTACGCATATTAATCAACGTTTAAATACCCAACTAGCCATACCCGAAGATTTATCAACTAGATTAAACGAACTTTTTAAAGATAATAAAGACTCCCCTGATTGGCAGAAAATTGCCTGTGCTATTGCTACGCGAACAGCCTTTAGTATTATTACTGGGGGGCCAGGTACTGGTAAAACAACTACGGTTATTCGATTATTGGCATTACTACAAACACCTGCTGTTAAAGCGGGTAAACCACTTAATATTCAACTGGCAGCCCCAACAGGCAAAGCAGCAGCACGCTTAACTGAATCTATTGGTAAACAAGTAGCCTCATTAACCATTGATGAAGATGTAAGAGCATATATTCCTGTGACTGTAAGTACCTTACACCGTCTACTAGGTAGTCGTCCTGATACCCGCCATTTTATACACAATAAAACCAATCCATTAGCTTTAGATATTCTTATTATTGATGAAGCCTCTATGATTGATTTAGAGCTTTTTGCTCATCTATTAGAAGCATTACCTACCCATGCTCGGTTAATTTTATTAGGTGACAAAGACCAATTAGCCTCAGTAGAGGCAGGAGCTGTACTGGGTGATTTATGCCGAAATGCAGAGTTAGGTTTATATAGCCCACAAACACTTAGCTGGTTAACTGAAATAACAGGTGAACAATTAGCTAATACCCATTTGCAAATAGGTAACAACGAACAAAATCCATTAGCACAACAGACTGTTATGTTACGTCACTCTCGACGTTTTGCCAGTGATAGTGGAATTGGCCAGTTAGCTAAATGGGTAAATACAGGTAATATTAAACAAACCCGCCAGCTATTAAAACAGACACTTTCTGACTTGGGGCACCTAACTATCAACCAAGTCAAAGACCCAAACTTTGAAAAATTTATTCTAACTGGAAGTGAAAAGCAGGATGGTTATAGTCATTATTTAGCCGTTTTAAAAAACCAACGACCTGATACAACTATCCCAGTCTATGATCCTGTATGGAAAAAATGGGCTAATCAAGTACTAGCTGCATTTAATCAGTTTCAAATATTAGCTGTATTGCGGGAAGGTCAATATGGTATTAATGAATTAAATAGAACTATTGCTTATATGTTGTATCGTCATGGTTATATTTCCCATTTTGAGGGTTGGTATGAAGGTCGACCCGTGCTAATGACCCACAACGATTATGCATTAGGTTTAATGAATGGTGATATAGGTATCACTCTTGCATTTCCCATGGAAAATGCACCTGAACAAACTGTATTAAAAGTAGTATTTCCCTACAATGATGGCACTCAAAATTTACGAGAAGTATTACCAAGCCGTTTAAGTTCAGCAGAAACAGTTTTTGCTATGACTGTACATAAATCACAAGGCTCAGAATTCTCTCATACTGCCCTAATACTACCAGATCAGTTAAACCCTGTTCTTAGCCGTGAGCTACTCTATACTGCTATTACTCGTGCCCGTAATAAATTTACTTTAATCGAAAGCGAACCACGTATCTTTGATGAAACTATCAAAAGACAAACTGTTCGATTAAGTGGATTAAAATTTTAGTACCCAATAATCAAACTTTAAAAATTGAGCACTCAATTTGATCCTTTTTGTTCAGCAATATACTTAATTTGTAAGAGTATTCTTCTCCGAATAAAGCCACTAGCTAGTCTTATTAGATACCAATATGGTGAAAATAACATTACTATTTTCTTATCAGGACAAAATACCCTTGTTTCAGTTGATAAAATAGACGTATTATCATTTCGTTCTGTTATTACAAAATTCATCACCAATTTAGCAACCCCTTTGTTAGAAAATTGCTGAAACTCTAATGGTGTTGAAACAGAAACTAAACCAAAATTAAATTGCCAAAACTTTCCAATAAGCCCATAAGTAACTTCTTTACTTTCTTGGCTCCCCAGAAATAGAAAACTATGAAATCCAAAAGGTTCTTTAATTTCTTTTGCTCGATGAAAAGAATAAAGTTTCATTGGAAACTCACGTATTTTCATTAAAATTTTAGTTAACTTATCTGCAGATGGATCATTATTGATGATAACATCCATAATAATATCTGGAGGAGCGGATATTGTTATACAATGCTTTTCAGAAAACTGAAAGCTAGGAAGAAATATATCAATTAACAAAACAATCTCCTCCCATTATTTAATTACTTACAGATATACATATACTATAACTTTATTTCTCTTTCACAAATAAATAATAAGCTACAATTAATAACACCACCCAAACGACTCCCACATATAAAGCAATCCTTGTCTCTTTAAAGAAGCCCAATAACACCACCACAAACACCATAAATAATGTAGTTAAAATGGGGGCAATAGGCCAGAAAGGTATTGGAAATTTCAATTCGGCTACTTCTTGTCTAGTCATTTTACGGCGCATCATTAGATGAGAACATAAAATCATTAACCATACCCATACCGTAGCAAAAGTGGCAATTGAGGCAATAAGTACAAAAACATTTTTAGGAATTAGATAGTTTAGATAAACACCAATACCCAAAGTAATAGATAAAACAATAGCCGTTACCCAAGGTACTCCATTCTTATTAATCCGTAAAAAAGCACTCGGTGCTTGTTTATTTTGTGCCATACCATACATAACACGACCAGCACCAAATATATCACTATTAATCGCTGAAACAGCAGCCACAATCACCACCACATTTAAAATATGGGGAGCATAAGGAATGCCTAACTTTTCAAAGATAGTTACAAAGGGACTACCTGCCAAACCTATTTCATTCCAAGGAAATAGCGACATTAAAATAAATAAGGTAAACACATAGAAGAATAAAATTCTAAAAGGTACTGCATTAATTGCTTTAGGAATAGATTTTTCAGGATTATCTGCTTCACTAGAAGTAACACCAATAACTTCTACCCCACCGAAAGCAAACATGACAATGGCTAAAGAAGCAATCACTCCTTCAATGCCATTAGGCATAAAACCACCATGCTCCCATAGGTTACTGATACCTATTGGATAACCAAAATTAGTACCTACTAACAATAAAATACCACCACCTACAATCATAGCGATGATAGCTAGCACTTTAATTAAGCACAGCCAAAACTCCATTTCACCAAATGCTTTTACATGAAAAAGATTAATACCACCAATCACTAAAATAATAGCTAGTGCCCATATCCATTGATCAACATGTGGAAACCACAGCTTCATATAAATCCCAAAGGCAGTAACATCAGCAATACAAACCACGATCATTTCAAAGGTATAAGTCCAACCTGTAATAAAGCCCGCCATTGGGCCTAAATACTTAGTAGCATAATGACTAAACGATCCTGAAACAGGATCACGCACCGCCATTTCTCCTAAAGCGCGCATCATAATAAATACGGCTGCACCACCTACAAAATAGGCTAATAAAACAGCAGGCCCTGCCATCTGAATAGCTTTAGCTGAACCATAAAATAGGCCAGTACCAATTGCTGAACCAAGGGCAATAAATAAAATATGACGGGCAGTTAATCCACGTGCTAATTGAGATGAATTACTCATTCAAGTTTTCCTAGATTCTCATTTAACTTTTATCATAGGGTATTCATTAATTATTTAATGAACACTTTGCTAAAAATTTGTAATAATACCATTAATATGATTAATACTCTTAGCTATCATTTTATTTTCTATCTTCTAATTTAGCTTTAGATCAATTTTATAGTTTAACTAAATACTTAAGAACATATTATTATGCAAATTATCTGGCAAGATCTGCACCATTCCCAATTAACTACTGAACAACTTTATCAACTATTAAAATTACGTAACGAAGTATTTATTGTAGAACAAAATTGTGTTTATCAGGATATTGATGGCCAAGACTTAATGAGTGAAAACAGACATATAATGGCATGGCAAGCTAATCAACTAGTGGCTTATGCTAGAATACTAGCAACTGATACTCAATTATCTATAGGTAGAGTGATCACAGCGCCTGCTGCACGAGGTGCTGGTTTAGGCAACCGACTTCTAGAAAAAGCACTACATGCTTGTAAACAGCACTGGTCAGGTACATTACCTATTTATCTATCAGCCCAAGCCCATTTGCAACAATTTTATGGTTCTTTTGGTTTTATAGCTGAGGGAGACATGTATTATGAGGATGGTATTCCTCATATAAAAATGGTTTTAAAAAGTTAATCCTAAACCAGAAAATCAAATGCTATATTAATTAAAGAAAGTAATGAAATATGCTAATATTTGATAAATATATAAGAAGAAGACTATAAATATGGATGGAAGCTACTTTCTAACTAAAAAAGAATATCTTCATCATAAATTGATAATGATTTGTGCTTGTTTCGCCCTTCCTTTACTTTTTTACTATGATGGTGATATAGATATAATTACTGCTCTTATAATTCATATTTTTATCTGTAGTTACTTACTATTTACTTACTTTAGAATTAAAGAAATATATATTGAAAATGGCAACCTAATAATCATAGGTAAAAAGGGTGAAATTACTACGCCTATAACAAATATAAGAAATATAAGAAATATAAGAAATATATATAAAGTTGGCTTATTTTCCTCAGGCACTCCAGCTTTAACAAGAGTTAGCGTATATGATGCCATAATTGAATTAAAAACTAATTCTATCTACGGTAAAAAAATATACTGTTGTGTCAAAGGATTAAATAAATCATCCAACCCCATTGGTGATGTAATGAAATATATTAATGAAGAAAAAAGAAAAGTAAAAGAAGAAGCAAATAAACAATAGGCAAGGGATTAGCCTTGCCTATTTAATAACTGTTATGCAGCTTTTCCATTAGCTATTTGCATAGCACGATTAACTGCACTAAATAACGCATGGAAACTAGCAGTAGTTATATTTTCATTAATACCTATACCATGTAATGGACGTTGTCCTTCCATACGAATTTCAATATAAGCGGCAGCATTAGCTGTACTGCCTGCACCAATAGCATGCTCATTGTAATCCATAATTTCTACTTTAACAGGTAAGGCTGAAACTACTGCTTCTAATGGCCCTTTACCAGAACCTTGCCAATGTTCAACTTTACCACCTACATTAACTTCTAAATCTACAGTACTAACATCATTCTCTTCTTGGAGGCGATGTTTTACTAATTGAAATGGTTGATTTGCTTGTAAATATTCAGTATCTAACAAACTGTGGATCTGTTTAGCCGTCATTTCTAACCCTAAACGATCAGTTTCTTTTTGTACTACTTGGCTAAACTCGATCTGCATACGACGCGGTAAGCTAATACCATACTCTTGCTCCAATAAGTAAGTAATACCACCCTTACCTGATTGACTATTAACACGAATGACTGCGTCATAGCTACGACCAATATCACTTGGGTCAATCGGTAAGTAAGGCACCTCCCAATAGATATCTTCAGTTTGCGCAGCAAAACCTTTACGAATAGCATCTTGATGCGAACCAGAGAATGCAGTATGTACTAAGTCTCCCACATAAGGATGACGTGGATGCACTGCAATTTGATTACACTCTTCCACCACTTTACGTACAGCATCAATATCAGAAAAGTCTAATTTAGGATCAACACCTTGCGTATACATATTTAAAGCTAAAGTAACAATATCCACATTACCTGTACGCTCACCATTACCAAACAAGCAACCTTCCACACGGTCAGCGCCAGCTAATAAACCTAACTCAGTAGCAGCAATACCTGTACCACGGTCATTATGGCAATGCACACTTACTAATACACTATCACGATGATTCACATGGCGACAGAACCACTCTATTTGATCTGCATATACATTCGGCATAGAGCTTTCTACGGTTGCAGGTAAATTCAAAATAACTTTTTTCTCAGGTGTAGGTTTCCAAACGTCCAACACTGCATTACAAATTTCTACAGAAAATGGTAATTCGGCCATACTGAATGTTTCTGGTGAAAACTCAAATACCCATTCAGTTTCTGGTTGCTGCGCTGCCAACTCATTAAACAATTTAGCTGAGTTTACTGCTGTTTGAATAATAGATTCTTTATCTTGTTTAAAAACAATACGACGAAAAGAAGGAGACACCGCCACATAGAAATGCACGATAGCTTTTTTAGCACCACGTAATGATTCAAAAGTACGGCGAATCAACTCCTCACGCGCTTGAGTCAATACCTGAATATAAACATCATCTGGGATATGATTATTTTCAATTAACTCACGCACAAAATCGTAATCTGTTTGTGAAGCTGAGGGAAAAGCCACCTCAATTTCTTTAAGACCTACATCAACTAAGGTTTTAAAGAATTTCATTTTTTTATCAGCATCCATTGGCTCGATCAATGATTGATTGCCATCACGTAAATCTGAGCTACTCCAAACAGGCGCTTTATCAATTGTTTTTGATGGCCATGTACGATCTGGAATATCGACCATAGGAAAAGCACGATATTTATGAGCTGGTACTTGTTGCATAGACATAATTAAAATTCCTTCAAAATACTTATCAAATAAGAGAGTTCTTAAATAGTTTTCGTTTTATTTTTAGCAGAACTGACTAAGTCGCTGCGCAACTAGATTTAGGCAGCAATATTGACGATAAAGTATAAGTGTTTGATATGTTTTCATGCGCATACCATAAAATAATTAAAATATAATTGCAAACATCTTTTAAAATTTAGCAGAATAACCTATTTAATAAAAAATACAGCAATTTAAAAAAAGATAACTCAACTAACTAGCAATAAAATAAACTTTATAACTGTTACATTATGTCGCTTGTTGAAAGCAGCCATTAACCTATAATGTAACATATTATATCGGGATAATGGGGTTATGCGGTTATTTAGTCGCAAAGCAAAACAGCACTACCTAGCCTATCTTGGTCTATTTGCAGTATTAATGCTCACTATTGGGCCTGTTACCTCGCAAATATTGGCCATGGTTTCTGTTGCATCCCACTCTATGACCATGTCTCAACATGAGACAATGGATCATTCTAATCACCACAACACTATATCCTCAGATCAATCAGCATCACAAACTTCAACACCACAAACCAACCATCACCAAATGAGCTTATGTGGTTATTGTGATTTACTACACACACCTGTCCTAACTACTTATATAGCTGTTATTGTACAGGCTCCACCTATACATCAATATACTACGCCTTATCATTTCAATGATATATTCTCACCTCTTTATAATAGCCCTCTAAGCCGCGCTCCTCCTTCTTTATTTATATAACTCATCTATAAAAACTTATTATCTAGCAATGTAAGTAGTCCTTTTACTTAAGGATAAAGATTGGTTATTTGCTAGATAGATATTACTTTAATTAAAGAAGGATTAAGTTTTATGGCTATGTCTCGCAATAAGCATGCTTATTTAGCATGTATTATTTCGATTCTATCTGTAGGATTAGGTTACCAACCTACCTACGCAAATGAATCAGATGAAAATAAGCAAAAAAATAATTCAGATATTACTTTAGATACCATTGTAATAACTGCTGCGCCTCAAACTTCCCCATTAACAGTGGTAACAGACCCTAAACAACCCCGACAACCCGTTCCAGCCAGTGATGGTGCTGATTACTTAAAAACAATTCCTGGTTTTTCTGTAGTGCGCAAAGGCGGCTCTAATGGTGACCCTGTTTTCCGTGGTATGTTTGGTTCTCGCCTTAATATATTAACCGATGGAGGAACAATTCTGGGAGGCTGTGGTGGACGAATGGATACACCTACTTCTTATATTTCTCCTGAAACTTACGACCGCATAACTGTAATTAAAGGCCCACAAACTGTAATTTGGGGACCAACAGGCTCTGCAGGTACTATTTTATTCGAACGTGATCCACATCGTTTCCATGAACTAGGTGGACATATCAGTGGTAGCGTATTAATTGGTACAGATGGTCGCTTCGATAAAAACCTAGATGCGGTCGGTGGTAATCAATATGGTTACCTTCGATTTACTGGAAACCAATCCAAAGCAGGTGACTACCATGATGGTAATGATAATCGTATCCACTCCAAATGGAGTAAATGGAATGGCGATCTTGCTCTTGGTATAACGCCTGATGAAGACACACTACTAGAACTAACAGCAGGTCGTGGTAATGGCGAAGCCCGTTATGCAGATAGAAGTATGGATGGCTCTCGCTTTCTAAGAGAATCCTACGGCGTTCGTTTTGAAAAATCTAATATAGGTGAAGTATTAAATAAAGTAGAAGCTCAAGTCTATTACAACTATATTAATCATGTGATGGATAACTTTCGCTTACGCCATATGAATCCCCCGCCAAACTGGATGGAGTCTAATCCTGATCGCCGAACTATGGGTGGTAAAGTGAGCGCTACTTGGGAGTGGACTGATTTCAAATTACAAACAGGGATAGATGGCAAACGTGATACTCATCGATCTAAAAACAGACAGATGATGTTAACAACAGATGGTTGGACTAAAGACGCCTATATTAGTAATTATGGTGCTTTTAGTGAGTTAACTTGGTATACCTCTGAGCAAAGTAGGCTTATTACAGGTGCTAGAATCGATCACTATCGAGCTAGAGCAGAACAAATAAGTAAAGAAAGAACCAAAACCCTTCCTAGTGGTTTTATGCGTTTTGAATATGACTTAGCAGACTCACCAACTACCCTTTACGCAGGTATCGGTCATACTCAGCGTTTTCCAGACTATTGGGAGCTATTTAGTGGCGCCAATAAAAATACCGCGTTCAAAAAATTAGCACCAGAGAAAACAACACAAGTTGATTTTGGCCTACAATATAACAATGATCGTTTAAGTGCTTGGGCATCTGGTTATGTAGGTTGGGTTGGCGACTATATTATCTTCACTCAACAAGGTGCTGCTAATAATGTAGGTAACGTTGATGCCCGTATTATGGGTGGTGAATTAGGTGCAGCCTACAAGCTCACAGATCGTTGGACAACAGATGCAAGTCTTGCTTACTCATGGGGTAAAAATAGTAGCGATGGCCGTGCCCTACCACAAATTCCCCCTTTAGAAGTGCGGTTAGGTCTTAACTATCAATATGATAAATGGTCAGCAGGTGCATTAATGCGTATTGTTGACTCACAAAGCCGTGTTGCTACCAACCAAGGCAATGTCATTGGTAAAGACTTTGGTAAAAGCTCTGGCTTTGGTATTTTCTCCTTTAATGGAGGTTACCAAATAAATAAAAACTTTAAATTAACAGCAGGGGTTGATAACTTATTTGATCGCTATTATGTGGAACACTTAAATAGAGGGGGTGCCAATATGTTTGGTTTTACTGCTGATCAACAAATACCAGAACCAGGTCGTACAGTTTGGACAAAACTAAGCTTTGATTTCTAAGCAAACCTAAAGGTTAGTAATAGTCTTACTAACCTTTTTTATCTTTCAATAATCTGCACATATTTCGTCACTATAGCCCAACCTAACAAATAATAATATTAGCTGTATTTTCCTATACTTTCGTCGTGTTTACCGCCCTCTTATAAGCCCTTTATAGTAATCATAGTGGCACAAAGTTTGCCTATTTAAAATAACAACAACTCAATTTTAGAAATATAAAAAGGTGCTTTTATGCGTTTACTCAAAACTTCCATCGCTGTACTAACAATCTCTGCATTAGGTTTATCCTCCATAGCCTTAGCAGAATCTCCTACACTCAATAAGATTAAATCTACTAACACAATATTACTGGGCCATCGCGAATCCTCTGTTCCTTTCTCATACTATGACAATAACCAAAATGTGATTGGTTATTCACAAGAAATTGAAATGAAAATAGTTGATGCCATTAAAGCTAAACTCAACCTTCCAGACCTAAAAACAAAAATGCTACCTGTAACCTCTGCAAACCGTATTACATTGCTCCAAAATGGTTCAATTGATATCGAATGTGGTTCAACTACCCATAATAAAGAACGTGCTCAACAAGTAGGCTTCTCCAATACTATCTTTATTATTGGTACACGTTTAATGACTAAAACCACCTCAGGTATTAAAGACTTTCCTGACCTAGCAGGTAAAAATGTAGTTACTACTGCAGGTACAACCTCAGAGCGTATTCTACAAAAAATGGATAATGATAAAGACATGAATATGAACATAATTAGTGCCAAAGATCATGGTGAAGCATTCCTTATGTTACAGTCGGGAAGAGCAGTAGCCTTTATGATGGATGATGCATTATTATTCGGCGAAAGAGCTAAAGCAAGAAACCCTTCAGATTGGGTAGTAGTAGGAGAACCACAATCTTATGAAGCTTATGGTTGTATGATACGTAAAGACGATCCAGAATTTAAAGCTATCGCAGATGAAACCATCGCAAAACTGATGACCTCAGGAGAAATTAATACTATTTATGATAAATGGTTTAATAAACCTATTCCACCTAAAAACTTAAATCTTGAATTCCCACTCTCAGAAAAAATGCAGGCTCTCTTCAAAGCACCCAACGACAAACCTTTTGAGTAACAGCACCTAAATAGGCTTAGTAACTCTACTAAGCCTAACATAATTATTATAAGAGAATTCATCATGACTAATTATAGTTGGAATTGGAGTGTCTTCTTCCAAAGCGTTCCTTCAGGCGATGCTACCTATATTGATTGGATTATTGCAGGCTTAATTGGAACCATCGTACTTTCCATTACAGCTTGGATACTTGCACTAATAATGGGCGGTATTATAGGCACCTTACGGACTGTCAAAAATCCTATTATCTCAAGTATTGCTAGCGGCTATATTGAACTATTTAGAGATATCCCTCTTTTGGTGCAATTATTTATCTGGTTTTTTGTTATACCTGAATTTTTACCTCAAACAGCCAGAGATGCTCTGTTTCAAATGCCGCCTCTTTATTCCCAGTTTCTAACTGCTTGGATATGCCTAGGCCTATTTACCTCTGCACGTATTGCCGAACAAGTAAGAACAGGTATTCAAGCTGTACCAGATGGACAAACAGCAGCAGGTTTAGCTTTGGGATTTACCACTTTACAAATATATTTCACCGTTCGAATCCCCCAAGCTATCCGTATTATCATGCCAGCTCTTACATCAGAGTTTCTGAATATTTTTAAAAACTCCTCAGTGGCTACTACTATTGGCTTTATCGAACTATCTCGACAAGCTCAACAACTCGTTGATTACACAGCACAACCTTATGAAGCCTTTATAGTAATTACAGCACTTTACATGCTCGTCAACATCATTGTTATGTTACTAATGCATAAATTAGAGAAAAAATTACAAATACCTGGTTATATAACAGGAGATAAATAATGTACGAGTTTGATTGGAATGTAATATACGATGCTCGCCATCTACTATTAAAAGGAATGATAACTACCTTAGAAATTACAGGTGTTGCCATTATTACAGGTATTATTTTAGGCACACTATTGGCTTTAGCTCGCTTAAACGACAGCAAAACCTTTCTAGGAAAAAGCATAGCATTACTAGCAAAAGGTTATGTTAACCTGTTTCGCTCTATTCCACTGATTATGGTACTACTCTGGTTCTACCTGATTGTTCCTGGTTTACTAAGAAACTTACTAGATGACCCTACACTAGATATCCGCTTTCTTTCTGCACTAATCGGTTTTACCCTATTTGAAGCCGCCTTCTACTCAGAAATTATACGTTCAGGTATTCAAAGTATCTCTAAGGGTCAAATCAATGCTAGCTATGCACTAGGCTTTACCAAACTCCAAACTATGCGAATAGTTGTTCTACCCCAAGCCTTTCGCAAAATGATCCCCATCCTACTAACCCAAGCAATTATCCTCTTCCAAGATACATCACTGGTTTATGTAATTGGCTTATCCGACTTTTTCAGCACAGCCTATAAAGTAGGAGATCGTGATGGCAGATTAGTAGAATTAATTCTCTTTGCCGGATTTGTATATTTTATTATTTGTTTTATTACGTCAAAACTAGTAAGACGCCTAAGTAGAAAAGTGAGACTATCATGATAACCGTTAACAATATAAATAAATACTATGGCAATTTTCACGTGCTCAAAGACTGCTCAACAGACGTTAAAAAAGGTGAAGTTGTAGTTATCTGCGGCCCTTCTGGCTCAGGCAAATCAACTTTTATAAAAACTATCAATGCTTTAGAAGAAATACAAACAGGTGAAATAGTTATCGACAATATCAAAGTTAACGATCCTCAAACCAACTTACCCAAGCTTCGTTCCAAAGTAGGTATGGTATTCCAACACTTTGAACTATTCCCCCATATGACCATTATCGAAAATCTTATTACACCACAAATAAAAATACTTAAACGCACTAAACAACAGGCACTCAATAAAGCAAATTCTCTGCTAACAAGGGTAGGGCTAAAAGATCATGCCAACAAATACCCTAGTCAACTATCAGGTGGTCAACAACAACGAGTAGCCATTGCCAGAGCCTTATGTATGGATCCTATCTGTATGCTATTTGATGAACCCACTTCTGCCCTAGATCCAGAAATGATTAATGAAGTACTTGATGTAATGGTAGAACTAGCAGAAGAAGGTATGACCATGCTAGTAGTAACCCACGAAATGGGATTTGCCAAAAAAGTAGCTAATCGAGTTATTTTTATGGATCAAGGCCAAATTTTAGAAGATAGACCCAAAGAACAATTTTTTAATGCCCCCTCAACAAATCGAGCGAAACAATTTCTAGAAAATATTCTGTGCCATTAAATAACTCTATAGTCCTTCAATGTTACTTACAACTTGAAGGACAACTCTGTAATTCACTTATATATTATTCATTGCACAATAAAAAAGCCCCTGCTGTTTATAGTCAGGGGCTTGTATTAGGAGCTTGAGGATGACCTACTCTCACATGGGGAGACCCCACACTACCATTGGCGATACGTCGTTTCACTACTGAGTTCGAGAAGGATTCAGGTGGTTCCAACGCTCTATTTTCCTCAAGCAATTCTTTATGGTGAGAAGGTTCTTGGTTATCTTACCCCATCACCCAAATCAGATATGCTTTTGTATGCTGTAAAGATTAATCATTATTTCAGTCTAGTCTACGCTTTGGCAAACGAACTCATTTGCTCACTTTCGACTTTTGCTTGTCTTTCTTTGGTTAACTAAATAACTTGGGGTTATATAGTCAAGCCTCTCGGGCAATTAGTATTGGTTAGCTCAACGTATCACTACGCTTACACACCCAACCTATCAACGTTGTAGTCTTCAACGGCCCTTTAGGGGGATTAAATCCCCAGTGAGATCTCATCTTGAGGCAAGTTTCCCGCTTAGATGCTTTCAGCGGTTATCTCTTCCGAACATAGCTACCCGGCAATGCCACTGGCGTGACAACCGGAACACCAGAGGTTCGTCCACTCCGGTCCTCTCGTACTAGGAGCAGCCCCTCTCAAATCTCAAACGTCCACGGCAGATAGGGACCGAACTGTCTCACGACGTTCTAAACCCAGCTCGCGTACCACTTTAAATGGCGAACAGCCATACCCTTGGGACCGGCTTCAGCCCCAGGATGTGATGAGCCGACATCGAGGTGCCAAACACCGCCGTCGATATGAACTCTTGGGCGGTATCAGCCTGTTATCCCCGGAGTACCTTTTATCCGTTGAGCGATGGCCCTTCCATACAGAACCACCGGATCACTAAGACCTACTTTCGTACCTGCTCGACTTGTCTGTCTCGCAGTCAAGCGCGCTTTTGCCTTTATACTCTTAGCGTGATTTCCGACCACGCCGAGCGCACCTTCGTACTCCTCCGTTACTCTTTAGGAGGAGACCGCCCCAGTCAAACTGCCCACCATACACTGTCCTCAACCCGGATAACGGGTCAGAGTTAGAACCTCAAACATGTCAGGGTGGTATTTCAAGGTTGGCTCCATTAGAACTAGCGTCCTAACTTCAAAGCCTCCCACCTATCCTACACAAACAGGTTCAAAGTCCAGTGCAAAGCTACAGTAAAGGTTCACGGGGTCTTTCCGTCTAGCCGCGGATACACTGCATCTTCACAGCGATTTCAATTTCACTGAGTCTCGGGTGGAGACAGCGCCGCCATCATTACGCCATTCGTGCAGGTCGGAACTTACCCGACAAGGAATTTCGCTACCTTAGGACCGTTATAGTTACGGCCGCCGTTTACCGGGGCTTCGATCAAGAGCTTCGCCTAAGCTAACCCCATCAATTAACCTTCCGGCACCGGGCAGGCGTCACACCCTATACGTCCACTTTCGTGTTTGCAGAGTGCTGTGTTTTTAATAAACAGTTGCAGCGGCCTGGTATCTTCGACTGGCTTCAGCTCCATTCGCGAGGAACTTCACTTACCACCAGCGCACCTTCTCCCGAAGTTACGGTGCCATTTTGCCTAGTTCCTTCACCCGAGTTCTCTCAAGCGCCTTGGTATTCTCTACCTGACCACCTGTGTCGGTTTGGGGTACGGTTCCTAATAACATAAGTTTAGAAGCTTTTCTTGGAAGCATGGCATCAATCACTTTCCATTTAAGATAAATGAATCGTCATCAGTTCTCAGTAATAATCTCCCGGATTTGCCTAAGAGATCTACCTACAGCCTTTCAAGTGGACAACCAACGCCACTCTGATTTAGCCTACTCCGTCCCTCCATCACTGTTATTAGAAGTATAGGAATATTAACCTATTTCCCATCGACTACGCTTTTCAGCCTCGCCTTAGGGGCCGACTAACCCTGCTTCGATTAACGTATCGCAGGAAACCTTGGTCTTTCGGCGTGGATGTTTTTCACACCCATTGTCGTTACTCATGTCAGCATTCGCACTTGTGATACCTCCAGCCAACTTCTCAATTGACCTTCACAGGCGTACACAACGCTCCTCTACCGCTCACGTAAAACGTGAACCCGTAGCTTCGGTATTTGGTTTGAGCCCCGTTACATCTTCCGCGCAGGCCGACTCGACTAGTGAGCTATTACGCTTTCTTTAAAGGATGGCTGCTTCTAAGCCAACCTCCTAGCTGTCTATGCCTTCCCACATCGTTTCCCACTTAACCAAAATTTTGGGACCTTAGCTGACGGTCTGGGTTGTTTCCCTTTTCACGACGGACGTTAGCACCCGCCGTGTGTCTCCCATGCTAGAACTTTCTGGTATTCGGAGTTTGCATCGGGTTGGTAAGTCGGGATGACCCCCTAGCCGAAACAGTGCTCTACCCCCAGAAGTTATACATGAGGCGCTACCTAAATAGCTTTCGAGGAGAACCAGCTATCTCCAAGCTTGATTAGCCTTTCACTCCGATCCACAGGTCATCCGCTAACTTTTCAACGGTAGTCGGTTCGGTCCTCCAGTCAGTGTTACCTAACCTTCAACCTGCCCATGGATAGATCGCTTGGTTTCGGGTCTATACACAGCAACTAGGCGCCCTATTAAGACTCGCTTTCGCTACGCCTCCCCTATTCGGTTAAGCTTGCTACTGTATATAAGTCGCTGACCCATTATACAAAAGGTACGCAGTCACGGAACAAGTCCGCTCCCACTGCTTGTACGCATACGGTTTCAGGTTCTATTTCACTCCCCTACTCGGGGTTCTTTTCGCCTTTCCCTCACGGTACTGGTTCACTATCGGTCAGTCAGTAGTATTTAGCCTTGGAGGATGGTCCCCCCGTCTTCAGTCAAGGTTTCTCGTGCCCCGACCTACTTTTTGTGTACTTAGATCCACATGCGTATTTTCGTGTACGGGATTATCACCCTCTATGATTGGCTTTCCCATGACCATTCCACTAATACATATGCTTCTGAACACTGGCTGCACCCCGTTCGCTCGCCACTACTTGGGGTATCTCGGTTGATTTCTTTTCCTCAGGGTACTTAGATGTTTCAGTTCCCCTGGTTCGCTTCTCAGTACCTATGTATTCAGTACTGGATAACTGAGGTTCTCTCAGTTGGGTTTCCCCATTCAGACATTTACGGATCAATGCTTTGTACCCAGCTCCCCGTAACTTTTCGCAGGTATCACGTCTTTCATCGCCTCTGACTGCCAAGGCATCCACCGTATGCGCTTATTCACTTGACTATATAACCCTAAATTATCTAGTAATCTAAAGCTACACAACCAAAGAATCGACATTTGTTTCGCCGAAAATTTGCGCTTGAGTTCGCAATATTTTCACCTCAGCATTAGTAATTAGACCAGTAATTACTAATTAATCTTTACTTCTTTGCATATCTAATTTGTTAAAGAACAGTCTAACTTTAAAAGTTAGAAGGTAATTCTCTTTGCTTAAAAGAATTAGCTTCTAGCTTCTTTTGATTATTATCTGGTGGAGCCAAGGAGGATCGAACTCCTGACCTCCTGCGTGCAAGGCAGGCGCTCTCCCAGCTGAGCTATGGCCCCATTTAATTGGTGGGTCTGGTAGGACTTGAACCTACGACCCCACGCTTATCAAGCGTGTGCTCTAACCAGCTGAGCTACAGACCCTAATCTGTTAACTTTTTAGGCATCCGCCCAATTCGTTCTTTGCAATTATAAATCAAGTAATTCGTGTGGGTACTTGTAGTACCAGCTTTCGTTTAAGGAGGTGATCCAGCCGCAGGTTCCCCTACGGCTACCTTGTTACGACTTCACCCCAGTCATGAATCACTCCGTGGTAACCGGCCTCACGAGGTTAGCCTAGCTACTTCTGGAGCAACCCACTCCCATGGTGTGACGGGCGGTGTGTACAAGGCCCGGGAACGTATTCACCGCGACATTCTGATTCGCGATTACTAGCGATTCCGACTTCATGAAGTCGAGTTGCAGACTTCAATCCGGACTACGATTGGTTTTCTGAGATTAGCTCCGCTTCACAGCTTGGCAACCCTCTGTACCAACCATTGTAGCACGTGTGTAGCCCTGGCCGTAAGGGCCATGATGACTTGACGTCATCCCCACCTTCCTCCGGTTTGTCACCGGCAGTCTCCTTAAAGTGCCCACCTTTACGTGCTGGTAACTAAGGATAAGGGTTGCGCTCGTTACGGGACTTAACCCAACATCTCACGACACGAGCTGACGACAGCCATGCAGCACCTGTGTTCCGATTCCCGAAGGCACTCCCACATCTCTGTAGGATTCCGGACATGTCAAGGCCAGGTAAGGTTCTTCGCGTTGCGTCGAATTAAACCACATGCTCCACCGCTTGTGCGGGCCCCCGTCAATTCATTTGAGTTTTAATCTTGCGACCGTACTCCCCAGGCGGTCAACTTATTGCGTTAGCTGCGCCACTAAAACCTCAAGGGTCCCAACGGCTAGTTGACATCGTTTACAGCGTGGACTACCAGGGTATCTAATCCTGTTTGCTCCCCACGCTTTCGCACCTCAGTGTCAGTATCAGTCCAGTTAGTCGCCTTCGCCACTGGTGTTCCTTCCTATATCTACGCATTTCACCGCTACACAGGAAATTCCACTAACCTCTACTGTACTCTAGTCAGTCAGTTTTGGATGCAGTTCCCAGGTTGAGCCCGGGGATTTCACATCCAACTTGACAAACCACCTACGCGCGCTTTACGCCCAGTTATTCCGATTAACGCTTGCACCCTTCGTATTACCGCGGCTGCTGGCACGAAGTTAGCCGGTGCTTATTCTGTTGGTAACGTCAAAGGTGAGTCGTTACTTCACCCCTTCCTCCCAACTTAAAGTGCTTTACAATCCGAAGACCTTCTTCACACACGCGGCATGGCTGGATCAGGGTTTCCCCCATTGTCCAATATTCCCCACTGCTGCCTCCCGTAGGAGTCTGGGCCGTGTCTCAGTCCCAGTGTGGCTGATCATCCTCTCAGACCAGCTACAGATCGTCGCCTTGGTGGGCCTTTACCCCACCAACTAGCTAATCTGATCTAGGCTCATCCAATAGCGGTACAATAAAGCACCTTTCCCCCGTAGGGCGTATGCGGTATTAGCGCGAGTTTCCCCGCGTTGTCCCCCACTACTGGGCAGATTCCTAGACTTTACTCACCCGTCCGCCGCTCGTCAGCATCCCGAAAGACCTGTTACCGCCCGACTTGCATGTGTTAGGCCTGCCGCCAGCGTTCAATCTGAGCCATGATCAAACTCTTCAGTTTAAAATCTTTTGAACCATAAGGTTCTAAAACGGCTCAGTAATCTAAAAACTCAATCTATGACGAGTTGTTTATATTACTGATATTTCTTACCAGTACTACAAACACCCACACGATTTACTTGATTTATATTGTTAAAGAACAGTGATAGTTTGGTAACCAACTTTTTGCTTACTGCCTATCGAGGACGCGCATTATACGCGATCAACAAAACCCGTCAACTACTTTTTTTGTTTATTTTTAATCTACCCTTTTAACACGCTGCAAACACTAACTTATTTTCTTTGATTAAATAAATTTTAATGCCTTGTTCTAAATACTATCTATATAAGCATCGGAAGTTAAACAATCTATTTAAGAATATTTAATTGTAAAGAATAGCTATTGTTATATAGCCATATATATTATGGTTATAAACGTGTATTATTTCTTTTATCTTTTAAACTTTCACTATTTATTGATAAATAAATGAAGATTATTATTCTTGGAGCTGGCCAAGTAGGCGGCACACTTGCTGAACACTTAGCCAGTGAAGCAAATGATATTACTGTAGTAGATCTAGATACTGAGCGCTTACGTGATTTAGGCGATCGTTTAGATATTCGTACAATTAAAGGTATGGCTTCATTTCCAACGGTATTACGACAAGCGGGTGCAGACGATGCTGATTTATTGGTAGCCGTTACTAATTCTGATGAAGTTAATATGACTGCCTGTCAGGTTGCTTATACACTATTTCACACCCCTACTCGTATTGCACGTATTCGCAATTCTGCTTATTTAAGTAGGGATGAGTTATTTGCTGATGAAGCTATTCCTGTTGATGTAATTATTAGCCCTGAACAGTTGGTGACTAATTATATTAAACGACTTATTGAATACCCTGGTGCATTCCAAGTTATTGACTTCGCAGAAGGGAAAGCACAGTTAGTAGCGGTTAAGGCTTATTATGGTGGTAACTTAATTGGTCAACAGATACAGCAGATTAAAACCCTTTTACCTAATATTGATGCTCGTATAGTAGCTATTTATAGACATGATCATCCTATTCTACCTAATGGAGAAACAATTATTGAGGTAGATGATATTGTCTTTTTTATTACTGCTAAAAATAATGTACGTTCTATTATTAATTTGTTAAGACGTGCCGAATCTGCCAATAGACGAATTGTAATTGCGGGGGGTGGGAATATTGGTGAACGGCTAGCTGAAGCAATAGAAACACGTTATCAGGTAAAAATTATTGAACACAATACTGTTCGTTGTAGGGAGCTCTCTGAAAAGCTAGATACCAGTATTGTGTTACAAGGTAGTGCTTCTGATAAAGAACTATTAGTTGAAGAAAACATAGCAGAAGCAGATGTATTTTTAGCATTAACGAATGATGATGAGGCCAATATTATGTCTTCATTATTAGCTAAGCAGTTAGGTGCTAAAAAGGTGATGACTATTGTTAATAACCCTGCTTATGTAAAACTTATTCAAGCAAATACTATTGATATTGCTATCAGCCCACAAAATATTACTATTGGTAGTTTATTAACTCATGTTAGACGCGGTGATATGGTAAGTGTACACTCGTTACATCAGGGGGTTGCTGAGGCTATTGAAGCTATCGCTCATGGTGATGAAAAATCAAGTAAAGTAGTAGGTAGAACTGTTGAACGTGTAGGATTACCGCCAGGAACAACTATTGGTGCAATTGTACGTGGTGATGAGGTAATTATTGCACATGATGATACGTTGATCCAATCAGAGGATCATATTATTTTATTTGTAGTAGATAAAAAATATATTCGTGATGTCGAGCGCTTATTTGAGGTAAGTATTGGCTTTTTTTAAATAGCTAAAAACTGTTTCTTTATAGTGCTACTACAAATTTTATTAAAGTACTTTTTTGTATCACCAATACCATTTAAGGCTTGTTCTATCCAATCACGCTTTACCTCTCCCTCACTTAGTAGATATTCTTCAATGATTATATCCTGAGGAATATCTAACAAAGTTAATAATGCTGCAATAACAATGCCTGTTCTATCTTTACCTGAAGTACAATGAATAAATATAGGAAAGTCTATTTAACTATTTTGAAAACACATCATCACTTCATTTAACCAACGTCGAACCTTATTATCCGATGTCTTATAAACCTCCAATTGATTATCTGTTGCTATTTGTAGCATTTTAATATTAGAAAAATATGGATCTTGCCCTTTTCTCAAATTAATAATTGTTTTTGGGGTTTCGATTTGATCAAGATTTTCAAGGTAAGTGATTTTACCACCTCTATATAAGCACTTCCTCCTCATTAACTCCTGCTCTGCTAATAAATTAACAAACTCTCCCACATCTCTAAAATTAACCACAGATATTTTCCATTTTTTAAATCATCCCCCATTCAGCCATGGAAAAAGGTTCTCCCTCACCAATAATTAAGTGATCTAATACTTTAATATCTACATAAGATAAAGCATTTATTAATTCTTTAGTTAACAGTTTGTCATTATTACTTGGTTCAGTAATGCCTGATGGATGGTTATGAGTAAAGATAACAGCGGCAGCATTAAAATGCAGACACCTTTTAATTATCTGTCTAGGATAAACAGTTGACTCATTGATGCTGCCATAAAATAGATTTTCATAGGCTATTACTCGATATTTACTATCCAAAAATAAACAACCAAACACCTCATGAGGTTCATCGCGTAATTGTGCACATAAAAAATCCCTAACCACTTGAGGGTTGTCCATTACCGTACCCTTTTGTAGCTTTTCTGCTAGGTGACGTTTACCCATTTCAATAACAGCTTGTAGTTGAGTAAATTTCGCTACACCTAAACCAAGGTGAGAACTAAAGGATTTTAAATCTGCTTCCAATAATGCACGCAAGCTACCAAACTCTGAAAGCAGTTGCCTCGCCAAATCTACAGCACTTTTCCCTGTCACTCCTGTTCTTAAAAATATAGCTAGCAGCTCTGCATCTGTTAAATAACTAGCACCTTGTGCTAGTAGTTTTTCTCTAGGTCTTTCTGTTGCTGGCCAATTTTTAATACTCATCTTTATGTCCTTACGGTGTTTTTGTTGTAATGGTTATAGTAAAATATTTTAATTGGATAATAATCCTTATTTACGCTAATTTTACATTAATAAATTTATTAACATTACTTTTCCTTATTTGAGAGTCCTATGACTACTGTTCGTACACGTATTGCACCATCTCCAACAGGTGATCCTCATGTAGGCACCGCTTATATTGCTCTTTTTAATCTTTGTTTTGCTCGTCAACATGGCGGGGAGTTCATTTTACGTATTGAAGATACTGATCAAGTACGCTCAACTCGTGAATCTGAACAACAAATTTTTGATGCATTACGTTGGTTAGGTATCGAATGGAATGAAGGCCCAGATATTGGAGGCCCATACGGCCCATATAGACAAAGTGAACGTGGAGATATTTATAAAAAGTATGCAACTGAACTTGTAGAAAAAGGTCATGCTTTTCATTGTTTTTGTACTGCCGAACGTTTAGAACAAGTTCGTAATGAGCAAATGGCAAATAAAGAAACACCTCGCTATGATGGTCATTGTATGCACCTCAGCTCAGATGAGGTAAACAACCGCTTGTCTGCTAATGAGCCAAATGTTATTCGTATGAAAGTTCCTAGCGATGGAATATGTGTAGTTAACGACATGCTCCGTGGTGAAGTAGAGATACCATGGGATCGTATGGATATGCAAGTATTGATGAAAACAGATGGTTTACCTACTTATTTCTTAGCTAATGTAGTAGATGATCATTTAATGGGCATTACTCACGTGCTACGTGGTGAAGAATGGTTACCTTCTGCACCAAAACTAATTAAGCTTTATGAGTATTTTGGCTGGGAGCAACCTGAACTTTGCTATATGCCATTATTACGTAATCCAGATAAAAGTAAGTTATCAAAACGTAAAAATCCTACCTCTATTAATTTCTATGAGCGTATGGGTTTTCTACCAGAAGCCATGTTGAATTATTTAGGTCGTATGGGCTGGTCTATGCCTGATGAACGTGAAAAATTTACTTTAACTGAAATGATTGAAAGTTTTGATATCAAGCGCGTTTCATTAGGTGGTCCTATTTTTGATATCGAAAAACTTTCTTGGTTAAATGGACAATGGATTCGTGATCTATCTGTTGAAGAATTTGCTAGCAAAGTTCAAACTTGGGGATTTAATAAAGACTACTTCACTAAAATTATCCCTCTATTACAAGATAGAGTTGAAACATTTAGCGAAATTGTTCCTTTAGCTGACTTTTTATTTATGGGAGGAGTTCCTATAGACACTACTCTTTTTGAAAATAAAAAGCTTTCTCCTGAACAAGTTCGCCAAGCAATGCAACTACTTTTGTGGAAATTAGAAGCTTTAAGGCATTGGGAAAAAGATCAAATTACGCTATGTGTACAAGGTATTGCCGACTTCTTTGAAGTTAAATTCAGAGATATTATGCCTATGGTATTTGTGGCTATCACTGGTAAAACTAGTTCACTGCCGGTACTTGATGCAATGGAAATTTTAGGCCCAGACCTATCTCGCTACCGCTTTCGTCAAGCACTTGAAGCTTTGGGTGGAGCATCCAAGAAAGAAGTTAAAGCATGGGAAAAACTATTACCCTCTATTGCAGGTTAAATTTTATTTAAGGGGCTTTATAGCCCCTTTTTAATTATTACTCTAAATACTTCGCTGATAGTTTTTTATACTCTTGCTCACCAATGATTTCTATTATTTTATTAACAAAAGGTTGGGGTAAATTTGATTGATATTTATTGGGTTCTATCACCAATAAGTGCAAATAACTATCTAAATTATGATATTTCTTATGCAACATGCTGTCTAACTCATTCCAAAAAGCGGCTCCCTTTACATAAAATAAGCTATAGTAATTCCAACTTCCTGTTTGCCAGAATTTTTTATCTATTTGATACATACCTAATGCATTCTTAGGATTGTTTATTTCCAGCCTAAACCAACGATCTAAAGTAGTTGTATTTAGTCTACCTACAGTTAAAGCTTTATAAGCATAATAATCTGCTAGACTCTCACATGCCCACCTTGAAAATGACTCACATGGAACTAATAAATGCACATATTCATGTAGCATTGTTTTATGAAAACGAACTTCCCAATCCTCAGCAAGTTGATAGCCATAAGTATAGTAATTAATTAATGCCACATGATCTTGGGCAACACCACCTGCATCTTCCATGATTCTATCATTTCGTTCTAACATCACTATAGATATAGGTTTTTTAATATAATTACCCAATTGTGAGGTAAAAACTTTATTTAAATATCTAAGATTAGCTTCAACCTTAACCATTAACATTCGTTTATTAATAGCTTCAGCACTTTTATCCGAAAATATCTCAAACTGTTTATTAGCTACAGTGACTTGAGTAGGTGCTCGCCCCCAAACCCAAAATAAAAAGGGCTCTTCTTTTGAGGGCAATGGTTTACAACCATGTTCATCTACACAGACTAACTCCTTTGCAGCCCCGATAATTCTTGGAAAGTTTTTACTCTCAGAAAGAGTCCACTGCCCATTATTTAAATAATAATCTTCTAAAGACCTAGCACCAACCCCTGTAACAGACTGCCTTTTAACATCTATAACCCAATAAATTAACTCACAATTAGCTGGTTGACCATAACTAATCTTAGTATTGTCATTTGCACAATATACATCTCTTGCAGGCCGTTTATCTCCATAATAATATCTTGATTCTTCTAATATAAAATTATTTAATGGCTTTGTATTTACTTCGACTCTAACTCTTAAAGATGGGTAAAACTCTTTTTTTAACTGGTAAATAATTTGATAGTCTTCTGCCTGAGAAATTAAACAAATAACTAAACCTATTATTATTAAAAAAATCCTATTTCTCATAAATATTTAATCTAAACTAACGTAGATAGTGTTGTACTAATTGATCAAAGATATCTTTACCTATAATAGGTTCTACTTTATCAATAAACACTTTAGGTAACTCTATATTATCGTTTGTTCCAGCCAAGTAAGGAATAAATTCATCTAAAGAAGTATTATGTTGTAATAGGTGCTGGTCTATTTCACTCCAGAATGCAGATCCTTTTATATACAAAACACTATAATAACTAACAGCACCTTTTAACAATTTTTGATTTGCCTCATATAAACCTGTGGAGAAAGAAGGATGTGCTGAAGCAATTTTTTGCCAACGCTCTAACGAATTAGTATTAAACTCTCCTAATGTTACAGCCTTATTCGCATAATATTCCGCAATACTCTCCTCAATCCAAGTAGCATATCGATAACGGGAAGCCACATGCACATACTCATGCAAAGAGGTATGTAATAATATAGTTTCTGTATTTTTTACAAGCTGGTTATTCTCAACATAATAATTTGCTAAAAATGAATGATAGCCTGCTAATCCACCAGAAACTTTCGCATTAGCATTCCGAGCCAACCAAATAATATTAATTGGATAATCATTATCAGTATGAAATACTTTAGCAATATACTCATACCTAGGTTCTAACCATTTCACTAACTTTTGTTTATCTAATAAAGTATCCCCTTGTCTATCTGTAAAAAGATTAACAGTTAAAGAAGGTAATTTTACAGTTGTAGGTTGCTTGCCCCAAATAAAAAATAAAGGTAACCCATCAGCAGGTATAGGCTGACACGTTTTATCGTTAACACATACTAATGTTTTGGAAATATTATGAAAACGTGGAAAGTTATAAGCTTCTGTAATTAACCATTGACCATTATTCAAATAATAATCATCTTGTCCTGCACCATTAATTCCTTCCATAGGTTGACGCTTAAGATCTATAAACCAATATATTAAACTACAACGCTGTGCTCTATTATATTCCACTAAACTATTATTATCGGCACAATAGACTTGCTTTCTGGGTTGAGGTACTTTTGAAAGTGATGTTTTAGAGTTTGTTAATATAAAAGTCCCTAAATGCTTAGTTACTACATCAACTTTTACTTTTAGTGAAGTATCATAGTAATTACTAATACGATAGACAACAGGATAACCTTCCGTTGAAGCCACAGAAGGTAAGCAAAATACTATTAATAGTATTAATAATATTGTTTTCTTCATAATATCCCATTAATAAATAAAGCGACCCTTTGGTCGCTTTATAATACACATCTTACTGTTTATAACTTTTTAAGAAAATTTCTATGCGTTTAATAGCATATTCTAAATCATCCACTCTAGGTAATGTCACAATTCTAAAATGGTCTGGATGTATCCAATTAAATGCTGTACCTTGCACAACTAAAATTTTCTCTTGTAATAATAAATCTAATACAAATTTTTCATCATTACGAATTGGATAAACTTTAGGGTCTAATTTAGGAAAAGCATAAAGCGCACCCATAGGTTTGACACAGCTAACTCCTGGAATAGCATTTAACATTTCCCATGTTTTATTACGTTGTTCGTATAAACGTCCACCGGGTTTTACTAGATCATTAATCGTCTGATAACCGCCTAATGCCGTTTGAATTGCTCCTTGTGCTGGCACATTAGCACATAAACGCATATTCGACAGCATATCTATGCCCTCAATATAGCCTTTTGCTAAATGCTTTGCCCCTGAAATCACCAACCAACCTGACCTAAAACCTGCACTTCGATAAACTTTTGACAAACCACCAAAAGTAACAAAAACCACATCTGAAGCTAAAGAAGCAATAATAGTGTGCTGAGCATCATCATAAAGAATCTTATCGTAAATCTCATCAGAGAAAATAATTAGATTATGTTGGCGAGCAACTTCAATGATATCTAATAATAACTCCTTAGAGTAAACAGCACCTGTTGGATTATTAGGGTTAATTAATAAAATCGCTTTAGTGTTTTCAGTAATTTTTGATTTAATATCATTAATATCAGGAAACCAATTCGCTTGCTCATCACATAGGTAATGAACCGCTCTACCACCAGCCAATGTAGTTGCTGCTGTCCACAATGGATAATCAGGTGCAGGAATCAGCACTTCATCACCATTATTTAACAATGCCTGCAAAGACATCACAATTAGTTCAGAAACCCCATTACCTATATAGATATCATCAACACTCACACCTTCTACTAGATTTTGTTGATAATATTGCATTACCGCCTTACGAGCGCTGAATAATCCTTTAGAATCACAATAACCTTGGGCCGCTGGAAGATTTTTGATCATATCTTGCAGCATTTCGGCAGGTGCTTCAAAGCCAAAAGGGGCAGGGTTACCGATATTTAATTTTAAAATACGTTGACCTTCTTCTTCTAGGCGTTTAGCGTGATCTAAAACTGGTCCACGAATGTCATAGCAAACATTAGCCAGTTTGTTGGATTTTTCAAAGCTCATTGGATTATCTCTTAGATAACATTTAATATTAAAATTAACTCTACCTTTTTATAGTAGAAAACCGTTATATCATACGACTAGATAACACAATAGAAAAGTATTCTTTACTTTTTTCCTTGTTTATAGCGTATAATTTATGTTTTCCTTTTTAATGACCACCATTTAATTAGTATAAGAAGTTATGACTCCTCTTGAACGTTACCAAGCTGATTTAAAGCGTCCTGACTTTGCTAAAGACTCAGCTCAAGAAAATGCAGTAAACCATTTACAAAGACTTTTTGATGATTTAGTTGCAGCACACAACAAAAGTACCAGCCTAGTTAGCAAACTCTTCCATAAGCGCAAGCCTATTAAAGGGCTTTATTTTTGGGGTGGCGTAGGGCGTGGAAAAACCTATTTAATGGATATTTTCTATGATACCTTACCTTTTCCAGAAAAAATGCGTACCCACTTTCATCGCTTTATGAAACGTGTACATGAAGATTTAACACAACTAAAAGGACATAAAAATCCGCTTACACTAATTGCAGAACGGATATCAAAAGAGACCCGCGTTATCTGTTTTGATGAGTTTTTCGTATCAGATATTGCAGATGCAATGATACTAGGTACATTATTTGAAGAAATTTTTAAGCGTGGTGTTTCACTGGTAGCTACTTCAAATATCATTCCAGATGGTCTCTATAAAGATGGTTTACAGCGTGCTCGCTTCTTACCTGCTATAGCACTATTAAAAGAAAATACTGAAGTAATTAATGTTGATAGTGGCATAGACTATCGGTTACGTGTATTAGAGAAAGCTAATCTTTATTATTGCCCAAATGATGCTGAAGCAGAGAAACAATTAGAACATACCTTTGCTAATTTAATTCTTGATCCAGCAGATGCTAAAGAAAATATTGATCTAACTATTGAAAACCGCTTAATTCATGCCAAAAAGGCTTGCAGCACAGCGGTTTGGTTTGAGTTTAGAGATATCTGTGATGGCCCCCGTAGCCAAAACGACTATATAGATATTGCTAAAGCTTACAAAGCAGTACTTATTTCTAATGTTGAGCAATTAGATACTAATAAAGAAGATATAGCCACTCGCTTTATCTATTTAGTAGACGAATTTTATGATCGCAATGTTAAACTTATTTTATCTGCCGAAGTACCTTTAAAGGATCTTTATGTAGGTATTCGTTCTGAGTTTGCTTTCCAACGTACACTGAGTCGTTTGTTAGAAATGCAATCTCATGAATTCTTAACTAGACCACATAAAAACTAACATTACATACTACTGCGAGTGGCGAATTATCGCCACTACGCTTCTTGTAAAATCCAATCTCTTAATAACTCTGTCGTTAATTGTGGATACTCTAACGGTGGCAAATGTCCACATTTAGGAATCCTATGTAACTGTGCATTTGGTATGGCTTTTGCCATATTCACTGATTCCTCTGGAGGCGTTAACTTATCATCCTCACCAACAACAATTATCGTTGGTTGCTTTATTTTACTTAGGGTAGGAATAGAATCAGAACGATTTAGAATAGCTGTCTGCTGTTTTAAAAAGACCTCTTTACCCAATTCAGCAGCCATTTTCATTACCTCATCAGCAACAGGCGTATTTAGTTTATCTTTATGGATAAGGTTGGGTAGTAATCGAGGAGTCACCCCGATAAATCGTCCTTCCTCAGCAAGACGAAGTAGCCCCTTACGAGTTGCCGCTCTTTCAGGCTCATCTAAACGAGCCATCGTATCAAACAATGCTAAACGAGTAACGCGCTCTGGTGCTTGCCGCATAATTTCAAAAGCCACATAGCCACCCATTGACAAACCGGCCAAAAAGAACTGCTCTGGTGCTCTATCTAACACCCTCCTTGCCATTGCCTCAATGGAGTCATCTTGAGAAAAGTCAGCCACAAACGGCTGGCAGATATCCACTAAATTATTAACCTGATTTTGCCATAATCTTTCATTGCATAATAGGCCTGGTAACAATAGTAAACTTGGTAATTCTTTTTTATTCATATTCATAATATATTTCAAATACTAAATATCCATCACTACAAATCTATTCTTTATCTTTTGATAAACTCTTGTTTAAGGTTTTTATACCAAATATCATACCAACCCAAACCAATACAATATCCCAAAATGCTAAAACAAATGAAAATGGCGTTAAAAAGATCCCAATAAAAGGTATTCTGTAATAAATAAGCCTTCTAGCAATATCTCCTGCCAGCCCTGGAACCCTACAACTGACAGTACCACCGATCCCACTTAGATCACATCCCAAACTACTAGCCACTCCATAAGCTACAAAAGTACCTATAATAGGTGTAGCAAAAAAACATACAAATACTGTAATCCCCATACATAAAGTTATATCAACAATATCTAATATATTAGATGCCAATTTATAATTTAATTTATATTCATATTTTGAATGCTGATATACTTTTTGATTACTTCCCACTATTCTGACAATAAATATTATTAATAACCAACCAATAATAATATCCCAGAAATTAAAAATAAAAACAAATGGACCCGAATTATAATAAGCATAGTCAATTAATCTATACCAGTCTAACTTTCTACCCACAATACTAGCAATTTTCTGTCCCACAAAGGGCAAACTCAACAAACAGATAAAAACTATTAATCCTTTTGTTAACCAAGAGCTTAAACGCTTATAAAATGGAAGCATACTTATATATTCCCTCTGTAAACTTCTTTTTTTATAACAAAGAACACTTAATTATTTCTTAATAGTTCTGGCGGTAAAAAATCTTTATTTGGCTCATAGTTAGGATTTAAATAAGCCTCTAACTCCTGCAAATCTAATGGGCTTAAAGTACCCACCATTTCTTTTAAACTCAATATATCAATAATATAGGCATAACGTGCATTATTATAATTACGTACTGCATCATATAGTTGTCGCTGTGCATCTAATATATCAACAATATTACGTGTGCCAGATTGGAATCCTATCTGGGTAGCTTCCACAGCACTTTGGCTAGAAATTATAGTCTGCCGTAATGCCTGAATTTGCTCAATATCTGTATTAACTGCTCGATGATAATTACGGGTATTCTGCACAACTTTACGTCGTAAACTTTCTTGACTATGCTCAGACATCATCAATGTTGAACGCGCTTCTCTCACCTGCGACGAAGTCATCCCTCCAGAATAAAGGGGAACTTGTAACTGCACACCAACACTTGTTTGTTCAACATCTGAACCATAATGAGCTAGGCTAGTAGCTGAATTATTAAAATTAAAAGCATCATTATCCCCTCGTTGATACGAAGCCACAAAATCAACTGTAGGAGCATGACCTGCTTTACGCTGTCTTAATGTTTCTTCAGCAGCAGTCACACCATAAAACCCTGCTCTCAAACTCAGATTTTGTTCAACTGCTTTATCAACCCACGCTGTTGCATTATTAGGGATAGGAGGATTAATAGGTAAATTATGACGGATACCTTCAACGGCTTCATAATGACGATTAGTTAATGTTGTTAATGCTTGAAAAGCATCTTCAACATTTTTTTCTGACACAATTCTTTTAGCACGTGACATGTCGTAAGCAGCTTTTGCTTGTAAATAATCTGTTTTATCCGCCAACCCTAAATCAAAACGTGCACTAGCTTCATCTGCTTGACGTTTATATGCATTTTCTTCTGCTTTAGTGGCTGCCAAGTCATCTTGTGCTTGCAAAACATTAAAGTAGACTTGTGCTGTTTGTAAAATTAATTGTTGCTGTGTCACTGCAAAATCAAAATAAGCCTGCTCATTAGTAGCATGTGCAGCCTGTAATTGAAACCATCGATCCACACGAAAAATAGGTTGAGTTAAATTTACCCCATAAACATGTGAGTTACGTTTTATTGTGGTTGCAGGTTTATCCAATACTGTTCTTGTGTTTTCATAATTAGCATTAGCATTAATTTGTGGCAATAGTCCTGCTCGAGCCTGAGGAACCACTTCTTGTTTTGCTTTATATTGTGCTTTGGCTGCTGCCAAGTCAGAGTTGTTATTTACTGCATCATAATAAATCCTAACCAAACCTGTCTTTCTCAATGAAACACGTGCGCTGTTATTTTCTGCATTAGCATAGGTTGTTATCAATGCTATACACAAAATAATCAAACTTCGATGCAATAGTTTCATATCCTATATCTCAAATAATAATTAATTTTAAATTAGTACTTGTCTGATTCTATTTAAAAGACCGTAGTTTAATATATTCAGCAAAGTGTATAAAAATAATTATCACAACGTCTAAAACTGAATTTTTCTTATTACTGATTTATTAATATTAAACTGTTTGTATAGAAACTTAAAACTCCATTTAATTCATTTTTTCTTTCAAGAAGATAAAAAAATGCCCTGATAATTCAGGGCATTCTTTATAGTTTAACCTACTCTAGTGAGTAACTAATTACTGAGCTTGTTCAGTAGCAGTTTCTTGAGGAGGAATAACTTGTGCTTCTACAGTAGCGTCAACGCGACGGTTCATAGCACGACCTTCTTTAGAAGCGTTATCAGCAATAGGCTTGTCTTCACCATAACCAACTGCTTGTACACGGCTACCTTCAACACCATAAGTATCAACTAAAGCATTACGAACAGCATTAGCACGTTCTTCTGAAAGTTTTTGGTTATAAGCTTCTGCACCAACAGAGTCAGTATGACCTTCAACTACAGTAGTAGTTTGTGGGAACTGTTTCATAAAGTCAGCTACTTGTTTGATGTCGTCGTAGCTACCTTCACGGATAGTTGCTTTATCGAAATCGAATTTAACATCTAATTGTACACGTACAATTTCTGGCTCTGGAGTTGGCTCAACTACTACTGGCTCTGGAGCTGGTTCAACTTTCTTACCACCACCGAAATTAAAGCCAACAGCACCTGTTAACATGTATTCAGCTTGGTGATTACCTAAACCGTACATGCCATCAACACCTGCACGCGCATAGAAATTATCAGTGAAGTATAATTTTGCACCTACACCTAAGTTAAGGATAGTATCACGGTCACGACCAGAACGATCAGCATTGCTGATAGATTGGTGAGCAACACCAGTAGAAATGTATGGACGAACCCAATCACCTGGTTGTGCAAAGTGATAGTAAGCGTCTAAAGAAGTTAATGAACCTTTAATGTTTTTATTACCATATTCGTTATCACCACGAATATCGTGATATTCACCATAAGATAATGCTAAAGAAACGTCATCAGTTAAGAAGTAACCTAAGCTACCACCATAAAGCTGACCATTATCCATGTGACGAGCGCTGTCTGTGAAGTAACGTTTTACAAATGCTTCACCTTCTACAGCACCTTGACCTTGAGCAAAGGCACCAGTAGAAACTACTGCGATTAAAGAACCAGCAACAAGTGCTAAGCTATTTTTCATTTTCATTATTAAATCCCCAATAAATATGGAATATTATTAAAGTACATATAACCGACATAAATTTCGATGAGTAGATTTTAACAGAGTTCAAATTTAGGCTAGCCTCAACTATAGGTTCTGTCATCTAGCGTTCAGGAAACCCCCCCATTTCTTAGCCTTAAGTCTAAGAAAACAATGCTAAAAAATAGGAGTTATGATCATTTTCGCTGGCTTTTTTATGGTTTTTTTAAGGATATTTTAGAATGTAAAAAAACATTTCTAACGCTCCATTAACTAAACTATTTAATTAATGGCGACCTGAATGCCCAAAACCGCCTATACCACGTTCTGATTCAGTAAACTCATCCACAAATTCAAAAGCTGCTTGTACAACAGGAACTAGTACCAATTGAGCAATACGCTCTCCCACAGTAATAGTAAATGCTGTATTACCACGATTCCAACAGGAAACCATTAATTCACCTTGATAATCTGAATCAATTAATCCTACAAGATTGCCTAATACAATGCCATGTTTATGCCCTAAACCTGAACGAGGTAAAATCATCGCTGCTAATTCTGATGTGCCTATATGAATAGCCAGACCTGTTGGAATTAAAATTGTGTGGCCTGGTTCAAGCACACAATCCTCTTGTAACATAGCTCGTAGATCTAAACCAGCAGACCCAGTAGTTGCATAGGCAGGAACAGGAAAATCTGCACCTAATCGTTTATCTAAAATTTTAGTTTGTAACTTATACATTAACGTTTCTCTTGTAAAAAATAATCGGTAATCAGAGCCAGTAATTGTCTGGCAATTTTTGACTTGCTAGTTAAATCAAAACGGGTAGTTTTTAACTCCCGATCAATCACAGTAATCACATTATCATCACTATTAAAACCAATTGTAGGGTTAGCCACATCATTGGCTACAATTAAATTTAAATTTTTATCTTTTAATTTTTTTGAGGCATATTCTAATAAGTTTTCTGTTTCAGCTGCAAAACCTACACAGAAAGGTCTATCCTCTCTATTAGCTATTGTGGCTAAAATATCAGGATTACGTATTAACTCTAGTAGCACACCATGTTGATTAGATTGTTGTTTTTTTAGTTTTTGCTCTGCAACAACTTGTGGTCTAAAGTCGGCCACCGCGGCTACAGCAATAAAAATATCACAAGGTAAAATAGACTCACAGGCAGTAAGCATATCCCTAGCACTCACCACATCAATACGCTCAACCCTATCTGGTGTTGCTAGGTTAACTGGCCCACTCACCAAGATTACTTCAGCTCCTTGCTCTGCTGCTGCATCTGCTAAAGCAAAGCCCATTTTGCCTGAACTATGATTGGTGATATAACGCACAGGGTCTATATTTTCTTGAGTAGGCCCTGCGGTGATAACTACTTTTTTACCTGTTAATAATTTAGTTTCAAAACAATTGGCCACTAATTCAGCCAAATGATAAGGTTCTAACATTCTACCAGGTCCCACATCACCACATGCTTGTGAGCCAGTATCAGGACCAAACAGTAAGATATCTCTTGCGATTAATTTTTCAACATTATTCTGGGTCGCCACATCCCGCCACATAGCTTGATTCATGGCAGGAGCTAAAGCAATTTTGGCATCTGTTGCTAATATTAAAGTAGTTAATAAATCATCAGCCCTACCCTCAGCAATTCTTGCTAATAAATCAGCAGTAGCTGGAGCAATAAGCACTAAGTCAGCCCAACGCGCTAACTCAATATGCCCCATCGCTGCTTCAGCATGAGGGTCTAATAAATCAGTATGGACAGCATTTCCAGATAATGCTTGCAAAGTTAAGGGCGTAATAAACTCTTGCCCCGCTTTGGTCATAACGACACGAACATCAGCACCATATTCCTTTAGCTTACGAACTAACTCTGCACTTTTATAAGCAGCAATACCACCGCCCACGCCCAAAATAATACGTTTACTGTGTAATCGCTGCATTACTCACTCTCAATTTATAGGTTTTCACAGTTTGCTAATAGTCATATTAACCATTATTTGCTGCTTATTATACTGCAATTCAATATCTAGTGTTTATTTGTGTCACGGGCACTTTCTTATTTTATCTCTTAAGTTCCTCAATAAAACGTTGTAATAAAGTTGAAATTGGTCTTTCTTGAAGTGTTATTAAATACAAAGCTCTTATCAATTTTTTAGCTTGTGGAAGCTGTAAAACCTTAACTTTTTTAAGTGTGATTAAATCCTCTACAATACAGGCAGGTAATATTGCCACACCTGCACCACATGCTACCATTCTAGCAATCCCTTCATTACTTGCCATTATAAGCCGCTGTTTTGGTTTAACGTTTAATGTTTGCAACATATTTTCAGTCACTTTATAAGTTCCTGAGCCTTGCTCTCTTACTAACCACAATTGATTACTTAGTTCTTTTAAGGATAGATTCATATCAGGGGAAGTAATTATACTCAGCTCTTCTTGTTGCCAAACTTCTCTGTGAATTCGTTGATCATCAACCTCTCCCTCTACAATAGCTAAATCAATATCACAATTGATTAACGCCTGCCGCATCATCTCTGTATTGCCTACTTTTATATTTAACTCAATATTTGGATATTTTTGGTGAAAAGCTGTTACATAATTTGCTAACCAATAACTGGCTACTGTTGTACTAGCCCCAACTCTCAATTTCCCTTGTTTTAAACCAATACGCGCCTGTAAATCATCTATAGCTACTTTTTCTAAAGAAAAAATAGCACGCGCATGCTCGAATAATATTCGACCATCCTCTGTTAATTTTATTGTTCTGTTTTTTTTAACACCTGCCATATTACGCTCAATAAGCGATAAACCTAATTGCGTTTCTAATTCTCGTATCGCTTTTGACACCGCCGATTGACTAATAAAAAGCTTTTCCGCAGCTTTTGTAAAGCTTTGACTCTCAACTATTTGATAAAAAATACGAACCAAGTGTAAATTCAATTTCATAACTAAAATTCATGATTATTTGAAATTTATATATTTGATTCCATATTATTATTAGTAATAAGCTTATGTCAAATAGTTTTATAACTTTAAAAGTTAGGAGCATAAGATGTTACAACAGAGAAAAACTCTACCCATTTTCCAAAATATAGGGAATAGTAGTTTTTTGTTAGGTCTCATTCTTATTATTACTATAGCCTGTATTAGCCAATACTTATCTTCTTTATCTTGGGTAAAAACTACTGGCCTAAGTGCCTTAACTATAGCCATCTTATTAGGCATTGTGATTGGTAATACATTTTTTAACCATATTGCTACTCACACAGTTTCAGGTGTAGATTTTTCAAAAAATACTCTATTACGTTTTGGCATTATTTGTTATGGCTTTCGAATTACCTTCCAACAATTTAGTTCTGTTGGTTGGTCTGGTGTATTAATTGCCACCGTGATGTTAGCAAGTACTTTTATGTTAGCGATGTTGATAGGAATAAAGCTGCTTAAACTTGATAAACAAACAGCCATACTTATTGGAGCCGGTAGTTCTATTTGTGGTGCAGCAGCTGTGATGGCAGCAGAACCAATTGTTAAAGGACAAGCTCATAAGGTAGCAGTAGCAGTAGCAACCGTTGTTGTATTTGGCACTATAGCTATGTTTCTCTATCCTTTACTTTTTCCTTATTTAGGATTATCAGAACAAGCCTATGGTGTTTTTGCGGGATCTACCATTCATGAAGTAGCACAAGTTGTTGTTGCAGGGAAAAATATTAGTGAAGCAGCTGCTTCTGCAGCAGTTATTGAAAAAATGTTAAGAGTTATGTTGCTAGCCCCTTTTTTAATGATGCTCTCTATTACATTAGCTAAAAAGGGTGATAACACCAGCAAAGCTAAAATTAATATTCCATGGTTTGCTGTTCTATTTATTCTTGTAGCGCTGTTTAACTCTTTGGTAACTATTCCCAATTCAATACTTGACTTAATAAATAGTGCAGATACATTATTTTTAACAATGGCAATGGCCGCATTAGGTGTAAGAACACATCTAGGGGCAATCCGTCAGGCAGGTATTAAGCCTCTATTATTAGCAGGAAGCTTATTTATATTTTTAATAGTGGGTGGTTATACCATTAACTTAGGAATTCATCACTTATTTATTAATGGTTAATTTTAAGGCTATTTGATTTACAGCTGTTACTATACAATTTTAGACGAAGCGAATGGCTGAAAACAGTACAACTATTACGGCAAAGTCATTCAACGACATATAAAAATGTAGAGCAATAGCTATATCTTAGGAAGACGCTCATCAAATAGCCTATACAAACTAGAGTCTTTAGGCCAATTACGTAAAAAGCGAGTACGATCTTTAGCATAAGCTCGCTTAAAAGAATGAATACATTTATGTTGTTTAACTGCATCAAGGTCAATTAATGTCCACTGATTATTAACCCAAAACAAATTGGTTCCCTTTAAATCACCATGACTAATACGATGCTTAATAAGACTAACGAATAAGTTATCTAACGCTACTAATTCTGCTTCAGGTGGCCTACTATTTTCATAAGGCTTTAAATGGGTTAGTAAGTCTGGCCCTTCTAAATACTCCGTTACTAACCAAGCTCTACCACGCATCCAGCAATGACGCTCCTCTAATAAAGCCAGTGGTTTAGCTGTTGGAATGCCTAACATCATTAACCTAAAACTCTCTTGCCATGAGTGCCAACCACGTGTTGGTCGCCAGCAACGACTTAACTTATGCTTAAAGTTTTTAATGTTATAGCGTTTTAGTAAAATATGTTTACCATTAATAATGATATCAGCCACATTAGTAGTACCAAAGCCCTTAATAAAACGCCCTTGATCAATATAATAATCTGGCTCGGCTAACAGTGGCGCTAATATTTCTTCTTCTGTGCGAACTACACCATAAAAACCATTTGCTGTATTCTTCACACTAAATAATGTACAGTCTCGTCTGATTTTTTTCAGTATATTATCAACTCGCCACTTTCTAACTTTAATAATAGCTTGCTGTAAATCTGCTACTGATAAACTAATTGTTATATTTTGCGTTTGATAAAACTCAACAAACTCCTGTAAAAAATCATCTAGCTGAGGAGGCAACTGAGCAAAGAAAACAGCTAAATTAGCTATTACTTTATTAATAGATAATGCCTGTCCAGCTTTTTCTACAGAAATTCCATCACCATCAATCCAATATAAAATACCACTTTGCTCTAACAAGTTATCCAAATGTAAATCTTGCTGCCACAAACCCTTTAAATGAAGTTGTGCTATAGCTGCTAATGCCTGTTGTAAAACCTTTTTTTGCTGTTCATTAAGCAATGGCTGATTAATAAATAATTGCCATTGTTGGTCAAGCGTTTGACTATTCTCTAGGTACTCAAATAATAAATAGCCACCTTCTTCAGTTATTTGGTGAGCAAATAATTTAGGGGTATTGATTTGTTGCTGTGCTAATAAATTAACACCCTTTAATTCTCTTTGATAATGCTTATTTGCTTTACTACCGACAAATAACTTGGCTAATACTATTTTAGCTTGCCAATTAGCTTTTGCTACATAACGCTGATTAGGTAAAGTACGCAGTAAATTTTCTATTACTAAATCATTATCTTTATCTAATGTTATAGATAGCGGTAATTCAGGTGTACGACCTGCATTGGTAAGCTCAACCAGTTTCAAGCACGGTTCTCCTTACGTTGATTACGCTTGATGAGTCGATTTAACCAATCAGTCACTTCTGTAGAATCTTTTGGCTTATCAAGATAAGTATTAAGGAATAGACGATAATCATCCTCTAACCATTGATTTTTAGTTCGACGCGCCAATGTATCAATATCTTTTAATCGGTCACGTTTACCAAAATGTAATCGTCTGGTTTTTTCTAAATCAATAAGGCAACTATCAAAACCATCAATACTAGGTTTTAAAAAGATATGTTTAGGATAGAAACAACCATGTAACACTTTCTTATCATGTAACTTTTTTAATAATAAGCCACAAGCTTTAATAATCATCTGTTGCGTTTCTTTAGCCATCGTAAACCAATCTGGCAAATAGCTCTCTAAATCTTGCCAACCATCTAACGCGTGAGTCAGCAAAATGGCTTGTTTCTCATTAGCTAATGTTCTAGTGCCAAAAAAAGCCGCTGTTACCGCAGGAATACCTAATTGTTGATAGTATTCAATATTACGAAACTCTCTAGCAAAAGTAGGCTCACCAAAAGGTGCATATAATGAGCGCGTCAGATGATTAGATTGGCGTTTTAAAAAATAGCCCCTATCTCCTAGTTTCAGATAACTTACAGTACTCCAGCCGCCACGCTCACTATTAGGTTCATCCACAGTTTCTAATTGAAGATTCCATAGTGCTTCAAAAGAATCTAAGCCATTCTCGACTAATAATTGCTTATCTACGGAAGCAATAAAATCGCTCATTCTCTTCCCTCATAAAGTTTTACAATACGTCTAATGCGCTGTTTATCTTTATCTTTTAAACGATCACGCTCACGATATTGCAGATAAAAACGTAACCGCTGGGTACGAGTAAGCTGATATTTTGCTACTTTATCTAAACAAGCAAGGTCTTTGATACGGCGAAAACTAAACATGTAGCCATACCAAAAAGCACCTGTAGGACAATCAATAAAAAATAAATTTTGTTGGTCATCCACTAATAAATTACGCCATTTCAAATCATTATGGGCAAAATTATGATCATGCATTTTACGGGTAGCTTTAGCTAATTGCAGGCTAACATTATTTACCCATTTATAATCGTGTAGTCGAGCATCCTGCTGCTCCACCATTTGTGATAAATCTGTGGTATTAGGAATTTCTTTAGTTACCATAGCACCACGCATAAATAAGCCTTTACTACGCTCCAAACCTGAAGCAACCACTTCAGCAGTAGGGATGCCCCACTTTTTAAAACGTTGCATATTCTGCCATTCTCTTTTAATACGAGGCTTACCAAGAAATTTACGAATCCCTTTACCAGCGTCCCAATAACGCTTTACATAATAGCGAGTTCCCTCTATTTCCACACGTACTACTTCAGAAACACGATCCTTAGTAATACGTTCACCCTCTAGAGCAAATACAGCTTCCAGACTACCAAAACTATTGTTTAAATGTTGATACTCAGGATTTAACTTCCACTCAGCCATTAAATCGCCTCACCATACTTTTGCTTACGCTTATAAAGCTTTGCTGCTTTTTCCTCAAGCCACTGTAAAAGATCTTTTTCATCCCTGAAAATATCAGCTATAGGCTTTTGAAAATAAACTTTTAAAAAACGCAATAAATCTCGTTTAGTTAAACCAATCTCTAATACCGAAAAATAAAGTGCTGCCAAATCCTTATTGCGCCAGCGAGTTGGTAATTGACTATGTATTTGTGCACGATGTAAATCAATTACCGACAATTTAAACTGCTCTGCAGTCACTGCTGTGTCTGTATGTAATAAAAAATGGCAAATATAACAATCACGGTGATTTACGCCCGCACGATGCATTTTTCCTACCATTTCTGCAACACGATTAATCAGTGCCCATTTTAGCTTTACCTCAGGCGGCTGATTGATCCAATTTATACTAAAATCTTCTAGGCTAATCGTAGGCGCTAGCTCTTCAGTAATAATAAAAGAGTATTGTTTTGCTGGATTAGCTCCCTTTTCACCAAAAGCTACTGCTGTCATGGTATCAACTCCCACTGACTGCAACTTCTTAATAGCCTTTAATTCTTGACCCGCACCTAAAACAGGTAATTTTGCTGTAATAAGATTTTTAAAAATCTCAGACCAACCAATACCACGATGAATTTTGACAAAATATCCCTTACCCTGAACTTCTGTACGTAGTGTTTTACGTCCACTTAGTTCACGATAGACTTCTCCTTGCAAGCTTTCTACTTCAGTAAATGGATCTTTCCCTAACCACAAGCTTTTAAAGGGTTCAGATAACTCTAACTTCATTAACAGACTTCCAAAATAATATCCGCAGCACGTTCTGGCATACTATAAATATCAGCATCTTTTGCATAGGCTAAACCATTTTGTTGCCATTTAGCACGTGCTGACTTGTCATCTAGCATGGTTTGTAATGCTTGATTTAAATTACCTTGCTCAAAGGGACTTTCAATAACAATACCGCAATCTGCTTCTTTAATATAGTAGGCATATCCACAAACATCTGTTACTAATACAGGCAACCCAGCCACCATTGCTTCTAATAAAATAGTCCCTGTATTTTCATTATAAGCAGGATGAATAAGCACATCTGCTCCCAATAAAAAACGCGGAATATCATTACGACCTTTTAAAATAGTAACCTGCTCTGACAAACCTAACTTCTTAATCATTAATAAGAAATTGCGCGGTTCATCCTGACCAATAACAATAAACTTAGTACGTTTTCTTAACTCAGTAGGTAAACTAGCTAAGGCTTTCAAAGAACGATCAAGTCCTTTAGTTTTAAATCCTGAACCTATTTGTACTATTAATAGTTCATTATCTTTAATATTAAACTCTTGTCTAAACTGTGCCCGAATATCTGCCGCATTAGCAGGTGCTTTGCGATCTGTAGCTATACCAGGAGGTAATAAATGAAAACGCTCTGAGGGTGTTTGATAATGTTTTACAAATAGTGGTTGTTGTAATGCTGAAATCATTAATATATGAGTTTTAGACTTAACATCAAATACCGCCTTTTCATACTCATAGAAATGACGATAACGCCCTGTTTTTTTATAAAAGCCATGCCGTAAATTTTGTGCTTTATCTTCAAAACATGGGTCAGCGGCATAATAAACATCTAGATCTGGCATTTTATTAAAGCCAATTACTTTATCAACAGGTCGCTTAGCTAAATCTGCCTGCACCCAAGCTCTAAACTTTTCATTACGATTATGATTAAAAAAAGCTTTAACTGGCGCAATTAATACTTCAAATCCCTCTGGAATATCACCTTGCCAAATCATAGTATAAACACGAATACTATGGCCACGCCTCTGGCACTCCTGTGCAATACGCATAAAATCACGCTGCAACCCTCCAAAAGGAAAGTACTTATACAGGATAAAGGCTAATTGCATCACTCACTCCAAAAAACTTACTACTTTATACTAAGTAGTTTAATTCAGATACTTCTATTTGTCTGAATAAATCATAACATTGTTTTACAGCAAACAATAAATGACACTCTTCAAAAAACATAATAACACCATGATTTACAAGAAAATTACTTTCACAGTCAAAGTTACTAACCTGTCCAGTTATATTCTAGGTATAATAGGCAACTTTATTATAAAAGTTATTTGTCTTTTAGGCTTTTTTTATTAATATGACTAAGCGACAATAACACTTTATCTTGATATTAATGATTAGTTTGTAGGAGATCTTTAAAGATGCCAAGCCATCGTGAGTGCGCTAATGCTATCCGAGCCTTAAGTATGGATGCCGTTCAAAAAGCCAATAGTGGACACCCTGGTGCCCCTCTAGGAATGGCCGATATTGCAGAGGTTTTATGGCGTGGTTTTTTAAAGTACAATCCTCTAAATCCAGATTGGTTTAACCGTGACCGCTTTGTTCTGTCAAATGGTCATGGCTCGATGTTGCTTTACTCATTACTTCATTTATCAGGCTATAACCTTTCAATTAATGATTTAAAAAATTTCAGACAATTTAAATCACGTACTCCAGGCCATCCAGAATATGGCTATACGGTAGGCATAGAAACCACCACAGGCCCATTAGGTCAAGGTTTAGCTAATGCTGTAGGTATGGCTATTGCTGAAAAAGTCCTTGCAGCACAATTTAATAAGCCAGAATTCCCATTAGTTGACCACCACACCTATGTATTTTTAGGTGACGGTTGTCTTATGGAAGGTATTTCACATGAGGCAAGCTCATTAGCAGGTACTTTAGAACTTGGCAAATTAATCGCCTTCTATGATGACAATGGCATTTCTATTGACGGAGAGGTTGAAGGTTGGTTTACTGATGATACGGCTCTTCGCTTTGAGTCTTATGGCTGGCAAGTAATTCGTAATGTAGATGGACATGATGCTGAAGAAATTAAAATAGCTATTGAAACAGCTAAAGCAGAAACAACTAAACCTACACTTATTTGTTGTAAAACTATTATTGGCTTTGGCTCACCCAATAAACAAGGTAAAGAAAGCAGTCATGGTGCACCATTAGGCGCTGATGAAATATCAATCACTCGTGATGCATTAAATTGGCCACATGCACCCTTTGATATCCCCCATGATATCTATGCTGCTTGGGATCATAAACATGCAGGCACTGATGCAGAAAAAGCTTGGAATACATTATTCTTTGAATACAAAAAGCAATTCCCAGAATTAACTGCTGAGTTTGAACGCCGTGTATGGCGCGAGTTACCAGAAGACTTCTTAGAAAAAGCAGATCAATACATTGCTGAAATTGCTAACAAAGCAGAAACTATTGCGAGCCGTAAAGCCAGTCAAAATGCACTAAACGCCTATGGTCCTTTATTGCCTGAACTACTAGGCGGTTCTGCTGACTTAGCAGGCTCTAACCTTACTTTGTGGAAAGGCTGTAAAGGCATTGGCCCTGATGATGCCAGCGGTAACTATGTATTCTATGGTGTGCGTGAGTTTGGTATGAGTGCCATGATGAATGGTATTGCTCTACATGGTGGCTTTATCCCTTATGGCGCAACCTTCTTAATTTTCATGGAATATGCTCGTAATGCTGTACGTATGTCAGCACTTATGAAACAACGAGTGATTTATGTATTCACTCATGACTCTATTGGCTTAGGTGAAGATGGCCCTACTCACCAACCAATTGAGCAACTAGCTAGCTTACGTTTAACGCCCAACTTAGATACTTGGCGCCCATGTGATGCTGTTGAGTCAGCAGTTGCTTGGAAATTAGCTATTGCACGTGAAGATGGCCCTACTTCTTTAGTGTTCTCACGTCAAAACTTACAACATCAAATACGTACTAACGAACAAATCGCCAACATTGAAAAAGGTGGTTATATCCTTAAAGATTGCCAAGGTAAGCCAGATCTCATTTTAATCGCCACAGGTTCCGAAGTAGAACTAGCTACTCAAGCTTATGAAGAATTAACAGTACAGGGTAAAAAGGTACGTGTTGTTTCTATGCCATGTACTTCTGTATTTGATCGTCAAGAGATGGCCTATAAAGAAGCTGTATTACCTAGTGATGTTACAGCAAGAGTTGCTATAGAAGCTGCCCATGTAGATTTCTGGTATAAATATGTAGGTCTTAATGGTCGTGTTATTGGTATGACAACCTTTGGTGAGTCAGCTCCTGCCCCTACGTTATTTAAAGAATTCGGTTTTACCGTTGAAAACGTAGTAGCTATTGCTAACCAATTACTTTAATACTGTACTTAATAAAAAAGGTTAAACACTATGCATGTTTTAAAAATGGAAGATCTTGATTTAGCGGGTAAACGAGTACTTATTCGTGAAGATCTTAATGTTCCTGTTAAAAACGGCATCATTACGAGTGATGCTAGATTAGTAGCCTCATTACCAACCATTAAACAAGCATTAAAACAAGGTGCGGCTGTCATCGTATGCTCTCACTTAGGTCGACCAGAGGAAGGCGTATTCTCTGAAGAAAATAGCCTTGCCCCTGTTGCAAATTACTTAAGTATCGCTTTAAAGCAATCTGTGCCATTAATTAAAGACTATTTAGAGAACCCTATTACAATTGAACCTGGTAAAGTTGTTTTATTGGAAAATGTACGCTTTAACAAGGGTGAAAAGAAAGACAACGATGAGTTAGCACAAAAATATGCTAGCCTTTGTGATGTTTTTGTAATGGATGCATTTGGTACAGCTCACCGTGCACAGGCATCTACCCATGGCGTTGCAAAATTTGCTAAAGTTGCAGCAGCAGGGCCTTTATTAAGTGCTGAACTAGAGGCACTTGCTAAAGCATTATCTAATCCGGCAAAACCAATGGCTGCTATTGTGGCAGGTTCTAAAGTTTCTACTAAATTAGATGTACTCAATTCTTTAGCCAAGATTTGTGATCAATTAATTGTAGGTGGTGGTATCGCTAATACTTTCTTAGCTGCTGCTGGTTATCGTGTAGGCAAATCACTTTATGAACCTGAACTAATAGATACTGCAAAGCAAATAGCGCAACAAGTCAGTGTACCATTACCCTCTGATGTGGTGGTAGCAAAAGCCTTTGCTGCTGATGCAGAAGCAACTGTTAAAAACATTAATGATGTGGCTGATGATGATATGATTTTAGATATTGGCCCCAAAACAGCAGCACATTTTGCACAGCTATTAAATACTTGTAAAACTATCTTATGGAATGGCCCTGTCGGTGTATTTGAGTTTGATCAATTTGCCAAAGGTACAGAAACACTAGCCAAAGCAATTGCTACTGGTAATGCTTTCTCCATTGCAGGTGGTGGTGATACATTAGCTGCTATTGATAAATTTGGTGTAATAAGACAAATATCTTATATTTCAACAGGTGGCGGGGCTTTCTTGGAGTTTGTAGAAGGTAAAGTATTGCCAGCGGTAGCTGTCTTAGAACAACGAGCCAAGAACTTGTAATATACGAAAAGCGTATAGGTAATAGTACTGTTTTGTTATTTAATGGTAAAAAAGTAGTTTTATGATTAAAACTACTTCGACTTAACAAATGATCTCTATTAATGAATCATACTAATCGTTGAGAACAATAGATGAAAATTTTACAGTTAATCAGCTTAGTAATAAGTGTAATATTTTTACTTAGCTGTACCCATGATGAAACAGCATCTGTACCTGTTGGCATACCTAACTATCAATGGACCTGCGATACAGGGGCTATTGTTGAATGGAAAGCAGAAGATTTATCAGCCAACAAAATTCAATTACGTTTAGACAATGGTCAAAAACTTTATATTTTAAATAAAATATATACCACAGATATTGGCACACTTTACTCCAATGGCGAACTTGCCTTTAGAGTTAAAAATCAAACTGGCGTAATATTTTGGGCTACTAACGATGAAATAATTGGTCAAAACTGTATGTAAGGTAAGACCAATTACTAAATAATAGAATTCAAATGTAGGAGATACTTTAAAGATGGCATTAATTAGTATGAGACAAATGCTAGACCACGCAGCAGAATATGGCTATGGCATTCCTGCTTTTAATGTAAATAACCTTGAACAAATGCGTGCCATTATGGAAGCTGCAGACAAGACGGATTCTCCAGTAATTGTTCAAGCTTCAGCAGGTGCTAGGAAATATGCAGGTGCTCCTTTTTTACGTCACCTCATTTTAGCTGCTGTAGAAGAGTTTCCACATATTCCTGTCGTGATGCATCAAGACCATGGAACTAGCCCTGCTGTTTGCCAACGCTCCATCCAATTAGGCTTCTCATCCGTCATGATGGATGGCTCATTAGGTGAAGATGGCAAAACCCCAACAGACTATGATTACAATGTTCGCGTAACTCAACAAACTGTTTATATGGCTCACGCTTGTGGTGTTTCAGTGGAAGGTGAACTTGGTTGCTTAGGTAGCTTAGAAACAGGAATGGCTGGCGAAGAAGATGGTATTGGTGCTGAAGGTGTTTTAGACCATAGCCAATTACTCACAGATCCAGAAGAAGCAGCTCAATTTGTAAAAGCTACTGAAGTAGATGCTTTAGCTATTGCTATTGGTACAAGCCATGGTGCTTATAAATTCACTAAACCACCTACAGGTGATACTTTATCTATTGCACGAATTAAAGAAATTCATGCGCGCATCCCTGATACTCATTTAGTTATGCATGGTTCTAGTTCTGTACCACAAGAATGGTTGAAAGTGATTAATGAGTTTGGTGGAGAAATTCCTGAAACTTATGGTGTACCAGTCGAAGAAATTGTTGAAGGCATTAAATATGGTGTGCGCAAAGTTAACATTGATACAGACCTACGTTTAGCATCAACAGGAGCAATACGTCGTTTCTTAGCACAAAACCCTAGTGAGTTCGACCCACGTAAATATTTTGCCAAAACGATAGAAGCCATGCGTGATATTTGTATAGCTCGTTATGAAGCTTTTGGTTCAGCAGGAAATGGCTCAAAAATTAAACCTGTGTCTCTAGAAGTGATGGCTGAACGCTATGCAAAAGGTGATTTAAAGCCAAAGATTAATTAAAGCTTAATATGTACAGGGATCGTTTATAAAGTCTTAAACAATAAAAATACTCTGTGCTATAGTATAAGGTATGTCTAAATCCAGCCTCTAAGCTGGATTTAGCTTATTACGATCAAAAGGACGATATGACATGAAAAAGATTGTTGTTGTACTAGTTATTATTGCTGCAATAGTTGTAGCGCCCTTTATTACAGGGAAGTTAATAGAAAACCACTTTGAGAATAAAGTAGCGCTTATAAACAGTAAGCTAGAAAAAGTTTTTCACCAAAAAGACCTTATTAAACTAGAGTATCATGCTGGCTGGTTTAGTTCATCTGCTAAAACAACTATTGGCGATGTGGTAATGAACCATCATATTGTGCATGGCCCATACTGCACGTTTGGTGTTGCTCAAGTGGATAGCACATTTAATATACCAGAAAAAGCAGAAAAGGAATTAGCCACATTATTTGATGGTAAAAAACCTTATTCAATTACTACTAAATTAGGTTTCTCTGGTACTACTCATTTGAATATCCAATCACCCGCTTTTGGTGAAAAAGAATTGCCAAATAATCCTAAAGTAAAAATTGTTTGGCAAGGGCTAGAATTATCTTCTGATATCACCAAAAACACTGTAAGCTCTACTTTTTCAATGCCTAAATTTGTTTTCAAAGAGGGTAATGGTACTCTCTCAATTGAAAATATTAAGAGTCAAAGTAAAGGTGATCGCTTATTTGATAATGAGTTAAACTTTGTATTAGCTAAAAACTTCAAAATGGATAGCGATGCAAGCATTGGCAAAATCACCTTTGATCTTTTAAATGACAGCCAACCTGTAAATATTCAAATCAATAATATTACTAGTCAGATGAAAACTGACAGTAATAATTACACTGGTAACTTTGTAATTGAAAACGTTATAGCCAAAGCTGACCTTATTTCATTTTCTACTGATAATATCAGCATGAATAGTGTAGTTAACGATCCATTCTGGATTTTAAGAAATAATCTAAAGGAAGCGGACTGGAATTCTAATGCAGCTGCATCAGCAAAGAATATTAAATTTAACTACCCTGAAAAAGCCACTCAAGTTGCACTTGATTACCATCAAGAACAACAATTAACTGATAATGACAACAAAATAGGATATCGTGAACTTTACAGAGCCTCCAATATCAATATTCAATTTCCTAGGTATGGTAACTTTATTAATGGTGGCGAATTAAGCTATCAAATTAATGGTTTACCAAAAGAGCAACTCTCTATTGCTTTTGCGAACTATATTGATTTTATCAAACACAGTTTTATGTCAAGTTTTAATAAAGGATTTGATAAATACAGCTCTGGTGATAGTTATGCAATTATGCAGCAATATGAAAATAAATTGATGACTTCTGGACAAAATCTTGCTGTTGCTACTTTACAAAGTACACCCGACGTAATTGTTGACTTTAAATTACAAGGCAATAAGGGTGATGCTAATGTTAATTTTAAAGCTTCTTTAATTAAGCCAGATACCAGCACTACCAATATTCAACAGCTTGCTATGGGAGCCTTACCACGAATAAACGCTAAGCTCTCAGTAAATGCTGCTGAATCACTTATTGATGCCGTAGCACAACAAGTTGAACTTGATGAAGAACAGTTAGTTGATTTAAAACATGAAGCTAAACAACGTTATCCCATTATTGATAGCAATGGTCAATACTCTGTAGAAGTGGAATTTAAAGACAATAGCTTCTACGTAAATGGCGAGCTTGACCCAACTTTTTTACAAAAATATTCACGTGAATTTAGATAATTTTAATATATAGGAGTATATACTTTGAATAAGGGTATTATTATTGGGGGGATTGTTGTTTTAGTAGGTGCTGCTAGCCCATATTTTTGTGGAAGCGCCATCGAAAGCAAATTTGATAATCAACTAAAAGAGTTTCAAGTTGCTTTAAAACAAATGGATCCTAGTTTAACATTAGAAAAAACCGAATACTCAAAAGGTTGGTTCTCATCTACTGCAAAAACAGTATTAACAATTGACCGCCAACAAATTCCACTAGAGCATAAAATTATACATGGCCCTTTTAGTTATTTTGGCTTAGGAAAAATACAAACTAACATTGTATTTAATGACCAGCAAAAACAAGTTGTTGACAGTTTATTTGATAATAAACAACCTTTATTAATCACTACTAATGTAGGTTTCTCTGGTTACAAATCTATCGAACTTTACTCTGCTGAAATTAACAATAAGCCAGCCCCAACCGACCCTTCAACCACCATTAATTGGGGAGGGATGACAGGTAGCTTTAATCTCAATGGAGATCGTTTAATCACAGATGTTAACATACCAAAATTCTCACTTACAAATACTGATAAATCTATTGAGATACTTGGCTTTACCATAAAAGGTGATAGTGCTTATAGTAGCGATAAAAACAAATTTGAAGCTATTAACTGGACTGGAGATGCTACATTTAATATTGAAAAATTATTTGTACAATCTCCACAAGGAACATATAGCTCTAAAATTGCGCTCAATGCGGTTTCTACTGATGACAAAACTAATCTAGGTTATAACACTACCTTAAAATTCACTAATATTATAGTGCCTCAAGAGCTAGGTATTGCTACAGCAGATAGTGATCTAGTAGAGTTTGGTATCGGTTTTAATGGTATTCCTAAGAAGCCTTTCGTTGAGTTCATGAAGAAAATAGATGATATTCAACAACAAGGTAAAACACCCACAGATACTGAAGTAATGCGTTTAGGAGAAACTTTTGCTATCGCTGTATTACAAGGTACACCAAGCATTACAGCGCATGCGCTAGTTACTAGTAAACAAGGTGATGCGAATATTAATGCAGAAGCTAAACTAGCAACAGCTGATACGGCAACTGACATGATGAGCCTACTAATGAATGGCATGAATCGCCTAGAAATTACTGTTGCACCGAGCTTCTCTGAAAGTTTATTAGATGAAGCCGTCAATAAAGATCAACTACCTATGAGTAAAGATGAATTTATTATGGGTATTACTGAGAAAAACCGTTTTATTTTAAATAATGGTAAATTCTCTGGTAAGTTTGAATACAAACAAGGCCAATTCTACAGCAATGGTCAGCCTGACCCAGAGTTACAAGATAATATGCATTATATGTTACCTAGAGGCATTTTCTAGTTTTCTTATTATAGAGGCCGTAAAATAAGCGGCCTCTAATTTTATTTATCCCCTCATCCTGCTTCTCTTCTTCCTTTTTAATCCACTATAAATACTCATAAATTAAGCTTTAATTAATTTAATTATCATATGATATTTCCTGTAAATAGAATGTTTCCTATTCATGTACATTCATTACACTTATGGAAAGCATGGTATTACAAGGATGTACTGATGAAGTTATTTGGGAACCCCACAAGTAAAAGCAGGGAAGCTTACTTCTTCAGTTAACACTCTAATAAATCATTTCACTCATATCAGCTTCATTATTTTTACAATTCTTTTACAATCTTATACAGATAATAGACAACTCATTAAAATATAAACTAGATAATGGTACTATCATTACACACAGGAGTACCATCATGAAACGAACACTATTTTCACTACTTGCTATCCCAGTATTGTCATTGATGACAATAGTGAATGCCAATGCTGCACCTAAAATTATTATTAAATCTGAGCTGGCTTCGCCTGTCGTATTAGAAAATGCTCAAGATAAAAACTATCTCAAAATCTCCTTAACCGGTTTCCCACTAGATGTAAAAAAACGCAGCCCTATTAATCTAGCATTAGTTATTGATCGCTCTACCTCAATGAGTGGTGATCGTATTGAGAAAGCTAGAGATGCTGCAATTATGACAGTTAATATGCTTAGTAGCGAAGATACATTATCTGTTATTACCTACGATAGTTCTGCTGAAGTTATCATTCCAGCCACTAAAGTAAAAGATAAAGAAAAATTAATTGCTAAAATTAAGCAAAATATTAATCCTCGCGGTATGACTGCCCTATTTGCTGGTGTTAGCAAAGGTATCAACCAAGTTAATAAACACCTTGATAAAGAACAGATTAACCGTATTATTTTATTATCTGATGGACAAGCTAATGTTGGCCCTACCTCTATCAAAGAACTTTCTGATTTAGCCAGAACTGCTGCTAAAAAAGGGATTACCATTAGTACTATAGGCATAGGTGAAGGTTATAATGAAGATTTAATGACAGCCATTGCAGGTTTTAGTGATGGTAACCATACTTTCGTAGCCCATACAGCTGATTTAGAAAAAATCTTCACCAAAGAATTTAAAGATGTTATGTCAGTAGTTGCACAAGATGTAGAAGTTATTATTAAAACTGCTGATGGTGTTAAACCTGTTCGTCTATTAGGTAGAGATGGTGAAATCACAGGTAACACTATTACTGTAAAACTAAATCAACTTTACTCTAACCAAGAAAAATATGTATTACTTGAAGTTGTTCCTGCTAAAGGTTCAGCAGAACAACAAAAAGACTTAGCAGAAGTACAGGTTTCTTATAATAACCTTAGTAGTAAAAAACATGAAAATTATGATGAAAAAATAGCTGTTCGCTATAGCAAATCTGCTGATGTAGTAAAACAGGCTCAAGTAGATGAAATTGTTGTTGATTCAGCTATCCAAAAAGCAGCTATAGAAAATGAACGTGCTATTCAATTAATGGATCAAGGTAGAGTGGAAGAAGCTAAAATTGTCTTAAAAAACAATGCTACACAAATGGAAGCTTTGCCTGTTTCTGCACCAGCAGCAAGAATGAAAGCTGATCAAAGCGCAGAGGCCAATAAACAACTATTCAATAGAGTAAGCACGGAAAGCAAAGCATCATCACGTAAGGCTATTAAAGAATCTAGTTATAAGATTCAGAAACAACAAAAGTAATTAAATTATAATACCACTGATAGGCTAACTATCAGTGGTAAGGGCTAGAGATGACTATGAGTAATACACCTAAAAGTTATACTTTTTTCCTAATTATTAGCTTAATAATTTTTGGGTTAGTAGGTTATCTTGGTTTTCGTACTATCGAACACCAAGCGCTATTAAAACACTACCAAACTGAAGAAATAGCCCAAAGCCGTACCAATGAAGCAGATAAATTTATTAGAAACCAGCTTGATCAAAAAGCTACTCGTCTTGATGCAATTACTAACTTTCTACAACTTGATGACTACTCATTAAAACAATTTACTGATAATGACACAGACGTTGATAATATTTTTATTTTACAAAATAACCAGCTTACTTACCCTAACCAACAAACTGATTTACCCCAAAAGCAACAACAACTAATAACAGCTATTACACCTATTATTAACGACCCTAATTCACTATATACACCAAGTATTACCAACGAAAAAATTAGACCTAACGCAGGTTGGTATATTAACTACAGTAATCAAACGCCCTTACTTATATACTGGTCTAGTAAAGATAATATTACTATTGGTTTCTGCATTTCCTATGTCAACTTATTAGCCGATGTAATCAATACTGCAAACCTTACTTATGACAATGGTAGTTTAAAAATCACTGAAAATGATCGACTACTTTATCAAAGCACTACAGATATAAAAAACTTACAACTACTGGCTAATAAAAACTTAGCCTACCCCCTAACTAATTGGCAGATTAGTTACTATGGAGAACCTACCAGCACCCTAACCATCTATTTATGGGGTATGATAATTATCTTATTATTACTTATCTCTATTGGTTTTATTATGTTTAACCTCTATAGAGAATATATGCGTACAACACGCCAAGCGATGCAACAAGTTAACTTTGTTAGCCAAGTTTCCCATGAATTAAAAACACCACTAACCAATATCACCCTTTATGCAGAATTATTAAAAGAAGAACAAGAAGAAGATAATACAGATCAACAAGCCTATACTGAAGTGATTATCAATGAGAGCCAACGTTTATCACGTTTAATACAAAATATTCTTAGTTTTACTAAAACGCCTAAAATACACTTAACCACTTTTAATCTAAGTAAAACACTTATTCAAATCGCTCATACTTTCTCACCCTCTTTTACTAGTAAAGGAATAAGTTTAGTTCTAACTATTCCTGAGAATATCAAGGTTACTTCTGATATTGATCGTGTTACCCAAATTATCTGTAATTTTCTTAGCAATGCTGAAAAATATGCAGCTCAGGGAAAGCAAGTTGATCTAAATTTAACACCGCATACTAATTATATTGATATTCAAGTGCGTGATTATGGTAACGGCATAGCCAATAAAGAACATAAACTTATTTTTACACCCTTCTATCGTATTAAATCTACCATTACAGAAGGTGTTTCTGGTACAGGTATTGGACTAACCATTGCCAAACAACTAGCTACTAGCCTAAAAGCTGAAATTCTGATTACTAATACTAACCCTGGGGTATGTTTTACCTTACGACTTTGGCAACTATCAAACTCACAAGGAACAGGTAATTAATAATGAAAATTCTTATTGCTGAAGATGATCTTAATATTCGCCAAGGTTTAGAAAAAGCGTTAGCACGTGAGGGCTATACACTGATTACAGCTGAAAATGGTAAAATTGCATTAGAAAAATATCAGTTAGAAAAGCCAGACTTTATTATTCTCGATATTATGATGCCAGAACTAGATGGCTATTCGGTATGTCGGGAAATTCGTAAAAACAATGAGCATATCCCTATTATATTTTTATCAGCTAAAGATGAAGAAATTGATCGAGTAGTTGGTTTAGAACTAGGCGCAGATGATTATATTAGTAAACCCTTCGGTATCCACGAAATAAGAGCCAGAATAAAAACTATTGCTCGTCGTTGTTTACGTAATGCAACAGAAAAAACAGATAATCATTTTACCTTTGGTGACTTGATTGTTTATCCAAATGAACTTTGCGCAACGCGAGGTGAACAAAAGCTAGAGTTATCACTAAGAGAAATAAAAATTCTAGAATGCCTTTATGCTCATCGCAATCAAGTAGTAACCAGAGATATGTTATTTAATGCAGCATGGGGTTATGAACATATTCCCAATAGCCGTACTTTAGATCAGCATATTTCGCACTTAAGAAAAGCTATTGAATTAGATGCGAATAACCCACAACTTATAAGAACAGTACATGGTATGGGGTATAGATATCAAGAAAATTAAATAGTTATTTTTAAATTTAATAATTAATTAAAAATTTAATTCTATTTTAAGTATTAATTTATATAATTGCCCTCCTTATTCTCATGGTAACAAAAGGTGCTCTCTTAATGGGATTAATGTTTACTGGTATTGCTTTAAATCTACTAGGTGTTTTTTATACTTATTATTATGTTACTGAATTAAGCCCTAGCTCTGGTGCAGAAGGCTTTACACTAGTTGTATTAGCTTCTTGGTTACTATCACTCATTGGTGGTATTTTGGCAGCAATAGGTAAGCGTAAAATTGGCTCTATACTTGTAATTATAGGAAGTGCTATTTTTGTTCCACTTGGAATGGTAGCTATTTTTGGTGCAGTAAGAATAAAAGAACCTACACAAATTGATTTAGAAAAACGACGCCAAGCTATAGCTAATCAACAGGATAATAATCAATGACTAATACAACACAAGAAGATACTCAAGATAGCAACGTATTTTATGCTCAAAAATATACTGGACTAAATATTGGAATTGCTATCCTTCTTATTATCGTAGGCTTTTTTGCTATCTCTATGACAGGTGCCAGTGGAGCACCTATTGGCTTCGGTATATTATTTATTATTATCACTATGATGACTCATAACATGCATTATGTAATCATAGATAAAGACTATATTGCTATAAAACCTGCCCCTGCAAGAAGCAGAGTTAACATTCTATTTAGTGAAATTACTTCTGTAACTAAAGAGCCCAAAAAGATCACTATTTTTTATAAAATACATGGTGAACAAAATGCTCAAGAAAAGAAAATAGTTATTGCTCTTAATATATTAGAAGAGTCTGAAAAACAAAGATTACTTACAGCACTTAATCAATGTTTTGGTGAAAAAATTAAGTAGCTTTTCATTTCATAACAAACCTCTATGAAAAGTAGAGGTTCTGCAATTACCTATTTCTGTTAAATAAAATAATCTTCTTTATAAAAAATAATGGCCATATTAGATTAACAGAAACATTAACCTAACACAGCCATTCTATATTTTATTTAATAAAACTAAATAAAATCTTTTTCCCACAATACTTTAATTATCTGCTCTACCCCTTGCTCTATTGAAGTAGTTTGTGTATCAATAATAATATCAGCATCCAAAGGTTCATCATATTGGAATGAAATAGCTGGAATATTATCTTCACTTGCCGCATAAAGCCCTTGTGGATCACGTTCCTTACAAGCTTCTAAAGAAGCTTTTACATACACGGTGATTAAACGATCACTGCCAATAATTGCTTTTGCTTGTTCTCGCCCTTCAGTATCAGGTGCAACAAAAGCAGCTAAGGCAATTAACCCTGCCTCATTAAATTGACGCGCCACATTAGCCGCGCGTAACCAGTTTTCACTACGCCCTGCACGGTCTTGTGGCAAGCCTTTATTTAAATCACGACGTAGGTTCTGACCATCCAGTACATAAACAGCACGACCACGATCAAATAAGCGACGTTCTACTCCATAGGCAAGTGTACTTTTACCTGCGCCAGATAGACCAGAGAATAAAATAGTAACAGGTTTTTGACCAAAACGTTGCACACGCTCAGCCACACTCACATGGGCATTATTACCATGACGATTAATACCACTGCCTGTAGGTGCAGCAATAATCATCCCAGCCCCCACTGTACCATTAGTTAAACGGTCAACAATAATAAATGCACCCGTAGTACGATTTTGCTCATAGCCATCTAATGCTATAGGTGCATCTAATGCTACTTTTACTTTAGCAATTTCATTAAGTTTTAATTCGCTCGCTGTTTTATGTTCTAAAGTATTTACATCAATACTATGTTCTATGGTGGCAATAGTCCCTGGAATATAACTAGTAGCACGTTTAATATCGTACTTCTTACCTGGCCTCATTGGCTCTTCAGCCATCCACACTAACATTGCTTCAAAGCTATCCGTAACCTGTGGTACGGAATCAGCATGAACTAATAAATCACCACGAGAAATATCAATTTCATCTTCTAAGGTTAAGGTAATCGCCTCACCAGGAATTGCCTGCTCTAATTCACCTGCAAAGGTTACTATCGATTTAACTCTACTAGACTTACCAGAAGGTAATACTAAAACCTCATCACCTTTACGCACAATACCACTGGCTAATGTCCCTGCAAAACCTCGGAAGTTTAAGTTAGGACGATTAACATACTGTACAGGAAAACGTAAGTCGGTTAAATTACGATCTGCTGCAATTTCCACTGTCTCCAAAATTTCCATCAGTGATTTACCATCATACCAAGGTGTATGTTCACTATGGTTTACTACGTTGTCGCCTTTTAAAGCAGACATAGGCACAAAGTAAATTGCTTCACTATTAACATTAAGTTGCTTAGCAAACTCTAAGTAATCCGCTTTAATTTTTTCAAACACTGACTGATCGAAATGCATTAAATCCATTTTATTAATGGCGACCACTATATGTTTAATACCTAGTAAAGAGGCAATAAAGCTATGACGTCTTGTTTGAGTTTGTACACCGTGTCTAGCATCAATAAGAATAATCGCTAAATCACAGGTAGAAGCACCTGTTGCCATATTACGGGTATATTGCTCATGACCAGGGGTGTCGGCAATAATAAATTTACGTTTAGCAGTACTAAAATAGCGATAAGCCACATCAATAGTAATGCCTTGCTCACGTTCAGCTTGCAGACCATCTACTAATAAAGCCAAGTCCACATCATCACCTGTAGTACCTACTTTTTTAGAATCTTTGGTAATAGCTTCTAACTGATCTTCATAGATCATTTTTGAGTCATGTAATAAACGACCAATTAAGGTACTTTTACCATCATCCACATTACCGCAGGTTAAAAAGCGCAGTAATTCTTTACGTTCGTGTTGCGCTAAGTAAGCCAAAATATCTTGGCTAATTAATTCTGATTGATGTGACATTTTAGAAATACCCCTGCCGTTTTTTCTCTTCCATCGACCCTGTAGCATCATGATCAATGACACGACCTTGCCGCTCTGACGTTTTGGTTAATAGCATTTCCTGAATAATCTCAGGTAATGTAGTCGCTGTGGATTCAACAGCCCCTGTCAATGGATAACAACCAAGGGTACGGAAACGTACCATTTTCTTTGTAATACTCGCTTTTTGTTCGTCTGTTAAATATTCAAGAATACGCTCATCATCGATCATAATAAGTGTACCGTTCATCGCAATAACATCACGTTCAGCAGCAAAATAAAGCGGAACTATGGGTATTTTCTCTAAATAGATATATTGCCAAATATCTAATTCTGTCCAGTTTGATAAAGGGAATACGCGAATTGATTCACCTTTATTAATTTTACTGTTATAGATATTCCATAATTCAGGACGTTGGTTTTTAGGATCCCAACGGTGTTTGCTATCACGGAAGGAATAAACACGCTCTTTAGCACGTGATTTTTCTTCATCACGACGAGCACCACCAAAAGCAGCATCAAAGCCATATTTATCCAAAGCTTGTTTTAGCCCTTGGGTTTTCATAATATCAGTGTGTTTCGCACTACCATGAGTAAAGGGATTAACATTTTGCGCAACACCATCAGGATTAATATGCACAAGTAAATCAAGATTCATTTCTTGAGTCATTTGGCTACGGAACTGATACATCTCCTGAAACTTCCAGCGAGTATCTACGTGTAATACTGGGAAAGGCAATTTACCTGGAAAGAACGCTTTACGCGCTAAGTGCAACATTACTGCTGAGTCTTTACCTATCGAATAGAGCATAACAGGGTTATCAAACTCTGCTGCTACTTCACGAATAATATGTATACTCTCAGCTTCTAATTGCTTTAAGTGAGTTAATTTATCAAGCATGATTCTCACAACCTTATCTATATAGATTGTTTACTTATTGAAAATGGTAAACACTCTATCATAGATTAAAGCTTTACTTTGAGAATAAAAACTTATTTACTTATTCAAATATGGAATATATATTTTGTACTAATTTATTCGCTGAGAGTCTTTTTGCTCGCTCCCTTAAATCATAACCTCGTTGCTCACAGCTCTCATATATATCTTCTCTCTTATCTTTATAATGCTTTTTCCACTTCGGTATACTGTATCCCTCTAAACTGTATGCATAAATTATAGCTATTGGATTTTCAGCTAATATAATTTCAGAAAGTATCGTTCTAGTTTTACTATAATAGGTTGTTCCTAGAGCTCTTGTATCTAAATAAGAAATTATGTAGTCCTTTTGAGGATCCATAAATACCAAGAAAGGCTCATAATGATAATATCTATCATTAATTTTTAAATTAACCAACGCGCAATATAACCCCCTCTCCTTTGGCTTATCACTTTTAACAATACTCGGAGGAAAGTCGAATTTAGCATCTATTATAGAAAATTTCTCACGATTCTTTTTTAATTCATTATCTAGTGCTTCAATAATCATTTGTTTTTGTTTATCAGTTAAATCTCTTTCATAAATAATAATTTCTTTCTTTTCTACTGCTTGCTTAGTAGAATGTGGAAGTCTAATTGGTTCATTATTTATGCTTGGTCGTAGAACATCATCCCCATAGCAATTAAAAATTAACATTAAAAATAATGCTATAAGTCTTTTTTTCATTTCTTTCTTTTTAAATTAACTAGAAAGGATTATCAATATTGATAAACTGATGTTCTACATCATGAAGCCTAGCAATATGTTCACCTAACGCTTTAACACCGTAACGCTCTGTTGCATGATGTCCTGCTGCAATAAAACTAATACCATTTTCTACAGCACTATGAAAAGTTTGTTCAGAGGCTTCACCTGTTAAAAACAGATCAACACCCATAGCGGCTGCTTGATCAATATAACCTTGCCCACCGCCCGTACACCAACCTATTTTTTGTACTGGTTTACCACTATCGACCACCATTGGCTTGCGATTTAATGCCTGCTCTACTTGCCCAGCAAATTCTGTCACAGATTGAGGCATAGCCAAGTGGCCTTGTAAACCTATGATAGTAGGATCATTCGGATTTAAGGTAGTGTCTATTGTAATACCTAGTATTTTAGCTAATTGTGCATTGTTACCCAACATGGGATGCACATCGAGAGGTAAATGATAAGCTAATAAACTTACATTATTATCTAATAATACTTTTATGCGATTACGTTTCATTCCCACAATGGTAGGTTCTTCACCACGCCAAAAGTAACCATGATGGACAATAATAGCATCTGCTTGCTGCTCAATAGCTGCATCAATTAAAGCTTGGCTTGCTGTTACACCCGTAATTATTTTATTTATTTCTGGTTTACCTTCTACTTGTAAACCATTAGGACAATAGTCTTTGATTTGGTCACAACTTAGATAGTAATCAAGATATTGAACTAGCTGAGTCAGGGTAACAGCCATTTTACAGTCCTCTATAATAATAATCAGGCACTTACATTATACAATATAAGCGCCTAATGTCTTATAAAACTGCTTGAGGGTATGAGCCTAATACCTTTAAGCCTACACTACCTTTACCCATTTCTTCTAAAACAGCTTTAATCAATGGGTCATGATGATGGCCTGTAAAATCAATAAAAAATACATAGCTCCATTTGCTACTACGCGCAGGTCTCGTTTCAATACGGGTCAAGTCAATATTGTTTTTACGGAATGGTTCTAATAACTCGTGCAAAATACCTGGCTTATTATGGATAGAAACAATTATAGAGGTTTTGTCATCACCTGTAGGTGGTACTTCTTGATTGCCAATAATAAAGAAGCGGGTTGAGTTATCAGGACGATCTTCTATTTTCTCATTTAAAATAGTTAGACCATATAAACTAGCCGCCATATCACCAGCAATAGCTGCACTATTCCATTCACTTTGGACACGTTTAGCCGCTTCAGCATTACTAGAAACAGCCACCCGCTCAACATTAGGATAATGCGCATCTAACCATTTGCGACATTGCGCGAGTGATTGTGCATGAGAATAAATACGTGTAATCCGATCTTGTTTAGTATTTTTACCCACTAATAAATGGTGATGAATACGTAACTCCACCTCACCACAAATTACTAAATCATGTTCTAAAAAACTATCTAAAGTATGGCTTACTGCACCCTCGGTGGAGTTTTCGACAGGTACCACCCCAAAGTTTACCGCACCAGCCGCTACCTCTCTAAACACTTCATCAATAGCTGCCATTGGTTTACTTACCACAGCATTACCAAAATGTTTGATTGCTGCTGCTTGAGTAAACGTTCCTTCTGGGCCTAAATAAGCCACTCTTAATGGCTGCTCTAATGCTAGACAGGTAGACATTATTTCACGGAATAAACGAGCCATCTCTTCATTACTCAGAGGCCCTTTATTACGTTCCATAATATGTTTAAGCACAAAAGCTTCACGTTCTGGACGATAAAATACAGGTGACTCACCCTCAGCAAGATTAGCAGTTTTAACTCTTGCTACTTCTTGTGCACAGCGGGCACGATCGGAGATTAAATCGAGAATTTTCTCATCTAAACTATCAATCCGCACCCTTAGTGCTTGTAATTCTTGTTCTACTGCCATGTCTAACCATGCTCCTTCTCAAACGCTTTCATAAAGTCTACCAATGCTTGTACTGCATCTAAACCAACTGCGTTATAAATAGAAGCACGCATTCCGCCTACAGTACGGTGACCTTTTAAATTTAATAGACCATTAGCATCTGCTTTTTCTAAAAACACTTTATCTAAACGTTCATCAATTAATCTAAAAGGGATATTCATCCAAGAACGGTTAGAAGGATTAATTGGGTTATTGTAGAATTCTGTGCTATCAATATAACCATAAAGCAAATCTTTCTTTTGCTCATTAATCTTTTTCATGGCATCCAAGCCACCTTGCTTTTTCAACCATTTAAAGATTAATCCTGCAAGATACCAAGAGAATGTTGGTGGCGTGTTATACATAGAATCATTATCAGCCGCTACTTTATAATTCAACATTGTAGGGCAATCACTACGGGCATTGCCTAATAAGTCTTCACGAATAATTACTACCACTAAACCACTAGGGCCAATATTCTTTTGCGCGCCAGCATAAATCAAACCAAACTTAGACACATCAATAGGTTGTGATAGGATGTTAGAAGATAAGTCCGTGACCAATGGCACATCACCTACTTCAGGAATCCAATCAAACTCAACACCATTAATAGTTTCATTAGCCGTGTAATGTACATAGGTAGCATCTTTAGAAAGCTGCCACTCATTTTGACCTGGAATAGCTAAGTAATTATATTCTTTACCACTAGCAGCCACATTTACTGCGGCAAAGCGAGAAGCCTCTTCAATGGCTTTCTTTGACCAAATACCTGTATCAATATAATCAGCTTTTTGATCATGACGCATTAAATTAAGAGGAATTTGTGCAAATTGCTGGCTTGCACCACCTTGCAAAAATAATACTTTATAATTATTAGGAATTAATAATAAATCACGTAAATCCTGCTCGGCCTCAGCAGCTACTGCGGTATAGTCAGCACCACGATGACTCATTTCCATAATCGACAAGCCTTTACCATGCCAATCTAATAATTCAGCTTGGGCTTGTTGTAAAACCTCTAAAGGTAATGCCGCTGGTCCTGCACAGAAATTATAAACTCGCTTAGTCATGGCTTTATACTCAATCGATTTATGATCTTATTAATTTACCACACTATTCATTACTGAATAGTGGGATTATCTTCATCATTAGTTGCATTATTTTCAAGATCGACTTCATCTAAATCTTCTTCCGTTTCAGATGGCTCTTGAACACGCTCTAAACCTACTAAGGTTTCATCAGTAGATAGTTTAATTAAAGTAACACCCTGAGTATTACGTCCCATTGGGCGTATTTCATCTACACGGGTACGTACTAAAGTACCTTGGTCAGAAATTAACATAATTTCTTCACCATCTTGTACTTGTACAGCACCAACGATTTTACCATTACGATCACTGGTAATCATGGAAATAACACCTTTACCACCACGTCCACGTAAAGGGTATTGGTCAATCGCTGTACGCTTACCGTAACCACGTTCAGAAGCAGTTAAGATATAGGCATTATCTTCAGGGATAATCATTGCAATAACATGACTTCTGAATAACTCAATGCTGTTATCGTCTTCATTGTCTTCTTCGATAACTACTGCATTTTCGTCATCATCACTGTTATCGTTTTCGCCTTCTTTCGGTAAGCGAATACCACGTACTCCTTTAGCAGTACGTCCCATTTCACGCACTTTTGACTCTTCAAAACGGATGACTTTACCTTCATCAGTAAATAACATTACTTCACTATTACCATCAGTAATAGCGGCTGAAATTAGCACATCACCCTCTTTTAAACCAAGGGCAATTAAGCCGTTCTTACGGACTTTACTAAACTGTTCTAATGGGGTTTTCTTCACCGTACCATTGGCCGTTGCCATAAAGATAAAGCGACCTTCAGTAAACTCATCCACAGGCAACATGGTAGTAATTTTTTCACCCTCATCTAGTGGGATGATATTCACTAATGGACGGCCTCTTGCCGCACGAGAGGCTTCAGGAATTTCAAAAGTACGTAAGGAATAAACTTTACCCTTACTAGAGAACAGTAATAAAGTAGCATGGCTATTCGCTACTAATAAATGCTCAATATAGTCTTCATCTTTCACACCCGTAGCTGATTTACCTTTACCACCACGACGTTGTGCTTGGTAAGAAGCTAATGGCTGTGATTTAGCATAACCACCATGAGAAATAGTGACTACACGCTCTTCTTCTGGAATAAGATCAGCAGTAGTTAAATCCATTTGTGAAGCGATAATTTCAGTACGACGTATATCACCAAATTCATCACGTATTTTTACTAATTCTTCACGAATAACTTCCATTAAACGCTCAGGGATAGTTAAGATACGGATTAGCTCACCAATCTGCTCTAAAATCTCTTTGTATTCACCAATTAACTTTTCATGCTCTAAGCCTGTTAAACGGTGTAAACGTAAATCTAAAATAGCTTGTGCTTGTACAGGTGATAAGAAATACTTACCATCATGAATGCCATATTGCTCCTCCAAATCATCTGGACGACAACTTTCAGCACCAGCACGCTCTACCATTGCTTGAATAGGACCAGCTTCCCAAGCAGTAGCTAATAATTTTTCTTTAGCTTCGGCAGGATTTGGTGATTTTTTAATCAATTCAATAATAGGATCAATATTAGCTAAAGCAACCGCCAAACCTTCAACAACATGGCCGCGCTCACGGGCTTTACGCAACTCATAAATAGTACGACGAGTAACCACTTCACGACGATGGCGCACAAAGGCTTCCAACATCTCTTTGAGATTTAGAATTCTTGGTTGGCCATCTACTAAAGCAACTACGTTAATACCAAATACATTTTGTAATTGGGTTTGGGTATATAAGTTATTAATAATTACCTCTGGCATTTCGCCACGACGTAATTCAATAACTATCCGCATACCATCTTTATCAGACTCATCACGTAGCTCACTGATACCCTCAATTTTCTTCTCTTTAACCAGCTCCGCAATTTTTTCAATTAAGCGAGCTTTGTTAACTTGATAAGGTAATTCAGTAACAACAATTTGTTCACGATTATTTTCAATGGGCTCAACATGTGTTTTAGCACGAATATAAACTCTACCACGCCCAGTGCGATAACCTTCAATAATGCCTGCACGGCCATTGATAATACCTGCTGTAGGAAAATCAGGGCCAGGAATATATTCCATTAATTGATCGATGGTTAAATTTTCATCATCAATTAAAGCCAAACAACCATTGATTACTTCTGTTAGGTTATGTGGAGGGATATTGGTGGCCATACCCACAGCAATACCACTAGAACCATTCACCAATAAGGCTGGAATCTTAGTCGGTAATACCGCTGGAATTTTTAACGAGTCATCATAGTTAGGAACCCAATCAACTGTCTCTTTATCAAGATCAGCTAACATTTCATGGGTTAACTTCTGCATACGTATTTCGGTATAACGCATTGCAGCAGCTGAGTCACCATCTACTGAACCGAAGTTACCTTGCCCATCTACCAGCATATAACGCATCGAGAAAGGCTGAGCCATCCGCACAATGGTGTCATAAACAGCAGAGTCACCATGCGGGTGATACTTACCAATGACATCACCCACAATACGGGCAGATTTCATGTAAGGTTTATTCCAGTCATTGTTATTTTCGCTCATGGCAAATAACACACGTCTATGCACTGGTTTTAAACCATCACGCACATCAGGCAAAGCACGCCCAACAATAACGCTCATAGCATAGTCTAGGTATGACTGTTTAAGTTCATCTTCAATTCTGACGGGGAGAATTTCTTTGGCGATTTCAGTGCCCATAAGAAGCCTGTTCCTTGTTTTGCGACAATCTACAGATTAAGCCTATTATGATACCACAAAACAGATAAACAAGCTGTATTTTGACAATAAAAATGCCTTAATTTTTAAGGCATTTTTATAACAAGATAAAACAAATTAATAACTAGCTTTTACAGGCTATTCGCCTATCAGGTCTTGATAATCTTGAGCCTTTAATAATTGCTCAACTTCCACAATAGAAGCAGGTAATATTTTATATATCCATGCGGTATAAGGATCATCATTAATTAATTCTGGACTATCACTTAATTGCTCATTGACGTCAACGACTTTGCCTGCCACAGGTGCATAAATATCAGAGCTTGTTTTAACAGACTCTATCATACCAATTTGCTGTCCCTGTTGGTAATGCATACCATCTTCTGGTAGTTCTACAAATACGATATCCCCTAAAGAGTTTTGGGCATAATCAGTAATCCCTACCATTAAAATATCATCCTCTAACACCCCTACCCAAGAATGGCCTTCTGTATAACGTAAAATTTTAGGGATATTGCTCATGTTTAACCTATTCCTTTTAAATAATTAAATTAAAATTTTACCATGCCAAACGAATCGTGGGGGAACAACTCTTACAGGGCACCATTTGCCTTTAATCTCCACTTCAGCTCTTGCGCCTGTTTGAGTAGGTACTCGTGCCAAAGCAATACATTTGCCTAAAGTAGGTGAAAAATTAGTACTGGTAATAACACCTTCGCCCACATTTTCAATACGTACTAGCTGACCGTTATGTAAAGTGCCCCTTTCCTCAGAAACAAGGCCAATTAACTTATTACGTAAGCCTGCCTGTAATTTATCTTCCAATGCAGCTCGACCAATAAATTGACGATCTTCTGGCTGCCAAGCAATCGTCCAATCCATATTGCATGATAAAGGGGATATTTCAGCATCCATATCTAATCCATACAAGCTATGGCCTGCCTCCAGACGGAGTGTATCTCTAGCTCGCATACCTATTGGCATAATACCAGCGCCTATTAGCTCTAACCATAACTGCTCAGCATCAGCTTTTGGCAATACAATTTCAACGCCATCTTCTCCCGTATAACCAGTGCGAGAGATAAACCAATCACCCACAAAACAACTATATAACGGTTTTAATTGAGCTAACTGATCTACATATTGTTTAGCTAACTGCTTTAATAACTTATTAATTGCCTCTGGCCCTTGAATAGCGAGTACAGCCATATCTGATTGGAGACAAAAGTTCACATCAAAGTCACCTTTATACTGCTCCATCCAAGCAAGAATTTGCTCAGGAATACCCGCATTAAACATTAACCGATAACCATCTTTAGTTAAATAAACTAAAATATCATCAATAATGCCCGCTTGATCATTTAGCATAACGGAATACAGTACACGACCTTGATCATTTAACAAAGACACATCATTAGCCAGTATATACTGTAAATATTGTTTAGCCTGCTTACCCGTCACATCAATAATCGTCATAAAAGATACGTCAAACATTCCGCAATCTTTTCTAACTTGAAAATGCTCTTCTACCTGTGACCCAAAATGTAAAGGTAACTCCCATCCATTGAGTTCTGCCATTTCCGCCCCAAGAGCCAAATGCTGCTCATACAAAGGGGTATGCAATCCCATAAGTACTCCTTTTTTATTAACTGATAACTTACGCTGGGTAGATGATGAGTTCATATATTATCTATATTATCTAACGATTTCATATAAAATATATGAATTTAAATCATGGTAACTACTAGCTATTAGTCTCGCTGTACATCAAAATCAACTAGCTCACCTACTTGCTCTTTTATTAATCGTTGTAACAATTCATGAAATGGTTCATTACCATTGACTACCAACCAATCAGCAAGTTCTGCATTATAGTCTAAATGATAACCTCCAGACCTTGCAGCAACCCATAATTGGCGTAAAGCTGATTGCCTACTTAAAATAATTTGACTGCCATTTTCAAACTCTATGGTTAATACACCATTCGCATTATCCATATCCACATCAAAATCTACAGTTTCTAATTTATCTTCAACCTGTTGTTGTAATTCATCAATACGTTGATGATATTCTGTCTCTTCTAGCATCATAAACAGCTACCTAGTAATAATATCTTGCCATTATATTAAACGAAAGCTAACACAACCAATAGTCAATCAGCTAATTGGTCGGTATACTTTTATATAATAAAAAGCTTAATCTGGAATTAATATAATGAAACTATTACATTTACCTATTCTTATTGTACTTGCTTATGCATCTGTATTAATGGGCTGTGGTCAAAAAGGCCCTCTTTATCTACCTGAAAAGCAAACAGCGCCAGTAATTACCACTGAACCAGCACAAACTAATGATGCCAACTCACAAGCCACCACAAAAACAGAGCATACAGAAGAAAGGCAAGCATCATCAGAAAGCACTAATGAGGCTGCGCAATAATGTCAGTGTTTACCTACCAAAATAACCAATTGTATGCTGAACAAGTGGCTGTTACAGATATTGCCAAACAATTTGCTACACCAACTTATGTGTACTCAAAAAAACATATTGAGCAACAATTTAAAAGCTATCAAGATGCCTTACAAGGTACCTCTCATTTAATTTGTTATGCTGTAAAGGCAAATTCTAATATTGCTGTACTCAATGTACTTGCCAAGTTAGGGGCAGGTTTTGATATTGTTTCTCGTGGCGAGTTAGAACGTGTTTTAGCTGCTGGTGGACAAGCGGATAAAATTGTCTTCTCTGGTGTTGGTAAAACAGTGGATGATATCCAAAGAGCATTACAAGTAGGTGTTCATTGTTTTAATGTTGAATCCACTAATGAACTAGACCGTATTCAGAAAATAGCAGCCGAAATGGGTAAAATCGCCCCTATTTCTTTACGTATTAATCCTGATGTGGATGCTCAAACTCATCCCTATATCTCTACTGGGTTAAAAGAGAATAAATTTGGTATTGATATAGCTGAAGCTGAATCAGTTTATGAATATGCTGCCACATTAAAAAACTTAAAGATTAAAGGAATTGACTGCCACATAGGCTCTCAATTAACGACTTTAGCACCTTTTCTAGATGCTTTAGATAGATTATTATTGTTAACTGATAAGCTAGCTAGCAAGGGTATTACTATTGAACACCTCGATTTAGGTGGTGGCTTAGGTGTACGTTATAATGATGAACAACCTCCTCTAGCCAAAGATTACATTCAAGCAGTAAGAGAACGTTTAACAGGCCGCAACCTAGCTCTAGTATTTGAGCCTGGCCGTTATATTATTGCTAATGCTGGTATTTTAATAACTCAAGTGGAGTATTTAAAACATACTACCCATAAAAACTTTGCTATTGTTGATGCAGCCATGAATGACCTTATCCGACCTGCGCTTTATGATGCATGGATGGATATTCAACCCGTTATCCAAAAACAAGGCCAAGCAACTAGCTATGACATAGTAGGCCCTGTATGTGAAACCAGTGACTTCTTAGGTAAAGATCGCTCATTAAACATTGCCGAAGGTGACTTACTAGCAGTATGTTCAGCGGGGGCTTATGGCTTTGTAATGAGCTCTAACTATAATACACGTGGTAGAGCGGCTGAAGTAATGGTAGATGGTGATAAAGTATATCTTGTTCGTAAGCGCGAAACATTAGTCTCTCTTTATGCAGACGAGTACTTATTACCCAATTAAGGAGTAAGCATGTTTTTACATTTTACAAAAATGCACGGACTAGGTAATGACTTTATGGTCATTGACCTCGTCACGCAACATGCCCATATTACGCCTAAACAAGTTAAACACTGGGGTAATCGTCATACAGGTATTGGTTTTGACCAGCTACTGATTGTTGAACCACCTAGTAAGCCCGATGTTGATTTTAGTTACCGTATATTTAATTCTGATGGTTCAGAAGTTGAACAATGTGGTAATGGTGCGCGCTGCTTTGCTATTTTTGTTCGCAATAAACGCTTAACAGCTAAAAAACATATTATTGTAGAAACTAGTAGTGGCATTATTGAACTACATGTTTTGCCAGATCACCAAGTTAAAGTAAACATGGGAAAAGCTCGCTTTGTTCCAAAAGAAATTCCTTTTTTAGCAGAACAACAAGCTAATATTTACCCATTAACTGTTGAAGAGCAGACTGTTGATATATCTGCAGTATCCATGGGTAACCCCCATGCAGTTATTCGTACTGATAATTTAGAAACTGCTCCCGTACAAACTGTAGGTCCAAAAATTGAACATCATCCCCTTTTCCCTAATCGTGTTAATGTGGGTTTTATAGAAGTTACTGACCGTCACCATGCTAAATTACGTGTATGGGAACGTGGTGCAGGTGAAACTCAAGCGTGTGGCACTGGTGCTTGTGCTGCTGCTGTAACAGCCATTCAAAATAATTGGATGGAGTCACCTGTGCACTTACAATTACTAGGAGGCAAATTAACCATTGAGTGGAATGGTGGTGATACTCCTGTTTTTATGACAGGCAATGCCGTAAGCGTTTATGAAGGAAAGATACAATTATGAGTCAACCTACTCCATCAGAACAAACTTCAAATGAATTAACAGCTGAAGCTGTTGCAGAGTATATTAGACAACATCCTGACTTTTTTATTAAACATGATGATGTATTACAAACCATACGCATTCGCCATGAATCAGGTAAAGCCATTTCTTTAATTGAACACCAACTTAATCGGTTACGTTCTCGCAATCAAGAATTGCAAAAACAACTCAATCAATTACTAGAAATGGCGAGAGAGAATGACCGTCTCTTTGAAAAGGCTCGACGCTTAACACTTGAGTTATTAGAAGCAGCTTCACTTGAAAGCTTAGTTGCTACTCTTGAGGACAGTTTAAGACATGATTTTAAAATAGAAAAAGTTAGCTTTATTCTCTTTAGCGAAAGCACTCTACCTGCTGGTCGCTTTTGTAAACTTGAAGAAGCACAAACCAAATTAGGTAGTTTAATTAATACAGATAAAATTACCACAGGCCAATTTAGAGATAATGCACTAGAGTTTTTATTTGGTAGTGATCACAACGTTCACTCTGCCGCATTAGTTCCCCTCAGAAATAATAATACACTGGGATTATTAGCATTAGGCAGTAGTGATCAATATCGCTATCAAAGAGAGACTGGAACTATTTTCTTACAACAAATCAGCGATATTCTTTGTCGTATCCTACCTCGTTTATTATAGGATCAATAATGCAAGTTGCTTTAGAGAACTATTTAAGACATTTGCAAACTGAACGACAAGTTTCATCACATACACTTGCTGGTTATCAACGCGACTTACAAAAAATAATAGTCCTTTGTGAAGCAAATAATGTTAATAACTGGGCAGATTTAACTACTCATCAAGTTCGCTTATTTATTAGTAAACTTCATAAGCAAGGATTATCTGCACGCAGTTTAGGACGATTACTCTCTTCATTGCGTGGACTCTATCGCTACCTTATTAAAGAGCAGTTATGTAGCAAAGACCCTAGCACAGGCATTACACCACCAAAAACAGAAAAACGTTTACCTAAGTTATTAGATATAGATCGCACACAACAATTATTAGATACTCCTATAGCAAGTAGTGATAACGAATTTATAAATTGTCGTGACCATGCCATGTTAGAGCTATTCTATTCTTCAGGATTACGTCTTTCTGAACTAGTCAACCTAACACTCACTGAGTTAGACTTAAACAATAATAGTGTTCGTGTGTTAGGTAAAGGTAATAAAACTCGAGAGCTCCCCGTAGGCACAAAGGCAAAAGAAGCATTAACTGCTTGGCTATCAATTCGCTTACAAGGCAATCCTAAAGATGATTTTGTATTTATTAGCCAACGCGGCACAAAACTAACCCCAAGAGCTGTTGAATTGCGTGTACAACAAGCAGGTGCTAAAGGTTTAGGACAACATTTACACCCACATATGTTACGCCATAGCTTTGCTAGCCATCTTTTAGAGTCATCTCAAGATTTACGTGCAGTGCAAGAATTATTAGGTCATGCTGATATATCTACCACACAAATTTATACCCACTTAAACTTCCAACATTTAGCTGCTGTATATGATCAGGCGCACCCTCGTGCTCACCATAAAAACAAAAATAAGTCTTAAACCTAAAGGCTAATAGTTTACTGAACAAACGCTGATATCATGTTTTATAGTTTTAATAATAAAAAAGTATCGTTGAACGATTAATTAACTAACCTGTCTATTGGGTAAATACAAAATTATTTGAGGGGATCAAAATGAAAAACTTAATTATTATTACACTTGCACTTATGGTTATTGGTTGCGCATCTAACAGCAAAGATTCAACAACAGCAAACCATAATCTTTGTGACATTAATTTGAATAAAATTGCTAACTACAGCGCACAGTTTTCCATGACTACTGGTGAACCAGAAAATAGTCAATTAAAAGCATTACATGCAAAAGCAAAAGAGTATAAAGAAGCGGGTGATACTAAAAACTGTATTGCAACATCAGAACAAGCTCTATCTATTATTGCTCAGCATAGCAGCAAGTAATAACTAACTGTCTTTTTTTAAATTAACTATCCATTAAGTAATTTCACAACTACTTTATAATAATAAAAATATTCACTTAGCAAATGGAAAGCTTTTATTTAAAGCTTTCCAAAACTAAGATCACTTATTAAATTTATAATTTTTTCTGTATCCATTAGTTAGTCAGAATATAAATTAGAAAAAAACCTTTATAGGAAAAATAACTTTCCTACAAAGGGATGGAATCTATTTAACTAAAAACTACATAAGAGGTAACTATTATGAAAACAATCACTGTTTTTATGCTATCTGTGTTAATGTCAACAATTGCTTTTGCAGATTCAAATCTATGCAGCAATAACTTGAATAAAATTGCTCGCTATAAAGCGACTGATGCACTTACCATGGGTTCCCCTGGCAAAGAACGCGTTCATGAATTACGTACTCAAGCAGAAGAATATCAAAAACAAGGTGATATCAAGAATTGTATTGCTTCAACAGAACAAGCATTACTTATCTTAAAACAACATACTAGTAAATAAAGTACAGGCACTTAAAAAAGTGCCTTACTTATTGCTAACAGATCAAATGGATATTGGGTAATTATTCTTACTTCATCAAAGTCTCTTAATGGTGAGTTATTTTCTGTACGGTGCTTGCCATAACGCACATGAAATGACAAACCTTTCGCCTTACCAGACTGCACTACATATTTGGTTTCAGCATTATATTCCCAATGCTTATATTTATAACCAACATAAGAAGCCGTATTTTTGGCATTATTATGACTATAATCAGCATCCCAACCTTTTACATAACGGGTGGTAAAACTTAGCCCTGGAATGCCCCAATTAGTAAAGTTATAGTCATAACGTACTTGTGCAGATTTTTCATTGGCCGCATCAAAGTCATTGTACATTGAAGCATTAACTAACCATTTATAAGAATACTCACCAGGATAAGCACCCTCAAAAGGCATTGCTTGATTACCATTAGACTGTTGATAAGCTAAAGTAAATTTATGTACATCATAGGTTAATGACGTTTTTAACCCCCATGTTGTATTATTAATACGCCCAGCTTTATCATTACCACTTGCCAATGTACGATAAACATTACCCGTAGTAGACCATGCTATCTTTGGATTAAATGGTCGGTTATAAGTAACCTCTGCATAATGTTGACGATAAACATCTTTAAAATCTGATCCATAATAAATTAGACTTAAACCATCAATTGGCCGATAAGTAACCCCTGCATATTTAATATTTCTAGCACGTACTAATTCACCTGTTTGCGGATTAACTGCTAACAGATTCCAAAAGCCAATATCCCCAGTATGATGAGAGGAGGTTCTAGCATTTTTAGCGGTAAAATAACCCGCTTCAAAAACGGCTTTATCAAATTCATTACTAATTAACTGAAAACCAGTAGATGTTTGTGGCCAAAGACGGTTATTAGCAGTACCAAATATAGGGTTCTCTGGATACATATCACCATATTTTAGAACTGTTTTAGATATTCTCATTTTAACTGAAGCATTAACACGACCATAACCATGTTTAGGGTCATTTCCATTCTTATAGGGTACTAATCCTATACCTCCCCCAGCCTGACCTTTACCGCTATCAAGACGCTGTGCCATAAATCCTTGTACATCTAAACCAAAGCCTACTGTTCCCTGTGTAAACCCCGAAGAATAGTCCAACATAATGCCATGAGCCCATTCTTTAGCATAATTTTGCTTACTACTTGGCTCATTGAGGAAATTTCTGTAGAAATAAAAATTTTTATATAACCCTTTAAATTGGGAATCTTCGAGGAAACCATTAGCATCTTGTTGACTTTGTACAGCTTGTGCTGGGCTTATAACTCCCATGCCCAAAACAATACCTATAGTAGCCATAGGCAATATAGCTTTTATCATCGTTTAACCTTTTTTATTTTTGTTAAATTTAATTATTTTTGAAACTTTAGCTTACACAAAAAGACTTATTAAGTATAGATCCTTTTCTATTAGATTAATCTATAAGCATAAAAAAACCCACCAAATGGTGGGTTTTTGCAGATAGCTTAGTGAGCTAATGATTACATCATGCCCATGCCGCCCATTCCACCCATACCGCCCATATCAGGCATTGCAGGAGCAGATTTATCTTCTGGCAATTCAGCTACAATAGCTTCAGTAGTGATTAATAAACCAGCAATTGAAGCTGCTGCTTGTAATGCACTACGGGTAACTTTAGCTGGATCAATAATACCGAATTCGATCATATCGCCATATTCACCTGTTGCCGCATTGTAACCATAGTTACCTTTACCTTGTTTTACTTTATCAAGTACTACAGAGGCTTCATCACCAGAGTTAGCAACGATTTGACGTAATGGAGCTTCAGCCGCACGACGTAAAATGTTAATACCAACAGTTTGTTCTTCATTAGCACCCTTAAGGTCTTTGATAGACTCTAAAGCACGAACTAACGCAACACCACCGCCAGGTACAACACCTTCTTCTACTGCTGCACGAGTAGCACTTAACGCATCTTCAACACGTGCTTTCTTCTCTTTCATTTCAACTTCAGTAGCCGCACCTACTTTAATTACAGCAACACCGCCTGCTAATTTAGCAAGACGCTCTTGTAATTTTTCACGGTCATAATCTGAAGTAGTTTCTTCGATTTGTGCACGAATTTGCTTAATACGTGCTTCAATATCAACTTGATTACCAGCGCCATCAATAATAGTAGTGTTTTCTTTGTTAGAAACAGTACGTTTAGCAGTACCTAAATGTTCTAAAGTAGTGCTTTCTAAACTTAAACCTACTTCTTCACTGATTACAGTAGCACCTGTTAAGATAGCGATGTCTTGTAACATAGCTTTACGACGGTCACCAAAGCCAGGAGCCTTAACTGCAACCACTTTAACAATACCACGCATGTTATTCACAACTAATGTAGCTAATGCTTCGCCTTCAACATCTTCAGCGATGATTAATAAAGGACGACCAGATTTAGCAACAGCTTCTAACACTGGTAATAATTCACGAATGTTAGAAATTTTCTTGTCTACTAATAAGATATATGGGCTATCCACTTCTGCAGCCATTGTATCTGGCTTGTTGATGAAGTATGGAGATAGGTAACCACGGTCAAATTGCATACCTTCTACTACAGAAAGTTCATTCTCTAAACCAGAACCCTCTTCAACAGTGATAACACCTTCTTTACCTACTTTTTCCATTGCTTCAGCAATGATATTACCAATAGACTCATCAGAGTTTGCAGAAATGGTACCTACTTGAGCAATAGACTTAGTATCTTCACATGGTTTAGATAATTTTTTAATCTCTTCAACGATAGCGATAGTTGCTTTATCAATACCACGTTTTAAATCCATAGGATTTAAACCAGCAGCCACTGATTTTAAACCTTCAGTAACAATTGATTGCGCTAATACAGTTGCAGTAGTAGTACCATCACCTGCTGCATCGTTAGCTTTAGAAGCCACATCTTTTACTAACTGTGCACCTATGTTTTCAATTTTATCTTTTAATTCAATTTCTTTAGCAACAGAAACACCGTCTTTAGTAATTAAAGGAGCACCAAAGCTACGCTCTAATACTACATTACGACCTTTAGGGCCTAAAGTTGCTTTTACTGCATCTGCTAATGTATTAACACCAACTAATAATTTTCTACGTGCAGAATCGCCAAATTTAACTTCTTTAGCAGCCATTTATATTTTCCTCGAATCTTATAAAACCGTTAAATTATTTTTCAATAACAGCAAGAATTTCGTTCTCACCCATAATAAGTAAGTCTTCACCATCTACTTTAATGGTGTTACTACCAGAATATGGACCAAACACAACTTTATCGCCAACGTTAACAGCAACTGCACGAACTTCACCATTATCTAAAACTCGGCCTGTACCTACAGCTACTACTTCACCTTGGTTTGGTTTTTCAGCCGCTGAACCTGGTAATACGATACCACCAGCAGTCTTTGTCTCTTCTTCGCTACGGCGAATGACAACACGGTCATGCAATGGACGAAGTTTCATATCCAAAATTCTCCTGAACAAATTATTACTTTTTAAAATGAAAAATACCGTTATCAGTCATTTAACCAATAATGGCGACTAAATAAAAATACCCAGTTCATAAAAACTAAGTATTAAAGAATACTGATCAATTAAATAAGGGCAAAAAAAAATAATTCAAGGGGTAATGTATTATTTTTTTATTTATCTTTTCTTTCCCACTCACCTTCAATGATATCTGGCTTATGTTGTTGATTACCATTAGTAGAACCATAGGCCTGTTGAGCTTTTGTGCTATATTTCACTAACAGTTTTTTAGCAAGCTGTATAAATAACCCTCTGCTTGCAGGAATAACTAACAATATCCCAACCACATTACCTAATAAGCCAGGTAAGAATAATAGCCCACCCCCTAGACCTAAAAGCATACCATTCATCATTTCCCCATCAGGGGTTTCCCCTTGATTTACCTTTTGACGAATGCTCATTAATGTGGCAAGCCCTGCTAATCGTAAAATTAATACACCTAAAATAGTAGTGGCTAAAATAATAAAAAGTGTTAAACCAATACCTAGAAATCTACCTGCTACAACTAATAGCACTATCTCAATAATAAAATATATACCAAAAAAACGCATACCAACCTCTATCTAGTGCTATAACTTATCCTTTTTATACCATAACCATACTATGCCATATACTTAATAACACGAATATATAAATATTTAAAATTACCTAAAAACACATTACAAAATTTTAAAATTAACTTATTAACGTTATATTGTTTTACATAATAAACAACCTATGTACTAAACCATTATTGCTATTATAAGTCCAAAATAATCATCTTAAACTTTAAGTCCACATTAAATGGAGAGTTATATGCTAAGTAAAACAATAACTTTAAATAATGGTATAAAAATGCCTATTATTGGTTCGGGTACTTGGCCTTTACTAGGTAATGAATGTACTCGTACTGTCACCACTGCCATTGAACAAGGCTTTAGACTGATCGATACAGCTGCCAAGTACAGTAACGAACAAGCTGTTGGCAAGGGTATCAAACAATCCAAAGTAGCTAGAGAGGAATTGTTTATTACCAGTAAGCTTCGTGGTAGCGCCCATGGTTATCAAAACACTATCAAAGCATTCCAACAAACCCTTAGAGACTTACAACTAGAGTATTTAGATCTGTATCTAATCCATTGGCCATTACCTAGCAAAGATCTTTATGTCGAAACATGGAAAGCTATAGCTACTCTTTATAATCAAGGACTTATTAGAGCTATTGGAGTTTCTAACTTCAAAATAGCGCATTTAGGCCGTATTATTGATGAAACAGGTGTTATTCCAGCAGTAGACCAAATTCAGCTTAGCCCTTATTTACCTCAAGAGGAAACTCGCTTATGGCTGGCTAAATATAATATCGTTTGCCAAGCATGGAGCCCACTAGGCAGGGGAACAGATTTACTCAATACAAGTGTTATTACCAAAATTGCTGCTAAACACAATAAAACACCAGCTCAAGTTGTTTTACGTTGGCATATACAATTGGGTAATAGCATTATCCCTAAATCTTCTAACCCAAAACGTATACAAGAAAATCTAAATCTTTTTGATTTTGAATTAGACAAAGAGGATATGGTTTTAATATCTACATTAGATAGACATATAAAACCCAAGCAAGATCCTGATACCTATATGGAAGAATAGAATTTCTCTTGAGATTAGCCATCTATGTCTAAAGCACTAGATGGCTAACTTTTAATCAGAAGCTGTTTGCCTAAAATGTTTTGGTCTCATACCAAATATTCCCAAGGCAGCAAAAAATACCACTATGCCTGCAATTACTAGAATACTCATTTCTAATACACGTTTTTTCCAGCCCCAAGCAAACCATTCAATTGAGGGTACATTAAGCCAATAGATAAGCGCAGCCATTACTGCACAAGCTGCAACTAATCTTAAAATAAATAATCGCCAACCTGCACTTGGCATATAAACGCCAGCCTTACGAAGCCCCCACAATAATAACCATGTATTTAGTACGGAAGATAAGGAAGTAGCTAAAGCCAAGCCAACATGCTGTAAAGGCCAAATAAGAACTAAATTAAATCCCATATTGGCAACCATACAAACAATAGCTATCTTAACAGGTGTTTTTAAATCTTGACGGGCAAAGTAACCAGGTGCCAATACCTTAATTAACATAAATGTTAAAACACCTAGAGAGTAAGCTTGTAGCGCCATAGCTGATTGCTCAACCGCATAATCTGTCATCTTGCCATAATTATAAAGCGTAGCAATTAATGGCTCTGCTAATAAACCTAAAGCCAATGCAGCAGGAACGCCTACTAATAAAACCATTCTAATCGCCCAATCTAAGGTTGCAGAAAATGCCTTGGGATCTTCCCCTGCATGTTGCCTTGATAAGCTTGGCAAAATAACAGTACCAATGGCAATACCAAAAGCACCTAATGGTAGTTCAGATAATCGATCTGCATAATAAAGCCAAGAAACACTACCTTCCCGTAGGAAAGAAGCTAAAATTGTATCTAACAATAAGTTAATTTGGCTAACAGAAACACTTAATAAAGCAGGTAGCATTAATAACAAAATCCGCCTTACCCCCTCATCTTTATGCAACCTAGGACGAGGTAATAATTTTATTTTTACTAAAAAAGGTAATTGGAAAAGAAACTGTGCAACACCTGCAATAAAAACACCCCATGCTAAAGCCATTACAGGCTCTTTGAAATAAGGTGACATTAATATAGTTGCCGCAATCATACTAATATTTAAAAATACAGGGGTTACAGCGGGTACTGCAAACTTACCATAACTATTTAAAATACCGCTACAAAACGCAGTTAAAGAAATCAGCATTAAATAAGGAAAAGTAATCCGCAGTAACTCCCCTGCTAATTCCATTTTATAAGGATCATTATAGAAGCCTGGTGCAAACACCATCATAATATAAGGCGCAAAAATCACTCCAAATACAGTGATACCAGAGAGCACTAATCCCAACGCCCCCATAGTGCGGTCAACCAATAATTTAACTTCATCTAAACTACGCTTGGTACGATACTCTGAAAGAACAGGAACAAAAGCCTGTGCAAAAGCACCCTCAGCAAATAAGCGACGTAAAAAATTAGGAATGCGAAAAGCAACAAAAAAAGCATCGGCAGCAGAATTGGAACCAAAATAACGAGCAACCACAATATCGCGCACCATCCCTAGAACACGAGATAATAGTGTCATCAAACTTACAATAATACTGGAACGCAATAAACCACTGCTTTTTGCTTTTTGTGGTACCTGTTCTGTTGTCATAATAGAAATTTGTTCCTAGAAATACCTTAAAAATAGGTTTATCATCAAGTTACTTTTTATAGCTAAAGCCAATTAGAGGCGCAAAGTTTAAGAAGGTTCTTTACACACAGCAAACTTTATTTAATCGCTAACTTGGGTTATATTAACCCATGCTTTAAGCATTTATAATAGTCAGGACAAAATGCTTGACATTACCCTATAAAAGAGGCAATATTGCCGCCCTTAATTTTATTAATCAAGTTTTTTCGAGGAGTTGAAAGGTGGCAAATACCCCTTCCGCAAAAAAACGCGCAAGACAAGCTGAAAAGCAACGCGCTCACAATGCCAGCTTGCGCTCTATGGTTCGTACTTATATCAAGAACGTAGTTAAAGCTTTAGAAACTAAAGATTTAGAGAAATCTAAAGCCGCTTATGAAAAAGCAGTTCCTGTTATTGATCGTATTGCTGACAAAGGTATTATCAGTAAGAATAAAGCTGCGCGTCATAAGAGCCGTTTAAACGCGCACTTAAAAGCATTAAGCGCTGCTTAATCTTTAAAAAAGATTTAAAACAAAACCGACTTAATTGTCGGTTTTGTTGTTTTTAAAAATATTATTTAAGTGTATTACTCCATAATAGGTAAACTTAATGTTTCCTTAAGCTCCTCCATTACAATATAGCTTTTAGATTCCCTGACATGAGGTAATTTTAATAAAATATCTCCTAACAACTTACGATAAGAGGCCATTTCCGAAATACGTGCTTTTAGTAAATAGTCAAAATCTCCTGATACCAAATGACACTCCTGCACTTGAGGTAATTTGATAACAGCTTTTCTAAACTCTTCAAAAATATCACCTGACTTGTAAGAAAGGTTAATTTCCACAAAAACCAAAAGATTAGATTTTAAATGTTTTGGATTAAGTTGAGCATGGTAACCTAGTATTACTTTTTCCCTTTCTAATCTTCTCACTCTTTCTGTACAGGGTGTTGTAGATAACCCTACTCTTTCCCCAAGTTCTGTAAAAGGGATACGCCCTTCTTGTTGCAATATCTTTAAGATATGTCGATCAATTTTATCCAAATCTCGCCGACTCTCTTTTTGTGTTCTCATCACAATATCCACTATTTATATTAATAAATACCATAATAAACGCTAAATATTATTAATCAAACAGAAAAATAAACTAGATAATTCACTATATACTAGTTATTAATCTTGTTTATAAAAATAACTATTGATATTAAGAGGTAGTTTATGCGGGTACTTATATTGGGTAGCGGAGTTACTGGTACAACACTCGCCTATTATCTTGCCAAAAAAGGAATGCAAGTTACTGTAGTAGATCGTCAATCAGGCCCAGCTTTAGAAACAAGCTATGGTAATGCTGGACAAATCTCTCCAGGGTATGCCTCTCCATGGGCTGCCCCAGGAATACCTTTCAAAGCACTAAAATGGCTGCCTCAAAGACACGCACCATTAGCAATTCATGCTACAACTGATTCACTACAGTACCGTTGGATGATGCAGATGCTACGTAACTGTACAGCAAGTCGCTATGCAATTAACAAAGAGCGAATGGTGCGCCTTTCTGAATATAGCCGTGATTGCTTAGATCAGTTACGTAATGAGACAGGTCTAACCTATGAAGAAAGAACATTAGGTACTACCCAGCTCTTTCGCACTCAACAACAATTAGATGCCTCAGCCAAAGACATCAAAGTGTTAAAAGAGTCCGGTGTACCTTATGAAGTATTAGACCGAGCAGGTATTGTGCAGGTAGAACCTGCACTAGCTCCAGTAGTTGACAAACTCACGGGGGCCTTACGGTTACCCTATGATGAAACAGGTGATTGTTATTTATTTACCACACGTATTGCTAATATGGCAAAAGACCTAGGTGTTGAATTTAAATTTAATAGCATTATTGATCGACTGCATATTAGCAATAATATTATTAATGGAGTATGGATTGATGGTGAACTTGTTCAAGCAGATCGTTATGTCTTATGTTTAGGTAGCTATACACCAAAGTTTTTAGCTTCTGTAGGAATTTATGTACCCATTTATCCATTAAAAGGCTATTCACTAACAATACCTATTACCAATGCTGAAATGTCGCCTGTTTCTACTATTTTGGATGAAACTTACAAAGTAGCCATCACCCGTTTTGATAATCGAATTCGTGTAGGTGGTATGGCTGAAATATCTGGTTTTGATTTATCCCTCAATCCTAGACGACGAGAAACCTTAAAAATGGTTACTCAAGACCTCTACCCACAAGGTGGAGATATTACTAAAGCCGAGTTTTGGACCGGTTTGAGACCAGCTACTCCAGATGGAACTCCAATTATTGGTGAAACTCTTATCAAAAATCTTTATCTAAACACAGGACATGGAACCTTAGGTTGGACAATGGCTGCTGGTTCTGGTCGCTACTTAAGTGATATATTAGCAGGCCAGAAGCCCGAAATTAGCACCGAAGGTTTTGATATTTCACGCTATAAAAAATAATTAGGAGTTATTATGTCAATTAAACGTCTACATGCTAATAAACGCATGAGCCAAGTAGTTATTCATAATGGTCTAGCTTATCTTTCAGGCCAAGTTTGTGAAGATGTACAAGGTGATATTGAAAAACAAACTAAAGAAACCTTAGCCGCTATTGAAAAATTGTTAGGTGAAGCAGGCACCGACAAAACACGAATTCTTTCAGCCACTATTTATTTAAAAGATATTGAAAAAGACTTTGAAAATATGAATCGTGTTTGGGATACATGGCTACCTGAAGGTGTTACTCCAGCAAGAGCCACTGTTGAAGCAAAAATGTGTGAACCTGAGCTATTAATTGAAATTAGTATAGTCGCCACATTACCTTAATGTATAGTGAGCTATCACTTTGTGATAGCTAATAACCTTTATTGATCCTCTTATTAAATATAATTGAGAACTAATCATGCGTCCTGCTCAAGCTATTATTGATCTTAAAGCCCTTTGCTATAACTACCAATTAGCTCGCTCTATTTCTGGCTCTAAAGCCATTGCTGTTATTAAAGCAGATGCTTATGGTCACGGAGCTGTGCAATGTGCAAAAGCATTAGAAAAAGAGGCTAATGCTTTTGCTGTAGCTTGTATAGAAGAAGCTTTGGAATTAAGAGAAGCAGGTATTCTGAATCCTATTCTATTATTAGAAGGTTTCTTTGAAGAAAGTGAATTAGCATTAATAGATAAATTTGATTTATGGGTAGTTATTCACTCCCACTGGCAAATTGCTGCTATTGAAAAAGCATCTTTAAGCAAACCATTAAATATATTTCTTAAAATGGATTCAGGCATGCATCGAGTAGGTTTCTTTCCAGAACACTATAAGGCTGCTTACCAAAAACTTTTGACAACAAATAAAGTAGCTAAGATCACCTTAATGACTCATTTTGCTCGCTCTGATGAGCTAGACACTGATTATACGAAACAACAACTAACAACATTTCAACAAATCTCCAAAACATTAAATGCAGAAACCTGCCTATGTAATTCGCCAACCTTATTAGCCTATCCTGAACTGGCTACTGATTGGGTACGCCCTGGGATTATGCTCTACGGTTCTTCACCTTTCAATCAACCACAATCACCAGCAGATCAATTAACGCCTGTGATGACCTTACAATCAAAAATTATTGCTACACGAGAGCTACCTATGGGAGAACCAATAGGTTATGGTGGTCGTTTTATTACTAACAAGCCCATGCGCATAGGTATAGTAGCAATGGGTTATGCTGATGGTTACCCCCGCCATGCACCTAACGATACTCCTGTACTACTAGAAGGAAAAAAAACTAGACTAATTGGTCGAGTTTCTATGGATATGCTGACAATCGATTTAACAGATCATCCTAATGCAGGTGTTGGCAGTCAAGTGGAGTTATGGGGGAAAAATATTTTAGCCAGTGATATAGCAAAACTTGCTGATACAATTTCCTATCAATTGTTTTGCAACGTTAAACGGGTGCCTAGACTATTTACCTACTAGCCCAAATAGCAACAACTGTGCATAATAAAAAAGGATTTTTTACAGGCAAAGGGCTCGCTAAAGATGAAGCAGACGTGGTACATTTTTTTACTTTTATTACTTAGCTTTACACTACCAAGTTTTGCAGCTCCTGCTGCAACTAACGCTAATGAGGCAACCAATGCTGTATCTACCACAACTATTCAACAAGCAATTGATGACTTACCAGCCAAAAAATTACCTGAAAATGAAGCAACTGTAGCCAAATCAAACCTTGAACAAGCCTTACAATTTGCAAAAAATCGTGACGAATCTGAATCTAAAATTGCCAGCCTAAAAAATCAACTTGCCGATGCTCCTGCTAAGTCCAATACTTATCGTCAACAACTAGAAGAACTTACGGCCAATCCTGCTAAAACCATTCGTGATATAGAACCCAAGATGAGTGATGCTGAATTACAGCAGCGTCAGAGTGATAACAATACACAAATTACTAATTGGCAAATAGAATTAACTAATGCCAATAATACTATTCAACAACTACAAACACGTCCAGAACAAACACAGTCACAAATTAGTACTTTACAAGCCCGTCTGCAAGAAATAGCAGATCAACTAAAAATTACCCAAACAGATGCTGTTAAGCTTAAGCTTCAAGCAGAACAAGCCGCTATTAATGCACAGATTAATTTAATAAACCAAGAACTTGCTGGTAGCAGCGTATTACAAGATTACTCAACTAGTTCACGCAACTTGCTTACTGAACGAATTAATAGATTGGAGCAAGAAAACCTACAACTACAAAATATTATTAATGCTCGTAGACAAGCTGCAACAGAAAAAACTGTGCAAGATTTAGCACAACATCAAGGCAACCAAACAGACACATTATTAAGTCAAGAAAGCGAAACCAACCTTAAACTTTCTGAATACCTTTTAAAAAGTAATAATCGCTTAAATGAAATCAGTCAACTCAATCAAACAACCAAACAACAATTAAATAAAACACAAAAAATTGAAGAAACATTAAAAGAACAAAGCCTTGCATTAAAAAATAGTATTGCTCTCTCTAGAATTTTATATCAACAAAAGCAGGTATTACCAACGCCAATAGAGGATAATCTAGCTAATGAAATAGCCAACTTACGCATATACCAGTTCCAACTTAACGAACAACAAGAACAATTTATTAGTCCAAGTAACTATGTAAATAGATTACTCGCTAATAATACAGATGTTAATGATGATTTACGGCAAAAGCTACTTGAACTCGCTAGAACTCGCCAGCAATTATTTAGCCAATTACAATATTCTTTAAATAGCTTAACTACTGAGGCCATTAATCTACAGTTAACTAAACAACAACTACAAAAAAAAGTATCACAGATTTCTGATGATATAGATGAAAAAATGTTCTGGCTACCCAGTAATTCAACGTTAGGATGGAACTGGCTAAAACAAGTACCAAGTCGTTTAAAAGAAGAACTTAGCTCTATTTCTTGGCAGCAAACGCTAACAGACTTAGGGCGAGGGCTGATTGATAGACCTTGGATATTTGCTCCTGTTGTCTTCTTTATTATATTACTACTTTGGAAACGCTGTTATTTATCAGCCAGAATAGAATCGCTTAACAAAGAAGTAGGCAATGTAAGGCATGACTCACAACTCCATACCCCATTAGTTATCCTATTTAATATTTTACTTGCCCTTCCTGTGGCTTTAGTGCTTGCTTTAGGAGGAATTGCACTATTATTAGACGGGCAAGGAATGAATATTGCCTATGGCAAGACATTATTAGAATTAGCATTAGGTTGGATGTTTTTCTATACAACATATCGACTATTATCACCTAATAATGTAGCAATGACTCACTTCAATTGGAGTGAACGACAAGTAGCCACAATGCGCAAACAGATCGTTCAAATAGGTGCTTTATCACTCGTTTTAATGTCTGTCGTTACCATTGCTAGTCAACAGTTAGGCAATTTAGCCAATGATGTTTTAGGTATTATTATCGTTGTTATTTGTTACCTTTTAATGGCCTTGATAATTGCTCGTACTGTTTTTTCAAAAAAAGCCAGATGTTACTTTAATACTATCCGCTGGATTATGGCTATTGCTATTGTTTCACTACCTATCATTCTTATGATTGCAACTATTGCAGGTTATTACTATACCGCTCTACGATTAACTGACCGTCTAATAGATACCCTCTACGCATTATTAATATGGGTAGTATCTGAGGCAGTATTAGTTCGTGGACTAAGCGTAGCTGCCCGTCGTATAGCTTTCCAACGTGCATTAGAGAAACGAAAAAATAAAGCAGAAACCAAAGAAGGTGAAGAAGAAATAATTGAAGAGCCTGTATTAGATATTCAAGAAATTAACCAACAATCATTACGCCTCATCCGCTTAGGTTTATTTGTTGCTTTTGGTTTTACACTATACTGGATATGGTCAGATGTTTTGGCAGTATTCTCTTACTTAGACACTATTACACTATATCAGTATATCGGGGCAGATGGCGCGACTTTAGTTCCTTTAACACTAAAAGCATTTATTATGGCTATTGTTATAGCAATCGTAAGCGTCGTATTAACCCGTAACCTCCCTGGTTTACTTGAAGTCACTGTATTATCTCGTCTCAATCTAGAACGGGGTATTTCTTATGCCACTACTACCTTACTGACTTATATCATCATCGCTGTTGGCTTCTCTCTAACATTGGGCCTATTAGGTGTTAGTTGGAATAAATTACAATGGTTAGTTGCTGCACTTTCAGTAGGGTTAGGTTTTGGATTACAAGAAATCTTTAAAAACTTTGTATCAGGTATTATTCTACTTTTTGAACGCCCTGTTCGGATTGGCGATAGAATCACAGTAGGAGGTGTTACGGGTACAGTAAATCGTATTCAAATCCGTGCTACCCGCGTAACAGATGGTGACCGTAAAGAGGTTATTATTCCTAATACCACCTTTGCAACAGGTCAACTTATTAACTGGACACTTACCGATACCATTACCCGTATTACCCTTAAAATTGGGGTTGGTTATGACTCAGATATAGATAGGGTTAAAGAACTACTATTACAAATTGCTCAAAATAACTCTCGCGTAATTCAAGACCCAGGCCCCTCTGTTTCTTTTGTAAACTTTGGTGCCGACACTCTAGACCTTGAATTAACCATGTTAGTTAATGAAATAGCAGATCGTGGTGCAGCCACTGATGAAATTAATCGTCAAATACTCACCCTATTTAGAGCAGAAAATATTGATATTCCTTATCATCAAGTTGATGTAACACTCAAAAATAGTGAAGGTAAAGAGTTAACACTAACAGAACCTCAACAAAAAAAGAAACTATAGAGAAATCATAACAACTTGGTAGTGTTAACTACCAAGTTACTTATTCAATTTGTCTATTATTTTCTTATAACTAAAGCAATCTGTAATATGATCCATCACCATACCTGTAGCTTGCATATAAGCATAACAAATAGTTGAACCTACAAAAGTAAAACCTGCTTTCTTTAATGCCTTACTCATAGCATCTGACTCTGTAGTGGTAGCAGGTATTTCTTCCATTTTTTTAAAATGGTTTATTTTTGGTTTTCCACCAACAAACGACCAAATAAATTGCACTGGTTCTTCAAGCTTTAACCAAGCAATCGCATTTTTACGAGCGGCATTGACCTTTAATCGATTACGGATAATACCTTTATCTTGTAATAACTGCTCAATATAATCATCAGACATTGCCGCTATTTTATGTGGATCAAAATTAAATAATACCTGTCTATAACGTTCTCGTTTCTTTAATACTGTTATCCATGAAAGTCCTGCTTGAAATCCTTCTAATAGCAACATTTCAAATAAGTGTTTCTCATCATAACAAGGTATTCCCCACTCCTTATCATGGTAGGCTATATATTCAGCATCAGTACCACACCAATAGCAACGCTGTTTACTCATTAAAATACCCCTTTAACACGCAATAAACCTTATTAAAAATAGCTCACTAAAGATATTTTTTTACAGTTACTTTATACTTTATCTTTTTTATTACTAGCCATTTTACAATGAATAATCAGTTAAACATAAAGTCGCTTATTTATACAGCCTGTCTATTATTAATATTGCCTAATTTTATTTTTGTTCTTGCAACTTATTGGACTGGCGATAATCGATCAATTTTTAATATTGATTATTTACTCCCTTTTATCTGTCTTATTTTTCATAACCGAGTAATAAGAGCAACAGGTATTATATTATTTATATTTATTTTTCTGATTGATATCTTACTGATTGTATTACAACACTATCCTGGCTTTCATTTTAGAGACAGCCTTTATTTAATTAGTTTTATTTTTTCAGGTCCTAAAATCTTTCTTGTTTATGCAACAGTAGTTGTTGCTATTATTGCTATAGAGTCTGCTATCTTATGGCAATTCACTAAGAAGATAACTAGTAATAACCTATTAACAGTTACATTAATACTCGTTTTAGGTACTACCACTTCTTACTTTATAGAGCAAAGCAATGGACAGCAAATGGATATCTATCACACACCATTTGCCAGCAGTAATACGATTTATTTTATAAAAAACCAAGAAGCAAGCTTTTCAAATTTATTAGGTGGTGATTTATTAGAACCAAGCCCCTATTACCATGCTACCACACCATGGACAAATGCCATTCAACAACACCAACCTTTAAATAAAAAAATTCTTTTAATTGTCGTCGAATCATGGGGACAACCCTTAAATCAAACTATTCAGGAAGATATTTTAAAAAATCTAAAAGCCAAAACTAATTCTTTCGATTATTTAAATCAAGGTAATTTTTTATTCCGTGGTTTTACTGTTGAAGGAGAACTACGAGAACTCTGTCAACTCTATCCCTCTACAGTGGATCTTTACCAGATAAAAACTGGCTTCCAAAATTGTATGCCTCATATACTAAATAAACTGGGTTATGAAACACAGGCAATTCATGGCGGTAGTAGTACTATTTATGGTAGAAAAAAATGGTATCCTAAAGCGGGATTTAAAACCCATACTTTTCAAGAAGAGTTAAACAAACCAGTTAACTGCATACCCTTTGATGGTATCTGTGATTGGGATATTTTACCCTTTCTTAAACAATCCTTTGCTCAAGATAAAAAACTCTTTAATTATTGGTTAACATTAACTGCACACTATGCCTATTATCAACATGATATTCATAATGAGCGGTTTAATTGTGCCATTTATAACGTATCAGCAACAGGAGACGCTTGTCGCAACCTTAAGTTACAAGCACAATTTTTTGATTATATTGCAGAGTTTATTACCTCACCAGAAATGCAAGGTGTCGAAGTTATTATTGTAGGAGATCATCCACCACCATTGTTTAAAGCTAGTGAAATAGCACTATTTAAAACTAAAGAGATGCAAGATGGCAAAGTTGGTTGGGTACATTTCAAAATAAAAGATAAAATTTCACAATAATATTTGATAAATAAAAAAAGGCATAAACGATTTAATGGCAAAAATAATCGTTTATGCCCAAATGGCAACCTAATTCATTAGGTGATTATTAATCTCTCTGAATATCATTTCCTAAAATTTTATTTTGATTTTGAATAAAAATTAAAAAGGACTGCTAAACCTTAATTTTTTAACAAAGCGTTTCTATAGCAACTAAATCCTTATCCGCTAAAAATAATTTAAATATAGATATGTAATATGAATATAGCTCTAACTTTACTTCTTAAAATCTATAAAAAATAAAAATCAAACACACAACACAAAGTGCTAAACCATATATAAAGAATATTAGTAACTCAACCTATCCATTTACTAACCTACACCTCTACTACTGGAGATTCCTTCCCCTTCCTTAGTTATTAAAAACATACTAAAAATTAATAAACGTCAAATACAAAACGAGTGTTAAAAAATCATTAACTTCAAAAATGTATTTTATTTACATTGCTAATTAAAACAAGCAATACCTTCTTCTTAAATCTTTAAGAATTCAGAACAATAACTTAAATATAGAAACAACATTATATAACAAAATTACTTATATTCTTTTAGCATATTAACATAAGTTTTTTTTATATGTGATTAATATATTCTATAATACTAATACAATCCATTAATAACAGCATTCCTTTTTATTACAAAGCCTTATATACATTATCGCGCAGCATTTATACTGTGCTTAAACCACATCCATATATAACTTTTTCTTATTAATAAAAAGAAAACTCCTTTAATTTTTTAATTATGGTAAAAAATAGTCAGCCTTTAGAATTATTCTTTTGTCTAACAACCTAATTATTTAGCTATACAATAAGTAAAATCGATATTATGCAAAATACGTATATCATATACACTATTTGCATATTGTAAAAATAAACATATAATACACGCCCTTTATTCAAAAACCTTAAAGATAAGTTTTGAATAAAATACATTATAAAAATATCTAGCTATTAAGCATTAACGATTGAACTACCTGATGGGAATTACTATGAATACAGGTTTATATTATCCAGACCAGTTTAAAGATAACTGTGGCTTCGGCTTGATTGCACATATGCAAGGTACGGCTAGTCACCATCTTTTAAAAACTGCCATTCAAGCACTTACTTGCATGACCCATCGTGGTGGCATTAATGCTGACGGAAAAACAGGCGATGGCTGTGGTCTATTACTTCAAAAACCTGATTCTTTCTTCCGCATAATCGCAAAAGAACAATTTCAAGCAGACTTACCCGAACAATATGCTGTAGGCATGGTATTTTTAAGTCCTGATGAAGAAAAAGCTAATACTGCCAAAGAACAACTTAACCAACAAATTACAGCTAATGGTTTAAAACTTATTGGTTGGCGTGAAGTTCCTACAGACTCTTCAGTACTAGGTCCATTAGCATTAGAAAGAATGCCTCGTATTGAACAAGTTTTTGTGACAGGAGATGGGCTCTCTGATCAGGCTTTTGCCATTAAACTATTCTTTGTGCGCCGACGAGCTGAAATAGCTTTAAAAGATGATAGTGATTTTTATGTATGTAGCCTATCGGGCAAAAACATCATCTACAAAGGTTTAATGATGCCTGCTGATCTTGAGCAATTTTACCCTGATTTAGGCGATGAGCGTATGGCTACGGCTATTTGTGTATTCCACCAACGCTTTTCCACTAACACAATGCCAAGATGGCGTTTAGCACAACCTTTTCGTTTTCTTGCCCATAATGGTGAAATTAACACCATTACGGGAAATCGTAATTGGGCTCTTTCTCGTCGTAAAAAGTTTGCTAACCCTTTATTACCTAATTTACAAGAATTAGAACCACTAATTGACTGTTCAGGCTCAGACTCTGCCAGCATGGATAATATGCTAGAACTCTTAGTCACAGGCGGTATGGATTTATTCCGTGGTTTAAGAATGATGATTCCACCAGCATGGCAGAATGTGGAAACCATTGATGCTGACTTACGTAGTTTCTATGAATTTAACTCTATTCATATGGAGCCTTGGGATGGCCCAGCAGGTGTAGTATTAACTGATGGTCGTCATGCCGTTTGTCTACTAGATAGAAATGGTCTACGTCCTGCCCGTTGGGTAACTACTAAAAATGGTTATATCACTTTAGCCTCTGAAGTAGGTGTATGGGATTATGATCAAAAAGATGTATTAGCTAAAGGCCGTGTAAGTCCAGGACAGATTTTAGCCGTTGATACTCATACAGGTGAAATGCTCAACACCGAACAAATTGATAACCGCTTAAAAGTTAGACACCCTTACAAACAGTGGCTAAAACAAAATGCTTTACGCATTCAAGCAACATTGAATGAGAGCCAACAAGGTGATGCTAGCTATTCAGGAGAACAGCTAGCACAATACATGAAAATGTTCCAAGTAACTTTTGAGGAACGTGACCAAGTATTGCGCCCACTAGCAGAACAAGGCCAAGAGGCGGTAGGCTCAATGGGTGACGATACACCAATGGCTGTCTTATCTCAGCGTGTTCGTTCAGTATACGATTATTTTCGCCAGCAGTTTGCACAGGTGACTAATCCCCCTATTGACCCTTTACGTGAAGAAATCGTAATGTCATTAGAAACCTGTTTAGGCCCTGAGTATAATATCTATGAAGAAGCACCAGAACATGCCAATCGGGCTATTTTAACCAGCCCTATTATTTCTCCTGCAAAATGGCAAACTATCCTTAATATGCAACGTGAGGGATTTGCTAAAGAGATCATTGATCTTAACTATGACCCTGCTATTGGTTTAGAAGCGGCCATCAAAAAAGTGGTAGAACAGGCAGAACAAGCCGTTAGAAATGGTAAAAGCCAGCTAATTCTTTCTGACCGTAACATTGCTGCTAACAAACTACCTATTCATGCTGCATTAGCAGTAGGGGCTGTACAACATCATATGATAGCTACAGGCTTACGTTGTGAATGTAATATTCTGGTAGAAACAGCAACAGCCCGTGATCCTCATCAATTTGCTGTACTCATAGGCTTTGGTGCTAGTGTAGTTTATCCTTACCTAGCTTATGAAGTATTAGCAGATCTAGCAAGAACAGGCGAAGTAGTAGGGGATATATACGAGATATTTAAATATTATCGTAAAGGCATCTCTAAAGGCCTTAAGAAAATTCTTTCTAAAATGGGTATATCTACTATTTCCTCTTACCGTGGAGCACAGCTTTTTGAGGCAGTAGGTTTATCTTCTGAAATAACTAACCTTTGTTTTCGTGGTGTACCAAGCCGTATTGAAGGTGCTCGTTTTATTGATTTAGAAGCTGAACAAAAACTACTAGCTAGCGAAGCATGGGATAGTCGTAAAACTATCCAAAAAGGTGGTTTACTGAAATTTATCTACAATGGTGAATACCACGCTTACAATCCTGATGTAGTACAACTCTTACAAGAAGCTGTACAAACAAATAACTATGCAAAATTCAAAGAGTATGCGCAAGCAGTAGACACTCGCCCAGTTTCTATGATTCGTGACTTATTTAAGGTTAAAGCAGTTAATACACCTTTACCATTAGATAAGGTTGAACCTATTGGCGCCATTCTAAAACGTTTTGATTCTGCGGGCATTTCATTGGGTGCATTATCACCAGAAGCACATGAAGCCTTAGCTGAAGCTATGAATCGTCTAGGTGCACGTTCTAACTCAGGTGAAGGTGGAGAGGACCCTGCTCGCTATGGCACCATTAGAATGTCTAAAATCAAGCAAGTTGCCACAGGTCGTTTTGGTGTTACACCAGAATATTTAGTTAATGCTGAAGTTTTACAGATTAAAATTGCCCAAGGTGCTAAACCTGGTGAAGGTGGACAGTTACCTGGTGGTAAAGTTAATGGCTTAATTGCTCGTTTACGTTATGCCGTTCCTGGCGTAACGTTAATTTCACCTCCTCCTCATCATGATATTTATTCTATTGAGGATTTGGCACAGCTAATCTTTGACCTTAAACAAGTCAATCCACAGGCCTTAGTATCAGTTAAATTAGTGGCTGAAGCAGGCGTAGGAACTATTGCCGCAGGTGTAGCAAAAGCTTACGCTGATTTAATCACTATCTCTGGTTATGATGGTGGTACAGGTGCCTCCCCTATTAGCTCTATCAAATATGCAGGGGCACCTTGGGAATTAGGCTTAGCAGAAACTCACCAAACATTACGTGGTAATGATCTACGTGGCAAAGTCAGAGTACAAACTGACGGTGGTTTAAAAACAGGTTTAGATGTCATTAAAGCAGCTATTTTAGGTGCTGAAAGCTTTGGCTTTGGTACCGCACCAATGATCGCATTAGGTTGTAAATACTTACGTATTTGCCACCTTAACAATTGTGCTACAGGTGTTGCCACTCAAAATAATCGTCTTCGTAAAGAACATTTTATTGGCACAGTTGAAATGGTCACCAACTTCTTCCAATTTATTGCTGAAGATACTCGTGAATGGTTGGCTAAGTTAGGCGTAGCTAGTTTAGAAGAAATTATTGGTCGCACTGATTTATTAGAAGTTTTATCAGGTGAAACAGATAAACAAGCTAACTTAGATCTATCACCCTTACTAGCCAATAGCCAAATTAAAGATAAACCACAGTATTGTGAAGTAGCAAATAATCCGCCATTTGATAAAGGATTATTAGCAGAACGCATGGTAGAAATGGCGATGCCTGCCATTGAATCACTCTCTGGTGGCGAGTTTGAACTCAACATTTGTAACTGTGATCGCTCCATAGGTGCCAGAGTATCTGGTGAGGTTGCAAAACTACATGGCAACCAAGGCATGTCACAAAATCCTATTACCTTCCGCTTCACAGGTACAGCTGGACAAAGTTTTGGGGTGTGGAATGCTGGCGGTTTACATCTGCATTTAGAAGGGGATGCTAACGACTATGTGGGTAAAGGTATGACAGGGGGTAAGATTGTGATTACTCCACCAAAAGATAGTACGCTAAAAACCCAAGAGTCAGCTATTGTAGGTAATACTTGTTTATATGGTGCTACAGGAGGAAAACTCTTTATAGCAGGTACAGCAGGTGAACGCTTTGGTGTACGTAATTCTGGTGCTCATGCTGTTGTTGAAGGAACAGGCGATCACTGCTGTGAATATATGACAGGTGGTTTTATCTGTGTATTAGGAAAAACAGGTTATAACTTTGGTTCAGGTATGACAGGTGGCTTTGCCTATGTATTAGATCTAGACCGTACTTTTGTGGATTTAGTGAATCATGATCTTGTTGAAATTCAACGAATCAGCAAAGAAACGATGGAAGCCTATCGCAACCATTTACAAAGTGTATTAGATGAGTATGTGGATGAAACAGACAGTGCTTGGGGTAAAGAGATAGCCGATAACTTAGATGATTACATCCGTAGTTTTTGGTTAGTAAAACCTAAAGCAGCCAATTTAAAAATGCTATTAAGCAGCACCCGTGCGAATCCACAATAATAGACTAAAGTGAATGGTTAATACTGCTCACCGTAATTACTACCGCCCAGCGGTAACGAGGTTGTAAATGACTGAACATACACATAACGACTTCCAGTTTCTTGACGTGTTACGTAAAGAACCTAAAAGAAAAGCTTTAGGTAAACGTAAAAGAGAATTTATTGAAATCTATAATATCTTTGAACCAGAGCGAGCTACAGAACAAGCTGAACGTTGTCTTGACTGTGGCAACCCCTATTGTGAATGGAAATGTCCTGTTCACAACTACATTCCTAACTGGTTAAAGTTAATCACAGAAGGCCGTATTTTTGAAGCTGCGGAGCTTTCTCATCAAACTAATAGCTTACCAGAAGTCTGTGGCCGCGTATGTCCGCAAGACCGTCTTTGTGAGGGAGCTTGTACACTCAATCAAACTGGCTTTAGTGCCGTCACTATTGGCTCAGTAGAAAAATATATCAGCGATACTGCTTTTGCTATGGGCTGGCGACCTGATATTTCTCACGTAAAAAGTACAGGTAAAAAAGTAGCTATTATTGGTGCTGGCCCTGCTGGCTTAGGTTGTGCAGATGTGCTTGTACGCAATGGTGTTACACCTGTTGTGTTTGACCGCAATCCAGAAATCGGTGGCCTACTTACTTTTGGTATTCCAGAGTTTAAATTAGAAAAAACTGTAATGAGCCGTCGTCGTGAAATCTTTACAGAAATGGGCATTGAGTTCCGTCTTAATACCGAAATTGGTAAAGATATTTCTATGCAACAGTTACTCGATGACTATGATGCTGTATTTATGGGCATGGGCACTTATACCTATATGCAGGGTGGCTTTCCTGGGGAAGACTTAGCAGGTGTTTACGATGCATTAGATTTTTTAATTGCTAATGTAAATCATAATCTTGGCTTTGAAAAATCAGCTGATGATTTTATCTCCATGAAAGGTAAACAAGTAGTCGTATTAGGTGGTGGCGACACGGCCATGGACTGTACCCGTACCTCTATCCGTCAAGGTGCAACAACCGTTACTTGTGCCTATCGCCGTGATGCTGAAAATATGCCTGGCTCTCGCAAAGAAGTTAAAAATGCTAAAGAGGAAGGTGTTAGATTTTTATTTAACCGTCAACCTATAGAGATTGTTGGTAATGGCAAAGTAGAAGGTATTAAAGTAGTAGAAACAGAACTGGGGGAACCTGATGCTAGAGGTCGCCGTTCACCCGTACCTATTGCAGGCTCAGAAGAAATTTTACCCGCTGACGCAGTTATTATTGCCTTTGGTTTCCGTCCAAGTCCTGCACCCTGGTTTGAAGAGCACAAAATCAATTTAGATAACCAAGGTCGTGTAGTTGCGCCAGCAAGTGGCCCCTACCAGTATCAAACCAATAACCCAAAAATATTTGCAGGCGGTGATATGGTCAGAGGTTCCGATCTAGTCGTTACTGCTATTGCAGAAGGTCGTGGTGCAGCTGAAGGTATTTTAAACTACTTAAAAGTTTAATTTGAAAAAAGGGCAATTTTTTATTGCCCTGATTTTTTAATCTCTAATTTTTGCCAAAAAGCAGGCAAAAATATCTCTTGTACAATCACATTGACTTCTTCATTAATAAAACTTGACCACCTTCCCCATAAATTTTGAAACTGATGAGTTGTTGGTAATAACTCAACAGGATAACGCGTTGCCTCAAGGGGGGTTCTTTGAAAAGTCTTATCAATAAATAATATAGAGCCTAATGATTTTTCACCAATATTGGTTAAATCGTATTGATCATTTTTTAAATCAGTTTGTAAAGCAACACTACGCGCATAAACCCAAGGTTCACCACCACCCTTTAAAAAAACCTCTCTTACCCAACCTTTTTTATCAATAGGTGCTGCAAGCTTTTGGTATTCATCTGGACGTAATATCTGCCATTCTTCTAGCAATACTTCAATAGAAAATTGTTGTTGACTAACTGTTGTTAACCTTTGAGTAAGAGAATCTTCATTAAATAGCCAATCAGCTTCCTGCTCTGTTAGTTGCTCATATAATTTTGATTGGGTACGCCATTTAATAGCTAATAGATTATTTTTCATAATTAATTTTATTGTGAAGCAGGTAATAAACGACAATAACATTGAGTATTTTACAATACATACCCAACAACGATAGGAGTGCTTCAGTGATTTTTAGATTACTGGTCTTATAAATAGTTTCTAACTGATGATATGGATACCACAAACTACTATTAATAAGACTACCCCTCAAAATTATAATAATTATTTAGTTATATTAAAATTAATTTCTTCATCCTATCTCAAGCCATCTTATTATTTCTACTTATAAGGTATAAAATAGATAAATTCTGGATTTGTATTTTTAGGATATTAATAATCATGCGGCAAATAGTTTCCCAAACCAAACGCTGGGTTATAAAAATAGGTAGTTCTTTACTGACTGCTAATGGTAAAGGACTAGATCCCCATGCTATGCAAGGTTGGGTTGAACAAATGGTTGCTCTACGAAACCAGGGTATTGAACTTATCTTAGTTTCATCTGGTGCTGTAGCTGCAGGAATGAGTAAACTAGGTTGGGAAACCCGCCCTAAAGAAATGCATCAACTGCAAGCAGCAGCAGCTATTGGTCAAATGGTTTTAGTACAAGCGTGGGAGAACTGTTTTGATCAATTTAACTGCCAAGCAGCACAGATTCTATTAACTCATGATGACCTATCTGACCGTAAACGTTATTTAAATGCCCGTAGTACGCTAAGAGCTTTAATCGATTTAGCTATTATTCCTGTTATTAATGAAAACGATACAGTAGTCACTGATGAAATTCGTTTTGGTGATAACGATACTTTAGCAGCGTTAGTAGCTAATCTAGTAGAAGCAGATTTATTGGTTATTCTCACTGATCGCGATGGTATGTTTAATGCCGATCCCCGCAATAATCCAAATGCACAGTTAATCTATGAAGCGAAAGCCAACGATCCTAGTTTAGATGAAGTAGCAGGCGGTGCAGGAAACTTAGGTCGTGGTGGTATGCAAACTAAACTAAGAGCAGCTCGTTTTGCCGCTCGTTCTGGCACAAACACTATTATTATTGGCGGCACAATCCCCCAAGTAATTACTAGATTACAACAAGGCGAACGTATAGGAACACTATTAACACCTGATCAATCACCCATTGCTGCTCGTAAACAATGGTTAGCAGGCCAACTACAGGTTAAAGGCAAAATAACTCTAGATAACGGTGCTGTAACCGCACTCACACAATACCAAAAAAGTTTACTACCTGTAGGCGTAAAAAATATAGAAGGTGATTTTAGACGAGGTGAGATGGTTGCCTGTATTAATTTAGAAGGTATAGAAATCGCCAGAGGACTCATTAACTACAATGCTTCCGAAGCACAAAAAATCATTGGTCTAAGCTCAGATGAAATAACAAAGGTTTTAGGTTTTATCAATGAACCAGAACTTATTCATAAAGATAACTTAATTATTAATTAGAAAAATGGGACATCATATTCAAGGCATTATTAGTAAATCTGACAATATTAATGCCTTTGCGCGATACTATTCTTTAAAGAAGCGTATTTCATTAAGCCAAGGTTTTTCTTTACTCATGTTGAGTGAGGATGATTTAGATTCTTTTATTTTTTCTGCTAATTATGATCTATATGATATTAATGGCCTATCTGATAAATTAGTTGAAATACTATCTCATTATTCCTTACAAGCCCCTATCGCTTATATTGCAACGGACTATTTTGGTGGCACGGGCAGTCAAGCGGCAATAGCTTTTGCAAATGGAAATATTATCCTACCTCCACAATGCGCTGAAATCGGGGTAATCAATCAAGCACTAAAACTTATAGGCGTAATTTCTAATAATATTATTGACGAGTTTGACACATTAAACCTAGGTCAATATCGTCATATGGATGAAGATTAACTTGATAGTCTCTTCAAGTTTTGCGAAGGACAATCAGCCAGTAAGTCAGCCACTACTCTGCCATCTGGCAAACAAATATTAGGGGCTATTTCTAATAAAGGCATTAACACAAAGGAACGTAAAGCCATTTGGGGATGAGGTATTATTAAACGTTCTGTATTAATTTTTTGATTACCATAAAGAATTATATCTAAATCTAAGGTTCTAGCACCCCATCGCTCTTTACGTTCTCTGCCATGCTCATTTTCAATTTGTTGCAATTGATCTAATAAGGCTTCTGGCGTTAACACCGTTTCTAAACAAGCAACAGCATTAATATATTGAGGCTGCCCCTCTAATAATGAATCACTTATATACAATGAAGACTGACTAACAAGCTTAATATCAGGTAAATTAGCTAATGCATTTAACGCTGTAATCAACTGGGTAACTGGATCTTGTAAATTACTACCTAAACCAATATAAACAAGTTGTTTAGTCAATTTTTCCCTCTGCTTTATTCTTTGCCTTAGACTTATAGTGATAACGCTTTCTACGACTTGGCTTTTTATCTCCATTTACTTGACGAATCATTGTTCGTCTTTGCTGATCATCGGCTTGTTGGTAACATGTCCACCACTTGCCTAAACCTGCTGTATCCTCTCCTACTGACTCCCTCAACAATAGAAAATCATAGCCTGCACGAAAACGAGGATGTACTAATAAGGCATCTGCTTTTTTACCTTGTCTTCTGGTCAATCTAATTTGTGCTTCCCAAATCTCACGTATAGGGATACCAAAGCGTTTAGGAATAGTCGTATATTTACTTTGCTCAGCAATTAACTCATTAGCTAAATCATGTAAATCCAATAGGTTAGGCAAATTTTCAGAAATTGGTTTTTCTAAATGCTCTAATAATACTGGCCACAATAAACTAGCATATAAAAAGGCTGGATTAACTGTTTTTCCACTATTTAATCTATCATCTGTATTAATCAAAGCCTGCCGAATAAACTTTTCTGCTTGTGGTGATTTATCTAAAGCCTTAGCAGTTAGGGGAAATAAATAACTAAATAAATTATATTGGCAAAGCAGTGTGAATATTTTTACTGCATTACCTGATAAAAATAACTTTAATACCTCATCAAATAACCTAGCAGCAGGAATATCCCCCAATAAATAAGATAACTGATTAAGTGGTTGCTCAGTTTCTGAAGCTATAGAAAAGTCTAACTTTACCATAAATCTTATGGCCCGTAACATTCTTACAGGATCTTCTTGATAACGTTTTTGTGGATTTCCAATTAAACGAATTACTTTACTATTAATATCTTCCAAACCATTTACATGATCTAAAACTTGTTTTTTTACAATATCATAATAAAATGCATTAATCGTAAAGTCTCGTCGTGTTGCATCTTGCTCAATTGTTCCATAGACATTATCACGCAATATGCGGCCACTACTGTGTTGCGCAGCGTCTGTCGCAATATCATCTTTACTGTGAGGACCTCTAAAAGTTGCTACCTCTATGGTTTCTTTTCCCCAAAAAACATGAACTAACTTAAAGCGACGCCCAATTACTCTGGAATTACGAAAAATTTTCTTAACCTGTTCAGGTGTTGCATTAGTTGCCACATCAAAATCTTTCGGACGTAAACTCAGTAACAAATCACGTATACAACCACCTACTAAATAAGCCTCATAACCTTCTTTATGAAGTTTTTTAATGGTTTCTAAGGCATTTTTACTAATGTGCTCTTGTTCCAATGTATATTTCTTTTTGGATGGTAATTGTTGAGAACCACCTGATGCTTTATCAGAACGCTTAAACAAGCCATCTACAGATTTGAATATTTTTTTCAACATAAAAGATTAATACACTATATTTTGAATAAGTTTGAATAACAGAGACAACTACTAAATACCTCATTTATATAAATTAGACTATGAAAATAACAAGTTATAATCTAAAAAAAGTTTGCTTATAGTCAACTAGTTATTTAAATTTCATACTTTTTTCACAATTTAAACAAATAACTATCGATAATTATAGCAATACACTGTATAAATATATATTAATTTGAGTTAAGCTATACAAATAAAATCATTTGCAAGATATTGTATAGAGCTTGGGCTACTTATTTAGTAGATTAGTACTGCTTTTGACTTGTGTCATAACCTCTACTCGAGTAAATGATTAAATAATGAGACATTTTTAGAGGGTATCTCATGCGACGCGATCCGATTACTTTATTTGATAATGGCACCCATAAGTGTGTCTGTTTTGATAACCTTGTTACAGGTGGTGGTGTACAGTCTAATCAGTTTGTGATTTTAGACGGTGACCAAGCTATCCTTCTTGATCCAGGTGGAGATTTAACATATACCACTTTAACATTAGAGATTGCTAAGCATTTAGCCCTTAAAGATTTGACTTATATCTTTGCATCTCACCAAGACCCCGATATTGTGGCATCTTTAGATAAATGGTTATTACATACCAATGCTCGGGTTATCTGCTCTAAATTATGGGCTCGTTTCTTACCTCACTTAGTGGCCAACTATCTTTCAAATAGCCATGGCATTAATACTTATGAGCGTATTATCCAATTACCTGATGCTGGCGGTGCCATTCCTTTAGGCGATAGTAAGTTAATGGCTGTTCCTGCGCATTTCTTACACTCTGAAGGTAATTTCCAAATCTATGATCCTGTGAGTAAAATTTTATTCTCTGGTGACCTAGGCGCATCTATTGTAGATGATGCAGAGCCTATTACAAACTTTGAAGAACATTTACCAAACATGCTTGGCTTCCACCAACGTTATATGATTAGTAACAAAATTGGTCGCTATTGGGCAAACATGGTTCGTGGTTTAGATATTGAAATGATGGTTCCACAACATGGCCGTCCATTTAAAGGCAAAGAAATGGTTAATAAGTTTATCAATTGGTTTGAAAACTTAGAGTGTGGTGTGGACTTAATCACTCAACAAAACTATGTTCTACCAAAAATATAGTTAAACCCAATATAAAAAAGCTGCTTAAATAAGCAGCTTTTTTATTACCTATAATTTATTATTGCGCATATTTCTTAGTTGTTTTTCAAGTACTTCTGCATAAGGCTCTAACACTCGCTCAATACAGAATGTATCTGCTGGATTAGCTAATCCTCTAATCTTAGCTAAAATCTCTACCCTCTCATCACCTGCCACAGACTGATCCATTAATAATAGATTACGACTATGGTCAACAAGCGACCGAGCTAATTTTACAGTCGTATTATCTAATAACTCTTGGGGTGTTAAACCTAATAAATCAGTTCCCTGTGCCAGAGCTATTTGTAGCAATAACGTGATATTTGTATCCGCCAATTCAACTTGTAACTCATGGCTTAAACCACGCATTAATTCACCACAACATATCGCATGTGTTAAATAAGTATCTGTATCATTACCACGCCCATGAAACAATACTAAACTACTACCATCATTTAATGTATGTATTTCACCCTTATAGATACGTACGGTTTGATCTAAACAATCACGATAACGTTGTAATAAATTAATTAATCGCTCTTTAGATAATAATTTTAACTTATCCTGTCCACCTAACCGTATATACAATACTGCAGTTTGTGTAGGTTGTTGCATAGTCACACCACTTTCTAATTCTTCTTTATCTGCTGGCACTGAATCACTAATAATAGGTATATCTGCCTCAGCAATGACTGAGCGATCAAAACTGGCAATCTCATCAAGAAAAGCCCGATCAAAATTACTATCTGTTAATTCATCTTCAGTTTGTCTAATATTAATCAGATCATGTTCAACCACCTCAATAGGTTCAGGCTCTAACTCTGGTTCAATAAATTGCGCATAATATGCTTCAATATCTTCAACAGCAATTAATTTAGCTTGTAACTCTCTAGCTAAATCACCTATTTCATCTTGTCGATCGCTGGCAGGTACAGGCATAACAGGATCTCTTACCCATTCTCGTAATTGAGTAACCGGTGTAGTAATTTTACGACCTAATCTAAATATAAAAATTAATACAATAACCAGTAAAATACCTGCAATAATAATGGCACGCTCAACACTCACCACCCAAGGCAATTGAAATTGCTGATGATTTAATCTTAAACGTAATTCAACATCTGGCTGCTTTTGGATAGCTAACCTTTCTTTATACAAATCTGTTTTATTGGTGTGAGAAAATTGTTTTAGACCAGCCCGAAACAATTCATTACCTTCACCATCATAAATCCCCACATCGGCAACCAATGGATTTTTAGCTAGTGATCCTAACAAAATATTCAGCCCCAACTTATCATCAATGGCTAATAACTCTGCTGCCCTTTCTGCAGTCTGAGTTAATAAACTTTGTCCCACTGCATCCGCTTGTTGACGCATAGAAAGCTTAAATTGATCATTAACTAGCCAAGCATAAACACCAAAGGCAATAGCTAACACTAGCAAGCATTGAATAATCAAACTAGCAACAAGAGAAACTCGTTTTTGTCGTATTGTTTGGTTGGAATATAAAAAAAGATTGTCTTTTTTAGCATGTTGTTGCTGTTTCACAAGCAAAACTCTTTTAAAAATAGGAATATATTAGTATAACTAGCGTTTTTTTTTGGGGAAAGCCCTTAAACAAGTTAAAATAGTAAAAATTTGTGCTTTACAGTGTTGGAGATTGTAGATTGCGTGAAATTATTTTAATTAATATTACTGGAGAAGACCGTCCTGGGCTTACTGCAGCAATTACTGGTGTGTTAGCTGCTGGAGGCGCACAAATTCTTGATATTGGCCAAGCCGTGATTCATAACACGTTATCTTTCGGCATTTTAGTAGAACTTCCTGATAATAGTGACTCTAATGTGCTCAAAGATGTATTATTCTGTGGCTATGAACTCGATCAACAGGTACGTTTTACACCTATTTCTGAACAAGATTACCAAGTATGGGTGGCTGGACAAGGCAAACCCCGTCATCTTGTAACTTTATTAACGCGCAAAGTTACTGCCGAACAATTATGCAGAGTTAGTACTATTACAGCTGCACATAATCTTAATATTGATCATATCGACCGCTTATCTGGTCGCATTCCCTTAGGTACTGCACCAGAAAATAGTAAAGGTTGTATTGAATTTTCAGTACGTGGTGATGCAAATATCAGTGCATTAAAAGCTGAATTTCTAAAGGTTGGTGCGGAGCTGGGTGTTGATATTGCTTTCCAACAAGACAGTATTTATCGCCGTAATCGTCGCTTAGCTGTATTTGATATGGACTCAACACTTATTGAAGCAGAAGTTATTGACGAATTAGCCAAAGCTGCAGGTGTCGGCGACCAAGTCTCTGCCATTACTGAACGGGCAATGCGTGGGGAAATTGATTTTAAAGAAAGCTTTAAAGAACGTTTAGCATTACTCAAAGGCTTATCTGAATCTGTGTTAGAGGAAATTGCAGATAATCTTCCACTTACTGAAGGTGCAGAAAATTTATTTGATGAGCTTAAAAAGTTAGGTTACAGAACAGCAATTCTTTCTGGTGGTTTTAGTTACTTTGCTAATAAATTACAGCAAAAACTAGGCATTGATTATGTTTATGCCAATGAACTACAAATAGTAGATGGAAAATTAACGGGTGTAGCTATTGAACCTATTGTAGATGCTCAAAGAAAAGCAGACCTGTTAAAAGATTTAGCTCTAAAAGAAAACATTAGTTTAGAACAAACTATTGCAGTTGGCGATGGTGCAAATGATTTACCTATGCTTGGTATTGCAGGGCTAGGCGTTGCTTTCAGAGCCAAGCCTCTGGTTAAACAATCTGCTAAACAAGCTATTTCTACCTTAGGGTTAGATGGTATTTTATATTTATTAGGTTATCGTGACAGAGAAGCTCAAGAGCAGCCTATTAATTAATAAAATAAATCTCGCTATTTAACAGGAATCTTCAAGATAATTGCTAATCCTATAAATAACAAGATAAAGTTGTATGTTGTTTTGCAATACCATTGTAGAATACTTATCCATTATTCTACCGTGATTGTGAGTTTTACGAGTAAGTTGGTTACCCCGAATGTATCGCATGATTAGTATTAAATACACTTGTTTACCTAACAGTCTATTTACTAATCCACTCACGTTAATAATTAAACTATTGCCGTGAAAACAGGAGCTTTCAATGCCTGACTATCGTTCCAAAACATCCACCCAAGGCCGTAATATGGCGGGTGCTCGTTCCCTATGGCGTGCCACAGGGATGAAAGATGATGACTTCAATAAGCCAATTATTGCTGTCGCCAACTCATTTACTCAATTTGTTCCAGGGCATGTTCATCTAAAAGACCTTGGACAACTGGTCGCTCGTGAAATTGAGAAAGCAGGTGGTGTCGCTAAAGAATTTAATACCATTGCTGTTGATGATGGTATCGCAATGGGGCATGATGGTATGCTCTACTCTCTACCAAGCCGAGAAATTATTGCCGACTCAGTAGAATACATGGTAAATGCACATTGTGCAGATGCCCTAGTATGCATCTCTAACTGCGATAAAATTACTCCTGGCATGTTAATGGCTGCTTTACGTCTTAATATTCCAGTAGTTTTTGTTTCTGGTGGCCCAATGGAGGCTGGTAAAACCAAGTTAGCAGACCATAATCTAGACTTAATTGATGCCATGGTAATTGCGGCTGATGATAACTATTCAGATGAACAAGTGGCGGAATATGAACGTAGCGCCTGCCCTACCTGTGGCTCTTGCTCTGGGATGTTTACAGCCAACTCCATGAACTGTTTAACAGAAGCACTCGGTTTATCACTACCTGGCAATGGCACTACACTAGCAACCCATGCTGATCGTAAACAGCTTTTTGTTAATGCAGCCCATCTAATCGTAGACCTTTGTAAACGTTATTACGAACAGAATGATAGCTCTGTATTACCACGTAATGTCGCTTCATTAGCTGCTTTCAAAAATGCCATGACACTTGATATTGCCATGGGCGGCTCTACCAATACTATTTTACATTTACTAGCTGTTGCCCAAGAGGGCGAAGTTGCTTTTGATATGAAAGTCATTGATGAACTTTCTCGTCAAGTACCTCAACTTTGTAAAGTTGCTCCCAATGTACAAAAGTATCATATCGAAGATGTACATCGTGCTGGTGGTATTTTTAGTATTCTAGGTCAATTAGCTAAAGCAAAATTAATAGATACTTCTGTTAACACAGTACATAGTAAAACCTTAGCTGACGCTATTGCTCAATGGGATATCAGCCAAACTGACGATGAAACTGTTCATACATTCTTTAAAGCAGGCCCTGCTGGCATTCGCACAGAACAAGCTTTTAGTCAATCAACCCGTTGGCCTAGCCTTGATTTAGATCGCGCTAATGGTTGTATCCGTGATCTTGAACATGCTTATTCTAAAGACGGTGGGCTAGCTGTGCTATATGGCAATCTTGCGGAAGACGGCTGCGTAGTTAAAACAGCGGGGGTAGATGATTCTATCCTACGTTTTGAAGGAACAGCTCATGTATTTGAAAGCCAAGATGCTGCTGTTAAAGGTATTTTAGCTGATGAAATAAAAGCTGGTGACGTAGTAGTTATTCGCTATGAGGGTCCTCGTGGTGGCCCAGGTATGCAAGAAATGCTTTACCCAACCAGTTACCTCAAATCAAAAGGTTTAGGTAAGCAATGCGCTTTATTAACTGATGGTCGTTTCTCTGGCGGCACATCTGGCTTATCCATAGGACATGTCTCACCAGAAGCCGCCTCAGGTGGCAATATTGGTCTTGTACAAAACGGTGATAAGATATTAATTGATATTCCTAACCGCTCTATCCAACTACTTGTTAGCGACGAAGAGTTAGCTAATCGTCGTGCTGTACAACAACAAAAGGGTTGGAAACCTGCTGCTCCTAGAGCAAGAAAAGTAAGTACAGCGCTTAAAGCTTATGCTTTATTAGCGACCAGTGCAGATAAAGGCGCTGTACGCAATAAACAACTACTAGATAATTAATTTAATACAACCATCCTATATCAAGGTATAGGATGGTTTATTCCCTCAACCAGCATACCAATGCTAATTCTCTGCTCACTAAACCAACCTTGCGGTACTTCTAAAGCATACCTAATAGGCTGCATTGCACACACATGACTAAGGCTCTCTGGCTGTAATTGCTCAATTTGCAAAACTCGATAATGTTTATCAATAAAAGCCAGTGATAATGGAACATAGGTATTCTTCATCCAAAAACAAGGCATTGAATCTTCATCTAAATAAAACAACATACCTTGTCCCGCTTCCAGACTTTTACGAAACATTAACCCTTGTTGACGCTGCTTATCCGTAACAGCTAATTCTGCCTGTAACTGCACCCCATTAATTGTTAATAAATGCTTATCAAAAGTAAGCTGTTTATTATCTGCTACTACTATTTGTGATATGTTTCCAAGAACAATAATCAACAAATACTTTACTAATTTCATTACTTATCAATCCTATTATCATTTATAAATTATTATAAAACATACTTTGCAATAAATTTCGGCAATATAATAGCTATTTTGATATAATTCATTCTTTTAAATATGTTCTTTCATGCCATAATAAACAACTATTGGCATTAATTATATTTTGGGAGGAATTATGGCTTGGAATGAGCCTGGTAATTCAAATAACAACGATAATGATAAAGACAAAAATCGCGATCAAGATCCTTGGGGCAAACCACCTAAAAACAATGGCGGTAACGAAGGACCTCCAGATCTTGATGAGGCTTTACGTAAAGTCAAAGATTCTTTTAACAAATTCTTAGGCGGTAAAAAACCTTCAAATAATAACTCAGGTAGAAATAATGGTGGTGGCGACTTTGCAATCCCCATACTCCCTATTGTCTTGATTATTATTGTAGTTATTGTAGGATTTTGGCTTTCTAAGGCAATCTATGTAGTAGACCAACAAGAAGAAGCTGTTATTTTACGTTTTGGTAAATACCACGATACTGTCAAACCTGGCTTACATATCTATTTTCCTCCTATAGATACTAAGTTTCAAGTCAATGTAACAGCAGAACGTTCCTACAGCAAGCATGGTCAAATGTTAACCAGTGATGAGAATATTGTTGAAATTCCACTCACTGTTCAATATCGTATTATTGATTTAGAAAAATTCGTTCTAAAAAATGATGCACCTGAGCAAAGTTTAGAAAATGCTACTGATAGTGCATTAAGGCAAGTAGCTGGCTCAACTAATATGGATGATATCCTTACCAGTGGCCGTGAAAAAATGGCGGGTGATATTCAAGAAGAATTAACTAAAATGCTTGAAAAATATGAAACAGGCATACAAGTGACTCAAGTTAATATCCAAAGTGCCACCGCACCATCTGATGTTCAATCTGCTTTCGATGATGTAATTCGTGCCCGTGAAGAGCAACAAAAACTAAAGAACGAGGCGGAAACCTATCAAAATGGTATTGTTCCTGATGCTCGAGGTGAAGCAGCACGTATTGAGAAACAATCTACTGGTTATCGTGAAGCTATTGTAGATAGAGCAACAGGGGAAGCTATTCGCTTTGAAAAACTACTGGAGGCCTATCAACAGGCACCAAAAGTAACTAGAGAACGTATGTACCTTGAAACTATTCAAGAAATACTAACAAAAACGAGTAAAATCCTAGTCACAAGTAAAGATGGACAAAGCCAATTGCTTTATCTTCCTATAGATAAATTAATGAATAATCAGCAAGCTGTACCAGCCAATAACTCTGCTACTAATAGTAATTTTAGTACTGGTATCAACTCATATACTCCAACTACTGATAGTAGTAACCAAAGACCTAGTACTACAGATTCAAGAACAAGAGGGAACCGTTAATGAGTAATAAACTACTTTTTCCTTTAGTCATTGTCTTGCTACTTGTTATTTTTGGCTGGAGTTCGCTTTATATTGTTTTACAAACGCAAAAAGGCATTTTATTGCGCTTTGGAGAAATAGAACAATCTAATTTAGAACCAGGTTTACATTTTAAATGGCCTGTAATTAATAAAGTTAAACTTTTTGATGGTCGTTTATTAACCTTAGAAACACCTAATGTGCGTTTTCTTACTAAAGAAAAGAAATCTGTTATGGTAGATGCGTACGCTCGTTGGAGAGTTTCTAATCCAGAAATTTTCTACACCAGCGTACGTGGTGAAAAAGCGATTGCTGATGAGCGTTTAGGCCGTCGTTTAGATGCCGCATTACGTAATCAATTTGGTAATAAAACCCTTAACGAATTGGTTAATGAATCTGGCGAGCTAACAGACACAAACAGTAAATCTGCCAGCGGTCGAAATGAAGTAATGGCACAAGTAACAGACTCTCTTAACAAAATGGCTCAAAAAGAACTAGGTATTGAAGTAGTTGATGTAAGAATTAAAGCCATTGATCTACCTAAAGAAGTTTATGACAGTGTATTCGCTAGAATGCGTACTGAGCGTGAACGTGAAGCTCAAAAATATCGTGCAGAAGGACGTGAGGCTGCTGAAAGAATTCGTGCAGAAGCAGATCGTCAAAAACAAGTTATTTTAGCAGAAGCTTATCGTAATGCTGAGGAAGTACGCGGTGAGGGTGATGCAGAAGCAGCAACTATTTATGCTAAAGCTTACTCCAAAGCACCAGAATTCTATAACTTCTATCGTAGCTTACAAGCCTATCGTGAAAGCTTTAAAGATAAAAACGATGTGCTAGTCCTTGATCCCAACTCCGATTTCTTCCGCTACTTACAGAAAGTTAGCGAATAATCAACAAGGGGGTGTAAAATACCCCCTTATTTATTTCTATCTATTGGAGGCCACCATTGCAGTCAGGTTTAATGATTGTACATGGCAATCACCTTGAACAACTAAGAAATCTTGCTGTAAGTTGGATGCAAGAACATCCATTACCCCCTTTAGAACCAGAAGTCATTTTGGTACAAAGTAATGGTATTGCTCAATGGCTAAAACTAGCACTGGCTGAAGATCCTATTAATGATGGCTGTGGCATAGCAGCCGCTATTAATATCCAACTACCTTCACGTTTTTTATGGCAAACCTATCGTGCTGTATTAGGTGAAAAGGCTGTAGCCAAACAATCACCTTTAGATAAAGAACCACTTACATGGCGCCTACTTAGACTACTACCACAATGCCTGAATAATCACCTATTCACTACCTTAAAACAATTCCTTGCAGATGATATTGATCAACGCAAACATTACCAACTAGCAGAACAACTAGCCGACTTATTGGACCAATACCAAGTTTATCGTTCTGATTGGCTACAAGACTGGTTACAAGGCAAAGATCAACTAAAAAATGTACATGGTAAAATAACACCCGTTCCCCAAGAACAACTCTGGCAACCTGCACTATGGCGACTCTTACTCGAAGATTTAGGTGAAGAAGTCATGCAAGGCAGCCGTGCAGGTGTACATCAACACTTTATTGAATATTGCCAACAACTTACCAAAGCACCTAAAGGTCTACCAAAGCGTATTAGTATTTTTGGTATTTCAGCATTACCTGCACAAATGGTTGAGGCACTAGCTATTTTAGCTAAATTTACCCAAGTAATGCTCTATGTACACAACCCCTGTCGTTATCATTGGTTAGATATTATTGAAGGTAAACAACTATTACACCATGAATATCGTCGCCAAAAAAAGAAAGTTAATAAACTACAAATCCAAGACCTTCACCAACATGGTCATCCTTTACTGGCAGCTTGGGGGAAACAAGGGCGTGACTATATAAACTTACTCGATAGCTACGACGATCCAGAAAGTTACCAACAACGTTTTGGGATTATCAATGAAGGCAAAATTGACCTCTATGAAGCCCCTAATACCAATACCTTATTAGGGCAACTACAGGATGATATTCTTGAGTTAAGAGCACTACCAGAAACTCGCAAACAATGGCCACCTATAAATCTTGAACAAGATCATTCAATTCGCTTCCATATTGCCCATAGCCCACAACGTGAAGTAGAAATCTTACAAGACCAATTGCTAGACTTATTTAACAATGATAAATCATTACTTCCCCGAGACATCATTGTTATGGTACCCAATATTGACCAATATACCCCCTTTATTCAAGCAACCTTTGGCAAAATTGATAAACAAGATAAACGCTATATCCCCTTTACCCTTTCTGATCGCGGTAAAAGAAAAGTAGAACCATTACTTATAGCACTGGAATATCTTCTACAACTACCTGATAGCCGATTTGCTGTTACTGATATATTAGATCTACTAGATGTACCAGCCATTCGTAATCGTTTTAATTGGCGGGAACAAGACTTACCTATCCTTCATCGCTGGATACATCAAGCTGGTATTCGTTGGGGACTAGATGCAGAACAAAGACATAACCTTGGCCTACCAACAACAATGGAACAAAATAGTTGGTTCTTTGGTTTACGTCGTATGCTACTAGGATACGCCATTGGTAATAGCGATACTAACTGGCAAACTATTCAACCCTTTGATGAAATTGGTGGTAATCAAGCCACTCTTATTGGTTCACTTGCCCAATTTATTGCTGTACTGGATGATATCCAACAGAAACTATCACAAAATTTATTACCTATTGAATGGGCAACCCTTCTTAGACAGCTGCTAGAGTTACTATTTGAACCTAGCAATGAAAAAGAACAAGAACTATTAACCGAACTAGCTAATCTACTGGATGATTGGTTAACCCTTTGTGAAGAAGCAAACCTAAATGAACAGTTACCACTAACCATTGTCAGAGAAGCTTGGCTAACAGGTATAGATAACGAACGTTTTACACAAAATTTTATTGCAGGTTCAGTCAGTTTTTGTACGCTAATGCCTATGCGAGCCATTCCTTTTAAAATTATTTGCTTATTAGGCATGAATGATGGTGACTACCCTCGCCCTTCAACTCATCTTGATTTTGATCTGATGGCAAAAGATTATAGGCCTGGCGATCGCTCTAGAAGAGAGGATGATCGTTATTTACTGTTAGAAGCCTTACTATCAGCCCGTAATCGCTTGTACATTAGCTGGATAGGCCGCAATATTCGTGACAATAGTGAACGCCCACCCTCTGTTTTAATTGGACAACTAAGAGACCACTTATCTAGCGGCTGGCAATTAGCTAATAGCAAAGACTTACTACATGCTCTAACCCAAACACATGCATTACAACCTTTCAGCCGTCGTTATTTTCACAATGATAATAACTGGTTTAGCTATGCACAAGAATGGGCTGGATTATACCAAGAAAACCATACATTAACTGATGAGCAAAAACTTGCTATCTTTCCTGCCGATACGCCACTTACTATAGAACAACTTACCAGTTTTCTTAAACACCCTGTTCGTTACTTCTTTAACCAACGCTTAAAAGTCTCTTTTAACCAAACTAGAGAATTTATGGAAGATAATGAACCTTTTTCCCTAAATGGTTTACAACGCTATCAAATAACTGAGCAGCTACTAAAAAACTGCCTCATTTATAATCAAAATGAACAACTGACACAACAGATTTTAAGCAATAATATTGATAACCTACAACGTAGTGGACAACTCCCTATGGCAGGATTCGGGCAACAACTTGGTTTAGAACTTATTAACCAATTAACACCCTTGCTAGAACAACATCGCTTACTGATAGCACCTTATCAACAAATAACAGCTCCATTGCCTATTAACTATCAATACCAAGATATTCATTTACAAAGCTGGTTAAATAATCTTTATCAAATAAATGATGAAAACTTATTAAACTGTTTTACCTTACCTAACACCTTGCTTAATGGTAAAGATTATAAGTGGCAACAGCTAATCGCCCCTTGGGTTATACAACTAGCTGCTAATAGTTGCAATATACCGCTACAAACGCTTGTGCTAGGTTTAGATTGCTATATATCCTTAGCCCCCATGAATCCTCAACAAGCTACTCCTTTACTTAACTCACTGCTCACCAGTTGCCAACAAGGAATGCAACAACCTCTTCCTGTTGCTATTAAAACTGCCTTTACCCTATTATCTAAAAACAACTTAGACTTAGTTCAAACAGCTTATGAAGGTACAGAATATACACTAGGTGAGTGCCAACAAAGTGCGGTACTAGTAAGGCAATATCCAAGTTTTGAACTACTCAACCAACATCAGCAATTTGAGAAATGGGCAGAAAAACTTTATCAGCCGATTTACCAAGCAGATTGGCAACTCTCTACCTATTAACAAATAAGTTAATTTAAATTTTTGTTATTTTTACGCTCTATTAATATTTTATCTATATAATAGTTAAGCTATTTTATAAGGTGAGTCACTATGTACTATATAAAACAACTAATAGCAGGGGCCCAAATCCTTTTTGTTGCATTTGGAGCAATGGTACTAGTTCCCTTATTAACTGGACTTAATCCTGCTATGGCGCTTCTTGGTGCCGGTGTAGGTACTTTACTATTCCAGCTTATTACTAAAGGCCAAGTACCTATCTTTTTAGGATCATCCTTTGCCTTCATAGCACCAATTAGTTATACCATGTCTACATGGGGTCAAGGAGCTACACAATTTGGCTTATTTGCTGCAGGTTTTACCTATTTTATTTTTGCATTAATTATCAAATGGCGAGGTATTAGCCTTATTGATAAATTGCTACCTCCTGTAGTTATTGGTCCAATTATTATGGTCATTGGTTTATCTGTTGCAGTAACCGCCTCCAATATGGCAATGGGACAAGTGGAAGGTTCAACCATAGGCTACTACCAAGCTATCACATTAGCTGCTATTTCTTTACTCACCACAATCATCGTATCTATCTTCGGGCGTGGTATGTTCCGCCTTATTCCCATTCTTTCAGGTGTAATTGTAGGCTATGTTACTGCAATAATTATGGGTTTAATTGATTTTCAGCCAATCGTTGATGCCAAATGGTTTGCCGTTCCAGAGTTTCACTCAATAGAAGTAAATTGGTACGCAGCTCTCTTTATGCTACCTGTTGCTATTGCTCCCATTATCGAACACATTGGTAATGTGATGGCCACTGGCAATGTAACAGGCGAAAACTATACAAAAAAACCAGGATTACATCGCACCCTAACAGGAGATGGCATTGGTGTTTGCTTTGCAGGCTTAATTGGTGGACCACCAATTACAACCTATTCAGAAGTAACTGGTGCGTTAATGATTACTCGTAATTTTAAAGTTATTATTATGACCTATGCAGCCGTTCTAGCTATTGGTTTAGCTTTCTTCGGAAAATTCAATGCTATCCTTCAATCTATTCCTAAACCAGTTATGGGGGGCATTATGGTACTTCTCTTTGGTACTATTGCCTCTATTGGTTTAAAAACTATTATTGATGGTAAAGTAGACCTATCTATTCCCAAAAATCTTGTAATAGTCTCAGTAGTATTAACTTGCGGTATAGGTGGACTAACTCTGAAAATAGGTGCATTTAGCTTAGTAGGGGTAGGATTAGTTAGCATTTTAGCTATTATCCTAAATCTTGTACTCAAACACTCAATAACAAATGTTGATTAATCAAACAAAAACTAATTATGACTCTGTAATGTAGAAATAATTTTATCTAAAATATTATTGCCTAATTTAAACCAGCTACTTTTAACTCTTGGTATTCATCAAAAGCAAACTGATCTGTCATTCCACTCACATAATCTTGAATTAAACGACAACGAAAATATAATTCTTTTATCTTTAATTCTTCGTCATTATCTAAGCTAATTACTGCCTTATAATAGGACTTAATATGCTTTTTAGCCAATCTGTACACTAGATGAACTAATAATTTATCTTTTGTCTTAATTTTTATATCATCATCCTTAACTATTTTTTCTACAATATTAAAAAAATCCACATAACTCGCTTTTAAAACAGGTAGATAACATTCTAACAACCCAGTAATAATTTGATATCCTTTTAACTCCAATGTTCTTACCTCATGATGGCAAAACACATATTTAATTGCTATTTTTTTAAGCACTTGAGTAAGTAAACTCTCAATGCCCTCCATTTCCATTAATGCTTTATTCAAAGTACCATTATAAATTTGATCAATATTATTAACAAATTGCTTAGCTGCATACTTAACTAAGACTTGAATTAAGGTCGCTCTAAACTGTACAAAAAAACTACCTACTTCATCCATATGGCTATATGGATTTTTAGTAATATAATCTAAAACTTCTTCTATTGTTTTATTAGTAGTTTGATAGCCTTGTAAAACTTCAATCTTTTCATCAGAATCAACATACTTAATAAACAGTTCCTTTAGCATAACTATGTCCAATATTCCTTTTTCAACAGCATCTTCAATATCGGCCAAACAATAAGAAATATCATCTGCTGCCTCCATAATATAAGCGAAGGGATGTCTTCTATTTTCTAATATTAATTCTTCTTTTAAATTATCAACTAATTCTTTTTCTGACCAATAATAACCACCTTTCTTATAAAGATAACTCAGTGGATGATCATCAAAGCTTTCTTGGGAATATACTGGCTTAATATATTTCATTAAACTAGCTAACTGTACATAAGTCAAATTTAATGATATAACATTAGAAACTAATCTTATTGCCTGCGCATTGCCCTCAAATTGCTTTAGCTCAAACATTAGCTGATCTGCAAGCTCTACTATTTTATAGCCATCTATTGTTGAAAAGATTGCATCAATATTTTTTTCAAACCATTGATTAATCGCATATTCACCAAAATGACCAAAAGGGGGATTACCAATATCGTGCATTAAACAGGCCATTTCAACTATTGTTTCTATATGTTGTTCAAGACCATATAATCCATATTTATCAAGAAGTTGTTGCTTAGATAATTCATCGAAAATAGTTTTAACAATATACCTACCTGTTTGTTGAACTTCTAAAGAATGGGTTAACCTACTTCTGACTGCTGAATTCTTTTCTAATGGAAAAACCTGTGTTTTTTGCTGTAATCTTCTAACTGCTGCTGAATTTATAATTCTTCCACGATCACTCTCTAATTGACTAGCTACTTTATAAAGATAAATATCCCTGTCTCTGTCTCTTTCAAATTTCCTACTAAACAGTCTATTAATAGAAATCTTATTAATAAAATCTATATTTGACATCCCTTACTCCATTTCCAAATCTTTAATAGCAAAGAATTACAGTGAATATTTTTCCAGCTAGCATCAACCTAACCACATTTGGACTATTTTATATTTCTTAAATCAAAATCATAAGCATAAAAGAATCATGCTATATAGAATAATACTCATCCTTAATATTTTCTAAATTCAAATGGTTAAATATCATTCAATATATCAGTTAAAGTAATTTAAGAATGAGTATTATAGTTGGATTCCAGCATAGAAGGTAAGAAGTTACTGTAATCTAATATAGTATTTTTAATGACTTTAACCAGCCATCTAATATTTTCTATTTATTATTAAATTTATCTGTAAATAAAAAAGCCCCATCATATAAGTTTATGATGGGGCTTTTGTTTAGGAGCTTGAGGATGACCTACTCTCACATGGGGAGACCCCACACTACCATTGGCGATACGTCGTTTCACTACTGAGTTCGAGAAGGATTCAGGTGGTTCCAACGCTCTATTTTCCTCAAGCAATTCTTTATGGTGAGAAGGTTCTTGGTTATCTTACCCCATCACCCAAATCAGATATGCTTTTGTATGCTGTAAAGATTAATCATTATTTCAGTCTAGTCTACGCTTTGGCAAACGAACTCATTTGCTCACTTTCGACTTTTGCTTGTCTTTCTTTGGTTAACTAAATAACTTGGGGTTATATAGTCAAGCCTCTCGGGCAATTAGTATTGGTTAGCTCAACGTATCACTACGCTTACACACCCAACCTATCAACGTTGTAGTCTTCAACGGCCCTTTAGGGGGATTAAATCCCCAGTGAGATCTCATCTTGAGGCAAGTTTCCCGCTTAGATGCTTTCAGCGGTTATCTCTTCCGAACATAGCTACCCGGCAATGCCACTGGCGTGACAACCGGAACACCAGAGGTTCGTCCACTCCGGTCCTCTCGTACTAGGAGCAGCCCCTCTCAAATCTCAAACGTCCACGGCAGATAGGGACCGAACTGTCTCACGACGTTCTAAACCCAGCTCGCGTACCACTTTAAATGGCGAACAGCCATACCCTTGGGACCGGCTTCAGCCCCAGGATGTGATGAGCCGACATCGAGGTGCCAAACACCGCCGTCGATATGAACTCTTGGGCGGTATCAGCCTGTTATCCCCGGAGTACCTTTTATCCGTTGAGCGATGGCCCTTCCATACAGAACCACCGGATCACTAAGACCTACTTTCGTACCTGCTCGACTTGTCTGTCTCGCAGTCAAGCGCGCTTTTGCCTTTATACTCTTAGCGTGATTTCCGACCACGCCGAGCGCACCTTCGTACTCCTCCGTTACTCTTTAGGAGGAGACCGCCCCAGTCAAACTGCCCACCATACACTGTCCTCAACCCGGATAACGGGTCAGAGTTAGAACCTCAAACATGTCAGGGTGGTATTTCAAGGTTGGCTCCATTAGAACTAGCGTCCTAACTTCAAAGCCTCCCACCTATCCTACACAAACAGGTTCAAAGTCCAGTGCAAAGCTACAGTAAAGGTTCACGGGGTCTTTCCGTCTAGCCGCGGATACACTGCATCTTCACAGCGATTTCAATTTCACTGAGTCTCGGGTGGAGACAGCGCCGCCATCATTACGCCATTCGTGCAGGTCGGAACTTACCCGACAAGGAATTTCGCTACCTTAGGACCGTTATAGTTACGGCCGCCGTTTACCGGGGCTTCGATCAAGAGCTTCGCCTAAGCTAACCCCATCAATTAACCTTCCGGCACCGGGCAGGCGTCACACCCTATACGTCCACTTTCGTGTTTGCAGAGTGCTGTGTTTTTAATAAACAGTTGCAGCGGCCTGGTATCTTCGACTGGCTTCAGCTCCATTCGCGAGGAACTTCACTTACCACCAGCGCACCTTCTCCCGAAGTTACGGTGCCATTTTGCCTAGTTCCTTCACCCGAGTTCTCTCAAGCGCCTTGGTATTCTCTACCTGACCACCTGTGTCGGTTTGGGGTACGGTTCCTAATAACATAAGTTTAGAAGCTTTTCTTGGAAGCATGGCATCAATCACTTTCCATTTAAGATAAATGAATCGTCATCAGTTCTCAGTAATAATCTCCCGGATTTGCCTAAGAGATCTACCTACAGCCTTTCAAGTGGACAACCAACGCCACTCTGATTTAGCCTACTCCGTCCCTCCATCACTGTTATTAGAAGTATAGGAATATTAACCTATTTCCCATCGACTACGCTTTTCAGCCTCGCCTTAGGGGCCGACTAACCCTGCTTCGATTAACGTATCGCAGGAAACCTTGGTCTTTCGGCGTGGATGTTTTTCACACCCATTGTCGTTACTCATGTCAGCATTCGCACTTGTGATACCTCCAGCCAACTTCTCAATTGACCTTCACAGGCGTACACAACGCTCCTCTACCGCTCACGTAAAACGTGAACCCGTAGCTTCGGTATTTGGTTTGAGCCCCGTTACATCTTCCGCGCAGGCCGACTCGACTAGTGAGCTATTACGCTTTCTTTAAAGGATGGCTGCTTCTAAGCCAACCTCCTAGCTGTCTATGCCTTCCCACATCGTTTCCCACTTAACCAAAATTTTGGGACCTTAGCTGACGGTCTGGGTTGTTTCCCTTTTCACGACGGACGTTAGCACCCGCCGTGTGTCTCCCATGCTAGAACTTTCTGGTATTCGGAGTTTGCATCGGGTTGGTAAGTCGGGATGACCCCCTAGCCGAAACAGTGCTCTACCCCCAGAAGTTATACATGAGGCGCTACCTAAATAGCTTTCGAGGAGAACCAGCTATCTCCAAGCTTGATTAGCCTTTCACTCCGATCCACAGGTCATCCGCTAACTTTTCAACGGTAGTCGGTTCGGTCCTCCAGTCAGTGTTACCTAACCTTCAACCTGCCCATGGATAGATCGCTTGGTTTCGGGTCTATACACAGCAACTAGGCGCCCTATTAAGACTCGCTTTCGCTACGCCTCCCCTATTCGGTTAAGCTTGCTACTGTATATAAGTCGCTGACCCATTATACAAAAGGTACGCAGTCACGGAACAAGTCCGCTCCCACTGCTTGTACGCATACGGTTTCAGGTTCTATTTCACTCCCCTACTCGGGGTTCTTTTCGCCTTTCCCTCACGGTACTGGTTCACTATCGGTCAGTCAGTAGTATTTAGCCTTGGAGGATGGTCCCCCCGTCTTCAGTCAAGGTTTCTCGTGCCCCGACCTACTTTTTGTGTACTTAGATCCACATGCGTATTTTCGTGTACGGGATTATCACCCTCTATGATTGGCTTTCCCATGACCATTCCACTAATACATATGCTTCTGAACACTGGCTGCACCCCGTTCGCTCGCCACTACTTGGGGTATCTCGGTTGATTTCTTTTCCTCAGGGTACTTAGATGTTTCAGTTCCCCTGGTTCGCTTCTCAGTACCTATGTATTCAGTACTGGATAACTGAGGTTCTCTCAGTTGGGTTTCCCCATTCAGACATTTACGGATCAATGCTTTGTACCCAGCTCCCCGTAACTTTTCGCAGGTATCACGTCTTTCATCGCCTCTGACTGCCAAGGCATCCACCGTATGCGCTTATTCACTTGACTATATAACCCTAAATTATCTAGTAATCTAAAGCTACACAACCAAAGAATCGACATTTGTTTCGCCGAAAATTTGCGCTTGAGTTCGCAATATTTTCACCTCAGCATTAGTAATTAGACCAGTAATTACTAATTAATCTTTACTTCTTTGCATATCTAATTTGTTAAAGAACAGTCTAACTTTAAAAGTTAGAAGGTAATTCTCTTTGCTTAAAAGAATTAGCTTCTAGCTTCTTTTGATTATTATCTGGTGGAGCCAAGGAGGATCGAACTCCTGACCTCCTGCGTGCAAGGCAGGCGCTCTCCCAGCTGAGCTATGGCCCCATTTAATTGGTGGGTCTGGTAGGACTTGAACCTACGACCCCACGCTTATCAAGCGTGTGCTCTAACCAGCTGAGCTACAGACCCTAATCTGTTAACTTTTTAGGCATCCGCCCAATTCGTTCTTTGCAATTATAAATCAAGTAATTCGTGTGGGTACTTGTAGTACCAGCTTTCGTTTAAGGAGGTGATCCAGCCGCAGGTTCCCCTACGGCTACCTTGTTACGACTTCACCCCAGTCATGAATCACTCCGTGGTAACCGGCCTCACGAGGTTAGCCTAGCTACTTCTGGAGCAACCCACTCCCATGGTGTGACGGGCGGTGTGTACAAGGCCCGGGAACGTATTCACCGCGACATTCTGATTCGCGATTACTAGCGATTCCGACTTCATGAAGTCGAGTTGCAGACTTCAATCCGGACTACGATTGGTTTTCTGAGATTAGCTCCGCTTCACAGCTTGGCAACCCTCTGTACCAACCATTGTAGCACGTGTGTAGCCCTGGCCGTAAGGGCCATGATGACTTGACGTCATCCCCACCTTCCTCCGGTTTGTCACCGGCAGTCTCCTTAAAGTGCCCACCTTTACGTGCTGGTAACTAAGGATAAGGGTTGCGCTCGTTACGGGACTTAACCCAACATCTCACGACACGAGCTGACGACAGCCATGCAGCACCTGTGTTCCGATTCCCGAAGGCACTCCCACATCTCTGTAGGATTCCGGACATGTCAAGGCCAGGTAAGGTTCTTCGCGTTGCGTCGAATTAAACCACATGCTCCACCGCTTGTGCGGGCCCCCGTCAATTCATTTGAGTTTTAATCTTGCGACCGTACTCCCCAGGCGGTCAACTTATTGCGTTAGCTGCGCCACTAAAACCTCAAGGGTCCCAACGGCTAGTTGACATCGTTTACAGCGTGGACTACCAGGGTATCTAATCCTGTTTGCTCCCCACGCTTTCGCACCTCAGTGTCAGTATCAGTCCAGTTAGTCGCCTTCGCCACTGGTGTTCCTTCCTATATCTACGCATTTCACCGCTACACAGGAAATTCCACTAACCTCTACTGTACTCTAGTCAGTCAGTTTTGGATGCAGTTCCCAGGTTGAGCCCGGGGATTTCACATCCAACTTGACAAACCACCTACGCGCGCTTTACGCCCAGTTATTCCGATTAACGCTTGCACCCTTCGTATTACCGCGGCTGCTGGCACGAAGTTAGCCGGTGCTTATTCTGTTGGTAACGTCAAAGGTGAGTCGTTACTTCACCCCTTCCTCCCAACTTAAAGTGCTTTACAATCCGAAGACCTTCTTCACACACGCGGCATGGCTGGATCAGGGTTTCCCCCATTGTCCAATATTCCCCACTGCTGCCTCCCGTAGGAGTCTGGGCCGTGTCTCAGTCCCAGTGTGGCTGATCATCCTCTCAGACCAGCTACAGATCGTCGCCTTGGTGGGCCTTTACCCCACCAACTAGCTAATCTGATCTAGGCTCATCCAATAGCGGTACAATAAAGCACCTTTCCCCCGTAGGGCGTATGCGGTATTAGCGCGAGTTTCCCCGCGTTGTCCCCCACTACTGGGCAGATTCCTAGACTTTACTCACCCGTCCGCCGCTCGTCAGCATCCCGAAAGACCTGTTACCGCCCGACTTGCATGTGTTAGGCCTGCCGCCAGCGTTCAATCTGAGCCATGATCAAACTCTTCAGTTTAAAATCTTTTGAACCATAAGGTTCTAAAACGGCTCAGTAATCTAAAAACTCAATCTATGACGAGTTGTTTATATTACTGATATTTCTTACCAGTACTACAAACACCCACACGATTTACTTGATTTATATTGTTAAAGAACTTGTATCTTTAGAGCTTTACTCTGCAGATGAGGCGCGCATTCTACGCCTTTTCCTAACTTTGTCAACGCCTTTTTTAATCTTTTTTTGATTTATTTTTATCTACAAAATTAATCAGAAAATATTAAACAACCTTAACTAGTAGGGACGAAAAATTATACGCTTTTATACATTATTGTCAAGTTCGTTTTTATGTTTGTTTCGTTTTTTTAAGTGTAACAGGAACTGTATAGGCCCTGATACAGTGTAACTAAAGAAAATAAATAATAGCGCATAAGCAGGAGCAGTACCTATTATTGCAAACAGTAATACAATCACTAATATTGCAATAAAAGGAACTCTACTTTTGATATCTAATGTTTTAAAACTGTAATACTTGATGTTACTCACCATCAAGACACCTGCTGCAGCTACTAATAGCATCATGAGATATACAACACTTTCACCACTAACCTCCAGCTTATTGAAAGCCCAGACACTACTTGCAACTACTGCCGCGGCTGAGGGGCTGGCCAATCCTATAAAATATTTTTTATCAACAGAACCGATTTGCACATTAAAACGTGCTAATCTTAATGCTGCACAGGCCACATAGATAAAAGCAACCATCCACCCAAGTTTACCGGCCTCAGCCAATGACCATTGAAATGCTAATAGTGCAGGGGCTAATCCAAAGGCGACCATATCTGATAGTGAATCATACTCAGCGCCAAATGCACTTTGTGTATTAGTTAATCGAGCCACTCGTCCATCAAGACCATCTAATATCATGGCAATAAAAATAGCTATAGCTGAATAAATAAAGTAATCTCTTGCTACTTCAATGCCTTCATGAGCGACTACTACAGGAGCATACATAGCACTAACTATCGAATAAAAACCTGCAAACAAAGCAGCTGTTGTGAATAGGTTAGGTAATAGATAAACTCCTTTATGACGAACTTTTTGCCCTTTTTCATCAGGTACTTCTTCAATATATTCATCCACAGGTAAAGGAATTTTGTTTTCTATTGAAGTATCTTCAGGTTGTTCGTTGAACTGCTCTTTCATAATTGTTCCTTAGTTAAATCTCTTATTATTATATAGGTTATAGTGAACTGATTTTCAAGAAATGACTTTTTTTATTACTTTAAAATGTAACAATGCTTATTTATTTTATTAGAAATTCTGCTCTTATTCACATTAAAGTATTCCCTAACATATTTTTCCTTTGCCATCACCACAATGTCCCTAATAGTTATCATTTACACTATAAAATTTAATAACTTTCATTGTCACTTTCTGATAAATATAAAAAACGCGACATATGTCGCGTTTTTAATCTGAATAAATATAATTAGTTTTTAGATTTATCAACGATTTTATTTGCCGCAATCCAAGGCATCATAGCACGTAAACGTTCACCTACCTGCTCAATTTGATGTTCTGCAGTTAAACGGCGATTTGCAGTTAATGTTGGGTAGTTAGTAGCACCTTCACTAATAAATGCTTTAGCATACTCGCCATTTTGAATACGTTTTAATGTTTCACGCATTGCCCAACGAGACTCTTCATTAATAACTTGTGGGCCAGTAACATACTCACCAAACTCTGCATTATTAGAGATTGAGTAATTCATGTTGGCAATACCACCTTCATACATTAAGTCAACGATTAATTTTAACTCATGTAAACACTCAAAATAAGCCATTTCAGGAGCATAACCAGCTTCAACTAGTGTATCAAAACCTGCTTTAACTAATTCTACACAACCACCACAAAGTACAGCTTGCTCACCAAATAAGTCTGTTTCTGTTTCATCTTTGAAAGTAGTTTCAATAATGCCAGAACGACCGCCACCAATACCACTTGCATAAGATAATGCTACATTTTTTGCATTGCCAGAAGCATCTTGATAAACAGCAACAAGATCAGGAATACCACCACCTTTTACGAATTCAGAACGCACAGTATGACCTGGTGCTTTAGGCGCAATCATGACGATATCTAAATCAGCACGAGGTACGATTTGGTTATAGTGAATAGCAAAGCCATGAGCAAATGCTAAAGTTGCACCTTTCTTTAAATTAGGTTCTAGCTCTTCTCTGTATAATTGACCTTGGAACTCATCTGGCGTTAAGATCATAATTACATCTGCAGAAGCTACTGCTGTTGGTACATCAGCTACTTTTAAACCATGTGCTTCCGCTTTCTTTACTGTTGCTGAACCTTTACGTAAACCAACGACAACGTCCACACCTGAATCTTTTAGGTTACAAGCATGGGCATGACCTTGTGAACCATAACCAATAATAGCTACTTTTTTACCTTGGATGATTGAAAGGTCACAGTCTTTATCATAGTAAACGCGCATTGGAATTTTCCTTTAAATATTAAAATAAATTTTACTTAAAAATAAATATTAGTACTGGGAAATATAATTAACTTTTCCCTAATAACTACCCTAAATACTTAAGACCTTATCAGCCCTAGAAATACCTGTTACCCCTGTACGAACCACTTCAACAATAGTCGACATGGAGCCTATAGTAGCAATAAAGTTGTCTACCTTACTGGTACTACCTGACAATTGGACAATATAGAGGTTTGGTGTTACATCAACTATTTGACCTCTAAAAATATCAACTGTTCGTTTAACCTCTGAGCGTTGAGCTCCCGTAGCTTTTACTTTAATAAGCAATAACTCGCGCTCAATATGTTCACTTTCAGATAAGTTAACTAATTTAACAACTTCAATTAACTTATTGAGGTTTTTAGTAATTTGTTCAATCACTTCTGGCTTACCTTGAGTCGTCAAAGTAAGTCGAGAAACTGTTGGGTCTTCTGTTGCCGCTACAGTTAAACTTTCGATGTTGTAATTACGTTGAGAGAATAAACCAACAACACGCGATAACGCACCAGGCTCATTCTCCATTAATAAAGAGATTATATGACGCATATTAGGTACGCTCCGTTTTACTTAACCACATATCACGCATGGAACCATCACGAATTTGCATAGGGTATACATGTTCACTCGCATCCGTTTTGATATCCATAAACACTAACCGATCTTTCATTGCAAAAGCTTCTTGCATAGCACCTTTTAAATCAGTTGCTTTTTCAACACTAATCCCCACATGTCCATAAGACTCTACCAGTTTCTTAAAATCTGGTAATGAAGTCATATATGAATGAGAATAACGACTATTGTATTGCATGTCTTGCCATTGCCTTACCATGCCCAATACACCATTATTTAAGCAAATAATTTTAACAGGTAAATCATATTGTAAGCAGGTAGAAAGTTCTTGAATATTCATTTGAATACTGCCTTCACCTGTTACACAAGCAACATCTGCATCAGGGAAATTCAATTTAATCCCCATTGCGGCTGGAAAACCAAATCCCATGGTTCCTAAACCACCAGAGTTAATCCAACGATTAGGTTTATCAAAAAGATAATGTTGTGCTGCAAACATTTGATGCTGACCTACATCAGAAGTTACATAGGTATCTCTATCTTTAGTTACTTCATACAATGTATCAATAACAAACTCTGGCTTAATAATGGTTTCATTATCCTTATCATAAGGAAATAAACCTTTACTACGCCATTCATCAATTTGCTTCCACCAATCAGCCAACGCTTTATCAATGATTTCGCTGGAAAGTTCATTAACCACAGCAATCATTTCTGTTAACACATTATCAACAGGTCCTACAATTGGAATATCAGCTCTAATAGTTTTAGAAATTGATGCAGGGTCAATATCTATATGGATAATTTTGGCATTGGGGCAGAATTTTTTAATATCATTAGTTACACGATCATCAAAACGCATACCTACTGCTAAAATAACATCACTATGATGCATTACCATATTAGCCGTATAACTACCGTGCATCCCTGGCATACCAATAAATTGCTTGTCCGAACCAGGAAAACCACCTAACCCCATTAAGGTATTAGCAACAGGTAGTTTTAACTTACGCGCCAACTCTGTTAATTGTGCAGCAGCATGACCTAAAATAACACCGCCACCAGAACAAATTACAGGGCGTTTAGCCGATAATAATAATTCAGTTGCTTTACGAATTTGTCCAGAATGTCCTCGTTGCACAGGGTTATAAGAACGTAATTTCACTTTTTCAGGGAAAGTATATTCAAACTTCTCAGCAGGATTACAGGTATCTTTAGGAATATCAACCACTACAGGACCAGGACGACCCGACTCTGCGATATAAAAGGCTTTACGCATAATTTCTGGAATTTCAGAAGCATGACGCACCATAAAACTGTGCTTAACAATAGGCCTTGATATACCAACCATATCCACTTCTTGGAAAGCATCAGAACCAATTAAGGAAGAAGCTACTTGACCAGAAATAACCACCATTGGAATAGAGTCCATAAAAGCAGTAGCTATACCAGTAATAGCATTAGTAGCACCTGGACCAGATGTTACAAAAACAACCCCTGCTTTGCCTGTTGCACGAGCATAGCCATCAGCCATATGAGTAGCTGCCTGCTCATGACGTACTAAAATATGGGTTAATTCTTTTTCTTTAAATAAAGCATCGTAAAGATGTAATAGTGCGCCACCTGGATATCCATAAACATATTTTACGCCTTCATCGCGTAAAAAACGAACAACCATCTCCGCGCCAGATAATAATTCCACGCTTGTTCACCTCTAAAAGCAATCACTCACTAAAAAATTAGGTATTAAGTTCACCGCTAGCAGAACATGCACGATGATAATCGCCGACTACATCAGCTGCTAGCTAATAAACTTTAGAAAACTCATTGTGGCGAGTTTTCTAACCCGAAGCGAGGTAACGCATATTGGGTAAACGTAAGTCGACACTGGTAAGCGTCATGTCTACTGAAAGAATATTTCCATTAAGGTTATATATCAGTGGTGGACATAATTGTTGTAGTTAATGGCTCATAAGTCAAGTGCTATTGACTGATTAACTTAAAATTTGCCATAAACATTAAACCCTGATGAAAAAAAGCAACTGTAAAAGCAGAATATTTCAATAAATTACTCTTTATTGGTTAAATAATTCTTTTATAATTTTTAACCCGAATTAATAATCTAAATTCTTATAAAAATAAGCTATTTAATCTAACAAAATAAAAACGGTCTTTATAAAGACCGTTTATTAATAAAATTAATATCCCTGACAATTATCATTAATATTTTTTTGTAAATCCGCAATTCTTGTGTTCAACTCCTCAGATGTTAAACGACGAGTCGTGCCCTCTACATCAACACGCGCACGAGGATAATTTTGATAAAGTGCTAAATCCTTACGCATACCATCACATGCTAATCTTGTTTGAGCTTCATCTTTTTGTGCTTGTTGTTGTGCTGCCCTATTGAAAGACTCTTGCTTCTCCGCTTCAGTTGGCTTTTTTTCGCCATCAGCATATTTTTCTACTACATCTTTATTATTAACTCTCGGTGATGTTGGTTTTTTAATCTGCTCAGCTTTCTGTCCTTGTGGTGGTTCAGAACTATAATGCACTTGCCCTTTCCCATCAACCCAACGATACATTTGGGCAGCAACAGGTAACACAGTAAAAAGTGAAACTGCTATTGTTAATATAATATGCTTCATAAACACATTCCTTTACTTTATAGACACTAATTGTTCTACTACTATTTTACAAAAAACAATCCAGATATGAGTCTAAAATCATTACTGCTTTTATCATTGTAACCAGATAGTTTTAACATATACTGATATAATACAGAAATTTAATCATTTACTGTATTTATAATTTAATATTACTTTACTAGATATAGAACTAGGTTACTATAAGAAGGTTATAAATAATTTGTATACTGAGGTTGTTAATAAATGAGAGCTGCTTTAACAAAGCAGAAATGTGCTGTATTCAGCATTTTATTACTTTGTAATTATTGTACTTATGCCCTTAGCGCTTCTATTTACCAATATGTAGATAGTAATGGTGTTATTACTTACACAGATAAACAGCTACCAGGCTCTAAACCTTTTGAATTGAATGATGAAATTATTGAGCATATTGAAAATCAAGTTAAATTAAATACAGTAAAACATGCTGGTGGTGAAACACTTAAGATAAAAAATGAGCTTTATGCCCCAGTAGAAATTCAACTTACTTTAGAAAATGTTGACAATGTAGTGGGCGCAGCCAATAAAAAGTTGCATTGGATTCTTCCTCCAAGAAAAGAAATCCGTTTAGTAACATTAACACCTTTTGATCGTACTAAACCTATGCGCTATACACCAAAACTAGCGTATGCATTAGGTGACCCAAGAACTAAACCCCAACCTTATCGTTATCCATTACCTTGGCGTGGTGGTCCATTTCAACAAACACAGGGACCTGGCGGAAAATTTAGTCACTCAGGACCGAAAGGTCGTTATGCTAGGGATATTGGCATGCCAGAAGGAACACCTATTATTGCCGCTCGCTCTGGCACGGTGATAAAAGTAGAAAATAACCAAACAGGTCAAGGGACAAATCCGGCAGGAAACTTCATTCGTATTTTACATGATGATGGCACAATGAGTGTTTATTTGCATCTTAAGAAAGGATCTATTCGCCACAAAGAAGGCCAACATGTCAAAGTTGGAGATCAAATAGCATTCTCAGGTAATACTGGACGTAGTACAGGGCCACATTTACATTTTGTTGTACAACGTAATGTAGGGATGGCTTTAGAGTCCATCCCTTATGATTTTGCACAACCTGTAAATAGTAAAACTATTTACCGTGGTAGAGTTACAAATAATTAATCTGTATTTTCTTTATAAGGTTTACTATCATCTAGCTTTGTTACTTTAGCTAATAAGATTTTTGGACCTTTCATTTTTTTTACAGTGATACTTAAACCATCTGTCTCCAAAACTTCCTCTTCTTCAGGAACACGGCTAAGGGTTTCATAAATTAATCCACCCATTGTTTCAGCTGCAATATGGTCAAGGTCTACATTTAATAAACGTTCTATTTTAAATAAAGGCGTATCACCTCTTACCAATAATTTACCAGGTTGATAAGCCAATACCCCACGCTCTGTTTTACGGTGTTCATCTTGAATATCACCCACTAGAACTTCTAACACATCTTCCATAGTTAAGAAACCTACAACTTTACCATCCGCTTCCTCAACTAAGGCAAAGTGCACTCCCCCTTGTTTAAAACGTTCTAGTAACTCTCCTAAAGGTGTATTTTTAGAAACTCTATCTAGAGGCCGAGATAATTCATCAAGATCAAGCACAAACTTAGCTTTTTCGCCTCTATTGTCAGCTAACTCTAACAATAAGTCTTTAATATGGAGAATACCTGTAAACTCTGTTGTCTCTGTATTATAAATAGGATAACGACTATATTTGTGGCGTTTAATAATATCTAAAACATCATCTAATGAAGCATCTTGCTCAATATAAATTAAATCTTCGCGTGAATTCGCCCAGTCTACAGCCTCTAATTCAGCCATTTCAACTGCTGAAGCCATCACTTGCATACCACCATCAGTGGGATTATGGGCGCGGCTTGAATGAAGAATAATTTTTAGCTCATCACGACTATAGTAATGTTCATGCCCTTGTGTTTCATGTTGGCCAGCCATCCGCAAAATGGCATTAGCACTATGATTAAGTAGCCAAATAGCAGGATACATAAACCAATAGAATAAATAGAGTGGTACCGCTGTCCACAAGGATAATTTTTCAGGTTGACGTATCGCCCACGACTTAGGCGCTAACTCACCGACGACAATATGTAAATAAGAAATAATAAAGAAGGCGGTAAAGAATGAAACACCTCTAATAAGTTCTGGCGACTCTATACCTACTTTAGCCAACAGTGGTGTAATTAATTCAGCAAAGGCTGGTTCACCAACCCACCCCAATCCTAAAGAAGCAAGTGTAATACCCAACTGACAAGCAGAAAGATAAGCATCTAATTGATGGTGAACTTTTCTTAGAATTTTCCCTCGCCACCCATTAACCTCTGCAAGTGCTTCCACACGGGTAGCCCGTAGTTTAACCATGGCAAATTCAGCACCGACGAAGAAGCCATTAAGTAAAACTAAAAATAATGCGAATAAAACAAGTAAAATATCGGCGGAATAAATAAGTAAACTATTCGAGTCAGGGTCCATATTTTTTATAAAAGTTGTTGATAAGGTTTTATATCATGCAACCTATTGTTGATATCTGCAAGTATTCTTAACAAAAACTTATTACTTTTTTTAAAAACTGACTATTTAAGCAAATAATCTAGCACTATCCCTATAAAAATAGCTAAACCAGCCCAGTGATTATGTAAAAAAGCTTTAAAACAAATAAGCGGCTCTAAACTACGAGTATTAAGATACTCCCAAATAAAACAAGCTAAGGCAATAAGCAAACCCAGATAGAAATAGATACCAAAGCTTAAATAAAGACCAACCACTATAAAACCAACTAAATTAACCCCCTGTAAAATGGCGATAATTAAGCGGTCATACTGTCCAAAAGCAATAGCAGTTGATTTAACGCCAATTTTTAAATCATCCTCTTTATCAGACATTGCATAATAAGTATCAAATGCTACCGTCCATGCCACATTAGCAAAAAACAACACCCACGCAAACCAAGGTAGTTGCCCTGTTTCTGCAGTAAAGGTCATTAAAATCCCCCATGAATAAGCAGCACCTAATACCACTTGGGGATAATTGGTAAAACGTTTCATAAATGGGTAGCAAGCAGCCACAGCAACTGCGCCAAAGGATAAATAAAAGGTAGTAAGATTAGTACAAAGCACCAATAATAGACAGATAAACAATAAGATAAAAAACAATACAAAAGCTTCTTTAACACTAATTCGTTTACCTGCTAAAGGCCGCTCTTTAGTACGAGCTACATGTCCATCAAAATTACGATCAGCAAAATCATTAATAATGCATCCAGCGGAGCGCATTAATGCTACACCAAGTAAAAAAATAATAAAATTTTTAGCAGATGGACTGCCATTACCAGCTACCCATAATGCTGATAACGTAGGCCACAATAATAAGTAGATACCAATAGGTTTTTCGAGACGGATTAATTGTATAAAATCCCAAGCACGATTGTGTAACTTATCAGCTAGACTCTTTAACCACGTAACGTACATTTTTTATCTCAATCTATTATTTTATTCATATAATTAATTTACTTAATCTAATAATTAATAGTAAATTAACTTTAGCTCAATATAATAACATCTACCTCTTATTTAGTCATAATCAACAATAGATAATTTATGGAGCTTACAAAATACTAAAAGGACTATTAGATGCAACAAATTTGGATAATACGGATACTAAAAACTAACAATACCAGTGATTTTTTTGTTTTAAATGACAAAGGTCAGTTTTTCAATCGCCCACTAAGAAATATTGGCACTGCAATTAATACACCTAATGGCCTATTAATTAATGCCGCCAATCAAGATAATCAGTGGGGATATTTAAACCATAATGCAGAATGGGTTATTAAACCTCAGTTTGAGCAGGCCAAAGCATTTAACTCAACAGGCTATGCACGTGTTCAATTAGATAGACAATGGGGCGTTATTGACTGTACAGGTAAATTTATTATTCCCTGTCAATATCCCTACTCCACACCTATAGATAGTTACTTTTGGTTTGCTACTAATAAAAATAGAAAAACTTTTCTATTTTCTTTAACTGATTTACAACAATATCAGCTTAATTTACCATCATTATCCGAATCAGCTATATTTTCACCAAGACCTACACTTCATACTATTAAAACATTCGACTCTCTGGGTTTAGTTCCAATAATTACAACCACAAGAGAGAACTACTATACAGCTTATTTCAATCATCATGCTGAAATGGTAATACACTACAAAGAAGGTGTTGGTAGCCCATTTTCCTATAAAGGGGCTGCGCCTTTCAAAGATACAAAATCCAATAAATATGGACTAATCAATACTAACGGTGAATGGATATTAAAACCTACTTACCAAAAGATCTCGAACTTTAATCAAGAAAATCTTGCCTACTTTAACAAAGATAACTTCACAGGCGGCTGCCTAGACGCTAAAGGAGATATTATTTTTGAATTTCCTTTAGATGAATGTTTCGATGATAGCTATCTAAATTGTGGGTTAATAAAAACTAAAAAATCTTTTATAACACAAGAATCTGGTGAGGTTGTTATTAATTTTGCAGAAAATAATATTGAATATGCCCACTCTTTTTTTGAAATTTCCAATATAAGTATTATTCGTAGCAAAGAAAGTAATGAAACAATGGAACCTAAATGGGGGATTGCTAATAATAAAGGTGACATTTTTTATAAAGAGCAATGGATTGAACCTCTCTCAAAGTACAAAGAGAATGGTTATTACTATAATACGCCCATAGGCCAGAAACATATTCTTCCTGCCTTTATTACTAGCCAAAACAGTATCGAATATGTTCTTTCTAATGGAGAAATTATAGCCACACTACAATTTGATGCAAATAATGTCCTATTCAAAGACAACCAACATAATACCGTAGTTAGTTATCCTAAAAATCAGATCGAACAACCTGAATTATTATTTAATAGAGACTTCCATAATTTTCCTAAATACTCTGATGAAGAGCTTAAACTATTAATTGAAGAACTACTAACTAACCCTACTCAACCTTTTAAATTTGTTGATTTTATCTACGATGACCATAGAGGTGAGTCAAGAAAAATCCACCAATATAACGAATATGAAATAAATTACGCAAAGTATGATGAAGATGAGCTAGCCTTACTACCTTGTGGAGCTATTAAAACAATTGCTGTCAGTTATTACAGCGAATATGACTGGGGTAATTATTTATTTTTAAGCGATCAAAGTTTCTCCCTCTTTCAAAAAAATTACCAAATACTGAGAACACAACTAATAAACTTATTAGGAGAACCCCACACGACTCATAGTGATGCGGAAGAAGACTATACAGAATGGAAAACTTTTGATAATCGTTATATCACCCTATTATCCATAGCATATACAGGAGATGGTGATTTTCAAACGATGCTATGTCTATATGTCAGTGATAAATATTATAATTATAGTTTGAATTATTCTGAGGAATAAGTTTTTAATTTATTCTTAACCAATGCAAATTATTCATTTAGCTTATCAAGTTGTAAACCACCACTGGCTGTATGCAAAGTTCTTAACTGTTCACTTAATATTTTAATATTTGCCTCTGTACCGTCCAATTCTTTTACTAAATCTACAGGCAATAACATTTTCAATTGATCTTTTAAAGACAGCATAACTTTATCAAGCTGTTGTTGTTTAGCCAAACTTGCCTCAGATAACTTAGCAATTTCGTCTGGCAAAGGTAATCCATAACCATCTTTTAACAGACTGGCAGGCCTAGAAAGAAAGCCACTATGTTGTACCAACTGTTGAATATTATCTTGCGTATCCGTCAGTTGTTGCTGATTATCCAACTGATTCGTAGGTTTCAAATAACGATCTTTTAATACCTGATAGGCTAATAACGTTTGTCTGCGTACAGAAGCTTGCTCTAAAAGTACTAATGCTGCTGTAGTACGCAAATCTGCTTTTTTAAAGAACTGCTGACGAGATAATGCTGGGCGCATTAACCACTCATCCACAGAATGCTCTGGCACAGCCAACTGTTCTTTTATTACCTGAAACATCATTTCGTAGCGATCACGATAAGAGTCAAAGAAATAACCTAATCGCATGGCTTCTTTTCGATCTTTTAATACCGATGTATCTGCTAAACCTCTAACTTCTAATAGCTTTAACAGACCACTGGGAGTAATCGTATCTAATGTTTGTAAATCTATTCTATTGGTACCACTACGCAATAACTTTAATGTTTCAACAGCACAATTATTGGTAATAAAGTAATAATTACCATCATAACTCCAATGTAACTCTACTGCTTGATCGACCAAAGATAAAAGCTCTGATCGAGATAATTTAAGAGGAACTGACTCTAATGGTCGCCACTCAAGCTTGGTATACTCATCAACAACCTGATTTAAAGGTAAAATAAACAGCCTTGATGGATAACTTCCTGTTAATCCTTTAATACTAGAAATTTGTAAATCATTAATAAAGGCGCGATAGGATAATACGCGATGATACTCTAAATCTAATCGACAGTCAGGGCCACGGGGTCTATCTGGGGCACAAACAACCAGCCGTAACATACTATGTCCCCAACGACTCATCCAGTTTTTGTTAGCAGCCGCAAATAAATAATCAACTTCATAAATACGTTCTGGATCAAGATGTTCTAAAGGCGAACTTCCTGGAGCATCATTTGCATAAAGATAAACATAATCTCTACTACATTGCGCTTGATCAGCAGGTTGCCAGTTAAAATGTTGCACTAACCAATTATTTAGTCGTGGACGGCGACAGGCGTAATTTTTATCAAATAAAAAATACTCCATATTCACAGCCATAAACTCTTTAGGATTGGTCAGCTCATAATGATCTGGTGAACGATCAATACGTGTATTCTGATCATCTCTAAGATCGGATTCCCCTATCAATAATGGCCAGCCGGCTAAATCTAAAAACTCAGCATCATCACTCAACGTAAAATGCCGATTTAAAAAACCCATGCAATAAGAAGGTATAGATTTAACACCTTGTGATTTAGCTAATCGCTGACAATAACGAATCTGTGGTAGTTGGTCATTAGAAAATAATCCTGCATCATCATACAAATGAGCTAATTCATGAATAACTGTAGCTAATAATTCTTTACGTACAGTACCATGAGGCCGATCATTTTTTTCTGCTGCAGCACTTCCATCAACTAGTGAAGGTAATAATCTTTTATTTAAATAAAGAGCAAAACGTCCATTAGTTCGGCCATAAGCTTCATTAGGTAAGAGGTCTGACCAACTGATAGTTATTCTATGATCAAGTTTTGCCGCAAAAGTAGGCGGCAATAGTGATTTAGCTTCCAGCAGTAATTGTTGCGAAGCAGTTATTTCTTGTTCTGTTAAACCCTTGCTATCAAGTTTTAAATCAAGCTCAGCCAAACAATAACTGCTATAAACAACAAAGCCTATAGCAGTTAAAAAATATTTGACTAATTTAATCACTTAATAGCAAGCACAGCTTTAGCTAACTCTAAGTCTGGCATATTTGCTGCTTCAGGATATTCATCACGTATTATTTCAAAGGCTTTTGTTAAATAAGGTCCCTGTATTTTTCCTTCTGATGCGACAAAGGCTGCAGCATCACTTTTAGCGGCCTGAACTAATTTAAACTTGTCACGCGTTGAAGTAGTAGTATCCGAGGTAAAATCCAAACTACGCCCAAATGCACGGGTTGTAATATTAAAAATATCCTTCGTCTGATCAATGGCATAAGAATTTGGAATATATAAAATTCCCATCACTACAGCTACCGTACACAATAGTTTTTTCATATCAAATAATTCCTCACTGAGCAAGAATTGCTTCAGCTAACTCTAAATCTGTTACTGTTAAATCTGGATATTGAGCACGTATTTTTTGAAATGCCACCTCAATACGAGCCCCACGAATTTCTCCATTAGAAGCCACAAAACTAGCTGCATCATCATGTGCTGCCCGAACAACTTTATCATTCGCAAAACTAGAAGTGACTTGTTGAGAAGCATACAAAGAACGTACAACAACATCTGTTGTTGATTCAAATGCCATTACAGGCATAGCTAATACACAACCTAACAATACTGTAGCCATTGTTGAACATTTCATTGTTACTTTTCCTTCCAAATAATCAAGCAGTTATAGTTTAAGCTATAAATAATCTATGTGATAACTAATAAATGGTATAAATTATAAACAATATATTAGCGAGGATCAGCATGTATTATTACATCAGCCGCTGGCCATCGTTCTTGCAATACTTTTCTTACGATTAAACACTGTTGATGCGCTTCATCTAAACTCATCATAGCGGGTAATTCTACATGAAGCTGTATAAACCACTGTGTTCCTGATTTACGTGTTTTTAAATCATGCACATTAATTACTTCTGGCACTGATCTTGCTACTGTAAGCATCTGCTCTGTAACGTCTTCAGGTAACTCTTTGTCCATTAAAATTTCAATCGCTTCTTTACCAACAGTAATTGCACTCCACAAGATATAAAGGCCAATCAAAGCACCAAACAAACCATCACTACGTTGCCAACCATATAAACTTAGTCCTAACGCGCATAATATACTGATATTTAATAGGATATCCGACTTATAATGTAAAGAGTCTGCCGTAATCGCTGTTGATCCCGTTTTTTTAATAACATAACGCTGGAAGCTAACTAAACCAATAGTAACAACCAGCGAAAATAGCATTACAACTATACCCCAGTGGGTATTTTCTAAAGGAACAGGATCAATAAGCCGTTTAATCCCTTCCCAACTCACAAAAACTGCACTTATAGTAATAAATAGTGCTTGCGCTAGGCCTGCTAATGCTTCTGCTTTACCATGTCCAAAACGATGATCATGATCTGCAGGTCTTAAGGCAATAGTAATTGCAATTAAATTTATTAAAGAGGCCAAGCTATCCAATAATGAGTCAGTTAAACCTGCCAATAGACTTACAGAGCCACTAAACCACCAAGCTATGGCTTTGACCACTACTAAAACTATAGCAACAGCTACAGAAGACATAGCTGCTATACGCATTAATCTAGCTTGTTGCACAGTTGTAACCATATTAAATCTCTAACTAAAAGTCACATTCTATTATTTTTTATAAGGGTTAGGTTGGATACTTCTCAATTCTCTATGATTTGTTCAGCTTTTTATAAGGACAAGTGTCGGCTTTGCCTAATGGTCGCTGCATTATTACTGTGTCTAACCAACGTCCATGCTTCCATCCAACTGAATGGAGGGTACCAATTAATTCAAAACCTTGTCTTTTATGCAAGGCTATTGAGCCATGATTAGCAGAGTCACCCACAACTGCAATCATCTGCCTAAAATCAAGCTGAGTAGCCTCTATTATTAATTGTTTTAATAACGCTTTTCCCACACCTTTGCCCTGAAAATCCTGATGGATATAAATAGAATCTTCCACGGTACCATTAAAGGCTAGACGCTCATGATATTCACCTGCATAAGCATAGCCAACTACAAATCCATCCTCATCAGCCACTAAATAAGGATAATTTTTAGCTAATAATGCTTCCCTTCTTTCTGTCATTTCTAACTCAGAAGGTGGCTCCAACTCAAAAGTAGCCGAACCATTTATAACAGCTTCCGCATAAATAGCTGTAATCATTGGAATATCAGTTAACTTGCAAGGACGGATAATCATATTATTCTCGCATTACAAATTTATAAAATAAGGTGCTAACCATTGAATATCTTCGGGATGAGTAACTTTTAAATTATCACTCCGTCCCTCTACTAATAAAGGAGAATAGCCTGCTAGTTCTAAGGCAGAAGCTTCATCTGTTATAGATTGACCTGCTTTTAATCCCAGCTGTAATGCTGATTGCAATTGATCTAAATGAAACATTTGTGGTGTTAATGCTTGCCAAATAACACGTCTATCTAAAGTCGCTTTTACTCGTCCAGCATGATCAATTTGTTTTAATGTATCTTTTGCAGGAACAGCCAATAACCCACCTACAGAATCTTTACCTGCTACTAATAGCAATTTATCTAAATCTTCTCGTTGTAAATTAGGCCTAGCAGCATCATGCACTAATACCCAATCATCTGCCTGAGCCTGTTTTGCTAATAGTGATAAACCTGCTAATACCGAATCAGCTCGCTCTTTACCACCTATAGTCGTTTGAATAGAATGATGTTTACTCACAGCTAAATTATTCCAATAATTATCTTCAACAGCTATACACACAACTATTCCTAACAATTTAGGGTGCTCTAAAAAGCAATTAATGGTATGTTCTAAAACAGTTAATCTACCTAATGGCAGGTATTGCTTAGGAACTGCCGCTTGCATACGACTACCAATACCAGCGGCTGGAATAACTACCCAAAATGGGGGGATTTGGTCATTATTTTTCATTGGGGACTATATAGAGAGTTTCTCCATCCTTTACCATACCAAGATCATGTCTTGCTTTTTCCTCAATAGTTTCGGTACCTTTTTTAAGCTCAATAACTTCGGCCTCTAAACGTCGATTTTTTTCTAATAACTTCTTATTCTCTTCTTGCTGAGCAGCTATTTGATCTTTTAACTCATCAGTTTGACGCATTCCATCGTCACCCAACCATAGCCGATATTGTAAACCAGCTAATAGGACTAACAATAGTACAAATAACCAATAGGGACTACGCAATAAACGTGACATCATTATTTAATCTGCAACCTGAATTAATGTTAGCATATCTTTTTGCTGAAAAAATTCATATTCATTGTTACTCATATAATTGTAACAAGTTTCTAAAACACTATTACCCATTTGGCAAATTAAGTAACCGTATAAGTGCATTATAAAGACTATCAGCACTTTGTTGGTAGCCCGTCGCAGTTAAGTGAACATAATCTTTATTGGCTAAACCTCTTTCCACCCAACGTTGCATTGCACAGTTTCCACCCATTGCGGCAGACCAATCCCAATAAAGCGTTCGCTGTTGTTTTGCTACCTCTTTTTGTACAGTTCGAATACTAGTTAAATGTGGTGTTTGCATAGCCTGACAGCTAGCCCCCTTCCTTATTTTATTACGTTGTAAAGTGTCTGGAGGAGAAATAATAAGAATGGCACTATTAGGTAGTTTCTTACGAATTTGTTTTACACTTGTGGTTAAAAACTGCTTATATTTTGCTACATTAAAAGGGGTTTCAAATGATTCATTGGTGCCATATGCAATAATAACAAGATCACTTTTTGTTCTTGCTAAATCATTTAACCATTTTGCTCGCCACTTTTGCCAAATACTTTGCTTAGCACCATTTAAAGCGATAGGTGATACAACAACACCAGGTTGACCATTTTTCTCTAGCCAAATACCACCTAATTTGGCTGAATCAGCAGATTCAGCAATAATAGTAAAAGGAAGCATGACAAACACACTGATATATTGCCAATCCTTATTATTTCTCATATCTAATGTGGTTTCATAATTCATACCATCTATTAATTTTAATGATTGCCCTGGCTTCAATTGCTTTACTAACAAAGTAGCATTCCATAAACTAGGCTTTTCATCCACATTATAATTAACGGTTAATTGTGCATTAGACACTGTTGGAGTTGCCACAAAACCGCCCATTGGGTAATCATCAGATGCTGTACTACGGCTAGAGGTTAACAACCAATCTGAAGCTGTATAATAAACTTGTGTATTACGTTGCCCATAAACATTGATGGGGCTAATCCAACCAATTCCTGCACCGCCAAAACGTTGTTGTAACTTCTGTCTTAACTGCCCTGTAAAAATATCAGCTGCCGTGTGTGAGTCTCCTAGTTGGCTAATTCTCAATACTGAATCTGGAGGCGCCACACGCTTTTCAACATTCACTATTTTTTTCTTAAGTTTTGTTAAATTGGCTTCACCAAAATTTTCAATATTAACTTGCTTAACCAAACCAGAAGAAGTTTGAGCGATTGCTGGTAGATTACATACCAAACACATAATGGCTATTAATTGAATAACAGTTTTCATTTATTTGTTTACTTCCATAACGTCGTTAAAGCGTAATAAAGAAATAATTTTGTCAGCTATACGCTTCTGTCCAATAATGGTGAAATGAACACCATCATCTGTACGTAAAGTAACATTTCCACGGTTAGGTATTCGCAAAAATTTTACAAAATGATCATCTTGCATGCCTAGTAAGTCATTAGAAGGAATATAGCGTTGCCCAGCTATATTGACTTGTGACTGATAAATCTTATTCAATTTAATTACACCTACATTTAGCTTAGTATCCTTCATATTAGGTACACCTATCCATAGTACTTGAGCACCATGATCAGTGGCCGCATTAATCAACTGTTGGATACGAGCACGATATACTCCTTCCCACTCCGGTGTACTAAACTTTAAGAACCTTTTACCTCGGACAACAGGGAAATCCCAAGGATCATTAGGCCCCATAAAAACAACCATTAGTTTAATTTCAGGATTTTTAGTAAACGTCTCACGTGCTACTTGTGGCCAATTATAAAATCTAGGATAAGAAAGCCCTGTACTCTGTTTACTTAGGTTTATACTCTCAATACCATGCTCTTTTAGCAAAGTTCGCATTGCATGGGGTGCAACCCCCTGCATTAAAGAATCACCAACAAAAAATACTTTTTGTCCTTTTTCCAACAGAACACGGTTATCTTTTGCAACCAATGGCTCTGCCTCTGACTTATCCTTCAATGGTTGAGAAACAATTAATAATCCTCTATTGATAACCATTTGCTCTTTATCTATATCCTTTATTTTAACCACCTGAATAAATGGTTTTTGAGGAAATATAAAAAATTTAGAGTCTTTAAAAACTGCCTGAGAATCAATTAATAACGCCAACTCTTCAGAGACCTCATTAACTGTTATAGGTGTATCATCCCTCATTTTTATTAAATGATTATTAAATACTGCTATAGCTTCATCATTTAATGTTGTCACCTCTGTCTGCACTGTTTCAAGCTGCCCGCTCAGAAAGGCAGTTATATCACCACCTGCTTGCCAAGCAGAATAATTATCTAACACTGATAAAGGGCTAGTTTGATGGTAAGTTTGTATCCAATAGGCATTTATTGAGCGCTGCTCTAACCATAACAATGCCAGCATTGTTATAAATAACAAATAGAATACTTTTAAAAACTTCTTATTACCTGCCATCATATCTAAAAACTTGCATAAATAAAGTTAGGAATTCCTGCAGGTGCAGTGGTTAATATGAGCAATAAAATAATAACCCATACAATAGGTAAATAAATCCACACTATCTTATCTAATAGTTTGACGAGTAAATCGGGTAATTTAGCCAACAACGGATAAATAAAAAAGGCTATCAGTAAGAGAGGGAAATAGAGTATTACATTGGTATTAAGCGCAACTCCTGTAAAATTATGAGCTAATGCAGTCAAAAATTCTGTAGCATCAGATAAGGTAACTGAACGGAAAAAAATCCATGCAAAACAAACATATTGGAATGTAATAAATCTTGCGAACCAAATTGAAACCTGACTTAAACGATCTCGCCCCCAATAACGATCACCAATATTAAGCAATACAATGCCCAACGCATGAATAACACCCCAGACTATGAAAGTAAAACTAGCACCATGCCAAAGACCAGAAAGCGTCATTGCTGTAAATAAGTTAACTTGAGTACGCGTAAAACTCTGACGATTTCCCCCTAAAGGAATGTAAATATAGTCTCTAATCCAAGTTGATAAGCTTATATGCCAACGTTGCCAGAAATCCCGTAAATTATTAGCAAAATAAGGCATATTAAAGTTAATTGGTAATCTAAAGCCTAATAATAAGGCAATAGCTGTTACTAAATTAGTATACCCAGAGAAATTAAAGAAAATTTGTAAAGCATAGGCATAAACAGCTAATAAAATATCTAAAGAATGATAATTACTAGGGTTAGCAAACACTGGATCAACAAAGTTATCAGCCAATGCTGTATTTAAACAAAGGACTTTGATTAGGGCTAATAAAATTAACACAAATGCTTGATTATAATTACCTATCTCTCTAGCCTGTGTTACCTGAATTTGTGGTAAAAAATCTTTAGCTCTATTAATAGGACCAGCCACCAAACTAGGGAAAAAAGATAAAAATAAAGCAAAATCAATTGCTGAGGGAATACCGATCTCTTTTTTCTTGAGAGAAACTAAATAACTAATAGAATGGAAGGTATAAAAAGAAATGCCTATTGGTAATAAAATTTCAATACCTGGAATGGCATAATCTACTCCCAAACCTGTAATAAACGCCTGAACCTGCACCCTAAAGAAATCAAAATATTTGAAAAAACATAAATTAATAATAGCAATGGCAATAGCTATTCCTAACCAAATACCACTTCGTTTGCTGTAATAAATAGGAAAAGAAAGTCCATATAAAACAAAAGAATAAGTAATCAATATGGCCAAAAAATTAATATCAAAACTAGCCACAACTGCATAGCTTGCTATTAATAATAGGCCATTCTGATAAAGTGGTTTTTTCGCTAGTGCCCAATATAATAAAAAGAATAGAGGGAATAGAACACTAAACTCTATAGATAAATAACTCACCGACAGTAACTTACATTATTAACATTATTAATTCTCAATAAGCAATGCTTATTTTAAACAATTAAAAAATGCTAAGAATACTCCAAGTTAACTAAATAAAACAGTACAATTAAGTATAATGTTATAGTTTAAGTACTACAAAATAACGGTTACTTTAATTGCTTAAAATCATATTAAGCACAAAATAACTTTTAATATGGATAATTATCCATTACATTTACCACTTAATTAGTTCTTTATATGGACAAGAGTAAAAATGGGAAAAATACGTAATCTTTTTATCTTACTTATTATTATTGGTTTAATAGTAGTGGGGGGAACCAAAGCACTACTTTGGTACTATACCGATAAAACAGCTAAAGATATACAAAACACCTTGCCTCCAGGTGTGTTTAATTATGCTGGTGTCAGTACATCACTACAAGGCAGTACAAGTATCGATGATATTACTATTACTTATGCTGGTCAAAGAATTAAGATAGAAAAAATAGAGTTAAAATCTAAAAATATTGTTGAATTATTAGAACTAATTCTTAAGAATTGGGGCAGTAAAATACCTAACCAAATAGCTTTAAGAATTCAAGGTATTACTGTTAATTCAACAACCTTATTAAGTAATAAGCAAATAGCCGATTCTTTCCGTTATCCTTTTGATATTCCTTGTGGTAAGGTCAAAAAAATTGGTTTAGTTGAATACATGGATATTGGTTATCAAAACTTTGTATTTGATATTGATCTTGCCTATGAAAAAATTTCTACTAAACGTATTAAAGCTAGCTTTGATTTAAATACCAGAAACGCTTCTAAGTTTTCTTCTTCATTCTATGGTGATGCCTCTTTGCTTAACCCTATGGCGGCATCAGACCATAAGAAAAATGCTATTCCAAAATTTCAAATGCAATGGTCTGATGATGTTTTTACCAAAAAACTTTATAACTACTGTGCTCAAAAAGAAAATAAAACGATAGATGAATATATAGCTGCTTTACCAGCATTTTCAAAAGACAACATAGACCGAGCTAGTGCAGCTATATTCGGACTTACCTTAAGTGATGAAATAGTTAATGCTGTTAATGAATATATGAAAAATCCAAAAGAATTTTATATTGCTACTAACCCTAAAGGGCCTGTTACCCCTGATGAGTTAAAAGCAATGAATGAACAAGTAGCTCTTGAGCTTATTCGTCCTTCATTAAGAATTAATGGCCAAAATATTCCTATTGAGTTTAAATGGATAAGTGCTGAACAATTAGCAAAAAATAATAGTTTAGACACAAAGCCTAAAAAACCAATTATCCAATCATCAGAACGTCAACTAACACCTCTTAATGAGCTAAATGCTAAAGCTTTTAACAAAAATATTGAGGTACATACTACCAGTGGCATTATCTATAAAGGTGCTTTCAGAAAAGTAGAAGGCGGCTCTTTGCATATGACTATTCATAAAAGATTAGGATCATCAGATTTAGCACTTAAAGCAGATGTAATTAAATTAGTGTATATACTTTCTGACTATTAAATCCTTTCAATCAGTACTCATTACAAATAAATTATGAGTACTGATTAACCCTTCTTCAAATGCTCTAATGGCATCTCTGTTTTAGAAATTACTTGATTAAGTACAAAACAAGAACGAACGCTAGTTACACCTTCTATTCGTGTTAATACACCTAATAAAAATTTCTGATAATAATCAATATCTGGCACAACTACTTTCAACTGATAATCTGCATCCATCCCTGTAATCAAACTACATTCAACTACCTCTGAATGCTTTGTTAACTCTGCTTGAAAACGTTCAAACCGCTCAGGTGTATGACGATCCATACCCACCAAAACAAACACAGTTAACGAAAGCCCTAATTTTTTTGCATCTAATAAGGCTACTTGTTTAGCAATATATCCAGACTCTACCAACTGCTTAATTCGTCTTGAGCAAGGTGACGGAGATAAACCAATTTGATCAGCTAACTCATGATTAGGCAAACTGGCATCTTTTTGTAATATTTCTAAAATTTTTAGATCGTAACGGTCTAACTTTTCCATAATATTTTCTTTAAAGTAAATTTATAGTCTATATTACAAAGTAATATCATTAAATAAAAACATTATCCTCGAGGGTGATGTTTAGCATGTAACTCTTGTAATCGAGCTTGTGCAATATGTGTATAAATCTGTGTTGTTGATAAATCACTATGACCTAGTAACATTTGTACAACCCTCAAATCAGCCCCATGATTTAATAAATGTGTTGCAAAAGCATGACGTAAGGTATGTGGCGACAGTGATTTAGTAATACCTGCCACCTTAGCATGAAGTTTAATACGGTGCCAAAAAGTTTGGCGTGTCATCATATCGCCACGACTACTAGGAAATAATACATCACTGACTTTACCAGCTAATAACAGGCCTCTACCTGTTTTTAAATATTGTTCTATCCAAATAATAGCTTCTTCACCTAAGGGGACTAAGCGCTCTTTTCGCCCCTTACCAAACGTTTTCAACACACCTTGTCGTAAATTGACTTGCTCTAGCGTTAAACTTACTAACTCTGTTACACGTAAGCCACAAGCATATAAAACCTCTAACATAGCTTTATCACGCAAACCAATAGTATCTTCGATATCTGGTGCCGCTAATAACGCTTCTACATCTTGTTCAGATAATGTTTTAGGGAGTGGGTGGCCTAGTTTCGGCATTTCAATTTGTAATGTAGGATCAGTATCACAAAGACCTTCCCTGACTAGATAACGATAAAAACTACGTAATGCTGACAATAGACGAGCCGTTGAACGAGCCTTATAACCTTTTTCTAAGCGCCAAGCTAAATAATTTAAAATCATTTCTCGGCCAGCCTTTTCTATCTGAATATTATATTTTGCTAACCATTGATCAAAATGTTGTAAATCGCTTAAATAACTATTACGACTATGATCAGACAACCCTTTTTCTAACCATAGCATTTCTATGTATTGATTAATAATCGCAGGAATAGTTTGTTGCTCAGTCATTCTTTATCTCTAATAGCATTACTGTTTTAGAACTCAATGAACTTACTACTTCAATCGTTTACCGCTATAAACTACTTGCTGTATCCATCCCAAACAATCATCAAAAGCTATTGACTCATCATTAGGTAACAAACAAATCAGCTTTTGATCTATTTCTTTAAAATCGTAAAGATCAGACCATAAATCAATCCAATAGCTTTCTATTTCTGCATTGGTTACCATACACTACCATCAATGACTTACTATTAGGAGTTAATATGACAATATCCCCTATTCTAATTACAGGTGCAGGCCAACGTATTGGTTTTTACTGCGCTATGCAATGGTTAGAACAAGGAGTTCCCGTTATTGTCACTTACCGTCAAAATCGCCCAACAATAGATCAATTAAAAAGTAAAGGAGCTATCGCTATCCAAGCTGACTTTCAAAATAATGAAAGTATAATGCAATTTATTACTCAACTAAAACAAACCACTACATCTTTACGCGCCATTATTCATAATGCTTCTACATGGTTAAAAGATGATGGTACTGGAAAGGTTTTCGCAGAGCTATTCACCGTACATATGCAAGCCCCTTACTTGATTAACTTGCATTGTAGAGAGTTGCTTATGACCTCTAGTTTAGCAGATATTATTCATATTACAGATGACAGTGTTAGAAAAGGCAGTTCTGATCATATTGCCTATTGTGCTAGTAAAGCTGGTTTAACTAATTTAACTCTTTCCTTTGCTAAACTATTAGCTCCTCATGTTAAAGTGAATTGTATTGCACCCTCACTGGTTATGTTTAATGAGCAAGATACAGATAGCTATAAACAACAAGCAATTAATAAATCACTACTCAATATTGTGCCCGGTGAACAGGAAATATTTAGAGCTATCAACTACTTATTAGATAGCTCAAATATTACAGGAGAAATTCTTAGTATCAATGGAGGGCGTCATTTAAAAACTGAGTAACCTATTACTCATAGTATTTTATTTGGTAACCCTTTTCTTCTAATAACTTTAATACACTATCATCACCCACTAAATGCATAGCACCGACAACTACCATAGTTGGTGTATTATCTGCTGCATAACGCGTAATTTGAGCAATCCATGCCTGATTACGTTTAACTAGTAAGTTTTGGTAAAACGTTTCCATATCTTTTGTTTTATAATGCTCTAATTGGTCTTCAATGGCTGTAGTTTCACCCTGATAAACTTGTTTTATTAATGTATCCAATGCTAACTCTGGATCAGTTAACCCTTTTAAAGTTTCTTCAATAAGTATATTGGGATTTATTCGTTTTAGTGAAGCTAATGCAGCCAATTGTTGATCAAAGGTTTCTAAACCAGCCACCGCTTTGCCTTGCTGTTTTGCTTTATCATATAAAATTTTATCAATACCTTCTTGATAACCTTGTTGTTGCCAAATAATCATAGGCAATGAGAAACTCATAAAAGCTGCATCAAACATAACTAAAGTAGTTGGAATATTATGCTTTTGCATCATTTGTTGTAATTCACGCCATACTGCTGGCTTGAGGGTTTTATCTAATGTTGTACCCTGTAACTGAAATATTTGCATCATTTTAGCCGCAGATGTTAACGAACTCATTTCAGCTAAATCTATCTCAAATACTATTCTTTTAGAGGCATCAAATGCTTTTAAATATTCTGCCGGTAATGGAAGTTGTGATGGATGAATTAAATGGACACTGCCTGCTAAAATAATTTTTTTGTTATCTTTTTCAGCTATCCATACACTACTCTTTCCATAAGCTAACATCGGTGCAATTAATACGATAAGTAACAGCCACAGCTTACTCTTTTTCATAAGAATCCTTTAAGAAACATTTAACTCATAACCTATACGCTTTAACCAACTAGCTTCTTGTACAAAATCAGCCCTAGTTAAAGGGTTTTCCTCTAGCCAATTTTCAGGAAAGCGAATTTCTAATTTTTTAGATTTAGCTACTAATTTAACCGTTGGTTTATTTTGATTGCTACGAATATGATGAAATAAGATGGCAAATCTCAATAATATGCAGAGCCTTATCAATTGCTCACTATTCTCTGCTGCCTCTTCAAATTTATCTCTAGGGATATTGCGGCGATGTCCCCTGACTAATAAAGCTAATTCTTGCTGTTCTTGTTTTGAAAAACCTAATAACTCTGAATATTCTAATAAATAAGCACTGTGTTTATGGTATTGATAATGAGCTATATCTAGTCCTATTTCATGCACTTTAGCTGCCCACTCTAATAACTCTATATACCACTCATCTTCAAGCCCCCATGCTTCAGCAACTTGTCCTAATGCTTCTAATGCTTTTTCAGAAACTCTAGTAGCCTGCTCTATATCAACTCGATAACGTTCTTGTAAATAGGTCATAGTACGCTCTCGAACATCTTCATGAGTATAACGACCTAATTGGTCATAAAGCACACCTTCCCTTAATGCACCTTCTGAATAAGTCATTTTATCAATATCTAATGCATCAAAAATGGCCTCTAATATTGCCAAGCCAGGCGGTAAAATGACTCTACGATCATTTTTAATACCTTCTATATTTAATTTTTCAATATCACCTAATTTCAGAATTTTTTGTTTTAACCAAGTGATACCTTCTCGAGTAATATCAGCCTCTGATGAAGAGTAACCTGCAGACTTACAAGCATTTGCTATTGCTTTTATAGTCCCTGAAGAACCTACAGCTTCCTGCCATCCCATTTTTTGTAATGACTGCTCAATAGCCATTAGTTCTAATCGAGCCGCTGTATAAGCTTGTGCATAACGACTTGCTGTTAATTTTTCACCCACAAAAAAACGTTTATTATAACTAACACAGCCCATCTGCTGACTTTCTAATAATTTAGGCTCAAAACCTTGGCCAATAATAAACTCTGTACTACCACCACCAATATCCACTACTAGGCGCTTATCTTTAGAACTTCGTAAGGTATGGGAAACCCCTAAATAAATAAGCCTTGCCTCTTCCCGACCAGAAATAATTTCAACTGGATGCTTTAGTATTTCTTCTGCATGCTTAATAAATACTTTACGGTTTCTTGCCTCCCTTAATGCATTAGTGCCTACCACTCTTACGCTACCTAAAGGCATATCATTAACAAATTGCGCAAAACGCTTTAAACAGTTATAGCCACGCTCCATTGCTTGATCATCTAACTGTAAATTATCCGTAATACCCGCAGCCAGCTGTACTTTTTCCCCTAATTGCTCTAAAACACGTATTTTGTCATCATCAACTCTAGCTAACAGCATATGAAAGCTATTCGAGCCTAAATCAATAGTAGCAACAACAGAATGAATATTTTTATTAGCAACCATATATTAACTTCTTAGTAATGAACAACAGGAAATACGATAAAGGGGTAATACCTTTAAATAGATAGTACAATTAGATAATACATAAACAATAATTGTTACTATAATACCAAATATTGTAACCTGTTCTACTGACACTCGCCTATTGAAACCTAAAAAAGATGTTATCTTATTAATATAGTGGAAATTTATTATGAACTATCGCCATGCATTTCATGCAGGAAATCATGCAGATGTTTTTAAACATGTTGTCTTAAGCCGTCTGATCGCTTTACTTTGTCAAAAAGAAACACCCTTTGCTTATTTAGATACTCACTCTGGATTAGGAATATATGACTTATACAGTTCAGAGGCAGAACGTACTGGCGAATGGTTAGAAGGTATTAAACTGTTGCTTGAGCAAGCAAACACACCAGAGTTATTTGATGACTATATAACGGTTATTAATCAGCTTAATGTAGATAAAAAATTACAATATTATCCTGGCTCCCCTATGTTAGCTCAAAAACTTATGCGCCCTCAAGATCGTATAATTTTTAATGAGAAACACCCAGAAGATGCTCAACTACTGAAGCAAAATTTCAGAAAAGATTCTCGTATTACTATCCATACGCAGGATGGTTGGTTATTACCTAAAGCGCTGTTACCAACAACAGAAAAAAGACTTTTATTATTGATAGATCCGCCTTTTGAGCAGACAAATGAGCTAGACCTTTGTGTAAAAAGTTTAACGGATGCTATCGCGCGTATGAGGCAAGCTATAGTTGCTATTTGGTATCCTATTAAGGATCAAAAAAACCTAAATAAATTTTATAATCAATTAAAAATGTCTAATGCTCCCAAACTACTAAAAGCAGAACTTATGATAAAACCTGCTGATAATAATTTAGGATTAAATGGATCTGGAATGGTTATTGCAAACCCACCATGGAAGCTTGAGAATGAACTAACTACTTTATTATCTTATTTATCTAATGTACTTACTGAAAACGCTGGTACATGGAGTATTGACTGGTTAATTGCCGAATCAGTAAAATAAGTCAACAAATCAAGCACTCTATAATGCATGACATAATTTGTTATTTTATGACATTAAATGGCATTTTTACTATTACTATTATCTAATATTTGACTTTAGTTTTTATAGGTATAATCCTTAATCATTATGAAAAACATCACTCAGACAATTGCTACTCTTTTTTTAGGATTTATACTAACAATCCCTACAATTGTCTTTGCGCAAAATATAAATGATAAAACGTTATACAAATGGCAAGACACTACCGGTAAATGGCATTACTCTAAAATTCCACCTGATCAAACTTTAAATTACTCTCCTAATAAAATAGAAGTAGCGAAAGATACTAGAACACTTATTTTTGCTGAGAAAAAAGAAGAAACCACTTCTCAAGAAAAGCAAGAAACTATAGTTGAATCAAAATTAAGACAACAAAGAATTAGCTGTCAAACAACCCCATCTACTATGATGAATACAGCACTTTATCTACATAGAATAGTAGATAAGAATTTCCAAGAAAAAAGCATTACACAAGAAGAGTATGAGCAGAAAAAACAGACCATTAATAAACTAGAAGAAATTGCTAGTGACCTTAACTTTTATGATTATTGTATGGATGACTTCTCTAGAAAACCTCATATTAAAGCTGTCTCTGACTGTATGACTAAAGAAGACTCTATGGAAAAACGAACTAGCTGCCTAAAAGAACTACCACCAATGTAATAAGTTAAGGTTAGGTAGATAACAATTTATCCGTTATACTAAAAACTATAAATAGTATCAAAAGGTTCCTTTTTAATAATGACTGCGGCATCCCATAAAGATTATTTGCTTTGTGTACAACTAACTGACTCTCATCTTTTTGCTAATCCACAGGAAGAACTACTCGGTATTCCAACGGCTCAAAGTCTCAAAAAGGTTATTGCACTTATCAATGAAGAACAACCTGATATTGACTTAGCATTGGTAACAGGTGACATCTCTCAAGATGGTAGTCTTGCTTCTTATCAATTTTTCCAAGAGCAAATTAAAAAAATCAATGCCCCTTCTTTATGGACGCCTGGTAATCATGATGACTTTTCTGTTATTAGCAGTATTGATAGCTTTCAAGAACATCTAATTACTCAACAAGATATAGGCGAACATTGGCGTGTAATCACGCTTAACTCACAAGTTATTGGTGAAAACCATGGTAAGTTAGCAAAAGAATTATTAGAAAACCTATTAAAGTCCCTGCAATCAACCAAACGCTTTCATTTAATTGGTATTCATCACCCAGCTTTTGCCACTAATGCACGTTGGCTTAATGATATTAGATTACAAGAATCATGGGAGTTTTTAGATTGTCTAGAGTATTTTCTAAATGCTAATGTTGTTCTTTGTGGTCATGTACATCAAGTCGTTGAGCTATATTATCGTGGAACTTACTTATTCTCCAGCCCATCTACTTGCATTCAATTTGCACCAGATACAAATGAGTTCAAACTAGATAATTTAGCACCTGGCTATCGCTGGATTAAACTATTTAACAATGGTCATATCGACACTGGCGTTTCTCGCCTAAAAGAAAACCCTTTTACTGTTGATTTAACTGCTGCTAGTTATTGATTAAAAAGGTTGCTGCTGGGTAATACAATGAATATTGCCCCCACCTAATAAAATTTCACGTCCAGCCACCATTACTATTTTCTTATCAGGAAATAGTTGCTGCAAAATAGCTTTAGCCTCTTCATCTTTAGGATCATTAAAATAAGGAGCAATAACACCATTATTCACTATTAAAAAATTGATATATGAACCTGCTAATTGAATAGAAGGATCTCTAAGTTGACTACCTTCATGATAATCAACCCCATCACACTCTTCTTCTGATGCAAACAATGGCCCAGGAATAGGCATTTTATGAATAATTAACTTTCTTCCTTGAGCGTCTATAGCTTGTTCTAAAACTTGCCAAGCTTCCTGACAACGATTGTAATTAGGATTGTTCTCATCATCTGTCCAAGCTAGCAATACTTCTGCTGGACGAATAAAACAACAAAAATTATCTATATGCCCATTGGTCTCATCATTATATAAACCTTTAGGCAACCAAATGACTTTCTCAATATTTAAATAATCACCGAGATATTGTTCAATTTGTTGCCGTGTTAAATGAGGATTGCGATTGTGATTTAATAAACACTCTTCGGTTGTTAATACTGTTCCTTCACCATCCACATGAATAGAACCACCTTCTAGGACAAAATCATCACAACGATAACGGGCATAGCCTTCTATCTGGAGAATCTTTGAAGCTACTTGATCATCTAGATCCCAAGGAAAATATAAACCACCTTCCAAGCCACCCCAAGCATTAAATGCCCAGTCCACACCGCGTAACTCTTCACCATCGTCACTAATTACAAAAGTTGGACCAGTATCCCTTGCCCACGCATCATTCGATGAAAGTTCAACTACTCGAATAAGTTTATCCGTTAACCCTTTTGTTAAATGAAATAATGCATTTTCATACTGTATTGCGCTCACTCCCACTGTCACTATAGCAAATTCAGCAATAGCTAAAGCAACTTCAGTAAACGCTTTTTGAGCTGGCTTAGCGCCTAAACGCCAGTTATCGGTACGCTCAGGCCAAATCATCCATACCTGATACTGTGGATGCCACTCAGCAGGCATATAAAACCCATCAGCTTTAGGAGTAGTTAACATACTTTTATCCTTAGGATTCAAGATAACCATCAAGTGTTGTTAATGGATAGTACAAGTTTGGACGACGATCTCTAAATACCCCCCAAGCGCTACGAACTTTTTCTAATACATCTAAATCAAAGGTATAAGTAATGACACCTTCCGTTTCTTCATCCATTTCAGCTACTTTCTCACCAAACTGATTAGCTATAAATGAAGAACCATAAAAAGTAATATGATAGTTCTCTTGATCTTCTCTGCCCACACGATTAGAAGCAATTAAAGGCATTACATTAGCACCTGCATGGCCTTGTTGTACTCGCTGCCAATGATCTCTTGAAGAAATAGTAGAATCATGTGGCTCGCTACCAATAGCAGTGGGATAAAACAGTAACTCTGCCCCTAATAAAGCCATTGCACGAGCACTTTCTGGAAACCATTGGTCCCAACAGATTCCAACACCGATCTTAGCATAGCGAGTTTGCCATACCTGAAAACCTGTATCACCAGGATTAAAATAATATTTCTCATGATAGCCTGGACCATCTGGAATATGGCTCTTACGATAAATACCTAATAAGCTTCCATCAGCATCAATCATAGCAATACTATTAAAACGAGCGCGTCCCGCTAGTTCAAAAAAGCTAATTGGTAATACAACCTCTAGTTCAGCTGCTATTTTTTGAAAATGCTTGATAGCTGGATTATCTTCTATGGATGTTGCCAGAAGCATATAATCAGCATTAGGTTTCTGACAAAAATAAGGTGTTTCAAATAACTCTTGAATGAGAATAATATTTGCGCCCTTACTAACGGCCTCTCTAACCAACTTTTCAGCCTTAGCAATATTCGCATCATGATCCCAACTACAAGCCATTTGGGTAGCAGCCACACTTACTACTCGAGACATATCACACCTATATCATTAATTTGTTATTTAAACAGTATGTAAGTACCAATTATATTCTAAATCGGAAATAGAAAGTTCAAACTCTTCCAACTCACTCTCTTTACAGGCTACAAATATATCAATATATTTTGGGTCAATATAACGAGCAAATACCTCACTATCATCCAACTCTCTTAAAGCATCCCGTAAATTATTAGGTAAGCTCGCTTCATACTGTTCATAAGCATTACCTTCAACTGCTTCGGTTGGCTCTATTTTATTAGTAAGCCCATGATGGATACCTGCTAATAAACCTGCCATCAATAAATAAGGGTTGGCATCTGCACCTGCTACTCTGTGTTCAATTCGTACAGCACTTGGGGTATCTGTAGGAATACGAATAGCCACTGTTCTATTATCTAATCCCCATGTTGGTGCATTAGGCACATAAAACTGTGAACTAAAACGCCTATAAGAATTCACATTGGGACATAAAAAGGCCATACTTTTAGGTAAGGTTTCCAATACGCCACCTACGGCATGACGCAATGTTTTATTTTGCTCAGCATCATCTGAGGTAAAAATATTATTACCCTCTTTATCCACAATAGAAACATGTAAATGCAAGCCATTACCAGCCTGTTTAGGATAAGGTTTAGCCATGAAAGTAGTGTCCATTTCATGGTCATATGCAATATTTTTAATTAATCGTTTAAGTAAAATAGCATACTCACAAGCCCTAAGAGGATCCGTTACATGGTGTAAATTCACCTCAAATTGAGCCGGCGCACTTTCTTTTACAATAGCATCAGCGGGAATACCCTGTACTTTTGCACCATCTAAAATATCTTGTAAACAATCTGCATATTCATCTAGATCATCGATTAAATAAACTTGATTAGACTGAGGTCGTTTACCCGAAATAGGCGAAAGTGGAGGTTGAGGTCGGCCATTGATATTTTCTTGATCAATTAAATAAAACTCCACCTCAAAAGCAGCGCAAATGTATAATCCTAACGCATCAAACTGTTTTACTATTTGCCTTAAAATTTCACGAGGATCCGCAAAAAAAGGAACACCCTCAGGCTCATACATAGCCATTAATAATTGTGCCGTTGGTCTTTTTTGCCAAGGCTCAACACATAATGTGCCAGCAATGGGATAGCAAACTCGATCTGCCTCACCGATATCAAGCCCTAATCCTGAACTTTCTACAGTAGAACCATTAATATCTAAAGCAAAAATGGAGGCTGGAAGATTAATCCCTTTTTCATAAACTTTTTGTAAACTAGCTCGTTCTATGCGCTTACCACGAACAATCCCATTCATATCAGCAATTAATAAATCAACAAACTGTATTTCTGGGTGTTTTTTTAAAAACTCACTTGCTTCTAATGGATCAGCACGCAGGGGTACTGTCATGATAGAATACCTTTATTACCTAAGAACCTTTAAGTCAACCGTAAAGTAACCTTTCTGTCAATTATCTATTTATAGTAAATTTAGTCTAACTTATTATTTATATTAGGATAATTGTTTTTCATGCAGTCATTACGATGACTATTATTTAACTTTTTTAATCTTTTCTACTCTTTTTTAAATTATGCATACTTTATGCCGATACTTGACTATAACCTGTCAATGATTATTATTCAACTCACAATTAGCAACTTTATGAATATAGAAAAACCATATTGAATATACATCCAAAGCAAATTATTGATCGTAGCCAAGACCAATACTTTATGCAGCAAGCGATAGATTTGGCTAAACAAGGTGCGGCTATTGGAGAAGTTCCAGTAGGTGCTGTTATTGTTCATCATGGCACTATTATTGGGCGCGGCTTTAACCAACCTATTAAACTACATGATCCTAGCGCCCATGCAGAGATGGTAGCGATTCGTGAAGCAGCTAAATCACTTAATAACTATCGTCTCATTGATACAACGCTTTATGTCACATTAGAACCTTGTAGTATGTGTGCAGGGTTACTAGTACATGCTCGTATCAGTCGCCTAGTTTATGGTACTACAGAACCCAAAGCAGGCGTAATTATTAGCCAAGACCAATTTTTTAACAAACCATTCCTTAATCATCGCTTAATAATAGAAGGTGGTGTATTAGTAGATGAATGCTCAGCTTTATTAAAAGAATTCTTTAAAAATCGTCGCTTAAAGTGATTTTGTCGTTGTTGCCATTGCCTCATTACGACTTAATGCGGGAATATGTAATTGAGGATCTTCTGTATTAGGCATTTCACGTTGTGAATGATTTAACCAATTTAAAATATCATAATAACGACGGACATTACGTACAAACTGTTTAGTCTCAAAACCTCTTGCATAACCATAACGAGTTTTTTGATACCACTGTTTTTGTGAAATTAATGGTAATACATGATTCACATCGCGCCATGAATTAGCATCCAATTTATTTAATTTTGCTATTTTTTGTACATCAGCCAGATGTCCCTGCCCCATATTATAGGCGGCTAAAGCAAAAAAGGTACGATCAGGGTCTACAACTTCCTTATTGATTGACTGCTTTATGATGGATAAAAACTTAGCCCCCCCCATAATACTTTGCTTAGCATCTAAACGATTTTCAACTCCCATTGCTTTTGCTGTTCTTTGCGTCAACATCATTATCCCCCTAACGCCTGTAGGGGATACTGCATCTGGATTCCAATGTGACTCTTGATAAGCAATGGCAGCCAATAATCTCCAATCTAAACTATTCTTTTTGCCATATTCAATAAAATATTTTTCATACTTAGGCAAACGTTCTTGTAAATGTCGCGCAAAAGAATAAGCACCAACATAACCAAGTGTATCAAGGTGTCCAAAGAAGCGGTCATTTAAACGAGCTAAACTACCTGACTCTTCAACTTCTTCAAAAAACTCATTAATTGCGTCTATTACACTTGCATCTTCAGGGTTGTTTGCAACTACCCAACCCATTTTTTGTTCTTTCTCTAAAACAAAACCAACTCTTACACCCGTGTAATAAACTTGTGTCATAGCAAGTGCATTAGAATTAATAATTGTTATATCTATTTTTTTATCTTCAATCTGCTGTAAAAGATCAACAACATCCACTGTATCTGATTCTTGAAACTCTAAATCTGGATACTGTTGCTTTAATGCTCTTAATTGATCAGCTTGACTACTTCCTTTAACAACCAAAATAGACTTACCAATTAAATCTTTGACATTCATGGGCCGTTTAGCTGAACGTTGATACAACACTAAGCTATCAACAACTAAATAAGGATTTGAAAAAGTTACCTGCTCATTTCTTCTAGAAGTATTCACTAAACTAGCAGCCCCAATAACTAATTGATTACCTTCTACAACCTTACTATATACATCATCAAATGAATTAACAGGTTCTACTTTGAGTTCTACACCTAACTTTTTAGCAAAACGCTTAGCTAACTCATACTCAAAACCCGTTTCCCCATTACGATCTTCAAAATAAGTAACAGGGCTATTACGAGTAACTACATGCAGCACACCTTCCTGCTTTATTTTTTCTAAAGCATTCAGCGAAGTACCTGAGTCACATCCTGCAAGGCATAAACTCATCAACCCTGAACAGAACCAAGGTAAAAAAGTTTTTTGTGACACTTGTTTTAATAATCCCATCATCTACCAGATTGATATTAATACAATATTTCTAAAATCACTCAAGACTACAGATTTGACTAGTGCTTTTTATATACTCTCGAAAGTCTATCTCAAAGTAATACCAATGTCTAAATTTTTAGTTTTACATTAATATTAAATTAAGATTTCTAATATTTTTTTCGTTTAGGTGTTGACATTATGCTCTTCAAACATTAAAGTGCGCACCAATTCTTGATAAGCAAGAAACCTAAATACCTATTTTAAATAGTATAGGGGTGTAGCCAAGCGGTACGGCAGCAGGTTTTGATCCTGCCATGCGTTGGTTCGAATCCAGCCACCCCTGCCATATTCTTTGATAACCTCTCTAGGTATCACTCCATGTCAAAAATGATGGTTTTTACAGGGAATGCTAACCCTGATCTAGCAAAACGTGTGGTTAGCCAGCTACACATACCTCTTGGTGATGTATCTGTTGGTAAGTTCTCTGATGGTGAAATCAGCGTAGAAATTAATGAAAATGTTCGCGGTAAGGATGTTTTTTTAATTCAACCAACTTGTGCTCCAACCAATGATAACTTAATGGAATTAGTAGTAATGGCTGACGCATTCCGTCGTTCATCTGCTAGCCGTATCACGGCCGTTATTCCTTACTTTGGTTACGCTCGCCAAGATCGCCGTCCACGCTCTGCTCGTGTACCAATCACTGCTAAAGTAGCTGCTGACATACTAGACACAGTTGGTGTTAACCGTGTTTTGACTGTTGACCTTCATGCAGACCAAATTCAAGGCTTCTTTGATATTCCTGTAGATAATATCTATGGTTCACCTGTATTGGTAGACGATATCATTGCGCAACGCTTTGAAAATTTATTGGTAGTATCACCAGATATCGGTGGTGTAGTGAGAGCAAGAGCAGTTGCAAAATCATTAGGTGTTGAATTAGCTATTATCGATAAACGTCGTCCTAAAGCTAATCAATCTGAAGTGATGCATGTAATTGGTGAAGTAGAAAACCGTACCTGTATCCTTGTTGATGACATGGTAGATACAGCTGGCACTCTTTGCCATGCAGCTAAAGCGTTAAAAGACTTTGGTGCTACTAAAGTATTGGCTTACTGTACACATCCTATCTTATCAGGCGCAGCAATAGAGAATATTAATGGTTCTGTGCTTGATGAATTAGTTGTTACTAATACCATTCCGCTCTCGGCAAAAGCGCAAGGTTGTGCTAAAATTCGCCAACTCGATATTGCTCCAATTGTGGCTGAAGCAGTACGTCGTATCAGTAACGAAGAATCTATTAGCGCTATGTTCCGTTATTAAACAAGCGCTATTTAACTTGGCTTATTTATAATAAGCCTTTTACAAGTCGCTCAAACGCTGGTCGCAAACGTTTTGAGCGTTTTTATTTTTGGAGATTTTAAAAATGGTAGATTTCATAATAGACGCGCAAGCGCGTGATGACTTAGGGAAAGGTGCGAGCCGCCGCCTTCGTCGTAACGCAAGCATGGTTCCTGGCATTATTTATGGTGGCGATAAAGCACCTAAATCAGTGAGCGTATTAGCTAAAGACCTTGCGAAGTTATTAGAGAACGAAGCAGTTTTCAGTCATATCTTAACTGTTAACGTTGCTGGTCAAAAAGAAAGTGTGTTAATCAAAGCATTACAACGTCATCCTGCAAAAGGTTTCGTGTTACATATTGATTTCCAACGCATGGTTGCTGGTCAAAAAATTACTACAACTATTCCTTTACACTTCATCAATGAAGCTACAGCGATTGGTGTTAAACAAGATGGTGGGGAAATCTCTCACATCACTGGTGAAGTTGAAATTAGCTGCTTACCAAAAGACTTACCAGAGTTTATTGAAGTAGATATGGCGAATGTTGAACTTGACCAAATCGTTCACTTATCAGACCTTAAAGCACCTAAAGGTGTAGAACTTGTAGCATTAGCTCACAATAATGACTTACCTGTTGCTACTATTCACACACCACGTGTACAAAGCACTGATGAAGCAGCAACTGGTGGTGAAACACCTACAGCAGAGTAATTCTCCTGTATAAAGAGGGGCTCCTGACATGACTGCCGTACAGTTGATAGTAGGTCTTGGTAATCCAGGACCAGAATATGATCAAACTAGGCATAATGCAGGAGCCCTTTTCGTTGAGTGCATTGCAGAAAAATATAATGTTCCATTAGTAGCTGATCGCAAATATTTTGGTTTAGTTGGACGTTTTACCTTAAATGGTCAAGATGTAAGATTACTTATTCCAACAACCTATATGAATCGTAGTGGTCAAGCAGTAACTGCTCTAGCCAACTTTTATCGCATTCCTACCGACGCTATATTAGTAGCACATGATGAACTTGATCTACCACCCGGCATAGCAAAACTGAAACAAGGTGGTGGTCATGGTGGTCATAACGGCTTACGTGATATTATTGCGCAATGTGCTAATCAAAATAACTTCTATCGATTACGATTAGGTATTGGCCATCCAGGTAACAAAAACTTAGTTTCAAATTTTGTATTAAGTAGAGCACCTCAAGCAGAACGCCAATTGCTGGCTACCAGCATAGAACATACACTTGATATATTACCTGAAATAGTTACAGGCGATTGGAACAAAGCCATGCACCAATTACATAGTCAAAAAGCATAAATAACTTTAAGGGATACATACAATGGGGTTTAATTGCGGTATTGTTGGCTTACCAAATGTTGGTAAATCTACTTTATTTAACGCGCTTACCAAAGCAGGTATTGGCGCTGAAAACTTTCCATTCTGCACTATTGAGCCTAATAGTGGCATTGTGCCTATGCCTGATGCACGCTTAAATATTTTAGCAGAGATCGTTAAACCAGAACGTGTTCTCCCTACTACTATGGAATTCGTCGATATTGCTGGTTTAGTAAAAGGTGCTTCAAAAGGTGAAGGTTTAGGTAACCAATTTTTAGCGAATATTCGTGAAACTGATGCCATTGCCCACGTAGTACGCTGCTTCGAAGATGATAACATCGTTCATGTGGCCGATAGCGTTGATCCAAAACGTGATATTGAAATTATTGATTTAGAACTTATTTTTGCTGACCTTGATAGCATTGAAAAACAACTACAACGTGCTCAAAAAATGGCAAAAGGTGGCGATAAAGAAGCCATTGCTAGTAAAGCTTTATTAGAAAAGTTACAAATTCATTTAACTGATGGTAAACCTGCACGCTCAATGCTTAAAGATTTATCTCAAGAAGAAAAAGCAAAAATTAAAACATTCCATCTACTTACAGTAAAACCTGTTATGTATATTGCCAATGTAGCAGAAGATGGTTTTGAAAATAATCCTCACTTAGATGTTGTAAAAGCCATAGCAACTGAAGAAGGTGCTGTTGTTGTCCCTATCTGCAATAAAATAGAAGCAGAAATTGCTGAACTTGAAGATGGTGAAGACAAAGACATGTTCTTAGCAGAACTAGGCTTAGAAGAACCGGGATTAAATCGAGTAATTCGTGCAGGCTATGAGCTATTAAACTTACAAACCTATTTTACGGCTGGCGTAAAAGAGGTAAGAGCTTGGACAGTTAAAGTTGGTGCCACAGCACCACAAGCAGCAGCCGTTATTCACACCGACTTTGAAAAAGGTTTTATTCGTGCTGAAGTTATTGCTTATGATGATTTTGTTCAATATAAGGGAGAGTCTGGCGCTAAAGAAGCAGGTAAATGGCGTTTAGAGGGTAAAGATTACATTGTTAAAGATGGTGATGTTATGCATTTCCGTTTTAATGTATAAACTCCCTTATTAGATTTTATAAAACTTCGTGTATACTTACTGATCATTTATAGCGGAACTCATTAATTAATGAATACTTCTCGAATTATAGAATTTATTGGCAACCACTATCTTTTGTGTGGTATTTTCTTAGCCTTATTAGTAGTATTGGCTATCACTGAAATACGTCGTGGTGGTCGTAGTATTGGCTCTGCTCAACTCACATCATTACTTAATAGTGATCAAGCCATCATAGTGGACATTCGCTCCTCAAAAGATTTTGGCACAGGTCATATTACTGACTCACTTAATATTCCCTTTGATAAGTTTGCATCACGCATGGTGGAACTTAATAAGTATAAAGAGAATAAGATAATTGTTATCGTGGATAATCAAGGTCAACAAAGTGGACCTATCTGCCGTGATATGAAAAAGATAGGATTTAATGTAGCAAAATTGGGTGGAGGTATTTCCAACTGGAAAGCGGATGGTTTACCTTTAGTCAAAAAGAAAGCAAAGGCATAGTAATATGGCTAAAATCATTATTTATACAAGTGCTTGGTGTCCTTATTGTATGAAAGCTAAACAGTTGTTAACTCACAAGGGCGTTGGCTTTCAAGAAATTACTGTGGATGGCAAGCCAGAAGTCCGTACTGAAATGAGAGAAAAAGCTGGTAAAAATACTGTTCCACAAATTTGGATTAATGACCAACATATTGGTGGTTGCGATGATCTATTTGCATTAGAAAATGCAGGAAAACTAGATTCATTACTTACAACGAACTAATTCTTTATTAATTGATAACGGATGAATACTTTATATGTCTGAACAAAATAACGCTCAAGAACCACAATTTTCCATTCAACGTATCTATGTACGTGATGTATCTTTTGAGTCACCCAAAACACCTGATATCTTTTTAAAAGAATGGAAGCCGGCGGTTAACCTAGATTTAAATACTCGTCAAAACTCTTTAGAAGACAGTGTATATGAAGTTGTTTTAACACTTTCTGCTACTGCTAAAATTGATGATGATGTAGCTTTTATTGCTGAAGTACAACAAGCTGGTATTTTCTTAATCAAAGGACTTGGCGCAGATGATGTAAGCCATATGCTTGGTTCATTCTGCCCTAATTTACTTTTCCCTTATGCTCGTGAAACCTTAGATAACCTAGTAGTAAAAGGTTCATTCCCTGCATTAATGCTTGCTCCAATTAATTTTGATGCATTATATCAACAAGAGTTAGAGCGTATGAAGCAAGAAAGTTCTACCCAAAAGCAATAAAACTTGCTGTTGTTTAAAAGCCCAATTTAACTGGGCTTTTTCATTTAAATATCTGTTTTCAATTAAATCTCTCAACCAACATTTCTTTATAATAAAATAGTTGCCAAAACCATATTAGGAAACATTATGGCTATTATTGAAAATAGTACTATTCAACTAAGACCGTTAGAGAGAAAAGACTTAAAATTTGTTCACCAACTTGATAATAATGCTAATGTTATGCGTTATTGGTTTGAAGAGCCTTATGAAGCATTTGTTGAGCTAATTGATCTGTATGATAAACATATTCATGACCAAAGTGAGCGTCGTTTTATTATTCAAAGTCAAGCAAAGCCTATCGGCCTTGTTGAACTAATGGAAATTAATCATATTCATCGTAATGCAGAATTCCAGATTATTATTGATCCTGCTTATCAAGGCAAAGGCTATGCTAGCAAAGCAACTAAATTAGCTATGGAATATGCATTTAATATTCTAAATCTTTATAAACTTTATCTATTAGTAGACCAAGAAAATGAAAAAGCTATTCATATCTATTCAAAATTAGGGTTTATTAAAGAAGGTTTACTACATCATGAATTCTTTGTTAATGGCAAATACCGTGATGTTATTAGAATGTGCACGTTTCAAGATCAGTTTTTTACGCTAAAAAATAAATAATTATTTTTACTAAACATTATCTACAGTAATGAGTAAAATAGAGAACATAATTTATTGAAGAAAACTTATTAGTGATGAATGAAACTGAACGTAATAATTACTTAGCAGCCATGCAAATTGATACTTGGCTACCTCGAGTAATATTACCTAATGCGGCCCCTTCTATTATAAATACTGATTCAGCAGTTATTAGTGAGTCTTTCATATCCCAATCCGTATTAAAAAAAGTCACTGAAGAGATTATAGTAGATGTAACTATCGAAGAAAAAGTTACTACTATTGAGCCAATTATTGTAGAACAACCTTATACCCCAGAAATCACACCATTAGCTACTTCTTCTGATGAAACACCTCACTTCTCATTACAATTGATGCAAGCTGGCCGTTGTTTACTTTTAGTAGAATTACCCACTGGTACCGCATTCCAAATCAGAGACCCTGCTTATCAATTACTGCGTAATATTTTACGTGCTGCTAAATTGCCAGATAGCCCTCAATTACTAGGTGATATTGTTCATTGGCCACTTTTTAAACAGATTTCCATTCCACAAGGCACAAAAGAAGCACAAGAATTTTTACAAAGCTTTATTAGTACCTATCAAGAACAAGCAACTGATAGTTGTTGCCTATGGTTAATTGGATTATCAACTATTCGCTATACTATTGGTCTAGATGAACAAGATTATTATCAAACGCCTATTGTAGATTTACTGGGCCAAACCCTGCTCAGCCCTAGCTTAGAATTATTAATTGATAACCCACAATACAAAGCCAATCTTTGGCAGAGTATTCGCCAATTGATTCCCCTATGGCAAGTATAACTAATCTCTTTTTCCGTAAAATGACAATAGATGATGTAGATGCTGTTTATGCAATAGAACAACAAGCTCACTATCACCCTTGGTCAAAAACTTTAATCAATGATGCCGTCACTAGTTACCAATGTTGGTTATTATTTAATCAACAGCAATTAGCAGGCTATGGTATCGTCAAAATTGTTGCAGATGAAGCCGAGCTGCTTAATATTGTCATTAATCCTCCACAACAAAATAAAGGATTGGGTAAAGTCTTATTAGAACACCTAATGAAAGAAACTGAACAACTAGGTGCTAAAGAATGCTTTTTAGAAGTACGAGAAAGTAATTTAAGTGCTTATCATCTCTATGAAAGTTATGGTTTTAATGAAATAGGACGCCGTACAAACTATTACCCTACCCCTAAAGGCCATGAAGATGCATTAATTATGGCTTATTTACTTGCAATCGACTAATTTTTAGGCAAAAAAAATCCCAGATTTCAAATTTAGGGAGGGGGAGAAATCTGGGATTCAAGCTGCTGGGTTAGGGGAAACCCAACAAAAACTACCAATACTTAACATCAAGGAGCATGAATGAGATGTATTTATATCTCAGTCTCATTATATGAACACTAATAATAATAAAAGTTCACTCTGTTTCAAAAAAGTTTTAATTTTCTAACACCATAGACACTATAACAAAAGCAAGCATATGTTTTATATAGAAAAATCCCTATAAATTAATTTCAAATTATTAAAAACTTCTTATATTTGTCAAAAATAAATAATGTCCGATCCTTGAAATCTACTCTTTATATATTACTGGCTAAAGGGCTAAAGGTTAGCCCTTTATAAAGCTATCCAATTAATTAGAATAGCCCAGTGAGTTTTTCAGAGGTACTAATAAAAATATTTTTCTTCTGAGTATACGCTTCCAATATCATCTTATGTGTTTCACGACCAATGCCTGATTTTTTATAACCGCCAAAAGGTGCATGAGCAGGTAATTGATTATAACAGTTTACCCACATACGACCAGTCCTTACACCCTTAGCCACACGTAAAGCACGGTTAATATCACGGCTCCATACAGCACCACCTAAACCAAACTCAGAATCATTAGCAATTTTAACTGCTTCTTCTTCAGTATCGAAAGGAATTACGGCTAATACTGGGCCAAATACCTCTTCACAAGAAATTTTCATATCAGGCTTGCAATCTACAATAGCTGTTGGCTTAACAAATGCTCCTTCATTACCAAAACGCTCACCGCCTGTTAATAAGCGTGCCCCTTGACTAGTCCCCACACCAACGAAACTTAGAATTTTATTCATATGCTTCTCGTTGATTTGACAACCCATTTGTGTATTAGGATCTAATGGATCTCCCACTTTAACAGACTCAAATTTAGCCTTTAATTGCTCTAGAAACTTATCATAAATAGAACGTTGTACTAATAAACGAGAGCCCGCACAACAAACTTGACCTTGATTAAATAAAATACCAATAGCTGCACCTTCTACAGCCTTATCCATTTGCGCATCTTCAAATACAATATTTGCTGACTTACCACCTAACTCTAAAGTAGCAGGGATTAATTTTTCAGCCGCAGCCTTAGCCACGTCATAACCAATGTCAGTAGAACCTGTAAAGGCTAGCTTACTAAAGCCTTCGTGATCTAACATATACTGACCAGTAGTTGCACCAGAGCCTGTTAAAACATTCACCACACCTGCCGGTAACACTTCATTTAACACACGTGCTAATTCTATTAAAGAAATTGAAGTTTCACGTGATGGCTTAATCACAATACAGTTACCTGCAGCTAGTGCAGGTGCTATTTTCCATGCGCCCATTAATAATGGGAAGTTCCAAGGAATAATTTGCCCAACAACACCAATAGGCTCACTTAAAACAATACTTAATGTATCTTCGTCAATAACATCTGCTTCATCACTTTGAGCACGAATTACACCTGCAAAATAACGAAAATGATCTACTGAAGCAGGCACATCAACATTCATTGTTTCACGAATAGGTTTGCCATTATCTAATGTTTCTAAAGTAGCAAAACGTTCTGTTTCTTTTTCTAATAAATCAGCAACTTTTAATAATAATGCTGAACGCTCAGCAGGAGAGGTTTTACTCCATGCTGGAAAAGCTTGCCAAGCACTTTTTACAGCTAAATCAACATCAGTTTGGTCAGCTTCTGCTAACACTGCCAATTGTTCACCAGTAGCTGGGTTAACACTTGTAAAGGTCTTACCCGAAGCACCATCTCTCCATTGGCCATTAATCAATAATTGATACTTTTGCTGTGGTTGTAACGATTCCGATAACTCTTTCAATAACTTCATAATTATTCTCCTGTGCTACGATGAAAGAACAATACTACTACTTATTCATAAATTATTCATCTTCATTATTAAATTTTCACCAAAATCCCTAAAAGACATATATTGCCTATAAAACATAGTAAATAATAATATTTAACAATTAGTAACTTTAATAAAAAACTTTCTACCCCAAGCTTTACAGATTAAAAATTCAAACACATAAAACATTGTTACAAACTGTAGATACAAAATAATTAATATTACTGTTTAATAATAACTATCGAAATTATTTAGGAGTATATGCGTGGATAAATCATTGATTATTGGCTTAGTTGCAGGAATAGGAATTGCCAGTGCTGCTGGTGCACTAGCAACCTTTAGCATTGAAAATAACAAAGTTGCTTCAAATACCGAAGAAACACAAGAGACTATGAAACTCTCTGAATCTGCTAAACCTCAACCAAATAATATATCATCTAACTACGCAAAAGTTATTGCTATTACCCCTGTTACTAAAACAGTAAAAACACCCCAACAAAATTGTCGCAATGTCACAGTTACCCACCAACAACCAGTTAAAGATGAATATAGGCTTATAGGTACTGTCGCTGGTGCAGCAATTGGTGGTGTGTTAGGAAATCAAGTAGGAGGTGGTAATGGTAAAAAAGTAGCCACGGTAGTAGGTACGGTGGGTGGAGGCCTAGCAGGTAATAAAGTACAAGAACATATGCAAAATAATAGTACTTACACGACAACCGAAAAACAATGTGAAACCACCTATGAGAGCACTGAAAAGCCAGCTGGTTACGAGGTAAAATATTCTTTAAATGGAACTGACCACGATATCCATATGGATTATGATCCCGGCTCTACTATCCCAGTAGACAACCAAGGTCGTTTAATTATCAAGCGCTAAACTTTTATCAAATTAAAACTTGCCCTTATTAAGGGTAAGTTTTAACCAATTTTATAGCTTTTATTTAAGATTGCATTGTTTCTGGAGCAAATTCCGCTCCATAGCGGCTACCTGCCACTAATTCTGAGGAGAAAAAGTCACTGATTAGTTGATATTCTTCATTTGATAATTTAATTTTTGTGGCTTCAATATTTTCCTTTAGATTCGCTATTCTTCGACTGCCTGGAATAGGGGTAATACTGTAAGAAGAAGTAAGTACCCACGCTAATGCTAATTGCGCAGCGCTGTAACCTTTAGCCTTGGCAAAACTCTCTAATTGTTTTACCAATTGAATATTTTTTGTAAAGTTTTCTCCCATAAAACGAGGATTCGTCCTTCTATAATCATCTTCAGCAAAATCATCAGGACTCTTAATAGCTCCTGATAAAAAGCCTCGCCCTAAAGGACTATAACTAATAAAACTAATACCTAACTGCTCACAAGTTTCTAAAATTATTCCCTCTGCATCTCGACTCCACAATGAATATTCCATTTGTAATGCAGTAATAGGATGCACTTGATTTGCCCTTTTTATGGTTTCTGGTAATGCTTCAGATAATCCCAAGTACCTTACCTTGCCTTGTTTAACAAGCTCTGCCATTGCCCCTACTGTTTCTTCAATAGGAACATCAGGATCAACACGATGTAAATAATATAAATCAATAACATCTGTTTTTAACCGTTGCAAACTGCCTTCGCAACTTTTTATAACATATTCTGGCCGTCCATTTATTACTCGTTTATTAGCGTCTATATCCTCGTAAACTATTCCAAACTTAGTTGCTAGGATAACCTGCTGTCTTTTACCAGCAATAGCTTTACTTATTAACTGCTCATTGGTGAGTGGTCCATACATATCAGCAGTATCTAAAAAATTAATGCCCTGCGCTAATGCATAATGAATCGTTTTAATTGATTTTTGCTGATCATATGCACCATAAAATGCACTCATCCCCATACAACCTAGACCTATAGCAGAAACATTTAAATCACTTTTACCTAATTGATGATATTGCATATTCATTACCTATTCGCTTTATTTATTACTTAAAACTATTTGACGCTCTTGAAAGACTTGCTTAGTGACATTCAAACCATTTAAGGCCGCGGGGAATCCTGCATATACAGACATCTGCATCATTACTTCAATAATTTCTTCAGGTTTAACACCGACATTTAATGCAGCTTCAATATGGACTTTTAACTGTGGCTGCGCATTTCCCATGGCAGTAAGTGCTGCAATAGTTGCTATTTCCCTACTACGCAAATCCAAATTAGGTCTCGCATAAATATCGCCAAAAGGATATTCCAATAAATAATTACTAAAATCTGGAGCAATATCTTTTAGTGATGCAACAACCTTTTCTCCTGCACTACCATCTATCATTGCTAATAATCTTTTCCCTCTTGCTAAACGCGATTCTGTTTCTTCTATATGATCTGCAAAACTAGTATTAGATAACATAACAATGGCTCCTAATATTAATATGAAAAATTTCATATCTCCTCCTCATAACTTAATAAATGGAAGACATTGTTAGTTTATTAGTTCAAATTTATTTAATAAATGCTATATTATTTATAATTCTTTTAAGTAAAACTTAATAATGCGTACCGATATTAATATTTCTCTGCAATACTTTTGCATAGTGGCTCAACTAAAAAGCTTTACTAAAGCAGCGCAACAGCTCAACTTATCACCATCCGCTTTAAGCCAAGCCATTCAGCAATTAGAAAATCGTTTAGATTTAAAATTACTACATCGAAGCACCCGCTCAATTAGCTTAACAGAAGCAGGTCAGCAACTTTACTCTCGCATTCAGCCAACATTAGATGAAATTCAATATGCAATTGAAGAAGTAAAACAAAAGCACCGTATCCCTTCTGGCACAATTAGAGTCATGACCTCTTATATCGCTTGGAAAGCTCTACTCTATCCATTATTAAATGATTTTACTGACAAGTATCCTTCCATTGGGCTAGATATTCAGATCAATGATGGTTTAAGTGATATTGTTATGGAGGGTTATGATATTGGTATTCGTTCTTCTCGAACATTAAGCCAATCTATGATAGCCATTCCTTTAGGTAGTCCCATTAAATCTTGTGTTGTAGCTAATCCACAGTATTTGAATAGCTGTGGAATACCTACAAAACCTGAAGATATCTACCAACATAGCTGTATTGGTTATCGCTTTATTACCAGCCAACAACTGTATCCTTGGCAATTTAGCAAAGATAACCAACAAATAATCTTACATCCCAACCATCAATTTATTGTTAACAATGAGGCAGCTCTTATACAACTAGCCATTGCTGGTAAAGGCTTAGCTTATGTCTTTGAAGAAGCAACCATCACAGAAGCCATACAGAACGAACTACTCGTTAAAGTACTAACTGATTGGCAAACAAGCGACACACAATATTACTTGTATTATCCAAATCGCAAATTCTTACCTGCCAGACTAAGAGCATTCATTAACTTTTTTAAAACTATTAATTGAATTAAAATCAATTTATTATTGGGAACTTGTTATAATAGACTATAAAATAAACAACTCTTTCCTGATACCACTTGTGGAGTGATCATGTCTTCATCGTATAACGCGCCTGATGCCAAAGGCTTATTTGGCCCTTTTGGTGGTCGTTATGTTGCTGAAACTTTAATGCCATTGATTTTAGATTTGGATAAAGAATATACAGCAGCCAAAAATGACCCTGCATTTCTAGAAGAATTAGCTTATTTTCAAAAAGATTATGTAGGTAGACCTAGTCCACTTTATTTTGCTGAACGTTTAACTGAATACTGTGGTGGTGCGCAAATTTATCTTAAACGTGAAGAACTTAATCACACAGGTGCACATAAGATCAATAACTGTATTGGTCAAATACTGTTAGCCAAGCGTATGGGTAAAACACGTATTATTGCAGAAACGGGTGCGGGCATGCATGGCGTAGCTTCAGCAACTGTAGCTGCTCGCTTTGGATTACCTTGTACGGTTTATATGGGCTCTACTGATATTGACCGCCAGCAACCTAATGTATTTCGTATGAAATTACTTGGTGCAGAAGTTATTCCTGTGCAATCAGGTACAGGTACACTTAAAGATGCCATGAATGAAGCGCTACGTGATTGGGTAACTAATGTAGCAGATACTTTTTACCTGATTGGCACAGTAGCTGGCCCTCATCCCTATCCAGCCATGGTTCGTGATTTTCAAGCAGTTATTGGTAAAGAAACAAAACAACAAATGTTAGAAAAACAAGGTCGTTTACCTGATAGTGTCGTGGCTTGTGTAGGTGGCGGCTCAAATGCTATGGGTATTTTCCACCCCTTTATTAATGATAAAAATGTTCAATTAATTGGTGTAGAAGCAGGTGGTCACGGTGTTAATACTAATAAGCATGCTGCCAGCCTAACTGGTGGTAAGCCAGGTGTTTTACATGGTAATCGCACCTATTTATTACAAAATAATGATGGTCAAATTATTGATGCTCATTCTATTTCTGCTGGACTTGATTATCCTGGCATTGGCCCTGAACACTCATGGTTACATGAAATAAAACGTGCTGAATATATTGCTATTAATGATGATGAAGCAATGGAAGCGTTTCAAACTTGTTGTCGTCTGGAAGGTATTATTCCTGCACTTGAGTCTGCTCATGCATTAGCCGAGGCAATAAAGCGAGCCCCTACATTACCTAAAGATCACCTAATGGTTGTAAATCTTTCAGGACGTGGTGATAAAGATATGCAAACTGTAATGAGCTATATTAAGGAACATCAATTATGAATCGTATAGTTAATTGTTTTGCTAAACTTAAACAAAAAAACCAAGCCGCATTGGTTACCTTTATAACTGCTGGTGATCCTGATTACCAAACATCTTTAAGTCTACTTCAACAATTACCTGCTGCTGGCGCTGATATTATTGAACTGGGAATGCCTTTTACTGACCCAATGGCAGATGGTCCAACCATTCAAAAAGCCTCATTACGCGCTTTAGCAAATGGTCAAAATCTAGCAAAGACCCTTGAAATGGTTACAGCATTTCGTCAGCAAAACCAGACAACACCTATTGTGCTTATGGGATACTTTAATCCTATTCATCATTATGGTGTAGATCGTTTTACTAAAGATGCTGCTAATGCAGGTGTAGATGGTTTAATTATCGTTGATCTACCAGCAGAACACGACAGTGATCTTTGTACTCCTGCACAAGCAGTAGGTATAGATTTTATTCGTTTAACCACACCAACCACTGATGATAAACGCCTTCCACAAGCATTAAATAATAGTTCAGGGTTTGTTTACTACGTTTCTGTAGCAGGTATTACGGGAGCAGGTAGTGCTACTGAAGAACAGATTACTGAAGCAATAACTAGACTTCATAGACATACTTCATTGCCCATTTGTGTTGGCTTTGGTATAAAAACACCTGAACAAGCCAGAGTTATTGCTAAATTAGCTGACGGTGTAGTAGTAGGCTCGGCCTTAGTAAACCAAATTGAACAAGCTAAGAGTAAACAACAAGCAATTGATGCGGTATTAAAGCTTTGTAATGAATTATCAACAGCCATAAAACAAGTTAGCAGATAAAAAAAAGCCCTCTACTAGAGGGCTAAGTATGGCAAACGATATCTATCGATGACAAATGCTTGGTAAATACTTTCCAGTATCACCTACTGACATATCAGTTATACAATCCCAAGAAAATGCTCCTGAAGAGCTACCAGCAGCTAACTGTAAACTGATTGTCTTACCTCTCACAGAGGATACTAATGCTGCATCAGATCTGATTTTTACATTAATATCACAACCACTTATGCCTGTTGTTACAGTAATCTCTTGTATAATATTGGTTGCATAATCTGTTGGTAACAAAACACCTTGATTAGCAGCACCAGTATTAACTGGACAAGTTTGCTTTAATGAATAAGATTCAACAACACGGCTTTTTAATCCTGAAGCTATCGAAAACGCTTCTGCTAACTTTGCACGTGTAATATAATCCCGATACATCGGCACGGCTATAGCAGCTAAAATGCCAATAATAGCAATAACTATCATTGTTTCGATCAATGTAAAGCCTTGGTTTGCTTTCTTCATCATTCTTATCCTTAGCACTTAATAATTATACAACGCAAGAAATAGACCAAGATTTACAAGAAGTTAAAAAAATCTGTATCTATTTGTATTAATTAACATTAAAAAATAAATTAAAACTTTAGTCGAATCATTAACTAAGAAGCAAAATAGGGAAAAAATAGTAAGATAAGACTAATAGTGACAAATTTCGTCAATTTTTATCTACTTATTTATAAATTTATAACTATTATGCTTATATTTAAAAATTGTATTTTAGAACTATTTTATATTCCTGCTCTTTGATGTAAATTCATTATTTCAATGTTAATTATTAATAGACCATCCTCCTCCTAATGCTTTATAAATACTAACCATGGTTAATGAAACGGCTGTTGTACTAGCTATTTGTTTTTGTTGATTATCCAATAAAGCTTGCTGAGTAGTTAATACGTGCAAATAATCAATAGTACCTTCTTTATATTGTTGACCTGCATATTTCAATGCATCCCGACTATGTAATACTGCTTGATCTAGAGAAGTTCTTTGTTGTTGGTTTGCTTGAAAACTTACTAAACTATTCTCAACTTCATGCCATGCTTGTAATACTATTTTTTGATAATTAATTGCTGCTTCTTTTGCTTGTTCTTCTTTTAATTCTAAAGTTCCTGTTAAACGTCCACCTTCAAAAATTGGTAAATAAATACTAGGGCCAATATTAAATTGATGAGCATCCCAATGGCCTAAGTAGTTGAAACTGTAAGCTTCTGTACCCAAATTACCTAGCAAGTTTATACTAGGATAAAAGTTAGCTTTAGCCACCCCTATATTCGCAGTTGCTGCATGTAATGTAGCACTGGCTTGTCTAATATCAGGCCGACGCTCAGCCAATTCAGAAGGTAAACCGACAGGCAAGGTATGTGGTGGATTTGGAATATCTTGTTTAAGTATTAGTTCTTTCTGTAATTGATAAGGAGGTTCTGCTAACAACAAACTAAGCTCATTGATTAATTCTACCTGCTTAGCTTCTAGTACAGGTATTTGTGCCTGTATACTAGCCACTTGAGTAGCGGCTTGAGAAATATCTAGTTGGGTTGAAACACCTTCTTCAAAACGAATCTTAGAAAGTTTTAATGCTTTGTTGGCTATGTCTAGGTTTTGTTTTGTGATCTCTAAAGTAGCTTGCACACCACGCAGCTCAATATAGTTATCAGCGGTTTCAGCAACAATAGCTAGTTGCACAGCATATTGATCATTTTCAGCCACTTCAATATTAGCATTAGCTACTTCAACTTGTCGTCTGATCTTACCCCATAAATCTAGCTCCCAAGCAATACTCAACCCAAAATCCCAAAGGTTAAAGCTCTCTTTACCAGAATTGCCTGAAGGATCATTTAATCCCTTCTGACTGCGCCGTTGTCGACTATAATCCAACCCCATACCTAAATTAGGGTATTGATCACTCCCAACAACTTTTCCTATTGCCCTACTTTGCGAAAGACGGTTAACTGCCATTTTTATATCTAAATTACTACTAACAGCTCTTTCTATTAAAGAGCTCATTATTGGATCATTAAATAATTGCCACCACTGGTTAGTAATGGTGGTTTCAATAGGTATGCTATTAACATCCTGTCTAGCAGAACGCCATTGCTCTTCTTGGTTCGTATTTTTAGGTTTAATAAAGTCAGGACCTACTGTGCAAGCAGGTAAACCAAGTATCATCATTACTAATAAAAAGCGGCTACAAGATTGACAAATCATTTAGCCTCCTTATAACTACTAGTATCAATACTAGCTTCAACTGACATACCAACACGTAACAACTTCACTAATGGTTGATTTTTATCTAATACAATTTTTACAGGTATCCGCTGTACAACCTTAGTAAAATTTCCTGTAGCATTATCAGGAGCAATATCAGCAAAAGTTAAACCTGTCGCAGGTGCTATACTCTCTACCTTACCATAAATAGTTTGACCAAAAGTATCTACAGAAATACTAACAGGTTGCTTAGGTGATACATGAGCTAACTGAGTTTCCTGAAAATTAGCTACAATATAAATATCATTAATAGGCACAATAGCCATTAATTGTGTTCCTGGTGTTACATAATTACCAATACGAACAGTTCGATGTCCCACTACTCCATCTATAGGACTCACAATATTAGTATAGGAAAGTTGTAATTCTACTTTTGCCACAGTAGCTTCAGCCTGTTTTATATGGCCTTGTGCAGCTGCTTCTTTTGCCTCTAATACAGCTATCTGATTCTTTGTAGCAATTAATGCTGCTTGTGCTTTTAATAAGTTAGCATAAGCTACTTTAATTTGTGACTCTGCTTGTTGAGCATTTTGTACAGAACCTGCACCTTGCTTAGCTAAATGCTGATGTCTAATGAGCTCTCGCTTGGCAAAAGAATGCTCAGCCTGAGCTGAGTTAACAACTGCTTCAGCTTGTTTAATAATAGCTTGTTGCTCTTCTAATTGTGCCTTAGCTTCTTGTAATTGAGCTTTTGCAATGGATAAATCTGCTTGGGCCGCTTGTAATGCCACTTGATAGTCATGGTCATCAATATGAACAACTACCTGCCCTGCTTTAACTACTTGGTTATCTTCTACCAATACTTGATCAATAAAGCCTGATATTTTAGGAGCGATTCTTGTAAAATCAGCTCTTACATAAGCATTATTTGTTGTTTCAATCACATTAGATTTAATAAACACAAGATAAATAGAATAAAAAATTATTCCTACAACTAAAATGGAAAAAATAATCAAACGACTTTTTTTATAAAGAACTTCCGTCATAACAACCTCTAAACCTAAACTTGATGAACAGCTCTAGGTGGATAAATACGTGTAGGTACTAATAAAATTAGTACCAATACAAACACAGCTAATACACCAACAATAAGATAAAGATCAGCTGAACTTAATACACTAGCCTGAATATGAACACGTTTAGCTAGTTGTCCACTCCCCTCAATTAACATATTGTTATTACCAATTTGGTCAACCAACATACTAGAATGGTAGTGCATACGTGTTCTTGTTAGTGCATCCAGTACTCCAGTAGCTAAAACACCACAAAAGCCTTTCGTTGTATTAAACAATGCTGAAGCAAAAGGGCCATCTGTAGGATGAATTTGTCCTGTTGATAGCATTAAGATAGGTAATACAGCCATAGGCTGAGCAAAAATTTGTATAATAGCTAACCAATAAAAATTACTATTAATCCATTCTGAAGTTAATTGTGAGCCTAGATAACAACTATAAGCTAACATAGCAAAACCCATTGCCAATACAACCCGACAATCCACTCGACGAATATTACAAATCAATGCAACAATAGGTAATGCTATTAATTGAGGAATGGATACAATCAATAAAATAGGCGCTGTTTGAAGAGGACGATAATCTTGAATACGAGTAAGATAAGCAGAAGGGATACTAATAGCACTAATTAAAATAAATAATACAAAACCTAAAGCAACTAAAGCAAAAGCTAAATTACGATTTTTCAACAGTTGTATCTTAAAAAATGGTAATGGGTGATACCACTCATTAATAAAAAAGAGTATTAATAAAAATCCACCCCAGAACAATAAATGACATATAACAGAAGAATTAAACCAATCTAAACGCTCCCCCTGTAAAATACCTATACAAAGCATCATGATCGCAGGCACACCTAATAACAGTCCAAACCAATCAAACTGTTTAAACCTTTCTAAACGAACAGAATCTTGAGGAAGTCCATAGCTAATCCCTGTCAAGGCAATAACACCCACTGGAATTACATGCCAAAAGGCCCAATTCCAACCGACATATTCAACCCAAAAAGCGGCTAAGGGAGTACCAATACTTGGGCCAAAAGTAGCCGTTAGTGCATAAGTAGCTAACCCATACACCTTAATATTGGGAGGTAAAAATCTTAATGCACAAGTCATTAATAAAGGCGGCAAACATCCCCCTGCAAAACCTTGTAAAGCTCTCAATATTATTAATGTTTGTAAATCTGTTGCAAATGGGCATAAAAATCCCCAAAACATAAAAAAACTAACAGACCAAATACCAACCTTTCTAATCGTTAAGGTACTTGCAAACCAAGGAGTAAAAGCCATAGCGACTACTGACATAGTAGTATATAACGCTGTTACCCAAGTAGCTTCATCGTGCCCAATAAAAAGTGCTCCTTGAATATCAGGCATTGCTATTTTCGTTACATTCTCATTAATACCTGCAATCAATACCGCCAATAGAACACCTAACAATCCCCATACAAGACGCATGGTAAACGCTTGTTGAGGAGGTAGTGCAGATTGTGTTGAAACTGGGGGTGTGACAAAAGGGACCGTAGTCGTTGTCATATATTTCTTTAGTACTTATCAACGTTTATGAATTGATAGTTAGTGTAAGAAATAGTTGATCTGAATAAAATTGATTTATACGTAATTAAATAATGCATAAAACGCAATTATATAATATTAATACCTTACTTTATGTAAGGTATTAATGATAATCTCTATATGAACTGTTTTTTTCTTTCTCCATACACAGATCTTTAATCAATCGCCGAAACCATTTGTGAGCAAGGTCATTATCAAACTGTGGATGCCATGCTTGAATAATAGTGACAGGTTTTAATGGCACTGGAATAGAAAAAGCTTTTAACGGCAGCTCTTGCAACACAACGGGTAACAAATGTTCAGGGCAACCCATTATTAAATCACTATTTAACAATGAGAAAACACCTGCTAAAAAATTATGTTTAACTAAAGGGATTTTTCTTTCTAAGCCCAACTCAGCTAGCTCAACATCTATTGGCCCTCTATCTCTAGCTCGCCGTGAAATACTTATATGCTCATAACTAGCATAATTCTCTACAGTGATTGGTTGATTAAAAATAGGATGTCCTTCACGAGCTAAACCAACTTGATAAGAATCAAATAGTCTTTGTACTTTAATAACAGGTTCAAAGTTCTGTAAAGCGCCTATAAATAGCTCTATACGCCCCTCTCTTAAAGCATCATCATCAATATCATTTTCCGGTACAAAACGAAGCTGTGACTGTGGCGCTAGCTCTCGAAACTTTTCTAGTATTGCTTGCTCAAATGCGCCAATAAACACCTCATTAGCGCGTAGTGTAAAGTTTCTTTTAAGTGTTTTTAAATCAAGTACATGGTTAGCCTGAAATAAACCTACTGATTGAATAACTGCCTGTTTTATCTGCTCTTTTAATTCTAATGCTTTTGGGGTAGGTACTAATTTACGACCTGCACGTACTAAAATAGGATCATGAAAAGCTAAACGTATTCTAGTCAACGTACGGCTCATTGCAGGAGCACTTAAATGCATACGCTCCGCTGCTTTAGCTACACTTCCCTCTTCTAACAAAATATTGAGGGCAATTAATAAATTTAGGTCAGGATGCTTCATAATAATGTATCATGTGGACTATATTGGATTTTATGCAATAATCTGATATTACGCATAGTAATTAATAAAATTTCATTTAATATGACAATAAACATTCTTCTTTAAAGGCTATCACTATGTTTAATTCTATACTAATTGCAATTGATGGTTCTAAATATACTCGACATATCCTTGAATTAGCAAAACCATTTTGTGCACTTTATACAGAAGCGCATCTTATTTATGTAGGTGATATCGCTTTTACTATTGATCCTGTCTATGATGAGGATGAAGAAGCCATTTCAGCAGCCAGTGATGAACAAAGAGCGGCTAATCAATTAATTCAAGACTCGTTAGAGTTTCTTAGGAAGTCTGACATAAAAGTAAAAGCACATATTGTGACAGGCGATCCTTCTGAAGAAATTGTAAAATATGCAGAAGAAATTAATGCAGGTCTAATTATTATGGGACATCGTCAAATGTCGAAAATTTCTCGGCTATTCGACCCATCAACCTGTATGAAAGTAATTGAAAATGCCCCATGTCCAGTACTTATTGAAGGTCTTAAAAAAGACTAACGCATATTAAAATACTCTTGATGAAACAGCCTTAGTGGATACCCTTTACTACTAAGGTTAGTTTTTAGACTGTTGGCAAATCCCACAGGCCCACAGAACCAGATACTAGGGTAATCTCCTTGTGCATTTTGCTTAATATTCAGTTTATCTGCTGTTAAATAACCATGTTCTTTACTGTACTGTACATGTAATTCGAAATTTGGCAATGTAGCAATTAACCTCTGTAATTTTTCTATAAAAATAGCCTCTTCTTCATTACTTACACAATAATATAAATCAATATAATAAATCTCTTTATTAACATCATATTGCAAAGACTCTAACCATGATAAAAACGGTGTAATTCCTATACCACCAGCAATCCAAATTTGTCGAGTTATCGCTTTTTTCCTAAAGTCAAAACAACCATAAGGCCCTTCAACTTGTATAGCATCCCCTATCTTAATATTCTTCTGTAAACTTTTTGTATAGTCCCCCAGCGCCTTTACACACAGCTTTATTTGGTTATTATTATGGTCAGCCGAGGCAATAGTAAAGGGATGTTGACCTTCTAACCTGTCATGCATAAAAAATACATATTGGCCCGCATTATGTTGCCAGTATCCATTCAATTGACAAGTAATTTCCATAGTATATTGATCTAATGTTTTAATAGCCAATACTTGTCCTCGGTAAGTATGCTTTCTACCAATCAAACCAAATAGTGAAAGTAATGCACAGCCCGTTCCGACTAAACAACCTAGGCCAATCAAAATACCTAATGGCTGTGACCAATAACTAGAAGGCGTTAATATAACGGTATGAAATACTAATATAAGGAAAGCAATTGCCATTAACTTATGAGTATAACGCCATAAATGGTAAGCAAACTTATGCCATAACGTTAATACTAACGCAGCTAATAAAAACCATAATGTCCATTCACCTAAGGATTCTGCCAATTTTCTATTACGAATAAAGAAGTCATCAGATACTCCGATCCCCAATCTCAGACGGGGAGCTCTTTCAAAATACAAAATTAGAACCTTACCACTTAACTTGAGTAAATAATGTACTGCTCCTAGGCTAATTGCCCAAATACCTGCCCACTTATGCAGGTAATACATTTTATCTAAACCACCAAAGACACTCTCTAACCATTTTGATCTTATTGCCAGCAACATAATGAGAGACATAAACGCAAAAGAAATAATACCTGTTAAATAAATCAGTTCTTTTCTTATTACCCAAATATTCCATGATAGGTTAGGATTAATCATCAAACTGACAAACCAAAATAAAACAGAAACTATAACTATTCCATATAGACACTTTTTCACTTTAATTCCCTTATCTTTATTTAACTAAATAATAAGCCTATTGCCTTGTTACTTTTGCGATTAGTATAGACATTTAAAGGTCAAAGAGTTGTCAGTACAAAGTAAATAAAATGTAAATATTTTTAAGAAATACAATACACTATAAGAATGGTAGTGATACTAATTCTGATTTGCAAATTTAGAAAATTATAAATTTAATGAAATAATTAATAGGATAAAGAGGTTAATCTAATATAACCTCTTTAAAGAATGGTTAAATATCAATTAATTACTATTTGAGCAGCCAACTAAATCTGAGTTACCACCGGCTAAAGCCAAGAGATTATTTAAATCTAGAATAATAATTTCTTTACCTTCAGCTTTTAATAAACCATTTTGCTGAAAACGAGTAAATACACGTGACACTGTTTCAACAGCCAACCCTAAGTAATTACCTATTTCATTACGAGACATAGCTAAACGGAATTGATTAGCGGAATAGCCACGGGCACGGAAACGTGCAGAAAGATTAATAAGGAATGTTGCTATACGTTCATCTGCCGTCTTTTTAGAGAGTAATAACATCATTTGTTGATCATCACGTATTTCTCTACTCATGATACGCATCAACTGACGACGTAACTGGGGTAAGCGTACTGATAACTCATCTAAGCGATCAAAGGGAATCTCACAAATAGAAGTAGTTTCTAATACTTGAGCAGATACAGGATATACATCCGTATCCATTCCTGATAAACCAACAACTTCACTTGGTAAATGGAAACCTGTTATTTGCTCTTCGCCCTCATCCGTGACACTAAAGGTTTTTAAACTACCTGATCTAACAGCAAATATAGAAGAAAACTTATCACCTTGATTAAAAAGAAATTCCCCTCTTTTCATGGGGCGACTACGTTTTACGATTTGATCTAATAGATCAATATCACCTTGGTCAAGCGATAACGGTAGACACAAACCGATTAAACTACAATCTTTACAATGCGCCTGTAGAGGCATTCTCGCTTTAGCTGTTTCTGGCATAGTATTGTTTACCCTAGAATATCCCTATCAATAAGAATACAACAATTATCCTTACCTTTACCAGTAATTTATCTTATTTTCAGCTTATATTCAATGTTTAGAAATCTTTTCTAAATAACTCGTGAGAATCTCTGCAAAATTTGCTCCGTCAAATAATGGTCAAACACCATACATACAGACCTTACTAGCAACCTACCAGCATCTTGTACGGTAATAGCATTTTCCTCTAATTTTATTAAGTTATCATTAGCCATTGCTTGTAGCTTAGGCAATACATCCTTGAAGTAGGATTTAAAACTAATACCAAATTGTTTTTCAATCGTCGTAAAATCTAAATAGAAATGACAAATCAATTGTTGAATAACTGCCCGACGAATACGATCGTCTTCATTGCAAATCAAACCACGTTTAACGGCCATCTGCCCCTGATCAATACAATCTTGGTAAGCAGTAAGATCACTTATATTTTGACAATATAGATCACCTATTTGGCTGATTGAAGAAACACCCAACCCAATCAAATCACAATGACCGTGTGTTGTATAACCTTGAAAGTTTCGACATAAAGTTCCTTCTTCTTGGGCATAGGTCAACTCATCATCTGCTAATGCAAAATGATCCATACCAATATAACGATAACCAGCCGCAGTTAGTTGCTCTATAGTTTCTTGTAAAATTTGTAATTTATCACTAGGGTTAGGTAATTCATTTGTATTAATACGACGCTGTGGTTTAAAGCGCTCAGGTAAATGAGCATAATTAAATACAGAAAGTCTATCTGGCTGTAGACCTATAATTTCTTTAACCGTTTTTGCAAATCTTTCAGGGGTTTGCTTAGGTAATCCATAAATCAAATCAACATTAATTGAGCGGAACTGCAACGTGTGTGCAGCATCAATAATAGCTTGTGTTTGTTCAAAAGTTTGTAAACGATTAACTGCTCGTTGCACCTCAGGATCAAAATCTTGCACACCTAAACTAACACGATTAAAACCTAGTTCGCGTAATAACCCCATAATAGTCCAATCTGCTTCACGGGGATCAACCTCAATACCAAAATCACAATCCGCATTATCTGCAAACTGAAAATGATCATGTAATGCTTTAATAATCTGACCAATTTGTTCAGTGGTTAAAAAGGTAGGCGTTCCACCACCAAAATGAATTTGTTCAACCACTTGATCTTTATCTAAATGCTTACTAACAAGTTCAATTTCTTTAATAAGTCTTTTAACATAAGGTTCACTATAGCCTCTATCTTTAGTAATAACTTTATTACAGCCACAGTAGTAACAGATGTTGGCACAAAACGGAATATGAATATAAAGAGATAATGGATTTTTAGCTTCTCGACTGGAACGTAATGCACGAACTAAATCTAATGACCCAATACCATCATGGAATTGTACAGCCGTAGGATATGAAGTATAACGTGGACCAGCCACATCATAACGACGAATCAACTGAGTATCCCAACGTACAATATTAGACATTACCTATACAACCTTAAATATAATTTATTGAATTTGCAGTCTATGAGTTATCAGCATTAGACTCCTTGACTTGTATCAAACAGACTATACTCGTTATTAGCCTATAGCTTTGGAACATAACCTAAAGCATGTTTTACTGAGAAACTCTAGCGCCCACTAATTTGTAAAAATATATAAATAATTACTTAAATAAATTTTTCTAAATTCGATTAGAAAATACGACTAAAGTTCTATGCTTGTTATTAATTTTAATCTATTAGTCACTATTTTTAGTCTTATTTGACCGAATTCACAACCAATCAATAATATTCTTGGCTAATTGTATATATTGTGCTTCAATGTATGATAGTTATACTCTATTATCAAATGTCAAAACCAAATTGGAAAACTCAATGATTGATTATAGTTACAACCCCAAATTAAAGGGGCTTACCAAAATCATTCATCATTTTAAAATTCACCATTATCCCGCTAAAACTTGTGTGGTTAACCAAGGTGATCGAGCAGATACCTTATTTTTTATGGTAAAAGGTTCTGCTAGTGTCTCCATCAAAGAAGATGATAAAAACATGATTATCTCCTATTTAAACACAGGAGATTTTTTTGGTGAGTTATCACTCTTTGATCCAGATAGAACAAAAAATGACGCTCATCGGACAGCGAGTGTTTATACTAAAGTAAGTAGTGATATTGCTGAAATATCCTATGCTAACTTTCATCAAGTTGCTCATCAATACCCTGAAGTACTTTATATTATTGCTAGTCAAATGGCCGCTAGACTTCGCCAAACTACTCGTAAAGTAACTGGCTTAGCCTTTATAGATACTGCTGGGCGGGTTGCACGTACACTGCTTGATCTTTGTAAACAACCTGATGCTATGACTCATCCTGACGGCATGCAAATTAGAGTGACACGTCAAGAAATAGGCAATCTTGCAGGGTGCTCACGAGAAATGGTTGGAAGAGTCCTAAAAGACATGGAAGATCAAGGCCTTATCACTGTCTCTGGTAGAAATATTGTAGTATTTGGAACACGTTAAAAAGCTACTTTAGTTAACAAGTAGCTTTTTTTCTAAAACCTATAATCTGAATAAGGACCTCAGTTGCTGACCAGGATGTTCAGCACGCATAAATGCTTCACCGATTAAAAAACTATAAATGCCATTATCCAACATTAATTGCACATCCTGTTGTGTTAGAATACCACTTTCCGTGACCACTAACCGATCACTAGGTATTTGTTTATATAACTCAACGGTTGTTTGTAAACTTACTTCAAAATTATGTAAGTTACGATTATTAATACCAACTAAAACTGTGTCTAACACAGTAAGCGCTCTTTCTAACTCGTGTTTATCATGTACTTCTACTAATACATCTAACCCAACTTCTCTAGCAGTATCCTCTAGCTCTTTCATTTGAGCATCAGTTAAAGCTGCAACAATCAGCAGAATACAATCTGCTTCAATAGCTCTCGCCTCAACTATTTGGTAAGGATCAACCATAAAATCTTTTCGTAATACAGGCAAATCACAAGCATTGCGAGCTTCTTGTAAATAAACCTCAGATCCTTGGAAGAAGTCTTTATCTGTTAATACAGATAAACAACTGGCACCACCAGCCTGATAACTTTGAGCAATGTCTGCAGGATAAAAGGGATCACGAATCACCCCTTTACTGGGTGAAGCTTTTTTAATTTCTGCAATTACTGCTGGTTGCTTATTAGCTGCTTTCTCCATTAACGCATTAGCAAAACCACGAGCAGGAGAGTTATTTTTTATTTGCTCATACAATTGACCAATAGGACATTTAGCAGAACGCTCTGCCACTTCTTCAAATTTTCGGGCAATTATTTTTTCTAATATTGTTGGTAAGCTCACCCTTCATTCTCCTGTTTATAAATTTGTGTAAAAGCAGCCAACTCATTCATTTTCTCTCTAGCAAGACCACTATACAGCGCATCTTGGGCTAATTGCACAGCCTCTTTTAAATCCGTTGCATAATCTGCTGCATAAAGCGCAGGTGCAGTATTGAGAATAATCATATCGGCTGCTTTTTTACCTGCTTCAGTATGACGACGACCTAAAGCATCCTGAATTAATGCTAAAGACTCTTGTGAATTATTAACAGTTAAACCCACCAGTGTTTGGCTTTTTAAACCAATCATTTCTGGTTCTAACCAATATTCTTTCACTTCACCATCTTTTAGTTCTGCAACATAGGTAGCTGAAGCCAAACTAAACTCATCCAAACCATCTCGTGAATGAACCACTAAAGCATGTTTACTACCTAGCCTTTTTAACACTTCAGCCATTGGCCTACACAGTGCTTGACTAAACACACCAATCACATGATGCTTAACACTTGCAGGATTGGTTAATGGCCCTAATATATTAAATAATGTACGTAGCCCTAACTCTTTACGTGGTACTGCTGCGTAATGCATAGCTCTATGATGATCTTGTGCAAACATAAAACCAATACCTATCACCTCAATACAACGTGCAATTTGCTCAGGAGAAAGGTGTAAATAGATACCTGCGGACTCTAATAAATCAGCACTACCTGAGTTACTAGAAACTTTACGATTACCGTGCTTAGCAACTTTTACCCCTGCCGCTGCTGTTACAAATGCTGTAGCAGAGGACACATTAAAAACATTAGCGCCATCTCCCCCAGTACCCACTACATCTACAACACCGTCCAACGAAGGAAGAACAACTTTCAAAGATAAATTACACATTGCTTGTACAGCACCAACAATTTCTTCGATGGTTTCGCTTTTCATACGAAGCCCCATCATAAAGGCGCCAATCTGTGCCTCTGTACACTCACCTGTCATAATTTGGTGCATAACCACTTGCATTTCTTCAGTGGTTAAATCCAGCTGATTAACTATACGACTTAATGCTTCTTTAATATCCATTAACGTATCCCTCTTTGTTGTTTTAAGAAATTCGCCAACATTTCATGACCTTGTTCACTTAAAATAGACTCAGGATGAAATTGTACGCCCTCAACCATCAACGTTTTATGGCGTAATCCCATTATTTCATCTTTTTCACCTGTCACAGTTTCTGTCCAAGCAGTAACCTCTAAACAATCAGGTAATGAATCTAAAGCCACTATTAATGAATGATAGCGTGTAACTGTTAGTGGATTATTTAATCCTGCAAAAACGCCTTGATTGGCATGGTACACAGGGCTTAATTTACCATGCATTGGTTCTCTTGCCCTTACAACTTGGCCACCAAATAACTGACCGATACTCTGATGCCCAAGACATACTCCAAGAATAGGTAATTTACCTGCAAAACGCTCAATAACCGCCAATGAAATACCTGCCTCATTAGGTGTACAAGGGCCTGGAGAAATAACTATACGCTCAGGTTGTAATGCGGCTATTTCTTCAACCGTTGTTTCATCATTACGTAATACCTTAACTTCAGCACCTAACTCACCAAAATATTGGACTAGGTTATAAGTAAAGGAATCATAGTTGTCTAACATTAATAACATTTTCTTACTCCTTTACTTAGTTTGACCAGCTAATATGACAGCTTTAAACATAGCTTTACGCTTATTAATGGTTTCCTCCCACTCCAAGGCAGGCACAGAGTCAGCAACAATACCACCACCAGCCTGCACGTGTAATTGACCATTTTTAATCACAGCTGTACGAATGGCAATTGCAGTATCCATATTGCCATTCCATGCCAAGTACCCCACAGCTCCGCCATAAACACCACGTTTTACTGGTTCTATTTCATCAATAATTTCCATAGCTCTGATTTTAGGGGCACCTGATAACGTACCTGCGGGTAAAATGGCTTTCAATGCATCCATTGCCGTTAAATCTTTCCGTAACTGACCCGTTACATTAGATACAATATGCATTACATTGGAATAACGCTCGATTATCATTTGTTCAGTGACTTTAACACTACCAATTTCAGACACACGACCTACATCATTACGCCCTAAATCAATCAACATTAAATGTTCAGCAATTTCTTTCGCATCACTTAATAAATCTTTTTCTAATGCAACATCCTCTTCTACTGTCTTACCCCGTGGGCGAGTACCAGCAATGGGACGTACAGTGATTAACTCATCTTCTACCCGTACCAAAACTTCTGGTGAACTACCCACCACATGAAAATCAGTAAAATTAAAGATATACATATAAGGTGTTGGATTAAAGCAACGCAATGCTCTATAAAGATCAATAGGTGCAGCATCAAAAGCTACTGACATTCGCTGTGAAGGCACAACCTGCATACAATCGCCTGCACGAATATATTCCTTAATAAGCTCTACTGATTTTTCATAATCTTGTTGGGTAAAACTAGCTGTATAATTTAACTCTTTCCCCTCAGGAACATCTAACTTTAGACCTGCTCGAGGGAATACGGGTTGGCGTAACCTTGTTATTAAGTTTTTAATTTCATTATGGGCTTTCTCTAAAGCCTGATCTTGTGCTGGATCTGCCAAAACAATGAAGTGTAACTTACCAGCAAGATTATCAAAAACTGCTACTTTATCGGCTACAAGCAATACAATATCAGGATTATTTAATGGGTCAGGATTAGGACACGGACCTAGTCTTTTCTCCACATAACGCACACAATCATAACCAAAGTAACCGACTAATCCCCCATTAAAACGGGGTAATCCAGCAATAGGTGCCACCTTATAAGCATTTTTAAATTTTTCTACAAAATCTAAAGGATCTGTTACATCTAAACTTTGAACTAACCTATTATCCGTAAAAACTTCTACATGATACCCCCTAACACGCAGTACCGTGCGTGCAGGTAAGCCAATAATAGAATAACGACCCCATTTTTCTCCACCTTGCACAGACTCTAGTAGAAAACTATTAGGGCCATCTGCCAACTTTAAATAAATTGAGAGGGGGGTATCAAAATCAGCTAACGTCTCTACAGCGACAGGAATACGATTGTAACCTTGTTCGGCTAACGCTTTAAATTCTTCAGGAGACATGAATCAAACCTCATTGGGTAAACACTATAAAAACACATTTGGTGAAAAACAGGCGGCCGTATGCGGCCTAATTAGCATTAGGCGCGCCAGCGCCAACGGGCTAGTGCCTTAATTACTCTCATCCAAAATGTGTTTTTGCTTACCACGTTTGTTTGATCCTTAAAGGATGGATTAAAAATCGATACTGATTACAGTAACGCAGCTTTAATTTAGAATCAACCTTTCTTTAACAAAAACTTTTAACAATTTATACTAATTGCTATCTTTAAATTATTTCAACAACTCCCTTAAGTCATCAATAACCCAATCAGGATCCTCTGCTGCAATAGACTCACCATGATTATAACCATAAGTTAATGCAGCACAGGGAACCTTAGCCGCTTTAGCAGCCCTAACATCATTTCTAGAGTCACCAATAAATAAAGCCTGCTCAGCTGTTATATTGGCCTGTTCTAATACATATAATAATGGCTCTGGCGCAGGTTTTTTCTGAGGTAAACTACCACCACCTACAATCCATTGAAAATATTGATTGATTTCTAACTCTATTAGCAATGGCTCAACAAATTCTACTGGCTTATTAGTCACTACAGCCATTTTAACAGCCTGCTTTTGCATAAAGGATAAAAAGGGCTTTACTCCCTCATATACATAGTTAGCATCATGATGATAAGGATAATACTCTAACAATATCTTAAAGGCTTTATCCCATAGAGCTTGATCAACAGGTTTATTATCATCACCATCAGTTAAGGCACGACGAATTAATACATCTGCACCGTTTCCTACCCAATTTCTAACACTTTCCTCAGCAGCCTCTGGTAAATTTAAATCCTGTAACGTTTTATTAACCGCAATAGCTATATCAGGAGCTGAATCTACCAAAGTACCATCCAAATCAAACATAATTAACTTGGGGTATGTACCTTGATAATGTTGTTGTAATACATTCATTAAATAGTCACCTTAGCTAGCTCTTTACGCATTGTTGCAATTGTTTGCTGATAATTAGTAGTATTAAAAATAGCTGATCCAGCCACAAAAGTGTCGGCACCTGCTTTAGCTATTTCCGCAATATTATCAACGGTAACCCCACCATCAATTTCTAAACGTATATCTAATCCTGACTGATCTATTAAAGCACGTGCTTCTTTTAATTTTTCTAATGTATTAGGAATGAATTTTTGGCCACCAAAGCCAGGGTTAACACTCATCAATAAAATCATATCCAGTTTATCCATCACATACTTTACAGCATCTAATGAAGTAGCAGGATTAAACACTAAACCTGCTTTACAACCACCCGCTTTAATAAGTTGTAATGACCGATCAATATGCTCAGAAGCCTCCGGATGGAAAGTAATATAAGTCGCCCCTGCTTCAATAAAATCACCAATCATACGATCTACTGGTTTTACCATTAAATGTACATCGATAGGTGCAGTTACTCCATACTTACGTAATGCCTTACAAACCATCGGGCCTATAGTCAAATTAGGCACATAATGATTATCCATCACATCAAAATGTACTATATCAGCTCCTGCTTCTAATACATCTTCGACCTCTGCGCCTAAACGAGCAAAATCTGCCGATAAAATAGAAGGAGCGATAGCGTAGGGAAACATAAGAACCTCATCACAAATTAAGGTTAAATTAAGGATAAATGACTACTATACACTTCATAAAGTGTAACATTTTAGGTTTTAATGTTAAGTGTTTTATTTTATAAATAAAATACTTAATGCAAAGTTTACTATTAAAAACAAACCGATAATAGGATTTATCAAATGAAAAAATTATTAGCTGTCTCTTTTTGTGGATTAATTCTTACTGGTTGTGGGGACAGTATTCCTTCTGAATGCACTACTACCTTAAAAGAATACGATGAGTTCATTACTCAACTTGAAAAGCAAGATCAAATTCCTGCACAAATGAAAGGGCAGTTCAAAGATTCTCGTAAACAACTTGAAGAAAGTCTTAAAAGCTTAACTAAAGAGCAAGCAGTTCAAACTTGTAAAACTGCTAATGCTTCATTTGCTCAAATGAAACAAATGCTACCTAAATAAGTACTCTCCTTAAAGCCAACCTATTTATTAGATTGGCTTTATTTTATATATCTTCTCTCTCATATAATACCTAACTAGCTATTCCTCTAGCACAATAACCATTAGTTTTCTTACTATTCCTATATTGAGTTATTAGCAAATCTGCTAAACTGCGCGCCATTATGATTAGATTAGAAAATATTAAATTACAACGTGGCCCTCAAATATTATTGGATGATGCAAGCCTTACCTTACATCCAGGCCAAAAAATAGGCTTTATTGGTGCGAACGGTGCTGGTAAATCGAGCCTATTTGCATTATTGCAAGGCCAACTGACCTTAGATGGTGGTGAACTATATATTCCTAAAGAATGGCGTATTGCTCATATGCGTCAAGAAATCGAAGATTTAGAACGAATAGCCGTTGATTATGTTTTAGATGGAGACACTCACCTAAGATCTATTCAAAAACAACTTATTCAGGCAGAAGCTGAGCATGATGGTGAAGCATTAGCTCATCTGCACACCGACTGGGATAACGCCAATGGCTATACTGCTGATGCAAGAGCTCGCCGTCTGTTAGCAGGCTTAGGATTTTCTAATGAAGAAATGGAAAAACCTATCAAACACTTTTCGGGTGGCTGGCAAATGCGCCTTAATCTTGCCCAAGCTCTCATGTGCCCTTCTGATTTATTATTATTAGATGAACCTACCAACCACTTAGACTTAGATGCTATTATCTGGTTAGAAGATTGGCTAAAAGGTTATCAAGGCACATTAATTCTTATCTCCCATGATAGAGATTTTTTGGATAGCGTTGTTGATCATATTGTTCATTTAGAACAACAGAAACTAACCCTCTACAAAGGTGGTTATTCAGCCTTTGAACGCACTCGTGTAGAACGCTTAGCTCAACAACAGCAAGCCTATGAAAAGCAACAAGCACAACGCGCTCATATGGAAAGCTTTATCACACGTTTTAAAGCTAAGGCCACTAAAGCTCGGCAAGCACAAAGCCGTATTAAGGCCTTAGAAAAATTAGAAGACCTAGCACCTGCTCATGTAGATTCACCCTTTAATTTCAGCTTCCGTGAGTCAGATAAAATCTCTAATCCTTTATTAGGTTTAAGAGAAGCTAGCCTAGGCTACGCTGATAAAACTGTACTTGCTGCTGTTAAATTACAAATTATGCCAGGTGCAAGAGTTGGTTTATTAGGTCCTAATGGTGCTGGTAAATCTACCTTGATCAAAACCCTAGCCGGTGAGTTACCGCTAATCAAAGGACAAGAAACACAAGGCGAAAATCTAGCTATTGGTTATTTTGCTCAGCATCAATTAGATGCTTTAGATAATCAAGCTAGCCCCTTATTACACCTACAAAGAATAGCACCAACAGAACGTGAGCAAACCTTACGCAATTTTTTAGGGGGCTTTGATTTTAAAGGTGATCGCTGTGATGAAGTAGTGGTTAATTTTTCTGGTGGTGAAAAAGCTCGCTTAGCATTAGCACTTATTGCATGGCAAAAACCTAACCTACTATTACTGGATGAGCCGACCAATCACCTTGACTTAGAAATGCGCCATGCATTAACCATGGCTTTACAAGATTTCTCAGGTGCTGTTTTAGTGGTATCCCATGATCGCCATTTATTAAAAAGTACTACTGATGAATTTTTACTGGTCGCTAATGGTAAAATTGAGAGCTTTGATGGGGATCTAGATGACTATACTCGATGGTTAATAGATTATCGTTCTAAACAACAACCCAATGTTCAACCCACTTCTGTAGCAGAAGAAAAAGTAGATAAAAAAGCCCAACGTCAACAAGCTGCTAACCTAAGACAAAAGTTAGCACCTTATAAAAAAGAAGCTGATAAATTAGAAAAGGAATTAGAAAAGATTCACAATCAACTAGCAACTATTGAAGAGCAATTAGCAGATACAAGCCTTTATGAAACTGCTCAAAAAGACCAATTACGAAAACTTTTAGATCAGCAAACTAGCCTTAAAACACAACAAACTTCAACAGAAGAAAATTGGTTAATGGCCTTAGAACAACTAGAAACTTTACAAGAAGAGCTTGCTAAAATGACCGATTAAGTTATAGCTATTTTAATAGTTTTTTAGATAAGGCGAATGGCTGAAGACTATATAAATAGTACGATTGAGCTATTCAACAAAGTATAAAAACTGGAAAATTAGCTATATGGGTGCAGAAGCTATTAATGCTTCCAACTGATCTGGCTTAATCATCTTCTTATCAACTTTCACATAAATGGCTAACTCATCAGCAGCCACTAATGCATCACTGATACCTGACTGTTGCATTAAATAAGGCACTAATTGTTGATTAGCTAGTTGATCACCGGTTAATGTTAGTCGAATACTGGTTACATAAGGAGGTTCTTTCATTTTAAAAATAACCAATAGCCAAATAACACAAATAACACTACTTCCTATAAATACTGCAGGCAAACCACCAAATTTAACCAACACCCCACTAAGTGAAGCACCAATACCTGCACCAAGAAACTGACTGGTTGAGAAAATACCCATAGCAGTTCCTCTTGCGCCAGCCTTAGCTACCTTACTCACCATAGAGGGCAATAAGGCCTCAATAGTATTAAATGCTATAAAAAATACTAGAATACCTGCTAACAACGCCCATAATGAAGGATGATGTAATAAAAAGAATAAACTGCACAATAACAAAATTACAACACAAGCTATTAATACTTGATGCAACTTACGCTTTTTCTCACCATAAATAATCATGGGGATCATACCAAATGCAGAGCCAACAAAAGCCACCAAATATACCCACCAATGTTGCTCTTTAGGTAAACCTGACTCATTCATCAATACTATGGGCAATGCCATAAAATTTACCATCATTACTATATGCACAGCAGCAATGGAAAAATCCAATCGAAATAAATCTAAATCTTTTAAAGTAGGCAGAAAATCAGCCTTAGCCACACTTGCATCGCGTCGAGATATTTGTTTATTCGGTCTTGGTACGACAAAAGCCATTAACAAAAACCCTATTGCCGCCATCACTGCAATAAACCAAAATAATCCATGCAATCCAAAATAACCAGCTAAAATAGGACCTGCTATCATTGCAATAGCAAAGGAGGCACCTATACTCATACCAATAAAAGCCATTGCTTTGGTACGGTGTTGCTCACGTGTCAAATCAGATAGCAACGCCATGACTACAGCAGAAATAGCACCTGTTCCTTGCAATATACGACCAATTAACACACCCCAAATACTATCAGACATGGCAGCAACAACACTGCCTAGCAAAAATAATAATAATCCAATTAAAATAATAGGTAATCGGCCAATTCGATCAGAAACAATGCCTAAAGGTATTTGTAAAAGTGCTTGAGTATAGCCATAAGCTCCTACAGCTAATCCGATCAAAACAGGTGTTGCACCCTGTAAAGACTGTCCATAAATTGCCATTACAGGCAATACCATAAACATCCCCAACATTCGGAATGCAAACACTAAAGATAAACCAAAGGTTGCACGAATTTCTGTTGGATTCATTTGTTCAACAGACTGATTTGTTGACGACATAAAGAACTTCTCAGGGTAATATCATAGAAAACAGAAAGTTTTTATAGGATGTATTATTTAGAAATTATTCCTACAACTTACCTTTCTCAAAATAAATTACGTGAAAGCTGTTAACTATACAGGAAAAGCCATTATTTACCTAGTTATCAATTGTTATTGATACATAATTATTGGCTAAAATTTGTATTAATCCCCACTTAATAAAAGCAGGGATATAACATATAAAAATAGCTAATATTTTTATTCAAGTTTAAACAACAACTGATCTTGCTGCGAATGTTTGTTGATTTGTCTGCATAGCCTGTTTTAATAGAAAATATTGCACCAACTCTGCTATTGTTAACATCGGCATATTATGCAACTTAGCAAAATCTTCTACTTGCTGCCCTTTAGCCATAGTACCATCAGGGTTAGTTAATTCGCATAATACTGCTGCTGGTTTTAAACCTGCTAATCGAGCGATATCTACTGAACCTTCTGTATGACCACGACGATCTAATACGCCATCTTTTCTAGCACGTAATGGGAATATATGACCAGGACTTACTATATTTCTATGTTGACTATTAGAAGATAAGGCTGCTTGAATAGTTGTCACTCTATCTTTAGCTGATACTCCTGTAAAAACACCTTCTTTAGCTTCTATAGAAACAGTAAAAGCTGTTTGATAACGTGATTGATTACTGGCAACCATTGGCATTAAAGCCAATTCGTCTGCTATTTGCTCTGTTAAACAGAGGCAAACAATACCGCTTCCCTCCCGAATCATCAGAGCCATTGTTTCTATACTAATATTTTCAGCAGCAGCTACAATATCGGCTTCATTCTCGCGATTATCATCATCAGATAGTAATACAGGTAAACCTTGCTGATAGGCATTTATAGCAGCGGTAATTCTTGGAAAATCATTTAAAAGGGTTAACATTTGAAACGCTCCTCGCAAATAATATTAAAAATGGGCGATAAACGTTTCAGGGCATAGCTATAAGAATAATTTTTCTTATAGTCACAAAGCTACAGAACAACAAATATATCTATTATCCTACATTTTTATATATCGTTGAATGACTTTGTTGTACTCGTTGTACTGTTTTGAGTCATTCGCCTCGTCTAAAATTGTATAACAACAGCTATAACATTGCTGAGATGCATCTTCTTTCATCCGGACTATAACCGTCGGCTTTGGATTTTAACCAAATCAGCTGCCTTTCTTCGTATAATTATAAGAAAGCGCTCGCGGGCTCATCTGTGATAGATTTACCGCCGGTGGGGAGTTTCACCCCGCCCTGAAGACTTTTTTATAATACGCTTATTTAAGACAAATGAAAACAACCCATAAATTAGATATTTATAGGAAATAAAGAAACAAGAATGTGAAACTAGATATAAAGCTTTTTATTAAGTAAATAGAGTAATCTAAATTACTGCACCCAATTAACTTCAAAAGACATCATTACACTTAATACAGTAATGGCCAGAATAGAAATCATAAATAGGCGTTTTGCCCACTGTACTTCATTAGCTTTACTATAATCTTTAATAGCAATAAATAACCAATAAACACTGATTAAACCCGTTACTATTAAAAAACCAATACCTGCATAATCACAGATATACAAAGACACAGCCGCAGCGGTGAAGGCTACGATATAACCAACAATATGACGTTTAGCAATGTTAATACCGCGTTTTACTGGCAGTACAGGTATTTCAGCTGCCTTATAATCACTAAAACGGAAGATAGCAATGGCATAAGAATGAGGCATTTGCCATAAACAGAAAATTAATAACAAAATAGCTGCACCTAAATCAAACTGTCCACTGGCAGCACAATAACCAATTACAGGTGGTGCGGCTCCTGATAGGCTACCAATAATAGTGCCGTACTCAGAGTTTCTTTTAAAATAAAGGGTATATAATCCTACATAAACCACAAAGCCCATAATGGCAAAGCCTAATGCAAGATCATTAGTAAAAAAATGAAGAGTAAGCGCACCAGCAACACCTAATGTTGTTGCATAAATAAGTGCTATGGTAGGAGAAATTAATCCTTTAACCATTACACGATTCTTGGTGCGCTCCATCATTGAGTCAATGTCTCTATCAACATAGTTATTAAAGACACAACCTGATGCCACAACGAAAGAAGTACCGATCATCACTGCCACCAATTTAGCGAAATCAAAATGACCTTGAGAAGCCAAAAAGAATCCACCAATGACTGCAATCAAATTACCAAAAATGATTCCTGGTTTAGTGATAAGCAAATACTTCTTCAACATTGTAGTATACCTCTTACTTATCTGTGCTCATGTGCTGATGCATCATTTGCATACTGTGATGTTGCTTATCGCTCATCATATTCTTCATTGAGTTTTCCATTACCCAAACTGAGCCAATAACAATTATGAGAATTGTCGCTACAGCAAAGATAAAGGTCATCAAATGCCAACGCTGTGGTTGTGAATAGTCAATGTGTAAGAAACATACAACATGCACAATTACTTGCACTACAGCAAATACTACTAATATAAAGAAATTAGGAGTACCAGTCATTGCCATATAAAATGGAATGACTGTTAAAATGACAGCTAGTACAAAGCCAACTAAATAGCTTGATACTGTGCCATGTCCTGATGATGTTTTATGATCACTCATTACATAACTCCTTAAAATGAAGCGTATGCTTTCAAGTAAACGAAAGTAAATACACAAATCCAAACAATGTCTAAGAAGTGCCAGAATAAGCTTAAGCAAGATAAACGAGTATTAACTTTATTAGTTAAACCTTTACCTGCTACTTGAGCAATCATCACTAACATCCACACTAGACCACAGGTTACGTGTAATCCGTGAGTTCCCACTAAAGTGAAGAACGCAGACATAGTTGCATTAGTGCTTGGACCATTACCCATTGCTACTAGGTGATGGAACTCATACACTTCCATGCTAATGAACGCCGCACCTAATACAAAAGTAATTAATAACCAAGACATTACTTGGCCTTTATTATTTTTGTGGGCAGCAACCATTGCAAAACCATAAGTAATACTACTGAAAAGTAAGATAAACGTTTCAGTTAATACAAATGGTAATTCAAAAAGCTCTTTAGCATTGAATGGTACGGTTTGCCCTGCTGCATTTACCATTGATGGAAAATACATCGCTACGCCATATGATGGATCAAGAGTAGCATACACAGCAAACAAACAACCAAAGATCATTAAATCGGTAAGGATATATACCCAAAAACCGAAAATTGTTATAGAACTAGAGTCATGATCATGATGACCATGGTCTGCTCCATGCACAGGATTTTTCAAAGTATCAGCTGTCATGACTTAATACCTGCCTTTGCTAAATTCTCAAAACGTTCATTTTCGATGCGTTCTACTTCTTCTGCAGGGATATAGTAGTCAGTATCATCGCTGAATGTGTATACAATGTAGGTCAATACTGCTAGACCAAATCCAACGATAGTTAACCACCAGATGTGCCATACAATAGCAAATCCCCATATAGCAGTTAGAATGCCGATAATAGTACCTGTACCAGTATTTTTAGGCATATGAATCGCTTCATATTTCTCAGGACGTTTATAAGCTTCACCTCTTTCTTTTAACTTATGGAATGCGTCGATACCATAAATTTTTGGAATAACAGCAAAGTTATAAATAGGTGGTGGAGAAGAAATGGACCATTCTAAAGAACGACCACCACCCCATGAATCACCTGTTAAGTCACGAGTTTGGTTACGTTGAATAATACCTACAAGTAATGAAAGGATTAAACATACTGTACCAATTAAGATAAAGAATGAACCAATCATTGCAATGAAGAAATAAGTAGCATATTCAGTAGTTTGGAATTGACTCATACGACGAGTTAAGCCCATAAAACCTAATGCGTATAATGGCATGAATGATAAGTAGAAACCAATCAACCAACCCCAGAATGCACATTTACCTAGCTTCTCATTCATTTTGAAGCCAAACCATTTAGGGAACCAGAATACAACACCCGCTAAGTAACCAAATACCACACCACCGATAATAGTGTTATGGAAGTGAGCTACTAAGAACAAGCTGTTATGTACTACGAAATCGATAGGAGGAACAGATAACATAACACCTGTCATACCACCGATAGTGAACGTAACTAATGCACCAACAATCCAATACATAGGTGATGTGAATCGGACTCGACCTTCATACATGGTGAAGATCCAGTTGAATACTTTCACACCTGTTGGAATAGCAATGATCATCGTCATTACACCGAAGAAGGCATTAACGTTACCGCCAGCACCCATGGTGAAGAAGTGGTGACCCCATACTAAAAGACTAAGCACAATGATTGCTACAGTTGCATAAACCATTGTTTTATAGCCAAATAGTGGCTTACCAGAGAATACAGGCACGATTTCTGAGTAAATACCAAAGGCAGGTAATACTAAGAAGTACACTTCAGGGTGACCCCATGCCCATACTAAGTTGATATACATTTTCGCGTTACCACCCATATGATTGGTGAAGAAGTGGTAATCGAAATAACGGTCTAATGTTAATAATGCATAAGCAACAGTCAAGATTGGGAAAATACAAGCAGCTAAAATGTTAGCAGCAAGACATGTCCACGTAAAAATAGGCATTTGCATTAAAGTCATGCCAGGCGCACGCATTTTGAAAATGGTAACAATAAAGTTAATTGCACCAATTGTCGTGGCCACACCAGAAAGCTGCAAGCTCCACAGGTAATAGTTCATACCTACGGTAGGTGCTCCCTCCAGTCCCATTTCAGGGGCATATGCTAACCAACCACCTGTTGCGAAATCACCCACACCTAAAGAGATATTACAAACGATAACACCAGCAACTGTTAACCAGAAACCGAAGTTATTTAAGAATGGGAAAGCAACGTCACGTGCACCAATTTGTTGTGGTAAAAGAATATTCATTAAACCAAACAATAATGGAGTAGCCATGAAGAAAATCATGATCACACCATGGGCAGTGAAAATTTGGTTATAGTGGTCAGGTGGTAAATAACCAGCTGTCACACCATCTACGTGGGGGGTAGCAGCGGCCATTGCTTGATGGGTACGCATTAATAATGCATCAGCAAAACCACGTACTAACATCAAAACAGATACCACAATATACATGATACCAATTTTCTTATGGTCAACTGAAGTTAACCAATCCTTCCAGAGAGGTTTCCACCATCCCATGAAAGTAATTAAAGCTAATGCAACAACTCCTAAAACAAGAACGACACCAATCGTCCACATAACGATAGGCTCGTTTGTTGGAATTGCATCCAGTGACAAATAACCTGTGAGGTTATTATATTTGTCTGGATTTAAGTCTCCACTATGAAAACCCGACATAATTAGTGACCTCCAACAGATGCTGATTGATGAGAAGCTGCCTGTGGTTTAGGTTCTGGAATATATGATTCAAGAATATCTTCAAATAATCCATCCTTACCATATTGGCTAGGAGTCAAGTTATAGAAAGCAACTGGCTCAAATGATGCCATATTTTCTTTCAATCTAAACTCTTGATATGCTGCTGGTGTTAAAGAACTTACATTAACACTGTCACCTGTCACTTGATCTTTTGCTTGACCAGATTTTACATCTGCAACCCAAGCATCAAAATCAGCTCTGGTTTTTGATACAGCTTTAAATAGCATGTATGAATAACCATAACCAATAAAGTTAGCAGCTGTACCTTGGAATACACCTGGCTCATCAGCCATTAAATGTAACTTAGTCTCCATACCAGCCATTGCGTAGATTTGACTACCTAATTGCGGAATGAAGAAAGAAGTAATAGTTGTATCAGAAGTGATTGCAAACTTAACAGGCGTTTTTTCAGGAAAAACTACTTGATTAACTGTTGCAATGCCTTGTTCTGGATAAATAAACAACCATTTCCATTTAAGTGCTACAACCTGAATTGTCATTGGTTTCTCGGAAGAAACATGTGCAGGAATTGGATTAGAAGGTTCAACTTTGTGAGTATAGTAATAAGTTAAACTGCCTAATATTAGAATGATAATAATAGGTACACCCCAAACCATAGTTTCAATTTTCATTGAAAAATCCCAGTTAGGAGAATACTTTGCATTGTTACCTTCACGGTACTTAAAAGGGAAATATAAAGACATGAAGATTGCTGGAATTACCACAATAAGCATTAAGCATACTGAGATAACAATCAACGTTTTGATTTCATGACCTATATATCCTTTAGGGTTTAACAAAGCCGCATCACACCCACCTAATAGTACTAAGGAGAGCAGAAGTGGTATGGTAAACAAACGCAGATATCTTCGATTTCTCATCTCTCAACCTCTTTAGAGGAGCCTTTACCATTATTTTCAACTTAAAAACTGTTGCTCTTTTGTATACCTATTATTCTTTGATCCAGTAACAACAAAATACACACTGAACAAACGAAAAATAGTTAAACGAAAAATAAATAGTTTTTAAGCACTTAGTTTTATTTGAGCAGAGACTACTCAAACATCGAATTTACACATCTTGCATATCACAAAACGGAAAATTACCACAATCAATTGTAACAGATTTATTCAAGGCTCGAAGTGTAGCCATTGTCGCAGTACGGCCGATGCTTCGCTAAGACCTTGACGCTTGATAGAAGAAAAAAGTTGAATAGAAACAGACGTGTTTTGATAGTCAGCTAACTGTTGTTGTACTTTTAATAAAGTAGTTTTTGCGACACCAAAGGTGAGCTTATCTGCTTTAGTGAGCAAAATATGTACAGACATTTTTGACACATCAGCCCAATCCAGTAACATTTTATCGAACTCTGTTAATGGATGGCGAATGTCCATCATTAATACAATACCTTTTAAAGATTCTCTAGTAGATAAATAGGCATCCAAATGTTTTTGCCAATGCTCTTTTAAAGGTAATGGTACTTTAGCATAACCATAACCTGGTAAATCGACAAAACGACGCTCATTATCAACTGCAAAAAAGTTAATTAATTGTGTTCGTCCTGGGGTTTTAGAGGTTCTAGCTAAATTAGCATGAGTTAACGCATTAATAGCACTCGATTTACCTGCATTAGATCGGCCTGCAAACGCTACTTCATAACCCACATCTGGTGGGCACTGGTCTACCTTAGCAGCACTTGTTAGAAAAGCAGCTTTTTGGCACAACCCCATAAATTTATTTGCAGACATATAGAAACCTTAACACAACAATGAATAACATAATATCATAATGTTTGCATTACCAAACTTTAAATATTCTATTATTAACTAATGTGAATAGATTAATTATTTACACTCTGTCACAAACCGAGCACAACTAATTATTGCATTTCCCATTTAATTAGGTATTGTACTGCTCTAAAATTAATTATTTGTTGTTAACTCTATAATGGAGAGAAATATGCGTCGTTTGTTTATGGCAGGAATGATTACATTCATCACACTTTTTTGTGCCAGTGTTTATGCACAAATTGGTGTTTTAGCACTTCCTGAACCACAAGCTGGTAAAGAATATACTATTCTACCCACCCCTGTTCCTACTTCAGAACCTAATAAAATAGAAGTAACAGAAGTTTTTTGGTATGGTTGCCCTCATTGTTATGATTTAGAACCTATCATTAACAAATGGTCAAAAAATTTACCCGCAGACGTTCACTTTGTACGTATGCCAGCATTATTCAGCAAACTATGGAACATCCATGGTCAATTATTTATTACTTTAGACACCTTAAAAGTAGAAGATAAATTACATTCTGCTGTGTTTGAGTCTATTCGCCAGCGCAAAAACTTATTACTTACACCAGAAGATATGGCTGATTTTGTTGCTCAACATGGTGTTGATAAAGCTAAGTTCTTAGAGACTTATAACTCTTTTGGTGTTCAAGCCAGAATGGAAAAAGACAAAAAAGTCTTAAATAAATATGGTATTACAGGTGTACCAGCCATTATTGTTAATGGTAAATACCGTATTGACTTTAATGATAATGTTGCAGAACCTGCTGATTTAATGCGAGTAACTAACTATTTAATTGAAAAAGAACGCGCTGCTTTAAAACCAGCTAATGACAGTTCAGTTACAGAAAAAGCAGCAGCAACTGCAAATTAAAGTATTTTCTTATAAAAAAACAGTGTTATCATTTTTAACATAAACAAGAATGGATAATATCTGTGATAAAGATTAAAAAGAAAAAAGAGGTCGCTACTCACCTTTCCCCCCAAATTAATAAGGAGAGTAGCCCCATTATTCTACCCCCACAAGGAATAATGAAACTCTTAACTTTTAATATTCAAGTGGGTAATAACACTAGCCAGTTTCATCACTACTTTACAAGAAGCTGGCAACATGTGTTGCCCTATAAAGATCGTGCTAAAACCCTACAACGCATTGCGGAACTAATCAACAAATATGATCTTGTTGCACTACAGGAAGTTGATGGTGGTAGCTTGCGATCTAGCGGTATTAATCAAGTAGAGTTTTTAGCCAAATTGGCTAAATTTCCCTATTGGCACCAGCAAACCAATCGCAACCTTGGCAAACTAGCTCAACATAGTAATGGCATGTTAAGCCGTTTCAAACCAACACTTATTGAAGACCATCCACTACCTGGCATGCGCGGCCGAGGCGCGATCTTTACTCGCTTTGGTGAAGGTGAAGATGCCTTAGTCGTTGTGGTAATGCATCTAGCTTTACGCAGAAAAGCACGTAAAGAACAACTAGATTATATTTACAATATGATTACGCCTTATAAATACCATATTTTAATGGGTGATATGAATGCAGGTACTGTTGAGTTATTGGAAGATTCCGCATTAAAAAATCTTGACCTTGTATTCCCCCAAACAGAGGCTACCTATCCTAGCTGGAACCCCAAACATTGTCTTGATCATATTCTATTAAGTTCAGAACTAAAAATAGAACAAGTTAATGTTTTACAACAACCTATATCAGACCATTTACCTATTGAAGTCGATATCCGTTTACCTGATGCTATACTAGCTAATATCAATCACTTTTATAATAAGTCTTAAAATCACTATTATTCCTTACTAGGAATATGGAACTGCTTTTAATGAAAAAACTGTTTATTTGTTTTTGCCTAATTTTATTAACTGCTTGTCAAAGTAGTTTGCATATCAATAAAGATTACCAATCTGTGGGACAAGATAGTCGTGTGCAATATGTGGTTTTACATTACACCGCCACTGATTTTAAGCGTTCCCTTTATTTATTAACCAAAGAACCAGTAAGTAGTCATTATCTTATTGAAGATCAAAAGGGTACTATTTACCAACTGGTAGATGAAAAAAATAGAGCATGGCATGCAGGACTGAGTGAATGGCAGGGCAGAACTTTTCTAAATAATAGCTCTATTGGTATTGAAATAGTTAATAGAGGATTTACTGAAGATACTCATGGCTACAAAAAATGGTATCCCTATACCGAAACACAAATACAATCACTGATTGTATTATTAAAAGACATCAAGGCTCGTTATAAGTTATCAGCTGAAAATATCTTAGGTCACAGTGATATCGCACCACTACGCAAAACTGACCCAGGCCCGCTATTTCCTTGGCGTCGTCTAGCTAAAGAAGGATTAGCGGTATGGCCAAATGAACGAGCTGTGACTGCCCAAAAAGCTATTTTTGACCAACAAAAATTACCTGATACAAGTTGGATACAAGAAAAACTTGCCATCATTGGCTATGCTGTACCACAGACAGGAATATTAGATAAAGAAACAGTAAAAGTTATTATGGCGTTTCAAATGCGTTATCAACCTGAAAATGTTACAGGGGTAGTAGATAGTAAAACGGCTGCTCTACTAGCCGTTGTTGCAAGAAAAGATTTTACCAAGCCTGAATAAACCTATTGTTATTCCATAATATAGGTTTATTTAAAAAACAACCATGCTATATTAATGAGCGATTTTTTATTTCACTTTCACAAAGTGAATTTTAAGTTAAATAGCTGTCAAAATGATGAACCATTTATAAAGGTTAGCCCATATGACTATTACTATTACAATATCTACATTAATTAAAATATTAATTGTAGCTTTTTTTATTTGGGGTGTACTTTATGTATATTTCCATGGACGCTCTCGCCGTATTCCTCTGTTAAGGCAATTTTTTAACTATTCCGCGTTATTTGCTCCCTATAATGCCTTAATGTATATCTTCTCTAAGCAAAAGTCTCAACCTTATTACGATAGAGCAGACTTTAAAGAAATGGATTTAATTAAAGAGAATTGGGAAATCATCAAAGAAGAAGGCGAAAAACTATTTGATGAAGGGTATATTCGTGCAGCTATTGGTGGTAATGAAGCAGGCTTTGGTTCTTTCTTTAAAAGAGGCTGGAAACGTTTCTATTTAACTTGGAATAGAGATACCCTACCTTCAGCAGAAAACTTATGCCCAAAAACATTAGAACTAGTAAGACAAGTTCCTTTAATTAAAAGTGCACTATTTACACGTTTACCGGCTCGTAGTCATTTAAATGCCCATCGTGATCCCTTTGCAGGAACACTACGTTATCATTTAGGTTTATCAACACCAAACTCTGAAAAGTGTGCAATCTACGTAGATGAACAACCACAGGCTTGGTATGATGGTGAAGATTTTATTTTTGATGAAACCTATATTCACTATGTCATCAATGATACTGATGACTACCGCTTAATCTTCTTCTGCGATCTTGATCGTCCATTAAAACAACCAATGTATACTATTAACCAATGGGTAAGTAATATACTAGCTGCTTTAACCCAACCTCAAAATATTGATGGTGAACATGCAGGCTTTGCTAACCGTGCTTACCGTGGATTTATTAACTTCTCAAAATTTTTTAGTACCCCCATTAAAGCATTAAAACGCAAATCACGTACAGCTTATAATATATTAAGGGTGGTTGCTATTCTGTTAATTATATTGTTGATTCTAAAATGGGTTTTCTGATTTCTTAGTTATACTCATCTGTATTAAAAAGCCAATGTAATTTACATTGGCTTTTTAGTTTATACCATTAAGGCCTTTCACCCGACCTTAACCTATTTTCAATATCAGTTAATACGGGTAATAAATCAGCTACTGTATCAATAACATAATGAGCACCTGTAGCTTGCATTTTTGCAGTGGCTTGCTGACGTAATTTATCTTGTTCTATTAGATCTAACGCTTGCCATTCTTCTAAACTAAGCCCTACTTCATTGCCACTGATAGACACAGCAACTGTCCATGTACCTGCATTTAATCCCTCTTCTATACCAACTCCTGTATCATCTACTTTAACCACTGTATAAGGAGGCCATACCCCCAAATCAGCGAATGTTTGATACATCATTAATGGGGATGGCCTACCTGCAGCTAGATCACCTGCACAGACTAAATTATCTGGGCTATAACCAGCTTTTACAGCAATAGGTAACAACTTTTCCATAATAGGTCTGTTATAACCTGTAGTAGAACCAATTTTAATGCCCCTGTAACGTAAGGTATTGATAAGCTCGATAGTTCCTGGAACAAAATCAGAAAAATCTTCTACTACCTCTGCATTCATAGGAGTAAATACCTCATACAAATGCTCTGCATCTGCATTTGTTGGTCTAGCTCCATATTGTTGTAACCATTGCTGGTTAATCTCTGGAATAGCTAACAACGCTTTAATATGATCTAACTTTGCCATACCCATAGGACCGCGTGCTTGCTCTATGGATAATTGGACATTGAATTTTTCGAACAGCTTTACAAAAGCACCCATTGGCGCACAAGAGCCGAAGTCAATTACTGTACCAGCCCAATCAAAAACAACGGCTGTTAACTGGTGTTGAGGTTGATTCATCGTTTAATCTCTTATTCTTCAAAAGTAGCTAGTTAATTTGAATATTCATCTGTTGCATACAAAAATTCATGGCACTAATAACCTGATGCATTTCTTTCTCACCAATGGCACCTATACAACCCACACGAAATGTTTCAATAGCTGTTAACTTACCAGGATATAACATAAATCCTGCTGCTTTTACGTGAGCATAAAACTGTTTAAAATCATAGTGATTATCTTGTGGTGCTAAAAAAGTGATAATGATGGGTGAAATATATTCTGGTTTTAAGAAAGGTTTAAACCCTAACTGACCTAACCCCTTTAATAACACTTGGCAATTATTGTTATAACGCACTAATCTTACAGTTTGCCCACCTTCTTCTATAAATTGTTCCATAGCTTCTGCTAAAGCAGCCACTACATGAGTAGGTGGAGTAAAACGCCATTGCCCTGTACGCTCCATATAAATGTACTGATCGTACAAATCCATTGCCAATGAATGACTATTTCCTTCACAGCTATCCAATATAGCTTTGCGAATAAATACAAAACCCATCCCTGGCACACCCTCTAAACATTTACCACTAGCAGAAATAAGGGCATCAAATACAATTTCATTAGCACTAATTGGTAAAGCACCAAAAGAGCTCATTGCATCAACTATTAGACCAAGTCCTAACCGTTGACAAAGATCGCTCACTGCCACTAAAGGGTTAGCAATCCCTGTTCCTGTTTCGCAATGAATTAAACCAATATGGGTAATACTAGGATCTGCAACAACTGCTTCTTCAACAGCTTTAACACTTATAGGCTCACTTTCTGATTGAGTTAAGACAGTAGTCTGACGCCCCATCATTGTGGCTAATTTAGCCATACGCTTACAGTATGCACCATTATCCAGTACTAAAAGATGTCCTTTTTTAGGGACTACTGTAGCAATAGCAGCTTCCACAGAAAATGTACCACTACCTTGTAATGGAACAACCACATAATCTTGTTGACCATCAATAACGTCTAATAATTGTTGGCGTAACTTAGCAGTTATAGTATTAAAATCTGCATCCCACGATCCCCAATCCTTCAACATCGCTAGTTTAGTACGTAATGTCGTAGTCAAAGGACCAGGGGTTAAAAGAATATTATCTCTATCCATCTTATTTCCAAAAAATACTTATTATGAATGTTAGCTATTACGCCAACGTTGAGTTCGTTTATTAACAAACTTTCCTAGCAACAGATAAGCACCTGTTACTACAATTGAAATAACTGTAATCATCACTGCCATAGCTGTAGCGCCACCCATATCACCCGCATCATCTAAATTCAAAATAGCTACAGAAGCTAATTGGGTTTCTGGTGAATACAAGAAGATAACCGCAGAAATAGTTGTCATTGCGTTGATAAAAAAGTAACGGGAAATATCCAGCAAACTAGGCAGACAAATTGGCAAGGTTACCCGCCACATAGTTTTATAAAAAGGAACTTTGAGTGAAGCAGATACTGCTTCAAATTCCCAATCAATAGCCTTTAATGCAGTAACCATTGTCATATGACTAGTCGTATAAAAATGGATAACTGTACACATAATCAGTAAAATCATGGTTTGGTATAAACCATTTAAGGGATTGCTAGGTGCATTAAAAAAGAAGATATAGCCCAAGCCCAATACTAAACCTGGTACAGCCATAGGTAACATCACTAACAAACGAATCAATGGTCTTAAAGCATCAAAGCCCTTAGTCTTCTCAAGCATATAAGCGCCCAAGAAAACCAATGTAGTACCAATGATAGTGGTTCCCAATGCCAAGATTAAGCTATTGATAATTGCTCCCCCTAATTCAGAATCTATTAATGCAGACTGATAATTTAATAAACTTAAATTAAGGTTATATGGCCAAAAACTAACAAAAGATGCATATACTGCCATAAAGAACATGGCTAACACCAAGCTACAAATCACTACACAATATATCGACATTGCTATATCAAAACTACGCTTAGGCTTTACTACCAACGTTACCGCTCGCGCACTCAGTGAGGCAGTTTGTTTACGCCTAATAAAATAATCCACGACAAAGGTTAACAACGCAGGTAATAACAATAATAAAGCAACCACTGCTCCTTGCTGAAAATCCTGCTGACCAATGATTAAACGAAAAATATCAGTAGCCAATACATCAAAATCACCACCAACAATTTTAGGTACACCAAAATCTGTCATCACTAAAGTAAAAGATACTAATGAGGCAGAAATAACTCCATATTTAGCGCTGGGTAATGTCACTGTAAAAAACTTACGAAGTGTTGATGTTCCCATCGCGTCCGCTGCTTCATATAGACGTCCATCAGCAAGGGATAAAGAAGTGACTAGAATCATCAACACATGGGGGAAAATAGCAAAACACTCAGCAAGTACAATACCTGACGCACCATAAATGCTTTCAAAACCTAATAATTGCCAGAATGATTTAGCAATTCCCTGATTACCAAACCAATATATTAATGAAATAGCGGCTAACAACGAGGGAGCCAATAGAGGTAGTAATGTAATACTACGCATTATTCCCTTAAAGCGCATACAACTTCTTGTTAAGGCATAAGCAAAAGTAAATGCTAATGGAATAACAATTAATGTCACTAATGTGGATACAAATAAACTATTGCCTAAACTTCTTAATAAACTAAGTGAGCTAAGGTAGCTAACAATAGCTACCCAACCTGAACTATTTATACGATCTTCTGTATAAATCTGCCCTATAATTGCCACAAGCGGTGCAGCTAAAAATATTAATAACAAGAATAAGATTATCAGTAGCACCGATAAAATTAACCACTGATTACCTTTTACACTCTTTAGCCAATAACTATTAATTGGTTGCTTACTTGCTATCAATAACTCTGTCTGCATCATAACTCTTTCACTGGAAAAACATTAACGCGCTCAGGACGTATAGCAAACTGTAAATTAGCCCCTTGCTGTACATTAAGGTCATACATTTGATTTAATGAAAATTGCAGTTGTAGTGATTGATTAGCTAAACGATCAACCTGCAATTCAGCTAAACATTTCCCCCCAAGAAATTCGATATTTTTTATAATACCTGTACAGTTGTTTGTATCATTAGCAGGTAATTGTTCAACTACTCTATCTTCAGGACGTAAATAGAGTTTAACCTTATCCCCCTGAGTAAATGCTGTATGATGTGGTTGTTCACACTTTAAGCGTAAATCCCCACAACGAAACCATTGATTTCCCTCAGCAATAGCATCTAGACAGTTTATTTTCCCTACAAAATTAGCTACAAAAGGAGACACTGGATGACTATAAACTTCTAATGGTGTATCGACTTGTTCAATAACACCATGGTTCATCACCACTACTCGATCCGCAATAGATAAAGCTTCTTCCTGATCATGGGTTACCATAATAGTAGTTAAGCCTAATTGTTTTTGTAGACTACAAATTTCATTGCGTAAATGCACTCGTACCGTGGCATCTAAAGCAGATAATGGTTCATCTAACAACAATAAATTGGGCGCAGTTGCTAACGCTCTAGCCAATGCAATTCTTTGTTGTTGACCACCTGACATTTGAGCAGGGTATTTATTACCACTATCAGGTAAACCTATCAAAACTAATAGCTCGTCCACCCGTTGTTTAATAGCTGTTTTTGTCTGTTTACGATTAACTAAACCATAAGCAATATTTTCTGCAATAGTTAAATTAGGAAATAGTGCATAAGATTGAAATACAATACCGTAATCACGTTCTGCTGGTGGTAAATAACTTATGTCTTTTCCTTGTTGGAGAATCGTCCCTGATGATTGTCGCTCCAAACCTGCAATGATCCTTAATAGAGTAGTTTTTCCACAACCTGAAGGGCCTAAAAAACATATTAGTTCACCTTGTTTAATAGTAAGATTAATATCATTAAGAGCAATAAACTTGCCAAACTGCTTACAGATATGATCTAACCGTAAATAGGTATTACTCATTAATAGCATTTCCTTAAAATCACTACTACTTAGGCTCTGATTTATTGGCATAACGTGAACTCCACTCTTTTAAAATCACATCACGCTGCTTAGCTGCATAATCAAAATCCATCTTAATTAAACGCTGTTCATAATCATCAGGAATATTAGCTAACTTAGGAGCAACATTAGGCTGTCCCGTAATTGCAAAGCTTTTACCATATAGCTTCATTGCATCTGTACTTGAAGCCCAATCTGCTAACGTTTTTGCTGCGGCTAAATTCTTTGTTCCTTTGTGGATGGCAAAAGCTTCAACATCCCAACCTAATCCTTCTTTAGGAAAAACTAAATCAATAGGCGCACCTTTTGCTTTATTAGTATGGCCACGATACTCAAAAGAGATGCCTATTACATACTCACCCGTTGCGGCCATATTGCAAGGTTTAGAACCAGAATGGGTATACTGTGCCATATTCTTGTGCAATCCATCCATAAACTGCCAACCACTACCTTTACCTTGCTCATCTCCCCATATCTGCAACCAACTAACCACATCAAAATAACCAGTACCTGATGAGGTAGGATCAGGCATTACAATCTGTCCTTGATAAACTGGTTTTAATAAGTCTTGCCAGCTTTCAGGTTTAGGAATCTTTCTTTTTTCAGCTTCTGCTGTATTGAAACAAAGAACAGCTCCTGTAACATCAAGCCCCCACCAATAAGGTGGATTCTCACTATCACGATAAGCAGCCTTAATATTAGAGAAATTAGAGGGGGCATAAGCCTCTAACATTCCTTGTTGCTTCAATACCCCCAAACCAGTAATCGCTACCCCCCAAACCACATCAGCTTTAGGATTATTTTTTTCAGCCAATAGTTTAGAAACAATAACACCTGTTGAGTCACGCACTATTCGTAATTGAATTTCTGGATGAGCCTTATTAAAAGCCCGTTGATATGCCTTAATTTGATCTGTCTCTAATGCAGTATAGACAGTTAATTGACTCTTTTCCGCTAATGCTTGTACAGAAAACGCCAACCCTAGACCCGTTATAACTATTGATTTCCATAAACTCATTTAAGTACCTATTTATCGATTCACTTAAATAGAGTATAGAAACCTCATGTGTCATTTTTATGACAATATGAAAATTTCTTAAAAATGTTTTTTAAACAATTTTAAACAGTTTAGTTATATATATTTACAGCCTGTCATAATCGGTTAAGGTTATTTTATAGGTTTCAACATAAACTTAATTGGTAGTTTATAGAAAGGTAGTTTTGTTTAATGTTAAGTTTACGGCCAATATTATTGTTAATTTTAGTACTCACTGTACAAACAAGTTTTGCAGAAAATGAGCGCAAGGACTTTTGGCAATTTCAAACCAGCGTCTATACTAAACATTTTCACCCAAATCCTGAGCATAACAACCACCAAGAATTGATAGGTATTGACTATAACCTTTCTTCTGGTTGGTTCTTTGGAGGGGCTACTTTTCGTAACTCTTTTCGACAACGCTCAGTCTATGCCTATGCAGGGAAACGTTTTGAACTAGAAGACACCCCTTTTTATGCTCGCATATCAGGTGGTTTAATTCATGGTTATCATGGTAAATATCAACATAAGATACCAATGAATGGCTTAGGCATAGCGCCTGCTATTATTCCTTCTGTTGGAGTTCAAGTAGATAGACTTAGTACAGAAGTTATATTATTAGGCTTTAATGCAATGATGGTTAATGTTGGTTTTAAACTTTAAAAAGAAGGCTGCCAAAGCAGCCTTAAAAACTGTTAATTAATTTTCTTAATAAAATACTCAAATATTTGAGCATCATTGGTTAATTCAGGATGAAAAGCCATCACCAAGATGTTATCTTGCTCTGCCATTACAATCTTATCTTCAATTGTAGCAAGCACTTTCACACCATCACCAACCGACTGAATAAAAGGTGCTCGGATAAATACTGCAGGAATTGTTTCAGCGATACCTTTAACAGATAAGACTGCTTCAAAACTATCGACTTGTCTGCCAAAGCCATTACGCTCCACAGTAATATCTATTAACCCTAATGGCATAACCTTACCATCTGAATTAACGATATTTTTCCCACATAAAATTAGCCCAGCACACGTCCCCATCACAGGATGTTTTTTTGCAAACTGCTTAATTTTTTCATATAAACCATGTTGCTGAATTAGACGACTAATTACCGTAGATTCTCCACCAGGAATAATCAAACCATCAATATCTTCTAAATCATCAACATGCTTAACAGGTACACCTTTTACTTGCAATCGCTCAAGCATTTGCAAGTGTTCAGCGATTGCACCTTGTAACGCTAAAACACCAATGGTTTTCATACTACCAGCCTCTATCTTGCATCCGTTCTGCATCAGACAATCTAGAGATCTCAATACCTTTCATTGGTGTACCTAAACCTTTAGAGAGTTCAGCTAATAGTTTATAGTCTTGATAATTGGTAGTGGCTTGCACAATAGCTTTAGCAAACTTCTCTGGATTATCTGATTTAAAAATACCAGAGCCTACAAACACACCATCTGCACCTAAACTCATCATTAACGCTGCATCCGCTGGAGTAGCCACACCACCAGCCGCAAAGTTAACAACAGGTAATTTACCTAGTTTTTTTACTTCTTTTACTAGCTCATAAGGTGCGCCTATATCTTTAGCAAAGGTCATCAATTCATCATCACATTTGCTTGCTAAAATACGAATTTGCTCGTTCACTTTACGAATATGACGCACCGCTTCAACAATATTGCCAGTCCCTGGCTCGCCTTTAGTACGTAGCATAGAAGCTCCTTCACCTATACGACGTAAGGCTTCTCCTAAATCACGGCAACCGCATACAAACGGCACAGTATATTCACTTTTTAATAAGTGATATTGTTCATCTGCCGGCGTTAACACTTCACTTTCATCAATATAGTCAACACCCATAGCTTCTAAAATACGAGCTTCACTAATATGTCCAATTCGTGCTTTAGCCATTACAGGAATGGTCACTGCATTCATTACTTCTTCTACAATAGTAGGATCAGCCATTCTCGCCACACCGCCAGCAGCACGGATATCCGAAGGTACGCGCTCCAATGCCATTACAGCTACAGCACCTGCTGCTTCAGCAATTTTTGCTTGCTCAGCATTAATCACATCCATGATTACACCGCCTTTTTGCATTTGCGCCATACCACGTTTAACTGTTTCTGAACCTACAATTTTAGTTGTCACTCTAAGCACTCCTGTTATTTAACTAATTTTTTAGAGTGTTAAGAATAATCCTTTCCATAAAATAAAAAACATCCAATTGGACTATATTTATACCATCCAATTTAACTATAATATCTTTAGCAATTTCTATTGATCGAGTGAGCCTATGTGGGCATTAACCAGTAATCCAGCAAATAAACAACCCCTTTACAAACAGATTGTTAACCATATTGAACAAGCTATTGAGAATGGACAATTACAAGCAGGGGAACGGTTACCTTCTGAACGACAATTAAGCACCTTACTGAAAGTCAATCGCTCAACTATTATCCATGCTTTGGATGAGCTCACTGATAGAGGAATCCTTATTCGTAAACTAGGTAGTGGAACCTATGTAAATGAGCAAAAATGGGGGTTACAAAGTTATCCTTTAATTAATTGGCAGGCTACACCAGAAATTCTTTCTAAAAAAAGACAAGACTCATACTACCTACAAGCTAACCAGTTACGGCAAAAAGCACACAGCCATCAACAACCTATATTAGACTTAGCCAATGGTGACTTACCTACAGATTTACTACCTACTCTTTCTTTACCAGAGTTTTCATGGCAAGAATTACTAACCCATGAGCAAGGTACAGAAGCCTCCCATTTAGGTTTAATTTCTTTTCGGCAAGCTGTCCAAAACTATTTACAACAACGTTTTAAAATGACTGTGGCAACTGAGCAAATATTGATTACCTCTGGAGCTCAACAAGCTATCTTTCTTATTACTCAAGGCTTGCTAAAACCAGGTGATGCTATTGGTATTGAAGCTCCCTCTTACTTTTATTCATTACCACTATTTCAAGCAGCAGGTTTACGTATTTATGCCATTCCAACAGACCAACAAGGTATAACATTAGACGGTTTAGAAAAACTACTTAATCAGCAGTCTATAAAAATGATTTTTCTTAACCCCATTTTTCAAAACCCTACTGGCTTTGTGATGACTGAGCATCGCAAAAAACAATTACTTAACTACTGCTATAAAAAACGTATTCCTATTGTTGAAGATGATGCTTATAGTGCCTTGCCCTTTAATTCACAGCTAGATACTTCTCCTTTAAAAAAATTAGATAAACACCAGCAAGTAATTTATATTGGTTCACTTTCTAAATATATTGGCAAAAATATTCGAGCAGGATGGATGATTGCCCCCAAAGCTATCGTTAATAAACTAGCTGATATACGGCAACAGCTAGATGCTGGACTTAGTGTTCTACCACAACTACTTGCTGAACACTACTTAACAGAACATAGCAGTACGCATCAACAATACTTACAAACTGCATTAACTAAAAGATCCCAACAATTAATACAATGGCTTAAAGAAAACTATCAACATAAATTAACTTTTCAACCACCATTAGGCGGTTTTCATCTTTACACTCATTGCCTACAAAAAAATACCTATGACTTTAATAATTTATTAGATGAGTTGTTACAACAAAATATTATTGTAGCTAGAGGTACAGATTTTGGGGATACTCCTTATCATCTACGTTTTAGTTATGGACACTTTAACATAGCAAGCTTAGCTAAAAGGTGATTTAATATACCCTTTATAACATCAAAATAATGGAGAACTCAGCCATGTTACAGAGTATGACCGCATTTGCACGCCATGAATTATCTATTAATGAAGGGGTTTTATGCTGGGAAATACGCTCTGTTAATCATCGTTATTTGGAGCATAGCTTCAAATTACCTGAAACTTTTCGAGTGCTTGAATGGCAATTAAGGGATATCCTAAAAAAAGAAATCTCTCGTGGTAAAGTAGAATGTACATTTACTTTCTCCCCTAATGCTCAAAATAATCCTCTACAAATAGATTCAGAACGTGCTAAACAACTTGTTCAAGCGGCAGAACAAATCTCTGAGTTAACTATTAATCCCACGCCAATAAATCCTTTTACAGTATTATCTTGGCCTGGCGTATTGATCAATGAACAAGCTAATCATGAACTATTACAACAACAAGCTATTGAACTATTTTCTGACACACTCAAAAATTTGAAAGAGAATAGAGCAAGAGAAGGACAGGAACTACAGCAATTATTAGATGATCGTTTAGTCAGTATTGATAATGAAGTTAATAAACTACGCCCACTTATCCCAGAAATGTTAGATAATCAGCGCCAAAAAATATTAACACGCTGCCAAGAGCTACAAGTAGAAATTGATAATCAACGTTTGGAGCAAGAACTTGTATTGCTTGCTCAAAAATCAGATGTGGCTGAAGAATTAGACCGCCTACAAACCCATTTAACCGAAGTACGCCATACCTTTAATAGTAAAGAACCCTGCGGCCGTCGTTTAGACTTCTTAATGCAAGAACTTAATCGTGAAGCCAACACATTAGGTTCAAAAGCATACGATACACGGACCACACAAACAGCTGTAAATATAAAAGTACTTATAGAACAAATGCGTGAACAAGTACAAAATATTGAGTAGCCATTCTTAAGTAAAAAAATGAGACTCTTTACTAGCAATTTTGACTTTCTAAAAGAACATGATCCTATATTCTTCGAGTTAACCCATACTGCTGAGCAAGTATTTGCTAGTGATCCAAATACTACTCTAATTAAATTGCGCCAATTAGGTGAGGCATTTGCTAAAGATATTGCCACTAGATGTGGTATTTACTTTGATGATACAACCCCCCAAGTCGATCTTATTCATCAAATTGATCGAGAATTAAGATTAGACCCTACTATACGTAATCTTTTTCATACCATACGAGTTGAAGGCAATAAAGCTACTCACGAATTTAAAACCGAACACAGAGAGGCCATTAATGGTTTAAAAATGGCGCGTAGCCTAGCTGTTTGGTATCATCAATCTTTTGGTAAAGAGGGTAGTAAATTTAATCCTGGAAGTTTTATCACTCCACCAGACCCTAGCCAAAAACTACGTGAATTACAAAATCAAATTAATCAGCTACGAGCAAGCAATGAAAAATTTGAAGATAACCAGCAATTACTAAACTTATTAAAAAAAGAAAAGCAAGAATATGCTGTATTAGCAGAGCAAATGGATAAAGAAGCTCGTACACTAGCAGAACAAGTTAAACAACAAGAAGAAGCTTTACAGAAACAACAAGAATCCTTTGAAACACACATTCGATTACTACAAATAGAACTTGTTGAGCAAAACAAAAAAAAACCTCAACAAACTGTAAAACAACAACAAATTATTAGTGAGCAAATCAAAGAAGCAAATCAACAAGTTTTTTTAACAGAAGAATTAGCACGTTTAATAATTGACCAACAACTTACTGAAGCTGGCTGGCAAGCAGATAGTTTAGAATTAACATGGGATAATGGCGCTCGTCCTGAACAGGATAAAAATAAAGCTATTGCTGGTTATCCTATTTTTTATCAAGGCAATGCTGCCTATGCAGACTATATTTTATTTTGTGGCATGATTCCCATTGCTGTTATAGAAGCTAAATGTGAAAACATTAATGTTGCAGATAAAATACGCCAAGCAGAAACCTATGCTCAAGGGTTTCAAATTGAACCTCTAATGCAAGCACCTTGGTTATTAGCCCAACGTAATCGGCCTTGGACTAGCCATGATAATACTCCCTATATTATTCCCTTTGTCTATTCCAGTAATGGCCGCCCTTACAATAGCCAACTTGAAGAAAAATCTGGTACTTGGTTTCGAGATTTACGTGAGACCAACAACTTAGCCCAAGCATTACAACACTTTCATACACCACAAGGATTATTAACTAAACTAACCCATGACATAAGTGCGGCTGAACAAGCTTTACAACAAGAAAATTTTGCTCAACTATATTTACGAAGTTATCAACAAGCAGCTATTCAAGCGGTAGAAAAGGCTATCTTAAATAATCAGCGTAATTGTTTGATTGCAATGGCTACAGGAACAGGTAAAACAGTTGTTATCAATGCCCTAATATATCGATTTTTAAAAACCAACCGATTTAAACGTATTTTAGTCTTGGTTGATCATGCTGCGCTGGGCTTACAAACAGAAGATATACTTACTAAAACCCTCGATGAACAATATCAAACCTTAGCAAAACTTTATAATTTAACAGAACTATCAAATCACATTGATGACTTAAGTAATCATCTACAATTAGCTACTGTACAAAGTATGGTAAAAAGCATTTTTGCCTCTGATACATCACCTTCCATCGATAGTTTTGATTGTATTATTATTGATGAAGCACATAGTGGTTATATGCTAGAACAGGAAATGATAGAGGGGGAGTTAGCGACTAGGGACTCTCAACAATATATAGAAGAATATCAACAGCTTATTAACTACTTTGATGCAGTTAGAGTTGGCTTAACGGCTACACCAGTAAAGCATACTACAGATATATTTGGAAAACCTGTTTACAGTTATTCTTATCGTGAAGCAGTAGCTGATGATTACTTAATTGATTATGAGCCTCCTATTATTTATCAAACAGAATTAACACAACATGGTATTCATTTTAATAAAGGCTATAACATCAATATTATTAATGCTCAAACAGGTAATATTGAATCAGCAGAATTAGAGGATGAGCTTAATTTTGATATTGAAAACTTTAATCGGTTCGTTATTAACAAAAGTTTTAATGAAATTATCTGTGAACAACTCGTTCAAGAATTAAATCCCTTTGGAAAAGAAAAGACACTTATCTTTTGTGCTTCCGATTTACATGCAGATATGGTTAAAAATTTGCTTGATAAAGCATTTACTAAACTTTACCAAGAGTCATATGACCAAACTGCTGTTGCCAAAATTACTATTGGCAGTTATAACCCTGAACAACTAATTACAGCTTATAAAACAGAGCAATACCCCAATATCGCTATTACTGTTGATTTATTAGCAACAGGTATAGATATTCCACAAATCTGTAATTTAGTATTTTTACGCCATGTAAAATCTCGAATTTTATTTGAACAAATGCTAGGCAGGGCTAATCGCCGTTGTGATGAAATTGGTAAAACTGTTTTCCGAATTTATGATCCCATTGGTAATTGTCAGTCTTTACAAGAGGTTGTTACCATGCAACCCTTACATAAAATTGATACGCCTTTAACTAGTTTACTAGAACAATTTACTGATAATAAATATTTAAAAGATGCCCTAAACACTACAAGCAATCTACCTAATAA